>JASDDH010000002.1 GCA_030407505.1 Planococcus sp. APC 4015
CGATTCGTTGAGGGCGCCGGACTGGTCGCGGTAGGTCAAGCCGCCCGCGGCATCCACGATCCCGTGCGCGAGCTCGTGGGCGATGACGGTCAGCGAGCCGGTGAAGCCGGTGAAGATCTCGCCGTCGCCGTCGCCGAACACCATGCGCTCGCCGTTCCAGAAGGCGTTGTCGTAGTCGCGACCGTAATGCACGGTCGCGAGCAGCTGACCGCCCGCGCCGTCGAGGCCGTTGCGCTCGAAGGCGTCCCAGACGAAGTCGAACGTGGCCCCGAGGCCGTCGAAGGCCTCGTCGACCGCCTCATCGCCGGAGGCGGGGTCGTCTTCGCCGCGCACACGGACGCCCGGCAGCAGCTCGCGGTTCTCGGCGTCGGAGATCGTGCGGTCGGGACCGGGGCCGGTCTCGGCGACGAGGGTGCCGGTCTCGTCGATCGTCAGCGTCAGCCGTGTGCGCACCGGGCGGTAGTCGCGCGGAGCGGCGAGCGTGGCGCGCGCGGCCTGCGCCGCGTGCGCCCAGGCGGGTTCCTGCACCGAGGCGATGCGGGCCAGGAGGTAGGGAGGAACGATCGCGTGTGCCATGGTCCGAGGCTATACGCGCGCTCCGACACGACGGCGGTACGACGGGCGGGGTCGCGGCTCAGCGCTCGTCGGGTCCGATCGTGGGGATCGAGGCGAGCAGGCGTCGCGTGTACGAGACCTGGGGCTGCAGCAGCACCTTCTCGGTCGGACCCTCCTCGACGATGCGCCCGTCCTTCATCACGACGACCTCGTCGCAGAGGTTCTGCACCACCCCGATGTCATGCGACACCATGACGAGCGTCAGGCCGTCTCGGGCGCGGAGATCGGCCAGCAGCGCCAGGATCTGCGCGCGCACCGTGACGTCCAGCGCAGACAGCGGCTCGTCGCCGACGAGCAGGCGCGGCCGGTGCACGATCGCCCGGGCGAGCGCGATGCGCTGGCGCTGGCCCCCCGAGAACTCGTGCGGGAACCGCTCCGCCATGTCGGACTCGAGTCCGACGTCGCCGAGCACCTCGCGCACCCGCGCGCGGCGATCGCCGTCGATGCCCAGAGCCCAGAGCGGTTCGCCGATGATCCTGCCCACGCTCATGCGCGGATCGAGCGACGCGTAGGGATCCTGGAAGACGATGCCCGTCTCGCGACGCAGCCAATGCAGCGATCTCGCCCGTTCCCGCCCGTCGACGGGTCGCCCGTCGAACTCGACGGTGCCCGACGTGGGGGTGTCCAGGGCCAGCAGCAGGCGCACGAGCGTGGACTTGCCCGACCCGGACTCGCCGATGATCCCGACCGACGAGCCCTGTCGCACGTCGAGGTCGGCGTCGTCCAGCGCCGTCGTGAAGGTCTGACGCTCGAACGGCGACGTCTTCGGCACGTGGTAGCGACGGGTCAGCCCCCGCGCACGCAGCAGGGCGGTCACTCCGCGCCTCCCGGGCGCCAGAGCGTCGCCGTGGCGTCTCGCAGCAGACCCTGCGTGACGGGCGAGACCGGACCCGACAGCAGCTGCGACACCGCGCCCTGCTCGACGACGCGCCCGTGCTCGAGCACCACGCCGTGCGTGGCGATCTGGGAGAGCACGGCGAGATCGTGCGTGATGAAGACGAGCGACATGCCGTCGTCTGCGACGAGGGTGCGCAGAAGCTCGAGGATCTCCGCCTGGATCGTCACGTCCAGTGCCGTGGTGGGCTCGTCCGCGATCAGCAGGCGGGGCCGGCAGGCGAGCGCCATCGCGATCGCCACGCGCTGGCGCTGGCCGCCCGACAGCTGGTGCGGGTAGCGCCCGACGATGCTGCCCGGGTCGGGCAGGGCGACACGCGATGCCTCGGCCACGGCGCGGGCCGCGGCATCCTTCTTCGTGGCGCCCTCGTGGATGCGGATCGACTCGGCGATCTGACGCCCCACCGTGCGGATCGGGTTGAGCGCCGTGCGCGGCTCCTGGAACACGATGCCGATCTCGTCGCCGCGCAGCCGAGCGATCTCGCGGTCGCGCAGGCCGAGGAGCTCGCGGCCGTTCCACCGGATCGACCCGCCCGCCGTCGCGCCCTCGGGCAGGAGGCCCAGGATCGCCAGCGCCGTCAGCGATTTGCCCGATCCCGATTCGCCGATGAGTCCCACGCGAGCCCCGTCGGGCACCGAGAACGAGACGCCGGACACGACCCGGCGCGGTCCGATGTCGACCGTGAGGTCGGTCACCTCCAGGGTCATGCCACCACCTCCGGCACGTGGGTGCGGGCGGTGCGCCGGGCGCCTCCGCCGCGGTTCAGCGTGGGATCGGTCGCCTCGCGCAGCCCGTCTCCGAGCAGATTGAGCCCGAGCACAGTGACGGTGATCGCCAGTCCCGGCCACAGCACCGACAGCGGATGCACGGTGATGTACTGCTGGAGGTCGCGCAGCAGGACGCCCCACGACGGCTCGGTGACCGGGGCGCCGAACCCGAGATACGACAGCCCGGCCTCGGCGAGGATCGCCACCGCCATGCCCCACGACAGCTGCACGATGAACACGGGAGCCACATTCGGCAGCAGGTGCCGCCACAGGTTCTGCGCGGGGGTGAGCCCCGACGCGCGCCCGGCGAGCACGAAGTCGCTGTGCAGCACGCGGCGGAGCTCGGGCCGGGTGACGCGGGCGATGTTGACGCCGAAGCCGATGCCGACCGACCAGATCACGACCGCGAGGCCGCCACCCCACACCGCCGAGATCATCATCGCGATGATGAGCACCGGGAACGCGATGAGGATGTCGACGAGGACTGCGACGGACTCGCGCACCCATCGGCGGGTGAGGGCACCGAGGGCGGCGAGCGACAGACCGATCAGCGTCGCGATGACACCCGCTCCCACCGCGACCACGATCGTCGTCCGCGAACCCGCCATGATGAGACTCAGGATGTCGCGACCCGACCCGTCGGTGCCGAACAGGTGCGGCCAGCCGGGCATCGCCCAGCGGTTCGCGATGTCGACCTGCCCGGGGTCGAAGGGCGTCCACACGAGGGACACCACCGCCGTCGCCCCGACGACCGCGACGACGACGAGTCCGAAGCGTCCGGTCGACAGCGACCACAGGCGGCGCAGCCAGTTCCCGCTCACGACGCCTCCCGCTGCCGGGGATCGATCGCGCGATGCGCGAGATCGACCACGAACCCCACGATGAGCACGAAGCCGGTGAGCGCGAGCAGCTCGCCCTGAACCTTGGGCAGATCGCGGGCGCTGACGTCGGCGACCAGCATGCGGCCGATGCCGGGAAGCGTGAACAGCTGCTCGATCACGACGGCACCGACGATGATGCCGGCGACCTGCAGCCCGAGCACGGTGATGACGGACAGTCCCACGACGGGAAGCCCATGGCGGATGAGGGCGGCGTCGCGGGTCAGCCCCTTGGCGGCCGCCGTGCGCACGAAGTCCTGGCCCACGGCCTGCAGCGTCGCACTGCGCACGAACCGCATGAGCATGGCACCCTCGACGATTCCGATCGTGAGGGCCGGCAGGATCAGGGCGCGGATCGCCGCGCCGGGGTCCGCCCACCCTGCGCGCGGGAAGCCCTGCGCCGGAAGCCACCCGAGCCAGACCGCGAAGACGACGACCAGCATCATGCCGGCCCAGACGACGGGGACCGCAGCCAGCAGCTGAGCGCCGACGCTCAGCGCGGTGCCGTCGGCACGGCCCCGACGCATCGCCGACAACACCCCGAGGGGGACGCTGAACGCGACGGCGATGGCGAGCGACAGGATGCCCAGGGGCACCGTGACCTGCGCCTTCTGCGACAGCTCGGTCACCACGCTCGTCCCCGTCACGAGCGACGTGCCCAGGTCGCCCCGAAGCACCCCGCCGATCCATTCGAGGTACTGGGCGGGCAGGGGACTGTTCAGCCCCATCCGCTCCCGGATCGCGGCGACCTGCTCAGGAGTGCCGTTCACCCCGGCGATGAGCTGCGCGACGTCGCCGGGAAGCACCCGGAGGGTGAGGAAGATCAGCACGCTGGCGACGAACAGCCCGAGCAGGAGCAGGGCCAGTCGTGTCAGCGCGTATCGGATCACCCGTTGCTCTTGGTGATTTCTGCGAGATTGAGGCGCTCGTTGACGTTGATCACCGGCATACCCGTGATGTTAGTGCCGACGGCGACCACCGAGGCGCCGCTGTAGAGCCAGTCCGCTGCGGCGTCCTCCGAGACGATCCGCGCGGCTTCTGCGAGGAGCTCGGCCGCTTCGGCTTCATCGGTGGCGGCGAGGGACTCGGCGTAGAGCGCCTGCACCTCGGGGCTGTCGTAGGTGAAGTAGTACTCCGGGTTCGCCCAGTTCTCGAAGTCGCGGGCCTCGGTGTGCAGGACGAAGCTCAGATCGAAGTCCCGGTTCGTGTAGACGTCGGTGAGCCAGGTGGTGAAGTCGACCGACTCGACCTCGAGCGTGATCCCGACCTCGTTGAGATCGGACACGAGGATCTGCGGAATCGTCGTGGAGTAGAAGTTCGGGATCGTGAGGGTCAGCTCGAGGTCTTCGGCGCCGGCCTCTTCGAGAAGCGCGACAGCCGCCTCGGGGTCGTACGGGGCCACGTCTTCGAGGTCTTCGTATCCGGGATCGAGCTCGGGGATGGGGCCGTACAGGGTCGAGCCCGACCCGATCGCCTCGACGAGGGCGTCGTGGTCGATGGCCTGACGGATCGCCTGGCGCACGCGCTGATCGGCGAGCGGGGATCCCTCGGTCTGATTGAACGCGAGTGTGCCCTTGTCGGTGGACTGCCCGAGTGCGACGGCGAAATCGCCGTTCGCCTCGATCTGATCGGTGAGGTTGGCGTCGAAGCCGGTCAGCACGTCGACCTCGCCGGCGAGCGCGGCGTTGAGGGCGGCCTGGTTGTCGGGGATGTAGTCGAACACGACCTCGGCCACGGGCGCCGCCTCACCCCAGTACGCGTCGTTTCGCGCGAAAGTGATGCTGTCGCCCTGGAGCCAGGTGTCCAGCGCGTAGGGGCCGGTGCCGTTGGCGGCGGTCTTGTAGTCGACCGTGTCGCCTTCCTTCAGGATGATGCCGCCGCGGCCGGTGAGGTTCCACAGGAAGCTCGAGTCGGGCTGGGTGAGGGTCACGGTGACGTCTTGGCCCTCGGCCGCGATCGAGGCGATGTTCGCCAGCCGCGCGGAGTCGCGCCACGCCGGGGTGTCCTTGCGGGTCTGCAGCGACCAGACGACATCCTGCGGGGTGAGGGCCTGCCCGTCGTGGAACGCGACGTCGTCCCGCACGGTGAAGATGTAGGTGAGCGCGTCGTCGGACACGCTGTAGTCGCTGGCGAGCGCCGGCACGATCTCCTGCTCGGGCGTTCGCGAGACGAGACCCTGGTAGATGTTGTCGACGAGAATCTGGTCCAGCGACGACCCGGCGGTCTCGCGGATGTCGAGGTTTCCCGGTTCGAGCACGAGCCGGATCGCGACCGACGCGTCGGGGTCGGCCGGACCCGCCGACGTCGGCTCCGGCGCCGGCGACGAGCACGAGGTGAGCAGGAGCACGCCCGTCGCGGCGAGCGCGGCGACGGAGGAAGCTGTGCGGCGGAGCATCAGGGGGTTCCTTTCGGAGGGGCGTCCGTTGCTGTGCGGACGCCGGTGCCTCGGGTGTGAGCGGCAGGTTGGGCCGGTGCAATCCACCAGCCTAGGCATGCGCCGGGCGACCCGGCGAACCGGCTACCTACAACGCAACACAAGCGTTAACCGTTCCCGGCGCGTGCGCGGACGAGCTCGGCGAGCTCGCGGGGCAGTTCCTCCTGCACGTTGTGGCCCGAGGGTACGACGACGACGGATGCCGCCGGCAGGCGACTCGCGAAGTCGTCGGCGTCGTCCGCGGTGACGTAGCCGCGGTCTCCCCGGATCAGGGTCAGGGGGGCAGCGACCGCGGCGAGGTCCTCCCAGCCCGACGCGCCGAGCGCCGCCGCGACGGCATCCTGTCGTTCGTCCGCGGCCGTCGCCGGCGCGGGCGAGGCGGCCAGGGCGTTCGCGAGTCGCGCGAAGTGATGCTTCCACTCCACGCGCCCGTCCGCGCGCACGCGCGAGTTCAGGTAGACGCCGCGCTCCGCCGCCCGCCGCGACCCGCCGAGGCCGAATGAGAGGGCGCGCTCGACGAGTTCGTCGCGCGACGCCCAGTCGGCGGGTCCGGCGAAGAACTGCCGGATCTGGCTCGCACCCCCGTTCGGATCGATGCCGGGGGTGATGTCGACGACGACGAGCTCGCGCACGAGATCGGGTCGGGATGCCGCCACGGCCGCGGCGGTGAGCCCGCCCAGGGACTGCCCCACGAGCACCTGCGGGCGGTCGGTCCAGGCGTCCATCGCCGCGATCACGTCGGGCGCCAGGACTCTGGCGACGTATGCCGCGTCGTCGCGCCACGACGAGTCGCCGTGGCCGGCCAGATCGACCGCGAGAGCCGGCAGTCCGAGCGCGAGGATCGTCGTGTCCCACGTGTGGGCGTTGAGCCCCGCACCGTGCAGGAACGTCACGACGGGCCGGCCGCCACCTTCGCTCGCGGTCCCTGAGCCCGAGCCCCCGGTCCCTGAGCCTGTCGAAGGGCCGTACAGGAGGGCGCTCAGCTCACGGCCGTCCGGGAGGGTGAGCGTGCGCCGCTCGACACGGGGGAGCGGGCCGGCGATCCCGATGTCAGCGGCTTGCTCGGGCAGGAACGAGAACTCGTCGATGGGATCGTCCACGCCCCCATTGTGACCCACGCCCGCAGCCTCGTGGGTACTGTGGCTTGCATGAACAACGAGGCGCGCGTCCACCTCTCCAAGTCGGCGAAGGGCGCCTATCTCGCCCTCGAAGGCTTCTCCAAGACGGTGGGCGGGCTCGCCGCCGACGCGGGCATCGACGCCCGGCTCAAGGAGCTCGTGCAGATCCACGCGTCTCAGCTCAACGGCTGCGCGTTCTGCGTGCGCGTCCACGTCGACCGCGCCGTCGAGGCGGGTCTGGACGCCGACGTCATCGCCCAGCTGCCGGTCTGGCGCGAGTCCGGGGTGTTCACCGAGCGTGAGGCCGCAGCGCTCGAACTCACCGAGTCGTTCACCTTTATCCACGAGGACGGCATCCCCGACGACGTCTACGACCGGGTCGGCGGAGTGCTGAGCGAGCAGGAGTACGTCGCGCTCTGCTGGGTGCTCGTCTCGATCAATGCGTTCAACCGGGTCGCCATCGCCGGTCGATACCCCGTGCCTCCCCGGTCGGACGCCACGGCGTGACCGCGGGCGGACAGGGCCCGCTGGTTCCGGGGGCGCTGAACTTCCGCGACGTCGGCGGGCTTCCGGCCGGCGCGCATCGCACGCGCGGCGGCATCCTCTTCCGCTCCGGCAACCTCGCTCGACTCGGTGACGCCGGGCGCGTGGCGATGACGGGGCTCGGCATCCGTCGGATCATCGATCTGCGCGATGACGAGGAGGTGCTCGGCGAGCCGAGCCTGATCGACGGGCTCGCGATCGAGGTGCAGCGCGTGCCGCTGTTCCTCGGGTCGGTCGCGTCGTTCTTCGCCCAGGACATCAGCCTCGACGAGCTCTACCGCCGGCTCCTCGATGACTCCGCCACCGGCGTCGTCGACGTGGTGCGGGGGATCATCGCCGACCAGCCGGTGCTCGTGCACTGCACGGTCGGAAAGGACCGCACGGGGGTGACCGTCGCGCTCACCCTCGCCGCGGCGGGGGTCGACGTCGACGCCGTCGTGGCCGACTATGCGCGCAGCGAGTCGCTCCTGCCCGTGCGCCGCAATCGGCAGGTCGTGTCGTGGCTGCGGTCGCAGCATCCCGACGCCGTGCACATCGAGGAGCTCGCGACCCGTTCCCCGGCTCCGGTGATGAGGGCGGCCCTGGATCGCCTGGCCGCCGAGTACGGCTCGCCCGGGGACTACCTGCGCGCCCACGGGCTGGGCGACGACGAGGTCGGGGAGCTCCGCAGGATCCTCGTCACGTGAGGTCATCTGCCAGCCTGTTGTGAGGTTAGGCAAGCCTACGCTCGGGTATAGTCGAAGCATCATGACGAACACCGAGCACAGCGCCGCGGCGTGCCGCGCTCCGCGGCATTCACGGGTGCAGCACCTGATCACGGCCGACGAGACGTCCCTCGTCGACCTCGAGACGCTGCTCGCGACGCTGCCGCTGTGCTCGACCGGGCGCGTCTTCGTCGAGATCCCGGATGCCGCGTCGCAGGCCGACATCACGGTGCCCGCCCGCATGACACTGACGTGGCTCGACCGCTCGCTGCGCTCGGGTGCGCCCGGCACCGGCCGCGACTGCGCTCCGGGGCAGGCGATCGCGCGGGCCGTCACCGCGTGGGCCGACGAGATGCTGTGCGACGACGGGTCCACGACCCGCATCCACCTGCTCGGCGGCTACCTCGGCACCGCCGACATCGTCGATCACCTCACCGCGCGCAACGGCGTCGCGTCCGACGCGATCCACACGCCCGAGCGCTTCGGCCTCGCGACCGCGCGCTGAGCTAAGCCCCGCGCGGCACGTAGTTGCCGTCCTCGAGGCCCGCCTCGATCTCGAACCTGTTGCGCAGCGGGTTCCGACCCGCGAACAGGTAGAGGAACGGCATCAGGATGCCGTAGCGCTGCCACTGACGCCGGTGCACGGCCTCGTGGCGGAGGAGACGCTCGGTGAGTGGAGCGTCCCCGGTGAGGAAGCATCCGCCCACGCAGCTGCCGCCGCGCGGGAAAGCCCACGCGGGAAGTCCGCGGAAGACCCACAGATCGCCGTGCTTCTCGACGCGGCCCGTGCTCCACAGCGTGCCCCAGATCCAGCCGACCGTCGTGCCGTACCAGTAGCCGAGGCGACTGATGGGCGAATCCAGGAGCGGGGCGGGGATGTACCGGTCGACGCGGGCTCCGCGCTGCACGGCGCGGTCGGCGGTGAGCCGCCAGTCGGCCGGGGGTGTCGGGATCGGGCTCATGCCAGAGCTCCGACGACGCGCAGGATCGCGCCGAGGTCGTCGGTCGCCGACGCGAGGGACGAGGGCGAGTAGCCGGTCAGCGTCGCCCCGACCAGCGGCACCGCGGCGCGCAGGCGTCCGAGCGCGGTCGTGAGTTCGGCCACGGTCAGTCCGAAGGGCTCGGGATGCGCGTTGCCGGCGAGCTCGGCGGGATCGAGGACGTCGACGTCGATGTGCACGTAGACGGCGTCGGCGCCCGTCTCCCGCACGGCATCGGCCAGCGCGTCGGCGTCGCGGAGCGACTCGACCGTGAGGGTCCGGATGCCGCGCTCGCTGATCGCGGCGAGCTCGGGTTCGTCGAACGAGCGCGCCCCGGCGATGACGACGCGGTCGGGGGCGACGACGCCGGGGGCGAGCGACAGCGCGGTTTCGCCGTCGCCGACGATCGCGCGCAGAACCATGCCCGAGAACGCCCCCGACGGTGTGGTGTCGGTGGCGTTGAAGTCCGGGTGCGCGTCGAGCCACACGACGGCGAGGGACGGATGACGGCGGGCGGCGTGCGCGACGGCGCCGAGTGCGACGCCGCAGTCGCCCCCGACGGTGAGCACGGGCTCGGTGAACGAGGCGAGGGCGTCTTCGATCTGCTCGCGCACGCGCACGAGCGACGTCAGCCGGTGGATGCCTGTGCCCAATGCCTCGCCGGCCTCGACGGGCACGTCCAGCACGGTGGTCGCCGAGCGCGGCAGGTCTCCGGCGATCGCCTGCGCGCCGTCGATGAGCTGCATCGCCCGGGACGAGGGGCTTCCCTGCCACTGCGGGACCACGAGGTAACGCGTCATCACCCCATCATCCTCCCGCCCGCGACATGCCGCGACACGCCGCCACCGCCGCTCGCATTGCGGCGTGTCCCGGCAACTGACCGACAGGGCAGCCCGAGAACACGACGGGCGCCGCACCCGGAGGTGCGACGCCCGTGTCGTGCGGGATCAGTCCTCGATCGCGGCCTGCGGCTTGCCGCCGGTCTTCAGCACGGCGAGCCGCGCCTCGACCTCGGTCAGCTCGCCGATGTCGTCGAGCGCCGTGAACTGGGCGTCCAGCGACGAGGCTGCGAGCTCCTGCTTGCCCTGCGCGATCGCCTCCTGGCGACGCACCTTGTCTTCGAATCGGCCGAGCTCGCTCGTCGGGTCGAGCACGTCGATCGACTTGACGGCGTCGTGCACCTTCGTCTGGGCCTCGGCCGTCTTGGCGCGGGCGAGGAGCTCCGAACGCTTCGAGCGCAGCTGCTCGAGCTTCTGCTTCATGCCGTTGAGGCCGTCCTTGAGCTTGTCGACGACCTCGGTCTGCGACGCGATCGCCGGGGCGATGGCGCGGGCCTCGTTCTCTTCGCTGATCTGCCGCTGAAGGGCGATCTTGGCGAGGTTGTCGAACTTGTCGGCATCCGTCGCGTTGCCTGCTGAACGCAGCTCGTCGGCCTTGCGGCTCGCGGCGAGCGCCTTGTTGCCCCACTCGGTCGCCGCCTGGATGTCTTCCTGGTGGTCGCGTTCGAGCAGGCGCAGGTTGCCGATGGTCTCGGCGATCGCGGACTCCGCGTCGGCGATCGAGTTGCTGTAGTCGCGCACCAGCTGGTCGAGCATCTTCTGCGGGTCCTCGGCCGAGTCGAGGAGCGCGTTGATGTTCGCCTTCATGAGTGTCGAGATGCGACCGAAGATGGACTGCTTGGCCATCGTGTGTCCTTCCTATTGAGGGTGTGTATCGAGATCGGGTGCTGACAGGGCGGGATGCCGTGGCGGCAGGGGGTCGGATGTCAGAAGCGTCCACCTCCGCGGCGTGAGCGGGTTCCACCGCCGCCGAAGCTGCCGGACGAGCGGCCGCCGCCGCCGAAGCCGCCGCCTCCGCCGCCGAACATTCCGCCGAGGCCGCCCGAGGAGCCGGACGAGCGCCCGCCTCCGCCGAGCAGCGAGTTGATGACGATGCCGCCCAGCACGGCGCCGAGCATGTTGTCGCCTCCGCCGCCGGATGACCCGCCGAACATGCCGCCGCCCGAGAAGGATCCGACGTCGTTCTGCGCGTGCTGGATCGCCTGCTCGGCGAGCTGGTTGGCCCGCTGCGCGTACTGCATCGCCTGCTCGGGGGCGCTCTGCTGCAGCTGCTGCGCCTGCACGAGGGCGGCACCCGCTTCGGCCAGACGCGTGCGTGCCTGGGCGCCGATCGCGCCGCGGCGCGACGTGACGAAGTCCTCGGCGGTCGACACCTGCGCCTGGGCCTGGAGGATGAGCTGCCCGACCATCTGCCGCGCGCGCTGCGTCTTGGCCTCGGCGTCGCGCACGCCGGCGACGAGCGAGTCGATCTGCTGGTTCGCCGCTTCGAGTCCTTGCAGGGCGACCAGGGGACGCTTGCCTGCGCCGGTGAGGTGGGTTCGCGCGGAGTCGATCTGCCGCCGTGTGGCGGCGATGACATCGGCGATGCGCCCGTCGGCGTCGGGCAGTGCGGATGCCGCCGCGATGTCCTGTTCGAGCTCCGCCAGGAGCGCGGTCGCGCTCGTCTCGCCCTGAGCGAGGTCCGCACCGAGCTTGTCGATGGCCTGCTCGAGGAGCTCGGCCTGCCCCACCGCCTCCTCGGCGGCGCGGATGCTCACCGCGGCCTCGCCGCCGTCGCCGGCGCCGATCGCCGTCTGCGCGAGGGCGAGCTGCTCGTCGGCGAACGCAATGCGCTGCCGCGCCTGCGTCGGGTTGTCGGCGACCGTGGCCAGCGCTTCGGGCGCGTAGGTCGCCGCGAGGGTCTGCAGGTGCTTGTCGGCGTCGTCGAGGGCGGAGGCTGCCCGCGCCCGCTCGCCCTGCACGCGCGCGAGCGCCTCGGGGGCGTTCTGCTCGAGCTTGCGCAGTTCGTCGAAGGCGGCGGCCTTGTCGTCGAGTCCCGCGTTGGCCTCGTCGCACAGGCGCAGGATCTCGGTGTTCCACGCGCGCACCTGCTCGTCGGAATCCGGGGTCGCATCGTCGAGCTGCTGCTTCAGGGTGAAGGCGGCGTTGAGGTTCTCCTTCGCGGTGGCGAGGGCCTGCTCGAACTCCACGGTGGCCGCGTCGCCGAACTGGGCCCTCGCGAATCCGAGCTCCTGCTCGCTGGTGCGAACCGCGTCGTCGGTCTGCACGAGGGCGGATGCCGCGCGTCTCTCGAGCTCCTCCGTCGGAACCTGCTCGACCTCGGGTGCCGGCGCGCCGGCCCCGCCCGCGACGGTCGGCCGCTTCTTGCGACGGCTGCGCACGAACACGAAGATCAGCGCTCCGACCGCGACGGCGACGACGAGCACGAGGATGATGCCGCCGAAGCCACCTGAGGAGGAATCGGACGTGCCGCCGGAGCCTCCGCCCACGGCATCCTGCAGTCCGTCGGCTGCCGCGACGGCCGCGCCCGCCCAATCGTCCGCGGCGAGCTTCGGCTGGACGCGCTGCTGCTCTATCGTGCCCAGCTGCTCGAAGCTCACGGGTCCTTCGGAGTAGCCCGAGAGGTAGAACTGCCGGGCGTCGACGGCGACGGCGAGCAGGTACTGGTTCGGGCCGAGGCCGTTGGCCCCGGCGGTCTGAGTCGCCCACTCCTCGGCGTTCGCGGGGTCGGTGAACTCGTCGACGTATACGACCCAGAGGTCGATGTCGGTCTGGTCCGACAGGAGCGACAGACGGTTTTCGACGGCGGTGGTGTCGGACGCCGACAGCACGCCGTCCTGATCCAGGACGAAGCCGGCGCCGAGATCGACCGGGTCGGTGGCCGCCGCAGGCGCTGCGGCCCCGGCGAACATGAGCACGAGAGCAGTCGCGAGCGCCGCCGTCCATCGCGAACGCATCGAGTCCCCCTCCTCGGGGGCCGTGGAAATCGCCCCCGGACGAGTCTATTCAGCCGCGCGCATACGACGGTAGGGGATGCCCCGTGCCGAGTCACGCGCAGAGCGAACGCGGCACGCAACCGATGCCGCGGCGGCGGGTCGCGGCATCCGCCTGCACGTGCTCGCGTAGCGTTTCGGAGTCTGAGGAGGACCGGATGGACGATCGCTACGGCACGGACGTGCTCTCGACGGGATGGCGCGATCGCGCGGCGAAGCCCGTCGCGCGCATCGCGGTCGAGCGCGATCTCGTCGTCGAGGTCGCCGCCGACGGATTCTGCGGCGCGGTGGTCGGAACACCCGCCGGGCACGTCGAGCTCGAGGACCGCCACGGGCGGGTGCGGCTCTTCCCCCTCGGTCCGGGGTTCCTCGTCGACGGTGCCGCGATAGTGCTCACACCGCCTGCGGCGGCACCCGTGCAGCGTGCGCGCACGGCATCCGGATCCTTCGCCGCGCCCGACAGCCGCGCACGGGTCGCCCGCGCGAGCCGGATCCTGGTCGAGGGTCGCCACGACGCGGAGCTCGTGGAGCGCGTGTGGGGCGACGATCTGCGGGCCGAGGGCGTCGTGGTCGAGTACCTGCAGGGCGTCGATCTGCTCGGCGCGATGCTCGACGAGGATCCGCCGAGCGCAGAGCGCCGCTACGGGGTGCTCGTGGACCACCTCGTGCCGGGTTCGAAGGAATCCCGTATCGCCGACGCGATCCTGCGCACCCGGCACGGCGCGCACATGCGCATCGTCGGACACCCCTACATCGACGTGTGGCAGTGCGTGCTGCCGTCGTCGGTCGGCATCCCGGCGTGGCCCGAGGTGCCACGCGGCATCGAGTACAAGGTGGGGGTCTGCCGCGCCCTGGGCTGGCCGGCGCGAGATCAGGCCGATCTCGCCCGGGCCTGGCAGCGCATCCTCGCCTCGGTGAAGAGCTACCGCGACCTGGACCCCGCCCTGCTCGGACGCGTCGAGGAGCTCATCGACTTCGTGACCCAGTGAGCGCTCGGTAGCCTGGCCACGTGCCTGACGACGTCTCCGAGCCCCGTCTGTTCCGCGACCGTCCCGTGTCGTTCGTGCGACGCGGAGGCCGCATGTCCGACGCGCAGGAGCGCGCCTGGAGCGAGCTCGCGCCACGCTACGAGCTCGACGTGCAGCGGGATGCCGCGTCCACGAGCATCCTGGCCGGGTCTGCCATCGACCCCGTCGCCGTGTGGGGGCGCGCTGCTGTGCTGATCGCCGAGATCGGGTCGGGGCAGGGGCATGCGATCATCCACGCCGCGATGGAGCGGCCCGACGTGGATTTCCTCGCGATCGAGGTCTTCCGGGCGGGGCTCGCCCGCACGATGCTCGATGCCGAGCGCGAGGGCCTCGACAACGTGCGCGTCGTCGAGGCGAACGCTCCCGAGGTGCTCCGGCATCTGCTGCCGCCGGGTTCGCTCGACGAGGTCTGGGTGTTCTTCCCCGACCCGTGGCACAAGAACAAGCACACCAAGCGCCGCCTCGTCACCGACGAGTTCAGCCCGATCGCCGCGGGTGCGCTGCGACCCGGTGGCGTCCTTCGCCTCGCGACCGACTGGGAGGACTACGCGCTGCAGATGCGCGAGGTGCTCGACGCGTCGGACGACTTCGAGCGCGCCTTCGAGGGCGAGTGGGCCCCGCGGTACGAGGGACGCGTCGTCACGGCGTTCGAGCGCAAGGGCGCTGCGAAGGGCCGCGCCATCCGCGATCTCGCCTACCGGCGTCGCGCATCGTCGTGACCGTCCGGCCGATGATGGTTCCCTCGTCCACGGCGGATGCCGCAGGATGAGATAGCCCACCCTCGACCGACGAGAGCCCCGATGCCCGCGCACCCCTCCGCCGTCCTGCCCGCGCGACCCCGCTGGTCGTGGGGACTCGTGCCCGCCCTCCTCACGTGCCTCGCGGCTCCGGCGTTCTTCGTCGTGCGGGTGCCGTGGCTGGGCTGGGTGCTGCTGGCGGCGGCGCTCGTCATCGCCTGGACGATCGAGCGGCGGTCGGTGCCGGCGGCATCCGATCGAGCGCCGTCACTGCTGCGAGATCTGTCGCTCATCGCGATCGGACTGCTGGTGGTGAGCGCGATCCCGCTGCACGCGGAGCTCGACAACCTGGCCTTCCTGCGCTTCACGCTCGCCCTCGGCGGCGCGGTAGTCGTGCCGTACGCGATCTCGCGGTTCGTGTACCGGGACCACGCGATCCGCTTCCCCTGGCGCGGGGGAGGACGGTGGACGACCTTCCAGTGGACGTGGCTGGTCGCCGTGCTCGTGCTCGGCTGGCTGATCCTGCCGTTCTACTTCATCACGTCGGGCGTCTACATGAACTGGCCGGTCGTGGACACCCCCGAGCTCATCGCCCGGCTGTTCGTGGGTGTCGGCGCGGTCGGCATCTGGGACGAGCTGTTCTTCATCTGCACGTGCTTCGCGCTGCTGCGGCGGCACTTCCCGGATGCGCAGGCCAACATCCTCCAGGCGGTCGTGTTCGTGTCGTTCCTGTGGGAGCTCGGCTACCAGGCCTGGGGTCCGCTGCTGACGATCCCGTTCGCGCTGCTGCAGGCGTTCATCTTCATGCGCACGCGCTCGCTCGCCTACGTCGTCACCGTGCACCTGCTGTTCGACGCCGTCGTCTTCCTCGTGCTCGTGCACGCGCACAATCCCGGGATGCTCGACGGGATCTTCCTGGTCTGACACCGCGCGACGCCTCCCCGGCTGCGTGTGCTGCCCAGGAGGTCCACAGGGCGCGTGGCTATCGTGGAGAGCGGATCCCGACAGGGTCCCCGGACGACGGTTCAGTACCCGGTGAGCGACAAGACTGGCCAGGAGCACAGTCATGTCGTGGATCATCCTCATCCTGTCCGGCGTCCTCGAGGCCGTGTGGGCCACCGCCCTCGGCAAGTCCGAGGGCTTCACCAAGCTCTGGCCGAGCATCGTGTTCGGCATCGCGCTGATTCTCAGCATGGGCGGTCTCGCCTGGGCGATGCGCGACATCTCCGTCGGCACGGCCTACGCCGTCTGGGTCGGCATCGGCGCCGCGCTGACCGTCGGCTACGCGATGATCACCGGTGAGGAGGCGTTCTCGATCGTGCGGATGCTGCTCATCCTGGGCCTCGTCGGCTGCGTCGTGGGCCTCAAGCTCGTCGGTCACGAGTAGGCGGCGAAAACCAGAAGATCCCAGGGTTCACCTGGGATCTTCTTCGGTGCCCCCGACTGGAATCGAACCAGCGACCTTTGGTACCGGAAACCAACGCTCTATCCCCTGAGCTACGGAGGCGCACAGAGATCGAGGTTATCACCGCCGCGGAGGTGTTCCGAGTCCTCTCGCGCGGGGTGCATGTACTGCGGCGGTGGTGATAGCTTGCCGGTCACCGGCGCGACGATGCGCCGGCCCGGCAGTGCGGCCCGAGGAGACCGACCGTTGAGCACCCGCAACGAGCTGTTCCTGACGGCGGTCGACGTCCTCCAGAGCGGGCGCAGCCTCGACGTCGAAGGCGAGCACGGATGCGGTCGCACGCACTTCCTGCGCCGGGTCGGCGACTACTTCACGGCGCTCGGCTGGACGACGATCACCGCCTCCGGGCTCTCGGCCTTCACCAAGGCGCCGCTCGTGGCGCTGGCCGTCGCCGGCGTGACCGACGCATCGGACGGGCGACCGTCGACGATCGCGGCGACCGTCCGGTCGATCGCCGACGCCGTCGTGCCGCAGCGCACGCTGTTCGTCGTGGACGACTGGGATCTACTCGATGAGACGTCCGGGGGAGTGCTGCGGGCGGTGCAGGCGCACACCGGCGCACCGATCCTGTCGTCGCGACTGATCCACCGCTCGCGGCACGAGCCGGTGCTGCCGACGGGCGCGTTCACGACGACGTACGCGATGCGCCTGCCCGACATGGGCTACGGCGAGCTCGAAGCTGCACTCGACAAGCTGCTCGGCTTCCGCATCGAAGCGGGGTCGCTCAGCCGGGTCTTCGCGAAGTCGGGCGGCAACGTCGGACTCGCGGCGGCAGTCGTCGACGCGGCGCGTCGCGAGGGGCGCTTCGTCGTCGAGAACGGGCGAGGACGCGCGACCGGCTCACTGTGGAGTCCGGCGCTCCGCCACATGACGGAGGTGATCCTGCAACCCCTCGGTCGCCACCAGGTCGAGGCGCTCGAAGTCCTCTCGGCCCTCGGCTCGGTCGCGCTGACGACGGCGACCACGGCGGTCGGAGGCGACATGCTCGGCGAGCTGGAGGACCGCGCGTTCCTCACCGTCGTCGACATCGGCGGCAGCTCCGTGGTGGCGGTGCGTCCGCCGCTGCTCGTCGAGCACTTCCGCCACGATGCGCTCGCCGGCCGCCGTGCCGACGTCCTCGCGCGCCTGGACGACCTGCTGGCCGCGGGGACGGTCTTCGCGGGCGACGAGCCGTCGGCGCCCCGCGATTCGGCGGTCTTCGTCCGGCTGGTGCACGAGCAGACCCGACGCCGCACCCTCGAGGCCCGCGAGGCGTGGACCTCGACCCCCACGCTCGCGACGGCGACGGCGCTGCTGTCGGCCCTCGAGGCCGACGGCGGCCATGACGCCGACGAGCTCGTCGCGCTGATCGGCGACGTGCGGGGGCTCGACGGCACCGAGAGGGAGCGCGCCGAATGGGATGCCGCGCGCCTCACCGTCCTCGCCGTCCAGGGATCCCGTCCCGCGGCCGCCGTGGCCGAACTCCGCGCCCGCGCCGCGGCCCTTCCCTCCGAGGGCGGGCTGCTGCTGGGCCGGGCGGCGGAGATCGAGACGTCGTTCCTGCCGATCCCCGACCAGGATCCGCTCACCGACGTGAAGACGGCTCCGATGTCGCCCACCGCGCACGCCGCCGTGCTGCGCGGCCGCGCCTTCTGGCTCGTCGCCCGGGGCCGCCTCGACGACGCCGAGGCGGCGCTGGACGACCTCTCCCGGATCAGCGACCTGCGCGACCCCATCGCCGACGCGCTCGCCGTCCTGTCGCATCTCCTCGGCGACCGCCTCGCGCTCGCCGGTCGCATCGCCGCCGGCGGCCTCGCGAGGGCGCAGCGCGATCGCGATGCGCCCCGCATCCGCATCTACGCGTTCCTCTCCGTCCTGACGGCGCTGCTCGAAAGGCGCCTGGACGAGGCCGAGCACGCGCTGAGCGCTTCGACATTCCTCGGGCTCCCTTCGCCGTACCCGCCGCTGTCGTTCGTCGGGCTGAAGACCATCGCAGCCACTGTCGCGGCGCGACGCGGGCAGCGCGCGCTCCTCGAGCAGATGCTCGCCGACATCGACGCGGTGGGCTTGTCCGACGGCCCGTTCGTCGGCCAGAGTTCGGGGCTCGCCTATGCCCGCATGGCCGAGGTCGAGGAGGGTCACGAGGCCGCCGCGCGGATCTGCCTCGAGGCGGGCGACCAGCTGTGGACGCGCGGCGCACGACTGTCGGCCGCCTACGCCTACCTCGAGGGGATGCAGTACGCCCCGACGGCGCAGCGCTGGGAGCATGTCCGCCCGCGTGTCGAGACGGTGGATGCCGCCCTGCTGCGACGAGAGGCGTCCTTCGTCGACGCGCTCGTGCGGCGGGACGCAGCCGAGGTGGCCCGGCAGATCGATGCACTCGACGCCGCCGGGCGCGGCCGCGAGGCCCTGCACTGCGCCGACGTCGCCGCGCGGGTGCTGCCTGCAGAGGCGGGCGTCGCCGAACTCGCCCACATCGCGGCCCTCCGCACCCGGCTCGTCGCCGCGGGCGTCGAGGCGATGGGCTCCGTCGATGTGGAGCTCACCGCCCGCGAGCGCGAGATCGCCGAACTCGTGGCATCCGGTCTGTCGAACAGGCTCATCGCCGAGGCGCTCGTCGTCTCGGTGCGCACGGTCGAGTCCCACGTCAACCGCCTGCTGCGCAAGCTCGGTCTCACGAGGCGCCAGGACATGAAGGCCTACTTCGCCGACAACGACCGCTGATAGACGTCAGCGCGGGGGCTGGATGCCGCTGATCGGCGCATCCGCGACGATGTCGTTCTCGCCCGAGAGGCGCTCGACCGCGTCGGCGAAGCGCTCCGCCAAGTAGGCGTGCCCCTCGGTCGACGGGTGGTTGCGGCCGATCTCGCCGCTGTCGATCACGGTCGAGTAGTTGCCGGCCGAGATCCATTCCTCTGCGATGGGGGAGATGTACCACCAGCCGCGCTCGCCGGCCATGCGCGCGAGGTCGGCGTCGATGCGCGCGGTCGCCTTCTGCACCGGAAGAACCTGGGGCGCGGGTCCCAGGATCACGATGCGGGCGTCGGGGTAGGTGGAGGCCAGGGCATCCCATGCCGCCGTCACCGCGTCTCGGTAGCCGTCGGGGTAGAGCAGCCTGTCGTTGATCGACCCCTCGACGACGACGAGGTCGGGGTCGAGCGACGGGTCGAGCGCCGCGATGCGCTCGCCGTACGCCGCGCCGTCGAGGCCGGGCTTGAGGTAGCCGCTCCCGCGGACGCCGTCCACGACGGTGTCCCAGCCGAGCGCCTCGCCGGCGACGTAGGCGAAGCCCAGCGTGGGTTCGATCGCCGCCGATCCGTAGACCCAAGAGTCGCCGAAGACGAGCACCCGGGGCTGCTCGGGGAGGGTCAGCAGCGCCGGCTGAACGGCGGCGGTCTCGGGCGCCGCGACCGGCGCGGGAGCCTCGGCCCACGGCCGGGCGAAGCCCAGCGCGCACACGACGGCGACGGCGAGCGCGACCCCAGCGAGGGGGAGCCACGGACGCCGTGCGCGGGGGCGTCCGTGCGCGTGCATGGATAGAGGGTAAGCGACGCGGAGCCGTGCATCGGCATCGGGCGCGCCCACGCGGCCGGAGCACGGCGCACGGCGTGCGAGGATACTTCGGTGCAACGCGTCGTGACCGCTGAACTGGACCTCGAACTGGGGGCGTCCGTCGACCTCATCCTGCAGATCACGGCGGCCCAGCAGATGCCCGTCGCGAGCGAGGAACTCACCTTCACACAGGGCGATCGCGTGTACACGCCGACCGAGATCATCGACCAGTCGGGCAGTCGCCTGCAGCGCGTCACGGCCGAGGCCGGGATGCTGGAAGTGCGCTACGAAGCCACCATCGACGGCCAGAACACCTCGGGGCGCACGAGCGATCTCGAAGCCATCACCTACCTGCGTCCGAGCCGCTACTGCCAGTCCGACGAGGTCTTCCAGCAGGCCCGTCGGCAGTTCAAGGGTCTGCACGGCCACGACCTCATCGCGGCCGTCTCGGACTTCGTCTCGTCCAGCACCACCTACACGCCGGGTCTCAGCCACGGAACCGACAGCGCCGTCACGACCCTGATGACCGGTCAGGGCGTGTGCCGCGACTACGCCCACGTCGTGATCGCGCTGCTGCGGGCCATGGACATGCCGGCCCGCTACGCCGCCTGTTACGCGCCGGGCCTTCGTCCGATGGACTTCCACGCGGTCGCCGAGGCGTACCTCGACGGGTCCTGGTACGTCATCGACGGCACCCGTCTCGCGAACCGTCGCTCGCTCGTGCGCATCGCGACGGGCCGGGATGCCGCGGACTGCGCGTTCCTCAGCTACCACGGCGGCTACGTCGGGCTCGCGCACATGCGCGTGGACGCCTGGGTCATCCCCGAGGAGTCCTCCGACATCGACGCGACCGTCGCAGCGGTGGAGGCATCCGATCTCGACCCGTTCGCCCCGTCGAGCGACGACTTCACCGAACTGGTGCAGATCGCCTGAGAGGTCTGGGCCCGCGCCCTCGCCCGCGGGCGTCGTCCTGGCGCGCCCGTAGAATCGAGGGGCTATGGATCCCGAAGCCCTCTCCGCCGCCCTGCTCGCCGTCATCGCCCCGCTCGCCGAGGCGCGACGCGCCGGCGCGAGCAGCGGACTGACCGCGGCCGACCTGCCGCTGGACCGCCCGAAGAACCGCGACCACGGCGATTGGGCCTCGAACGCGGCGCTCAAGCTCGCGAAGGTCGTCGGCGCGAACCCGCGCGAGTTCGCCGCCGAGATCGCGTCCGGGCTCGCGTCGGTGGACGGCATCGCCAGCGTCGAGGTCGCCGGCCCGGGCTTCATCAACATCCGACTGGATGCCGCGACCGCCGGCTCGCTCGCGAAGACCATCGTCGATGCGGGTGCCGCCTTCGGCACCGGAACGGCACGCGCCGGCGAGGTCATCAACCTCGAATTCGTCTCGGCGAACCCCACCGGCCCGATCCACCTCGGCGGAACCCGCTGGGCGGCCGTGGGCGATTCGCTTGCCCGCATCTTCTCGTCGCAGGGCGCCGATGTGAGCCGCGAGTACTACTTCAACGACCACGGGGCGCAGATCGACCGGTTCGCGCGCAGCCTCGTCGCCGCGCACGACGGCGCGCCGACCCCCGAAGACGGCTACGGGGGCGGCTACATCCTCGACATCGCGCGGCGGGTGGCTCTCGCCTACGACGGCGACATCGACGCGCTCGACGCGAGCGACAAGCAGGAGGCGTTCCGGGCCATCGGCGTCGACTTCATGTTCGACGAGATCAAGGCGAGCCTGCACGAGTTCGGCGTCGACTTCGACGTGTACTTCCACGAGAACGACCTGCACGAGTCCGGTGCGGTGCAGCGCGCCATCGCGCGGCTGCAGGAACTCGGCCACATGTACGAATCCGACGGTGCGCTGTGGCTGCGCACGACCGACTTCGGCGACGACAAGGACCGCGTCGTCATCAAGTCCGACGGCAATCCCGCCTACATCTCCGGAGACCTCGCCTACTACCTGAACAAGCGCGAGCGCGGTTTCAACCGCTGCATCATCATGCTGGGCGCCGACCATCACGGCTACGTGCAGCGCATGATGGCGATGGCGGCCGCGTTCGGCGATGAACCGGGCGTGAACCTCCAGATCCTCATCGGCCAGATGGTCAACCTCGTGAAGGACGGCCAGCCGATGCGCATGTCCAAGCGCGCGGGAACGGTCGTCACCCTCGAAGACCTCGTCGAGATCGTGGGGGTGGATGCCGCGCGCTACTCGCTCGTGCGCAGCTCGACCGATTCCAACCTCGACATCGACCTCGACGTGCTGCAGAAGCGCACGAACGACAACCCCGTCTTCTACGTGCAGTACGCGCACGCGCGCACCCACAACGTGGGTCGCAACGCCGCGGCATCCGGAGTCGATCGGTCGGAGTTCGCGCCCGAGCTGCTCACGCACGAGTCGGAATCGGCGTTGCTCGGCGCCCTCCAGGAGTTCCCGCGCGTGGTGGCGTTCGCCGCCGAGGTGCGCGAGCCGCACCGCATCGCGCGCTATCTCGAAGAGCTCGCCGGGCTGTACCACCGCTGGTACGACAGCTGCCGGGTGATCCCGCTCGGCGACGGCGCCGTCGAGTCCGTCCACCGCACGCGCCTGTGGCTGAACGACGCGACGGGACAGGTGCTGCGCAACGGGCTGTCCCTGCTCGGAGTCGGCGCACCGGAACGGATGTAGCGGCATGGCCACGGGCGACACGCAGCCGACGCTTCCGCTGCCCGACGGCCTGGTGGCCACCGAGCAGCCGAGGCGTCCCCGACGTGCGTGGCCGTGGCTCGTGGCCTTCGGCATCGTCGTGCTGCTGGCGGTGGGCGCGTGGTTCCTCGGCGAGATGATCGCGCGCGACCTCGTCGAGAAGACGATCCGCACCCAGATCACGTCCAACCTGCCCGTGCCGGCCGATCAGGAGATCGATGTGGACGTTCCGGGCGCGATCATCCCGCAGCTGATCGGCGGGCGTCTCGATGAGGTGCGCGTCGCCGCTGACGACATCGCGATCGACGCGTTCGCCGGAGACATCGCCGTGGAGATGCGGGACGTACCGATCCGCGGCGGAGCGGTCAGCGACGCCTCGGCCACCGTGACCCTCGACGAGGCCCAGCTGCGCCGCCTCATGGCGCAGGTCGACGGGTTCCCCTCCGACGCGCTCGGCATCGACTCGTCGTTCGTCACCGCGTCGATGGAGCTGTCGCTCTTCGGCGCGTCGATCCCGATCGGCTTCTCGCTGACGCCGAGTGCCGACGAGGGCGAACTCGTGCTCACCCCCGAATCGCTCCAGGTCGCCGGCGCCGACGTCACCGTCGACGAGCTGCGGCGGCAGTTCGGCGTACTGTCCAACGCGGTGCTGCGCGACTGGCCCGTGTGCGTCGCCCAGTACCTGCCCGCGGGCCTCGCGCTGGACACCGTCGACGTCGTCGGCGACGATCTCGTCGCGCGCTTCTCGATCGCCGACACGATCCTCACCGACCCCGCCCTGCGCACCCGGGGCACCTGCTGAGGGTGCTCTAGACTGCAAAGGCTGTCTGGCGTGCGTCGCTTCGCTCGTGGCAGTCGCCGATTCCGGGCGATCAAGCCTCCACCCGATTGGTTCCACCGTGTCCGCCGCTTCGCCCTCACGTCCGTCCGCCCCGTCGTGGCTGACGGTGCCGGATGACGCGAACGAGCTGCTCTCGCCGATCTGGCCGTCGGACGCCGCGCGCGACGCCGACGGAACGCTCGTCGTCGGCGGCGTCTCTGCGACGGCCCTGGCAGAGCGTTTCGGCACGCCGCTCTACGTGTTCGACGAAGACGAGGTGCGCGCCCACGCACGCCGAGCCCTGGCGGCCTTCGACGGCGCAGCATCCCGTCACGGGACGTCGGCCCGGGTCTACTACGCAGGCAAGGCGTTCCTGTCGACCGAGGTCGTGCGCTGGGTGGCCGACGAGGGGCTGGCGGTGGACGTGTGCTCGGGCGGCGAGCTCGCCGTGGCCCTGGCCGCAGGCATCGATCCCGCGCGCATCGGCTTCCACGGCAACAACAAGTCCTCGGCCGAACTCGATCGCGCCGTCGCGGTCGGCGTGGGGTCCATCGTCATCGACAGCCTCGTCGAGATCGAGCGGCTCGCAGCCGTCGTGCAGCGGCGCGGCGCCCGACAGACCGTGATGATCCGCGTCAACAGCGGAGTGCACGCCGAGACCCACGACTTCCTCGCCACCGCCCACGAGGACCAGAAGTTCGGGTTCACGCTGCAGGACGCCCCCGAGATCGCCGCGCGCATCCGCGCGACGCCGGGTCTCACGCTCGTGGGTCTGCACTGCCACATCGGCTCGCAGATCTTCGGCACGGCTGGCTTCCGCGAGTCCGCGGCGCGGCTCGTGGAGATGCACGCAGCCCTGGGCGGACTGACCGTGCTCAACCTCGGCGGCGGCTTCGGCATCGCCTACACGATCGCCGACGACCCGACGCCGATCGACGATCTCGCCGTCGGCATCGTCGACGCCGTCGCGCGCGAGTGCGCCGATCGCGGCATCTCGATTCCGCGCCTCGCCTTCGAACCGGGCCGGGCCATCGTGGGTCGTGCGGGGGTGACGCTCTACGAAGTGGGCACCACGAAGTCGGTCGGCCTGCAGGACGGCGCCACCCGCCTGTACGTGAGCGTCGACGGCGGCATGAGCGACAACGCCCGTCCGGCACTGTACGGGGCGCAGTACTCGGCGCGCATCGCATCGCGCGTGAGCCCCGCCCCGCCCACGCTCGTCCGCGTCGTCGGCAAGCACTGCGAATCGGGCGACATCGTGGTGGATCACGAATACCTCCCGGGCGACGTCGCCCCCGGCGATCTGCTCGCCGTGCCGGCGACCGGCGCCTACTGCTTCTCGCTCGCCAGCGGCTACAACTACGTCCCCCGCCCCGCGGTCGTCGCCGTGCGCGCGGGTGAGGCGCGCGTCATCGTGCGCGCCGAGACGATCGACGATCTTCTCGCGCGCGACGCGGGAGCGGTCGTGGACCCGAACGAAAGGATCGACATGTCGGTATCGAGCGATCGGAGCGAGTCGAGATGACCGAGTACCGCCGCCTGCGGGTCGCCCTTCTCGGCGCAGGAGCCGTCGGCTCCCAGGTCGCCGCCCTGCTGCTGAAGCACTCGGCCGAACTCGCCGACCGCGCCGGCGCGTCTCTCGAGCTCGCCGGCATCGCGGTGCGCGACGTCGACGCCCCGCGCGAGACAGACCTCCCGCGCGAGCTCTTCACGACCGACGCCGAGACGCTGATCCTCGGGTCCGACATCGTCATCGAGCTCATGGGCGGCATCGAGCCGGCCCGCACGAACATCCTCCAGGCGATCAACTCCGGTGCCGACGTCGTCACCGCCAACAAAGCGCTGCTGGCGACCTTCGGCTCCGAGCTCTTCGACGCCGCCGACCAGGTCGGCGCGTCGGTGTACTACGAGGCCGCCGCGGCGGGCGCCATCCCGATCATCCGTCCGCTGCGCGACTCGCTCGCCGGTGACCGCGTCCAGCGCATCATGGGCATCGTCAACGGCACGACCAACTACATCCTCGACCGCATGGACACCGAGGGCGCCGAGTTCCTCGACGTGCTCGCCGACGCCCAGGCGCTCGGCTACGCCGAAGCAGACCCCACCGCCGACGTCGAGGGCATCGACGCTGCTCAGAAGGCGGCGATCCTCGCGAGCCTCGCGTTCCACACCACGGTCCCGCTCGAGTCGGTGCACCGCGAGGGCATCACGAAGATCGACAAGTCGATGATGGATGCCGCCCGTCACGCCGGCTACGTCATCAAGCTCCTCGCGGTGTGCGAGCGACTGACTTCGGGCGACGGCGACAGCATCTCGGTGCGCGTCTATCCCGCACTTGTGCCCCGTTCACACCCCCTGGCCAGCGTGCACGGCGCGAACAACGCCGTCTTCGTCGAGGCCGAAGCCGCCGGGAGCCTCATGTTCTACGGCGCGGGTGCCGGTGGCGTGCAGACGGCATCCGCCGTTCTCGGAGACGTCGTCTCGGCTGCCCGTCGTCACATCGCCGGGGGAGTGGGCGTGGGCGAATCGACGCGCGCGAACCTTCCCATCGTGCCGATCGGGCACGTCGTCACGCGCTACCAGATCACCCTCGAGCTCGCCGACCAGCCGGGCGTCCTCGCCACGGTCGCCGGTCTGCTCACCGAGGGCAACGTCTCGATCGCCACCGTCGAGCAGACCGTGAGCGGCGAAGAAGCCGTGATCGCACGTCTGGTGATCGGAACGCACAAGGCCAAAGAGCAGGACCTCAGCGAAACCGTCGAACGACTCGCCGCGAGCGACGTCGTGAAGCGGGTCGTCTCGGTGCTGCGAGTGGAAGGAGACTGACATGGCACATGTCTGGCGCGGAGTCCTCCGTGAGTATGCCGACCGTCTGGGCGTCACCGACGCCTCGACCGTCGTGACCCTGGGCGAGGGCGGCACGCCGCTGGTGCCCGCCCCCGCGCTCTCCCGCCTCACCGGCACCGACGTGTGGGTGAAGTACGAGGGCATGAACCCCACGGGGTCGTTCAAGGACCGCGGCATGACGGTGGCGCTCTCGCGCGCCGTCGAGCACGGGGCGAAGGCCGTCATCTGCGCGTCGACCGGCAACACCTCGGCCTCGGCCGCCGCCTACGCCGCGCACGCCGGGATCACCGCGGCCGTCCTCGTCCCCGAGGGCAAGATCGCCATGGGCAAGCTCTCCCAGGCAGTGGCGCACAACGGGCGTCTCATCCAGATCCGCGGCAACTTCGACGACTGCCTCGAGATCGCCCGCGAACTCGCCGACCACTACCCGGTGCACCTGGTGAACTCGGTCAACCCCGACCGCATCGAGGGCCAGAAGACGGCGGCGTACGAGATCGTCGAGCAGCTGGGCGACGCGCCGGACTTCCACTTCATCCCCGTCGGCAACGCCGGCAACTACACCGCCTACTCGCGCGGCTACCGCGAGGAGTCCGACCGGGGCGTCTCGACCCGCGTCCCGCGCATGTTCGGGTTCCAGGCCGAGGGCTCGGCGCCGCTCGTGCGGGGAGAAGTCGTGAAGAACCCCGAGACGGTCGCCTCGGCGATCCGCATCGGCAACCCGGCATCCTGGGAGCTCGCCCTCGAGGCGCGCGACGCCACCGACGGCTGGTTCGGCGCCATCGACGATGACCGCATCCTCGCCGCGCAGAAGCTCCTCGCCAACCAGGTCGGCATCTTCGTCGAGCCCGCCTCGGCGATCAGCGTCGCGGGCCTGCTCGACCGTGTCGAGGCCGGTGTCGTGCCGAAGGGCGCGCGCGTCGTGCTCACCGTCACGGGCCACGGGCTCAAGGACCCCCAGTGGGCGCTCCGCAACGCCGACGGCTCGACGGTGGAGCCCACGGTCGTCGACGCGACGACGAGCGAAGTCGCCTCCGTCCTCGATCTGGTCTCCGAGGAGACGCACGCGTGACGACGTCGGGGCGTTCGGTGCTCGTGCGGGTCCCCGCCACGAGCGCCAACCTCGGCCCGGGATTCGACACCCTCGGACTCGCCCTGAGCGTGTACGACGAGCTCCTCGTCACGGCCCTGCCCGAAGGGGAGCTTCAGATCGTGGTGCTCGGAGAGGGATCCGCGGACGTGCCCCGCGACGCGTCGAACCTCGTCGTGCGCTCGATCGCCTACGCCTTCGAAGCCGTGGGGCGACGGATGCCGGGGCTCCGACTCGAAGCCCGCAACGTCATCCCGCACGGACGCGGACTCGGATCCTCGGGCGCGGCGGTCGTCTCCGGCCTGCTCGCGGCCAAGGGGCTGCTCGAGGGCGACGTGGCGATCGGCGACGAGACGCTCCTGCGGCTCGCGACCGAGCTCGAGGGCCATCCCGACAACGTCGCCCCGGCGCTCTTCGGCGGGCTCACCATCGCGTGGCTCGATGAGGACGGTCCGCAGCACAAGAAGCTGCTCGTGCACCGTGGCGTCGCACCCCTCGTCTTCGTGCCGGAGTCCACGATGTCGACCGAGGTCGCCCGGAGTCTTCAGCCGCTCCAGGTGCCGCGCGAAGACGCCGTCTTCAACGTCTCGCGTTCGGCTCTTCTCATCGCGGCGATGACGCAGAGCCCCGAGCTGATGCTGGCCGCGACAGCCGACAAGCTCCATCAGGATTACCGCGCCCAGGCCATGCCCGAGACCGACCGTCTGGTGCGCGCCCTGCGCGCCGCGGGGTTCGCGGCGGTCGTATCGGGTGCCGGTCCCAGCGTGCTCGTGCTCGCAGACGGACCGGGCCGCCGACTCGAGGCGGCGGCACTCGCCGCCGACGCGGTCGACACACCCTGGGAGGCCCTCATGCTGGCCGTCGATGTCAAGGGTGGTACAGTGAAGGAGTACGCGGAGGGTTCCACGTAACCCGTGAATCTGGCCTCCGTCGCAAATCTGCGAAACCACCGCACGTCTTCCGTGCCCCGTCTCTGAGTTCGTCTCACCGCGGTTCCGTCAGGAACAGCACCCGAGTCCGCCAGGGCGACACGGATGATGTCACGCTCTGTGCTTCTGGCCGTGTGGGTCGTGCATATCCATTCGTATTTCACTAGGGAGAACTCGTGGAGTCCATCTCCGATACCCAGACCGACGCCCAGACCGACGAGCGCACGGATGCGCCCGATTCGATCGAAGCCGTCGCCGACGCCCAGGCGCCCGTCCAGGCTCCGGTCGCTGAAGAGGCGCCCGCCGCCGAGGACGCGCCCGCCGAGGCTCCGGTCGCCGAGGAGGCGCCCGTCGTCGAGGCGGCGCCCGTGAAGGCGCCGCGCAAGCGCGCGCCGCGCCGTGCCAAGAGCGCCGCGGTCACGGCCGAGGCACCCGCCGCCGAGCTCGAGCTTCCGGTCGCCGCTGAGGCGCCTGCCGCTGAAGTCCCCGCTGCTGAAGAGCCCGCCCCGGACGCGCCCGCTGACGAGGCCACCGCGGGCGAGACCGCGGCCGCCGAGGCCGCACCCGCTGCCGACGCTCCGGCCGCCGAGTCCGAGACGCCGACCGACTCGGACGCTACGGCCGAGCAGTCCACCGACGCCGACTCGTCCGACAGCGACTCCGCCGACACCGACTCGTCCTCCGACAGCGACTCGTCCTCGGACGGCGACGCCGGTTCGGACGCCAACGCCGAGGGCACCGGCCGGGGCCGCAGCCGCAGCCGCAGCCGAAGCCGCAGCCGCGGTGGGCAGAACGCGCAGAACGGCCAGAACCCCCAGGCGACGCAGGGCGACCAGCCCGCGCAGAACGGCCGTCAGGCCGAGCGCGCGCCGCAGGGCGCCGCACAGAACCAGCCGCAGGCCCAGGCCGCGGCATCCGATTCCGACGACGACGGCGGTCAGGGCAACAGCCGCAACCGCCAGCGCAACAAGCGCCGCGGCCAGACCGGCAACCAGGGTGGCGACGAGTTCGAGACCGAGATCGGCGACGACGACGTCCTCATCCCGATCGCCGGCATCCTCGACGTGCTCGACAACTACGCGTTCGTGCGCACGAGCGGCTACCTGCCCGGCACGAGCGACGTCTACGTCTCGCTCGGCCAGGTCAAGAAGTACAACCTCCGCAAGGGCGACGCCGTCGTCGGTGCGATCAAGCAGCCCCGCGAGGGCGAGCAGTCGAGCCGTCAGAAGTACAACGCCCTCGTCAAGGTCGACTCGATCAACGGACTCTCGGTCGAGGACGCCGCCACGCGCGTCGAGTTCGGCAACCTGACTCCGCTGTACCCGCAGGAGCGTCTGCGCCTCGAGACCGCCCCCGAGAAGCTGACGCAGCGCATCATCGACCTCGTGGCCCCGGTCGGCAAGGGCCAGCGCGGACTCATCGTCGCGCCGCCCAAGGCCGGCAAGACGATCGTGCTGCAGCAGATCGCGAACGCGATCGCGACCAACAACCCCGAGGTGCACCTCATGGTCGTGCTCGTGGACGAGCGGCCCGAAGAGGTCACCGACATGCAGCGCACCGTCAAGGGCGAGGTCATCGCCTCGACGTTCGATCGTCCGGCCGAAGACCACACGACGGTCGCCGAACTCGCCATCGAGCGTGCCAAGCGACTCGTCGAGCTGGGCCGCGACGTCGTCGTGCTGCTCGACTCGATCACACGCCTCGGCCGTGCATACAACATCACGGCACCGACCTCGGGGCGCGTGCTCTCGGGCGGCGTCGACGCCTCGGCGCTGTACCCGCCCAAGCGCTTCTTCGGTGCGGCACGCAACATCGAGAACGGCGGATCGCTCACGATCCTCGCGACCGCGCTCGTCGAGACCGGCTCCAAGATGGACGACGTGATCTTCGAGGAGTTCAAGGGCACGGGCAACAGCGAGCTGCGCCTGTCGCGTCAGCTCGCCGACAAGCGCATCTTCCCGGCCGTCGACGTCAACGCGTCGAGCACGCGCCGCGAAGAGATGCTGCTGTCCTCCGATGAGGTCAAGATCACCTGGAAGCTCCGTCGCGCACTCGCGGGTCTCGACCCGCAGCAGGCCCTCGAAGTCGTGCTCGGCAAGCTGAAGGAGACGCAGTCCAACGTCGAGTTCCTCGTGCAAATGCAGAAGTCGATCCCGGCGCCCACCAACGGGCACGGCAGCGGCGGCCACAGCCACGACAACAGCATCCGCTGAATCAGCGGGACGCGAGCATGGACAGCACGATGTTCGAGTCCGTCAGCGGACTGATCGAGGAGCACAAGGCGGTCCAGGAGGAGCTCTCCGACCCCGCCGTGCACGCTGACGCGCCGCGCGCCAAGCGCGTCAACCGTCGGTACGCCGAGCTGTCGCGCATCGTGAAGGCCTACGAGGACTGGGTGGCGGCATCCGATGATCTGACCGCCGCCCGCGAACTCGCGAGAGAAGACGACGCGTTCGCCGAAGAGGTCCCGTCTCTCGAGACGGGCCTCTCCGATGCGCAGGAGCGTCTGCGGCGTCTGCTGATCCCGCGCGATCCCGACGACGCGCGCGACGTCATCATGGAGATCAAGCAGGGCGAAGGCGGTGCGGAGAGCGCGCTGTTCGCCGCGGACCTCCTGCGGATGTACATCCAGTACGCGGCGTCCAAGGGGTGGAAGACCGAGCTCCTCGAGCGCAACGAGTCCGACCTCGGCGGCTACAAGGACGTGCAGGTCGCGATCAAGGGCTCGTCGTCCGATCCCGCGCAGGGCGTCTGGGCGCACCTCAAGTACGAGGGCGGCGTGCACCGCGTGCAGCGCGTGCCGGCGACCGAGTCGCAGGGGCGCATCCACACGTCGACGACCGGCGTGCTCGTGTTCCCCGAAGTGGACGAGCCCGACGAGGTCGAGATCAACCCCTCCGACCTCAAGATCGATGTGTTCCGCTCGTCGGGTCCGGGCGGCCAGTCCGTCAACACGACCGACTCGGCGGTGCGCATCACGCACGTGCCGACCGGCATCGTCGTGTCGATGCAGAACGAGAAGTCGCAGCTGCAGAACCGCGAGGCCGGCATGCGCGTGCTGCGCGCCCGGCTGCTCGCCCGCCAGCAGGAGGAGCGGGATGCCGCGGCCTCGGACGCGCGCAAGTCGCAGATCCGCGGCATGGACCGCTCCGAGCGCATCCGCACGTACAACTTCCCCGAGAACCGCATCGCCGATCACCGCACGGGGTACAAGGCGTACAACCTCGACCAGGTGATGGACGGGGCGCTGGATCCCATCGTCGAGTCGGCGATCTCGACCGACGAAGAAGCGCGTCTGTCCGCTCTCAGCGCCGACGCCTGACACCCCCGCCGGGGCGCTACGCTCGGCACGTGATCACGTTCCTCATCCGCGCCGCGATCTTCGTCGTCTCGGCCTTCCTCGGCCTCGTCGCCGCGAACCTCATCCTGCCGGGCTTCTACCTGCACTGGAACGACTGGTGGGGAATCCTGCTGGCGGTCGTCATCTTCGCCGTCCTCCAGAGCATCCTCGCCCCGTGGCTGTTCAAGATCACGCGTCGTCATGCGCCGGCGTTCCTGGGCGGCATCGGCCTGCTCTCGACGCTGATCGCGCTGCTCATCGCCGTGGTCGTGCCCGCCGCGGGCATCGGCATCGACGGACCGGTCGCGTGGATCCTGGGCACGCTGATCGTCTGGCTCGTGACGGCGATCGCGACCTGGATCCTGCCGCCGCTGTTCATCAAGAAGAAGGTGTCGGACCGGCGCGAGTGACGGATGCCGCGGCATCCGTCACTCGTCAGATGACGTACTCGGGTGCCGTGAGCAGCGCGCGCGTCTCTTCGCCCGCGCGGCGGGGTCGCGGCTTGGCGGGGATCCCGACGAGCACGCTGTCGGCCGGCGCATCGGTGGTCACCACGGCGTTCGCGCCCACGGCGGAGTGGGCGCCGATCGTGACCGGCCCGAGGATCTTCGCGCCCGCGCCGACGGCCACGCCGTCTTCGAGGGTGGGGTGCCGCTTGCCGCCCTCGCGCTGTCGGCCGCCGATCGTGACCCCGTGGTAGAGCATGACGTCGTCGCCGATCTCAGCGGTCTCGCCGATCACGACGCCCATCCCGTGGTCGATGAAGAACCGGCGTCCGATGATCGCCCCGGGATGGATCTCGACTCCGGTCAGCCAGCGCGTGATCTGCGAGCCCGCGCGGGCGACGAATCGCGCATCGCGCAGCCACAGCGCGTGCCACACCCGGTAGGCCCACACGGCGTGGAGTCCGGGGTAGAGCAGGGCGATCTCGATGCCGCCGCGGGCCGCGGGGTCGCGAAGCTTCGCCGCGGCGACGTCTTCGCGCATCCGTGCCCAGGCGGTCATCACTCTTCTTCGAGGTTCGCGTACAGCGCGGTCGAGAGGTAGCGCTCACCGAACGAGGGGATGATGACGACGATGTTCTTGCCCGCGGCCTCGGGGCGCTTGGCGACCTCGAGGGCGGCCCAGATCGCGGCGCCGCTCGACATGCCGACCAGGATGCCGTCGGCCGTGGCGGTCTCGCGTGCGAGCCGGATCGCGTCGTCGAAGGTCACGTCGATCACTTCGTCGATGACGTCGCGATCGAGGATGGACGGCACGAAGTTGGGGCCGATGCCCTGGATCTTGTGCGGGCCGGGGTGGCCCTCGGTCAGCAGCGGCGAATCCTTGGGCTCGACGGCGATGATCTTGACGCCCGGCACCCGCTCCTTGAGCACCTGGCCTACGCCGGTGATCGTTCCGCCTGTGCCGATGCCGGCGACGAAGTAGTCGACCTTGCCGTCGGTGTCGCGCAGGATCTCCTCGGCCGTCGTCTTGCGGTGGATCGCGGGGTTCGCCTCGTTCGCGAACTGCTTGGCGAGCACCGCGCCGGGGGTCTCCGCAGCGATGCGCTCCGACTCCTCGACCGCGTGCTTCATGCCCTTGGTCGGGTCGGTGAGCACGACCTCGGCGCCGAAGGCCTTGAGGAGCGTCCGGCGCTCCTTCGACATCGACGCGGGCATCGTGAGGATCACGCGATAGCCCCGGGCCGCGCCCACCATCGCCAGGGCGATGCCCGTGTTGCCGCTGGTGGCCTCGACGATCGTGCCGCCGGGCTTGAGCTCGCCCGACGCCTCCGCCGCGTCGACGATCGCGATGCCGAGACGGTCCTTGACGCTGCCGGCCGGGTTGTAGAACTCGAGCTTCGCGAGGATCGTGGCGTCGACGCCGTCGGCGATGCGATTCAGCCGGACGATCGGCGTGTCGCCGAATGCGCTCGTGATGTCGGGGTGGATGCCGGGCATGTCGGACCTTTCGAGAAGGGAGCGGGGGCCGTCGTCAAGCCTAGGGGAGCGGGGTCCGGCCGGGGGCTGTGTGACGCCGTGCGGCTAGGCTGATCTGCGCTCATGGATTCTCCGGATCATCCCCCCACGCTCTCGGTCCTCCTGCGCCGCGCCGTCGACACGCTCGCGCGCGCCGGGGTGGCCGATCCCGACGTCGACGCCGAGCTCCTCGCAGCCCACGTGCTCGGCGAGCGCCGGGGCGCAGTGCAGGCGGCGATGATCCGGGGCGACGCGATCGATCCGGCGGATGCCGCGCGCCTGGACGCCCTCGTCGCGCGGCGTGCGACGCGCGTTCCGCTGCAGCACCTCACCGGCACCGCGCCGTTCCGCCACCTCGAGCTGCGGGTGGGTCCCGGAGTCTTCATCCCCCGCCCCGAGACCGAGATGGTCGCGCAGCTGGCGATCGATCTGCTGAAGGCGGCGGCATCCCCGGCGCCGATCGCCGTCGATCTCGGCACGGGCAGCGGGGCCATCGCCCTCGCGATGGCGACCGAGGTGCCGCACGCGCGCGTGTTCGCCGCCGAGAACTCGGTCGAGGCATACGTGTGGACGAAGGAGAACTTCGACCTGGTGGGTGCCGACAACGCCCGACTGGCCTTCATCGACCTCGCCCATGCCTTCGCCGAGCTCGACGGCACGGTCTCAGTCGTGGCATCCAACCCTCCCTATGTCCCGGATGCCGCGATCCCGCGCGATCCCGAGGTGCGGTTCTTCGACCCACCGGCGGCGCTCTACGGCGGTGCCGACGGCCTCGACGTCGTGCGCGTCCTCAGCGTGGTGGGTCTGAGGCTGGCGCACCCGGGCGGATCGATCGTCATCGAGCACGGCGAATGGCAGGGCGAGGCGATCCGCGCGATCCTCGCCGCCGACGGCTGGAGGTCGGCGTCGACGCATCCCGACCTCACGATGCGCGACCGTGCGACGACCGCGATCCGGCCCTGACGCCGGGCATCCGCGCGCGGTAGCCTGGCCCCGAGCCGAGGAGGCGCCGTGGAGTTCGAGCATCTGGGGGCGAGTCCCCGCATCCATCCCGATGCCGTCATCGCGCCGACCGCCGTCATCAGCGGCGACGTGACGATCGGAGCGGACTGCCAGATCCTGCACGGCGCCGTCATCACGGCCGAGGGCGGTGCGATCACCCTCGGCGCGCACGTGATCGTGATGGAGAACGCGCTGATCCGGGCGACGGCTGCCAACCCGGTGCACATCGGCGACCACGTGCTCGTCGGGCCGCTCGCGAGCATCTCGGGCGCGGTCATCGATGACGAGGTGTTCCTCGCCACGGGCACCCGCGTCTTCAACGGCGCGCGCATCGGTGCGCGCAGCGAAGTGCGCATCAACGCCGTCGTGCACCTGCGCACGACGCTTCCGCCCGAGTCCGTCGTCCCGATCAGCTGGGTCGCCGTGGGCGATCCGGTGCGGATCCTCTCACCCGACCGCCACCAGGAGATCTGGGACGCCCAGCGCGAACTGGACTTCCCCGGCTACGTGTTCGGGCTCGACCGGGAGACGCCCGACCTCATGGTGCAGCTGACCGAGCGGTACGGACGCAGCCTCGCCCGGCACGCCGACGACGAGCGGGTCGACTGAGCCTCACCCCGTGTTCTGGAGGCCGGCGGCGACGCCGCTCACCGACAGCAGCAGCAGGCGCTGCTGCTCGGGGTCGGCCGCTCCCGATTCGGTGCGCAGCGACCGCAGCGCCCTCAGCTGCAGCAGCGACAGGGCATCGACGTACGGACTGCGCATCTTGACGGCCCGCTGCAGCACCGGCTTGTTGCCGAGCAGCTCGGTGCCCTCGGTGACGCGCACGACCCACGAGCGGGTGAGCGCCATCTCGTCGCGCACGAGCGCCGCGAGGTCGTCGCGGTCGCCGAGCTCGAGGTAGTGCCGCGCGATACGGTCGTCGGCCTTTGCGAGACTCATGGCGACGTTGTCGATCATGGTGCGGAAGAGCGGCCAGTCGGCGTAGGCCCGGGTCAGTCGTGCCTCGTCGCCGACGGCATCGAGGGCCGAGCCGAGGCCGAACCAGCCGGCGAGGTTGATGCGCGCCTGGGTCCAGGCGAACACCCACGGGATGGCGCGCAGGTCTTCGAGCGACTCGACCGAGAGACCGCGCCGCGCGGGGCGCGATCCGAGGGCGAGCAGTCCGAGCTCCTCCATGGGTGTCACCTGGGCGAACCAGGGGGCGAAGCCGGGCGCCTTCACGAGCGAGAAGAACCGTTCGCGCGAGGCGGCATCCATCGTCGCGGCGACGTCGGCGTAGCGTTCGGCCGCGTCGCTGTTGCGCTTCTCGATCGAGGGGGCGGATGCCAGCAGCACCGCCGCGGCGACCTGGTCGATGTGCCTCATCGCGATGGCGGGGTCGCCGTAGCGGGCGAAGATGACCTCACCCTGCTCGGTCAGCTTGAAGCGTCCGTCGACCGAGTGCGGGGGCTGGGCGAGGATCGCCGAGTTCGCGGGACCGCCACCGCGGCCGAGCGCGCCGCCACGGCCGTGGAACAGGGTCAGCTGGATGCCCACCTCCTGGGCCCACGCGGCGATCTGCGCCTGCGCCTCGTAGAGGGCGAGATTCGCGGCGACGGGTCCGACGTCCTTGGACGAGTCGGAGTAGCCGAGCATGACCTCGAGGCGACGCCCGGTCTCGGTCAGGCGTGCGGCGAACTGCGGGTGATCGACGATCTCGGCGAGGATGCTCGGGCCCGCCTGCAGGTCGGCGAACGTCTCGAACAGCGGGATGACGTCGAGCACGGGGAGGGTGCCGCCCGGGCCCACGGCGTAGCCCGCGAGGCGGTGGACGTTCGCGAGGTCCTGAGCGGACTGCGTGAACGAGACGATGTAGCGTCCCGCCGCTCGCGGACCGTAGCGCTCCTGGAGGAACACGATCACGCGGAAGACCTCGAGCACCTCTTCGGCGAGCTCGGAGCGCGGCCCGCCCGCATCCAGCTCGGCGAGCACCTTCGCGTGCACGGCGGAGTGCTGCCGCACCTCGAGCTCCGTGAGGTGGAAGCCGTACGTCTCGACCTGCCACAGCAGCTGCTGCAGGTGGCCATAGGCCTGGCGCGGGGCGCCCGCGGCGACGAGGGAGTCCTGCACGACGCGCAGATCGGCGAGCAGCTGCTCGGGGTCGCGATAGGCGAGGTCGGCGTCGCGGGTGCGGGTCGCGGCGATCCTGCGCGCGATGAGCAGCAGCATCGCGCGATGCGGCTCGTTCGGCGACCGCTTGGCGATCTCGGTCGCGGCGTCTTCGTCGGCGCCCTTGAGGCGATGCCACTGGGCCACGAGCGCCGCGCTCGGCGGGGTGGTCGTGGCGTCGAGCGTCAGGGTGCGGCCGATGCGGCTCGTGGTGCGCTCGAGACCGAGGAGCACGTGCTCGCTCGCGATCGCGGCGGCCTTGCGCGTGACGGATGCCGTCACGAACGGGTTTCCGTCGCGGTCGCCGCCGACCCACGAGCCGACGCGCACGAACGGACGCACGACCGGTGCGCGACCGCCCGCCGCCGGACCCTGCAGGGCGTCGTCCACCCGGCGGTACACGTGGGGGACCGCGGTGAAGAGCGTCTCGTCGAAGACGGCCATCACGGCGCGCACCTCGTCGGTGGGCGACGGCTTCTCGGGTCGCAGCGGCGCGGTGCGCCACAGGGTGTCGATCTCCTCGAGCATGCGCCGCTCGGCGCGGCGCTCGTCGGCGCCGTTGCGCAGGGCGGTGTCGTGCTCGTCCAGCAGGGAGACCAGCCGCCGGATGCTGGTCGAGATCGCCCGCCGGCGGGCCTCGGTGGGGTGGGCCGTGAACACGGGGTGGAAGCGCAGGCCCTGCAGGCGCTCGAGCGCGGTGTCGTCGCCGACCTCCGCGGCGAGCCGCACGAACGCGGCTGCGACCGAATCGCCCGCCTGTTCGCGGTCGGGACGCCCGTCGCGCTCGCGGAGGATGCGCACGCGCTGGTGCTCCTCGCAGAGGTTGACCAGGTGGAAGTACGCAGTGAAGGCGCGGGCGACCTCGTCGGCCCGGGTGATCGTGAACGAGTCCGCGATCGCGGCGGCCCGGGCGAATGCGGCGTCGGAGTCGTCCGTGTAGGCCTGGATCGTCGCGATCCGCAGCCGCTCGACATCGTCGAAGAGCCCGGGCGACCCGCTTTCCCGCAGCACCTGCCCGAGCAGCGAGCCGAGCAGGCGCACGTCCGCGCGCATGCGCTCGGGGATCTCCTGCTCTGCCTCGTACCGTCCGACGAGATCGATCGCTTCCGTGGGGGTGGGTTCGCGCATCCGTCCACGCTATCGGCGCCGTGTTACGTCGACGTCACACGAGGACCTCAGGCGCGATCGGTAGACTGGTGGAGGAGTGCCGGGAAGTCTGGTCGGCGATGCCCGACCCGACCCCGTTGAAAGGAATCGGATGTCTCTGCTCCGTTCTGCCCGCTTTCCCGCGATCGTCCTGCTCATCGCCGCCGTGCTGTCCCTCGTGCTGGCCAATTCCCCCTGGGGCGCGTCGATCGTCGGCCTCAAAGACACGTATCTCGGCATCCCCGGTGTCTTCGAGATGTCGGTCGGCCACTGGATCCAGGACGGCCTGCTCGCCGTCTTCTTCTTCGTCGTCGCCGTCGAGCTGCAGTTCGAGCTCACCAACGGCGAGCTGAACTCGGCGCGCAAGGCGCTGCAGCCGGCCATCGCCGCCGCGGGCGGGGTCATCGTGCCGATCGCGGTCTACGTCGCGTTCGCAGCCGGTTCCGACGCGTCTTCGGGCTGGCCGATCCCGACGGCGACCGACATCGCCTTCGCCCTCGGTGTGCTCGCCGTGTTCGGCAAGGGGCTCCCCAGCGGCATCCGGATCTTCCTGCTCGCCCTGGCGATCCTCGATGACATCGTGGGGATCGTCTTCATCGCGGTGCTGTTCACCGACGGCGTGAACATCGCCCTGCTCGTGGGCGGGGCCGCGGCGGTCGCCGTCTTCGCTGTGCTGAGCCGCAACCTCGGCGGACGCGGCAGCGCGGCCATCGGCGTCGCGCTGGTCGTGCTCGGCGTCACGACGTGGGTCCTGGTGTATCTGTCGGGCGTGCACGCGACGATCGCGGGCGTCGCCCTCGGACTCGCGATGGCCCAGCAGCCGGCGCTGCGCACGCGCCACGCCCTCGAGCCGTGGGTGAACGCGATCGTCCTGCCGCTGTTCGCGTTCTCGGCCGCGCTCGTGGTGATCCCGCAGGTGTCTCCGGCAGACCTGTCTCCGGCGTTCTGGGGCGTACTGGTCGCGCTCCCGGTGGGCAAGATCGTGGGCATCACGCTGTTCGGCTGGATCTCGCTGCGGATCGGCAATCGGGGCGCCGCGCCGCATCTGTCGATCATGGACCTCCTCACCGCCGGCGCGCTCGGCGGCATCGGCTTCACCGTGTCGCTGCTGCTGTCCGAGCTCGCGTTCGCGGGGGAGCCCCTGGTCCGCGACGAGGCGACGCTGGGCGTGCTCGCGGGCTCGGCGGTGTCGCTGGTCATCGCGGCGATCTTCGTGGCGCAGCGGGCTCGGCACTACCGGCGACGGGGTGCGGTGCCCGCCGAGGCCGACCCGCACCACGATTCGCCCGAGGAGAGCCGCATCACATGACGTCGACGGATCCGCTTCCGGACGCTGCCGCAGCGGCATCCGATCCGGTTACGGACGCCGCGGGAGCGGCATCCGATGCGCTTACGGACGCCGCGGGAGCGGCATCCGATCCGCTTACGGACGCCGCGGGAGCGGCATCCGATCCGCTCCGCGACGCTGCCGAGACGATGCGCGCGGTGCGCGACCGGTGCGTGTGGACCCAGCAGATCGACCACCGCGCGCTCGTGCCGTACCTCGTCGAGGAGAGCGCCGAGCTCATCGACGCCGTCGAGGACGGCACCCGCCAAGATCTGCGCGAAGAGCTCGGCGACCTGCTGTGGCAGGTGCTGTTCCACGCCGAGATCGCCTCGCGCGATCCCGTGGACCCCTTCGACATCGACGACGTGGCCCGCGGCATCACCGAGAAGATGGTGCGCCGGCATCCGCATGTCTTCGCCGATGCGGTCGCGCGGACGCCCGACGAGGTGCTCGTGCACTGGAACGCCGCGAAGGCCGCCGAGAAGCACACCCGCACGAGCGTGCTCGACGGCGTGAGCGATCGGATGCCGTCGCTCGCGCTCGCGCAGAAGCTCCTCGGCAAGGCGGCGACGCTTCGACAGGCTCAGCGACCGGCGGGGGGCTCCGCGGTCCCTGAGCCTGCTCCTCCGGTCCCTGCGCCTGCTCCTCCGGTCCCTGAGCTTGTCGAAGGGCCCGCGAGCGAGGCGGAGCTCGGCGACGCCCTGCTCGCGCTCGCCGCGACGGCCCGCGCGCACGGCTGGGACGCCGAGCGCGCGCTGCGCGAACGGCTGCGCACGCTGCAGGCCGACGTCCGCACGGCGGAGTGCGCCGTCCGCGACCTGGAACAATAGCCCCGTGGCATCCGTGAACCCGCCGCGCGGCATGCGCGACTTCCTCCCCGCCGAGAAGGCCCGTCGCGAGCGCGTCCTCGCCGTCATCCGCGAGCGCTATCGTGCGCACGGCTTCGACGAGATCGAGACGCCGGTCATGGAGGAGTACGCGCGCCTGCACGCCGGCATCGGCGGCGACAACGAGAAGCTCGCGTACAACGTGCTCAAAAGAGGCCTCGACGCCGAGGCGATCCGCGCGGCGGCCGACGAGCAGGCCGATCTCACCGATCTCGGCCTGCGCTACGACCTCACGGTGCCGCTCGCCCGCTTCTACGCGACGAACCGCGGTCACCTGCCCGCGGTGTTCCGATCCATCCAGATCGCGCCGGTCTGGCGCGCGGAGCGTCCGCAGAAGGGCCGCTACCGCCAGTTCGTGCAGTGCGACATCGACATCATGGGCGACGCCACCCCCCGCGCCGAGGCCGAGCTCGCCGCCGCCACCCTCGACACCCTCGACGCGCTGGGTCTGGAGGGCGGCACGATCCGCATCAACGACCGGCGCGCGCTGGACTGGATGCTGGACTCGTTCGGCTTCGTCGCGTCGGAGCGCCCGGGGGTGCTCATCACGATCGACAAGCTCGACAAGGTCGGACCCCAGGGGGTCGTGGACGAACTCGCCGCGCGCGGCACGACACCCGAGGCCGTCGAGGCCTTCGGAGCGTTCCTCCTCCGTCCGCAGACGATGGAGTACCACCCCTACGGCGAGCGGCAGATCCGCAAGGCACTGCCCGAGGGGGCTCCCGACGACATCGTGGCGCACCTCGTCGGCATCGGCGAGGCCGTCTCGGCGGCGCGTCCGGCGGCCGGCGCGGCGATCGACGGCGACGTCGCCCTGACGTTCGACCCCTTCCTGGTGCGGGGGATGGGCTACTACACCGGCACGATCTTCGAGCTGTCCCACCCGTCCGTGGACTACTCGCTCGGCGGCGGCGGCCGCTACGACGGCATGATCGGGCGGTTCCTCGGCCAGGACGTTCCCGCTGTCGGCTTCTCGATCGGCTTCGAGCGCATCGTCGACCTGCTCGATGACACGACGGATGCCGCAGCTCCGGCGGTCGTGCTGGTGCACGACCGCGATGTTCCGGTCGGCGAGCTGCTGGCGCACAAGGCCGCTCTCATCGGAGGTGGATTCCGCGTCCGTCTCGAGCAGCGCACCAAGAATCTCAAGGCGCTGCTCGAGCGCGCGGCGTCCGACGGCTACACGTCGTTCGCGACAGTCGGCACCGGGGCCACGAGTCTGGACGTCAAGCCGCTCTCCTGATGTCGACGGGCTTGTCAACCTGCTCTTGACAACGCGCTGCTGTCAATCGTAGATTGACAGCCATGAGCGATTCCACCGACCGCACGTCCGTCGTCCTCGGCCGCGTCTCCATCGCGGCCATCACCCTCGTCATCGCAGGCCTCGTCCTGTTCCTGCTCGGCATCGTCCTCGACTGGGGAGGATTCGTCGGCGGTCTCGGTCTCGGAGCCGGGGTCGCCCTGGGTCTGGTCGGCGCGTACCTCTGGGGTTACGGCAACGGCATCCGTCGCGGGGGAGTGCGCGCCTCCTGGCTGCCGAGCCAGGAGACCGGGCGGTGACCGACCTCGCCGATGCCGTCGGTCGCGCCGTGATCTCGGCAGCCGGCGTCGACGGCGCCGAGGCGATCGGGGTGCGCGAGCACCTCGCGCTCATCGCCGCCAGCGCGCGGGCCGAAGACGATGCGCGCGCGATCCTCCTCCGCTCGGTCGCCGCGGCACGCGCCGGAGGTGCGAGCTGGGCCCTGATCGGCGGGGAGCTCGGCATGTCGCGCCAGGCGGCGCAGCAGCGCTTCGGCGGTGTCTCGGGCCCGGAGGACGTCGGCGATGCGGAGCGCTGGCTGGGTCCGGTGACGGCGTTCGACGAGATGGCCGAACTCGAGATCGCCGGACGAGCGGGCTGGCATACCGTCGAAGCGGGCATGCTCGCGCACCGCATGGTCCGAACCGCTACGCAGTGGGAGCATCGCCGGATCCTCTGGCGTGGGTCGCTCGCGTCCGAGGAGGCCGAGGGATGGCGCATCGGATGCCGCGCGTTCCCGTGGATCTATCTCATCCGCGACCGGGGCATCCCCGTCGCATCCTGACGCGCTCGCGATACGACGTCGACCGGCGTTAACCCGCGCGTGGTGCTGTGGAGGCATGAGCGCCGTCCCTCTCCGTTCCCTGATCGTCGCGGGGACCGTCCTCGCCCTGGTCGTGGCTGTGCCGGTCGCCGGGCGGGCGGTCGTCGTGCGGCAGGCGGCGATCGCCCGCCGCCGCATCGGCAAGCCGCTCGGAGAGCTCGCCCCCGCGGCGGACCGCATCTGGCGCAGACAGCTCGACGGGACCCCGATCGAGCTGCTGCTGCTGGGCGATTCGATCGCCGCGGGGCTCGGGGCGGAGCGACGGAAGGACACCCTGGGCGCCCGGCTGTCGAAGGGCCTCGCGCGCGAGCTGCACCGCCCCGTGCGGCTGCGCACCGCCGCCGTCGTGGGCTCGGAGTCCTCGGCGCTGGCCGCCCAGCTCGACGCGCTTCCGGGCCACTACCGCCCCGCGGTCGCCGTCATCGTCGTCGGGGGCAATGATGTGACGCACCGCATCCCCGTGTCGGAATCGGCGGCCCACCTGACCGCGGCGATCGTGCGGCTGCGGTCGCTCGGCGCACAGGTCGTCGTCGGCACGTGCCCCGATCTCGGAGCTCTGAGACCGGTGCCGCAGCCGCTGCGCGCGCTCGGCTCGCGACTGTCGAGACAGCTCGCCGACGCCCAGGCCCACGCGGCGCACGTCGCCGGTGCCCGCGCGGTCTCGCTGCGTCGGGCCGTCGGGCCGGTCTTCATCTCGCAGCCCGACGAGATGTTCAGCCTCGATCGGTTCCATCCGAGCGCGCTGGGCTACCGCCGCACAGCCGACGCACTGATGCCCGCCGTGTTGGAAGCCCTGTCGCCGGCGTATCCGGTGCGACCGGACCCGCCCCATCCGCAGCCCTCCTGATAGCGTGCTCATCACGATTCCCCACCGTCGAGCGTCGAGACGAGGAGCCGCCATGGCCAGCGCACCGCAGGAGACCGCAGCGAAGCCCCGCGAGGAATGGACCGGCCAGGTCGGCTTCATCCTCGCCGCGATCGGCTCGGCCGTCGGCCTCGGCAACATCTGGCGGTTCCCGGGTGTCGCGTACGAGAACGGCGGCGGCGCGTTCCTCGTGCCGTACCTCATCGCCCTGCTGACGGCCGGCATCCCGATCCTCTTCCTCGACTATGCGGTCGGCCACCGTTTCCGCGGCGCCGCCCCCACGGCCTTCCGGCGGCTGGGCGGCAGAGCGGGACGGTGGATGGAGTCGCTCGGCTGGTTCCAGGTCACGATCGCCTTCGTGATCGGCCTGTACTACACCGTCGTGATCGCGTGGGCGCTGAGCTTCTTCGTGTTCTCGTTCGACCTGCGATGGGGGGATGATCCGGCCGCCTTCTTCACGGGGGACTACCTGCGTGTCGCGGACCCGGGGTTCAGCCTCGACTTCGTGCCGGGGGTGTTGATCCCCCTCGCGATCGTCTGGATCGTGGCCATAGCGGTGCTCGCCGCCGGGGTGGCCAAGGGCCTCCAGCGCGCGAACGTCATCGCGCTCCCCGTGCTCGTCGTCGCCTTCATCATCCTCGTCGTCCGTGCCCTGTTCCTCGACGGCGCCGACGACGGGCTCAACGCACTCTTCACGCCCGACTGGGCGGCGCTGGGCGACCCCAACGTGTGGATCGCCGCCTACAGTCAGATCTTCTTCTCGCTCTCGATCGCCTTCGGCATCATGATCACCTACGCGTCCTACCGCCGGCGCCGATCCAATCTCACGACTCCGGGGCTCGTGGTCGCGTTCTCGAACTCGTCGTTCGAGATCCTCGCCGGCATCGGCGTCTTCGCCACACTCGGCTTCTTCGCGTACAGCCAGGGCGTGGCCGTGTCCGAACTCGAGGGACTCACGGGAGTCGGGCTCTCGTTCATCACCTTCCCCGCCATCGTGTCTCAGATGCCGGGCGGACCGATCTTCGGATGCCTGTTCTTCGGATCTCTGACGCTCGCCGGGTTCACGTCGCTCGTCTCGGTGCTCCAGGTCGTCTCGGCGGCCATCCAGGAGAAGTTCGGACTCTCGACGCGCCGTGCCGCGATCGGGGTGGGGAGCGTCTCGGCGGTGCTGTCCATCCTCATCTTCTCCACCACGACCGGGCTCCTGGCCCTCGACGTCGTCGATCAGTGGGCGAACAACATCGGAATCGTCGCGTCGGCGATCTTCACGACGGTGCTGGTGATCTGGGTCGCCCGCAAGGGGCCTGAACTCCGCTTCCATCTCAACGCGCTGTCCACGTTCCGCGTCGGCGGCATCTGGGTGCTGCTCGTCGGCGTGCTCGGACCGGTCGTCCTCGCATGGATGCTCATCGCCCGCATCGTCGTCCTCGTGACCGAGGGATACGGCGGCCTGCCGCCGTGGTATCTCGGCGTGTTCGGCTGGGGCACGGTGCTCGTCCTGGTGGTCGGCGCGGTGGTCTTCACCCTGCTGAGGTGGAAGCGTTCGCCGGACGACTTCACGGCGTGGCCTGGGTATCCTCCCGAGCCGGCGCGCCCCGCCGCGCAGAAGGGAGCACGGTCATGACCGCCGTCGCCATCGTCTTCCTCACCATCTCGATCGTGGTGGTGTGGGGCGGGGCGCTGGCGAGCGCCCTGTTCCTGCGCAGACGGCCCGAGGTCGAGCTCTACCCGTCGTCGGCTCCGGACGACCATCGTGAGGACGACGCTCCGCTGGTGCACGACACCTGAGCCGCCCACGCTCTTGACGGCGTGCGCGGGCGCCCGATTGTCTGGGGGCATGACCGATCCCACTCCGGATGCCTGGCACCGCGTCGACGCGTACCTGACCCGCACCCTCGTCGGCGATGACCCCGGGCTGGATCAGGCGGTCGCGGACCAGCGCGCCGGCGGACTGCCGCCGATCGAGGTCGCACCCGTCAACGGCAAGCTGCTGAACCTGCTCGTGCGCATCGCGGGCGCGCGGCGGGTGCTCGAGATCGGCACCCTCGGCGCCTATTCGACGATCTGGATGGCACGCGCCGTCGCCGAGGGCGGTCACGTCGTGACGATCGAAGCCGAAGCGGGCAACGTCGCCGTCGCCCGGGCGAACCTCGATCGGGCCGGTGTCGGCGACCGGGTCGAGATCAAGCACGGGCGCGCCTCCGACGTGCTTCCTGCGCTCGAGGGCTCGGAGCCGTTCGACTTCGTCTTCATCGACGCCGACAAGGAGTCCAACACGATCTACCTCGACTGGGCCGCCCGCCTCGGCCGGCCGGGGACCGTCGTGGTCGTGGACAACATCGCGCGCGGGGGAGAGGTGGCCAATCCCGCGAGCGAGCGCTCCGATGTGATCGGCACGCAGCGGGGCCTCGAGATGCTGGCGCGCGACCCGCGGTTCGACGCGACGGCCCTGCAGACGCTGGACGCGAAGGGCTGGGACGGTGTGGCGGTGGCCCTCGTCGTCTGACGCCCGTCATCACTAAGCTGAACCTGGACCGACGACGCTCCGAAGATCCACCCCACAACTAAGGAGTCCCCTGTGGCACTGATCGAGGCTGTAGGCGCACGCGAGATCCTGGATTCGCGTGGCAACCCGACCGTCGAAGTGGAGGTCCTGCTCGACGACGGAATCGTCCAGCGCGCGGCCGTCCCGTCCGGCGCGTCGACCGGAGCATTCGAGGCGTACGAGCTTCGCGACGGCGACAAGAGCCGGTACAGCGGCAAGGGCGTGCTCAAGGCCGTCGCCGCCGTCATCGACGAACTGGGCCCGGCGATCGAGGGCGTCGATGCGAGCGAGCAGCGCATCATCGACGAGATCCTCATCGAGACCGACGGGACCGAGAACAAGAAGCGCGTCGGCGCCAACGCGATCCTGGGCGTCAGCCTCGCGGTCGCGAAGGCCGCCGCCGACAGCGCGGACCTGCCGCTGTTCCGCTACCTCGGCGGTCCGAACGCCCACATCCTGCCCGTGCCGCTGTTCAACGTCATCAACGGCGGGTCGCACGCCGACAACGGCATCGACATGCAGGAGTTCTTCCTCGCGCCGATCGGCGCGTCGACGTTCGCCGAGGCGCTGCGCTGGGGCACCGAGACCTACCACGTGCTCAAGGGCGAACTGCTCGCCGCGGGCTACGCGACCGGTCTCGGCGACGAGGGCGGCTTCGCGCCCGACCTGCCGAGCAACCGCGAGGGTCTGGACTTCCTCATCCGTGCGATCGAGAAGGCGGGCTTCACGCCCGGCACCGAGATCGCTCTGGGCATGGATGTCGCGGCGACCGAGTTCTACCGCGACGGCGCCTACCAGTTCGAGGGCAAGGCGTGGTCGGCCGAGGAGATCACCGACTACTACGTCGGGCTCGCCGACGCCTACCCGATCATCACGATCGAGGACGCCCTGGCCGAGGACGACTGGGACGGCTGGAAGCACCTGACCGAGAAGCTCGGCTCGCGCATCCAGCTCGTCGGTGACGACCTGTTCGTCACCAACCCGACCCGCCTCGCCGACGGCATCCAGCGCGGCGTCGCCAACTCGCTGCTGGTGAAGGTCAACCAGATCGGCACGCTCTCGGAGACCCTCGACGCCGTCGACCTCGCCCACCGCTCGGGTTACACGACGATGTTCTCGCACCGTTCGGGCGAGACCGAGGACACCACGATCGCCGACCTCGTCGTCGCCGTGAACTCGGGTCAGATCAAGAGCGGCGCGCCCGCCCGCAGCGAGCGCGTCGCGAAATACAATCAGCTTCTGCGCATCGAGGAAGAGCTGGGCGACGCGGCGGAGTTCATCGGCCGCGCGGCCTTCCCGCGCTACAAGGGCTAGCAGCGACAACGCACGAACGAAGGGGGAGCCGTGGCCAAGACGACGGCTCCCCCTTCGCGTGCCCGGCGGGCCACCCGCGCCCGACGTCGCGTCGACGTGCGCGAGTGGCTCGGCGGCATCCGTCTGTCGGGCTTCATGGTCATCATGATGGGGCTGGTGGTGCTCGCCGCATTCGTGCTGGTGCCGACCATCGGCACCTACATCGGCCAGCGGCAGCAGATCGCCGCGCTCGAGAGCTCCGTCGAGGTCAGCCGCGGCGAGGTGGCCGAGCTCGAGGCGCAGCGCGAGCGCTGGACGGACCCCGCCTACATCACGACGCAGGCGCGGGAGCGTCTCTACTACGTCAAGCCCGGCGAAGTCGTGTACCTGGTCGACAACGACATCCCCGCCGAGCTGATGCCGCAGGAGCAGGGCGCGGTGAGCGACGAGGTCGAGCAGACGCAGACCGATTGGATGTCGCAGCTCGTGCGATCGGTCACCGAGTCCGGGCTCGCCCAGACGGTCGCGCCCCCCACGATCGGCGTGCCCGATCCGGCGGTGACCGGGACGCCCGCGCCCTGACAGATCGGTCTCAGCCGCGGGCCGGTACCCTGGACGACGTGCCGACCCCGCCGTACGCCCCCGTGAGCGATGCCGATCTGGCTGTACTGCGCGCACAGCTGGGCCGGCCGGCCCGCGGTGTCGTCGGGATCGCTGCCCGGTGCGTGTGCGGCAATCCGACCGTCGCGGCGACGGCTCCCCGCCTGCCCGACGGCACGCCGTTCCCCACGTTCTACTACCTGACCCACCCGGGCGCGACGGCCGCCATGTCGACGCTCGAGGCCGAGCACATCATGCGCGATCTCAACGACGAGCTCGCCGATGACGACGACCTCCGCGCCGCCTACACCCGCGCCCACGAGGCCTACATCGCCGATCGCACGGTGTTCGGCGACGTCGACGAGATCGCGGGCATCTCCGCGGGAGGCATGCCGACGCGCGTGAAGTGCCTGCATGCCGTGCTCGGGCACGCGCTCGCGGCGGGCCCCGGTGTGAACCCCGTCGGCGACCGCGCGCTCGCGATGTCGTCGTGGTCGCCCGATCGCTGCGTCTGCGCCGAGCCCGGGTCGGCGGGATGAGGCGCATCGGCTCGGCGCTGGGAGCGCTCGTCCTCGCGACGCTCCTGGTCGCCGCGCCGGTCGGCGCAGCGTCGGGCGGCACCGTCGTGCCCGTCGTGACGCCCTCGCCCGAGGCCGTCGACCCCGTGCGTGCGGCGCAGTACTGGCTCGACGACTACGGCATCCGCGACGCGTGGACGACCTCGCGCGGCGAGGGCGTGCGCATCGCCGTCATCGACACGGGAATCGGCCGCGGGCCCGCCGAGTTCCTCGGCGCCGTCGCCGACGGCACCGACGTGTCGGGGACCGGCGCCCCCGACGGCAGGCTCCCCGTGGGCGCGGTCGATGCGAACCACGGCAGCTGGGTCGGATCCCTCGCGGCATCCCGCGGCACCGGACCCGGCACCGGCATGATCGGGGTGGCGCCCGAGGCCGAGCTGCTGTCGATCTCGGTCGGCTTCGGCGCCTCGGCGACCGTCCCGTTCAGCGAGCAGATCGCCGAAGCGATGCGGTGGTCGGTCGACCACGGCGCCGACGTCATCAACCTGTCTCTGACCACCAACGTGCCGGACTGGGATGAGAGCTGGGACGACGCGTTCCTCTACGCGTACGAGAACGACGTGGTCGTGATCGTGGCGGCCGGCAACAGGGGAAGCGGCACCACCCGCGTCGGCGCCCCCGCGACGATCCCCGGCGTGCTGACGGTGGGAGGCGTGGACCCCGAGGGTCGCGCGAGCGTCGAAGCCTCGACGCAGGGGATCACGATCGGCGTCTCCGCGCCCAGCGAAGAGCTGCTGGGCGTCTCGGCCGACGGTCGTCTCGTGCAGTGGGACGGCACGAGCGGCGCCGCGCCCATCGTGGCCGGCATCGCGGCGCTGGTGCGGTCCGCGCATCCCGAACTCGACGCGAACAACGTCATCAACCGCATCATCCGCACGGCCCGGCCCGCCGCCGGCGCGACGCGCACGCCCGATCCGCTCTACGGCTACGGGCTCGTGGACGCGGAGGCCGCCGTCACAGCCGACGTGCCGACGGTCTCCGCCAACCCGATGGGCAGCCTGGAGGAATGGGTGCGGGTCTTCCGCCGCGCCGAGGCGGGCCCGGTTCCGGCTCCGACGTCGGGGCCGGTGAGCCTGGCGCCCCTGCCTCCGCCCGACGCGGCGCCCGATCCGCCGTCCCCGCTCCTGCCCAGCGCAGACACCCTCCTGTACGGCACCCTGCCCCTCGTCGTGGCGACGGGGGCGGCTATACTGGGGGCGCTCGGCGTCACTGCAGCTGTCCGACGCATCCGATCGGCGTACCGTACGCCGAGCCGCTGACTGAGGAGTAGTTCCTGCCGTGACCAACACCGTGCCCAAGATCCTCATCGTCGGTGGCGGCTACGCGGGCTTCTACACCGCGTGGAAGCTCGAGAAGCTGCTGCGCAAGGGCGAAGCCGAGGTCACGATCGTCGACCCGCTGCCCTACATGACCTACCAGCCGTTCCTCCCCGAGGTCGCGGCGGGTTCCATCGAGGCCCGTCACTCCGTCGTTGCGCTGCGCCGCCACCTCAAGAAGACGACGGTCGTCGCGGCGAAGGTCACCGGCATCAACCACGCCGGCAAGTCGGCCACGATCTCACCGATCGTCGGCGACCCGTACGAGTTCGAGTACGACCAGATCGTCGTCACCGCCGGCGCTGTGTCGCGCACGTTCCCGATCCCGGGCATCGCCGACAACGCGATCGGACTGAAGACCATCGAAGAGGCCGTCGCGATCCGCGACCGCCTGATGTCCAACTTCGACAAGGCGTCGGTGCTGCCCGCCGGTCCCGAGCGCGACCGGCTGCTCACCGTCGTCGTCGTCGGCGGCGGCTTCGCGGGCATCGAGGTGTTCGCCGAACTGCGTTCGCTGGCATCCTCTCTCGTCAAGAGCTATCCGCAGATCACGTTCGACGACACGCACTTCCACCTCGTCGAGGCGATGGGCCGCATCATGCCCGAGGTGTCGCTGAAGACGAGCGAGTGGGTGCTGAAGAACCTCGCCCAGCGCGGTGCATCGGTGCACCTCGACACGCAGCTCACCGGCGCCGTCGACGGCAACGTCGAGCTGTCGACCGGAGAGACGATCCCCACCGACCTCATCATCTGGACCGCCGGTGTCATGGCGAACCCCACGGTGGTGCGCGGCGGCGACCTGCCCGTCGAAGAGCGCGGACGCATCCGCACGCGCGCCGACCTGCGCGTCGGCACCGCCGAGGAGTTCGTCGAGGGGGCCTGGGCCGCCGGCGACGTGTCGGCCGTCCCCGATCTCTCGGGCGGCGGAGTGGGCGGCTACTGCGTGCCCAATGCCCAGCACGCCGTGCGTCAGGCCAAGCTGCTCGCCAAGAACATCACCGCGGTGCTCCGGGGCGAGCAGCCCCGCGAGTACTTCCACAAGAACCTCGGAGCCGTCGCCGGCCTCGGGGTGGGGGTCGGCGTCTTCCAGTCCGGCAAGATCGCCCTCAAGGGACCCATCGCGTGGCTGGCCCACCGCGGCTACCACGGGCTCGCGATGCCGTCGTGGGAGCGCAAGATCCGCGTGGTGTGGGGCTGGGTGAACAACTTCTTCCTCGGTCGCGACATGGTCAACCTCGAGACCGTGCAGAGCCCCCGCTACGTCTTCGAGGAGTTCGCAGCGCGTCCGCGTGCGGCCGCACCGGCGTCGCCCGCGATCGACCCGAAGAGCGTCGCGGGAGAGAAGGCCCCGGTCGCCGGCGAGAAGGCCGCCGTCGGCAGCTGACCGGTAGCGTATGGGCTGTGCGGGGTCGGCCCCGTGCCCCCGTAGCCCAATCGGCAGAGGCAGGCGACTTAAAATCGCCCGAGTGTGGGTTCGAGTCCCACCGGGGGTACCGATCAGTTCGTGCGGCCGTGCGGTGTGGGCTGGCGCAGGGTCGTGATGGTCTGCGTGCATCGCGCGCAGGTCACGAGGGCGGCGGTGGAGGTCACCGATGCGCCGGGTGTGGTGTCCCCGCAAGCAGGGCGGGTGATTCCGGCGGCGGCGAAGTGCAGGATGGCGGGCATGCGCCCATCGAACCGCAGGTCGGCCCCGCGCACAATGGATGCCGCGACGTGACGTCCTAGGCTGGGCGCATGCGCGCGCACCTCGATCTGCTGGGCCTGCCCGCGGCGACCGAGAGGTGGCGCCACGCCTCCGACTACTGGCCGGCCTCGGCCGCCGCGGTCGCCCACCTTCCCGCGCCCCTGGCCGTGATCGACCTGGACGCCCTGCGGCACAACGCGCTGGACATGCTCGTGCGGGCTGCGGGCGTGCCGATCAGGGTCGCGAGCAAGTCCGTGCGGGTGCGTGCGGTGACGGATGCCGTGCTCGCCCTTCCCGGCTACGGCGGCATCCTCGCGTACACGCTGGCCGAGGCGCTGTGGCTGGCCGAGACGCAGGACGACATCGTGCTGGGGTACCCCACGGTCGATGGAGCGGCGATCTCCCGCCTCGCATCCGACGACCGGGCGGCGGCGCGGATCACGCTCATGGTCGACGACCTCGCGCAGCTCGATCTGGTCGACGCCGTCGCCCCGCCCGCGCAGCGCGCCGAACTGCGGGTGGCCATCGACGCCGACGCCTCGTGGCGGGCGCCCGGACTCGGTCACATCGGCGTGCACCGCTCGCCCGTGCACGACCCCGGGGAGGTCGCGACGCTCGCACGCGCCGTGGCGGCGCGCCCCGGCTTCCGGCTCGTCGGGCTCATGATGTACGAGGCTCAGATCGCCGGCCAGGGCGATGCCACGGGTTCGGGCGATGCGGTGGTCCGGTGGATGCAGCGCCGCTCCTCCCAGGAGCTCCTGGATCGGCGCGCCGCGATCGTCTCCGCACTGCGCGATGTCGCGGCGCTGGAGTTCGTCAACGGCGGCGGTACGGGGTCGCTCGAGTTCACGGCATCCGACCAGTCGGTCACCGAGCTGACGGCCGGAAGCGGCCTGCTCGCAGGTCATCTCTTCGACGGCTACCGCGCCTTCGCCCCCGCGCCGGCGGCGGCCTTCGCGCTCGACGTCGTACGCAGACCCCAGCCCGACATCGCCACCGTGCTCGGCGGAGGATGGATCGCCTCGGGGCCGCCCGTCGCATCGCGTCAGCCGAGGGTGGTCTGGCCCGAGGGACTGCGGATGCAGCCGCGCGAAGGCGCGGGCGAGGTGCAGACCCCGCTGCAGGGTGAGGCCGCCCGCGCGCTGCGGGTGGGGGACCGCGTGTGGTTCCGGCACGCGAAGAGCGGAGAGCTCGCCGAACGCGTCGACGGGTACCATCTCGTCGCGGGTGGCGAGCTGGTCGGCGAGGTGCCGACCTACCGCGGCGAGGGCAAGGCGTTCCTGTGACGCGTCCGGGCGGCGTGTGGCAGAACTGGGCCCGCACCGAGAGCGTGCGCCCCCAGCTGGTCGAGTTCCCGCGCACCGTCGAGGCGGTGCAGCGGGCGGTCCGCTCGGCCGCCGGCAGAGGGATGCGGGTGAAGGCGGTCGGAGCCGGACACAGCTTCACGGGCATCGCCGTGGCGCCCGGACTGCTGCTGGACCTCAGCGACCTGTCGGGTCTCGTGCGGGTCGACCACGAGCGGGCGCGGGCGACGTTCCGCGCCGGGACCCGTCTTCACGACGTGCCCCGGCTGCTCGCGCGCCACGGTCTGGCGATGCAGAACCTCGGCGACATCGACCGGCAGTCGATCGCGGGCGCCGTCTCGACCGGAACGCACGGCACCGGCGCGGGCTTCGGCGGGATCGCGACGCAGATCGTCGCGGTCACCCTCGTCACGGCTGCCGGCGACCTCCTGGTCGTCGACGAGACGAGCGACGCCGACCTGCTGCCGGCGGTCGCGCTGAGCCTGGGCGCGCTCGGCGTCCTCGTCGAGATCACCGTGCAATGCGTGCCCGCGTTCGTGCTGCACGCCGTCGAGCACCCCGAGCCCCTCGACGGCGTCCTCGATTCTCTCGGCGACCGTGCGTCGTCGGCGGACCACTTCGAGTTCTACTGGTTCCCGCACACCGACGTCGCCCTGACGAAGACGAACTCACGGCTCCCCGAGAGTGCGGTGCGCCGACCGCTCCCCGTGGTGGGCCGGTGGGTCGACGAGACGCTGCTCGCCAACGGTCTGTTCCGCGCCGTGTGCGCGGCCGGCACCGTCGCGCCCGCCGTCACTCCGCCGCTGTCCCGGCTGGCTGTGCGCCTCACCGGGGATCGCGAGTACACCGATCGCTCCTCCGAGGTCTTCACGCAGAGCCGCACGGTGCGTTTCGTCGAGATGGAGTACGCCCTTCCCGCGGATGCCGTCCGTGCCGTCTTCGATGAGATACGTGCCCTCATCCACGCGCGGGGCTGGCGCATATCGTTCCCGATCGAGGTGCGCTTCGCCGCGGCCGACGACCTCTGGCTCTCGACGGCCCACGGGCGGGCGACGGGCTACATCGCCGTGCACCGGTACTTCCGGGATCGCCCAGGAGAGTACTTCGCGGCGGTCGAGCAGATCATGCTCGCCCACGGCGGACGCCCGCACTGGGGCAAGATGCATACGCTCGACGCGTCAGCCCTGCGCGAGCGGTACCCGAGGTTCGACGACTTCGTGGCGGTGCGGGACCGACTCGATCCGGATCGGATGTTCCAGAACGCGTACCTCGAACGCGTGCTCGGTGGGTAGCGCCTGGGAGTCTGGATCGCGTCCCTGTGCCCGTCAGCGGCCGAGGCTAGGATGAACAGAAACCTGAACGGAGCACATGGCTATGTGGGAATGGCTCATTCCGGTCCTCATCGTGGTGGCGCTCATCGTCATCGCGGGCATCTACCTGTGGGCGACCTACAACTCGCTCGTGCAGCTGAACGTGCGCGTCGACGAGGCATGGAGCGACATCACCGTGCAGCTCAAGCGGCGTGCCGATCTGCTTCCGAACCTGATCGAGGCGGTGAAAGGCTATGCCGCGCATGAGAAGGCGGTCTTCGAGAACGTCACCCGCGCGCGAGCCGAGACGCTGACGTCGGCGGGGCCGGCCGAGGCGGGTGTCGCCGAAGGTCACATGCAGCAGGCGCTGAAATCCATCTTCGCCGTCGCTGAGGCGTATCCCCAGCTGCAGGCGAGCCAGAACTTCCTCCAGCTGCAGCAGTCCATCGTCGACACCGAAGACAAGATCCAGGCGTCGCGGCGGTTCTACAACGGTGGGGTGCGCGAACTCAACACCAAGATCAAGGTGTTCCCCAACAACCTGTTCGCCCGCAACCTGGGCTTCCACGAGCGGGAGTTCTTCGAGGTCGTCGACGGCGCGGCGATCTCGGAGCCGCCCCGCGTGCAGTTCTGACGCGCTCGGCGTTCAGCCGATCCGCAACGTCATCTGATCGCCGCTGAAGCGGAGTGATCCGCGCAGCGCCCAATCGTCGGCGCGGTAGGTGAAGGACGCCGTCGACCCGTCCCGCGCGGTTCCGGTCGCGGTGGCGACGATGACGCCATCGGTCGCGGCGAAGGTCCGTCCATCGGGCGAGAGGCTCACGCGCGGGAGCTGCTCGATCCGGAACCGGACGCCGTCGAGGGTGGCGAGGTCTGCAGCCCAGGGCACACGGATGCCGCAGTTCGCCGGCACCACGGACGCCGGCTGCGCACACGCCGAGGCGTAGAGGTCGAGCTGCTCCTGCGCGAGCGTCGTCGCCCCGGGCGCCAGCGCGGCCTCGACGGTGACGCCCACCGCCTGCTCGTTCGTGACGGCGACCTCCGTCCCGCCGGACAGGATGCCCGTCGGCACGGGCGAGACGGGGTAGACCGCCGGCAGGAGCGTCGTCGAGGCGGCGGTGAGCGTACCGCCCACCAGCGCCGCGTCGTTGACGATCACGCGTTCGTCGATCGACGTCGTGACGTCGAGCACCGCGAGGAAGTCGGCGATCTTCCAACGGCCGCCCTCAGGCGTGAGGAGGAAGCCGACGACGCCCGGTTCGCCGTCGATCTCGACGTCGGCACGGACTCCGAGCATCCCGCCTCCGTCGCCGGTGAGGGTGTACGCGTAGTCCGAGATGTACCCCGTCGCCCCCGCGAACGCCGACTCGAGATGCTCGGCGTCGACCGAGTCCGGCAACAGCGGCGCGATGGTGTCGAAATCGCCCTCGGACAGCGCCCGCAGATACGACTCGGCCACGGCTTCGGCAGACGGCGGGCGCGACACGATCCAGGCGGTGACGCCCGCACCGATCGCCACGGCGGCCGCCCCCGCGACGATACCGACGACGGCGCCTCGCTTCACGCCCCCACGCTATCCCGCAGGTTCGTCCGGGGCGAGCTCGACGGGTTCGGGACGTCCGCCCTCGTGGCGAGCCACGCCGGGCAGCGCGGCGGCGAGATCGTCCACCGCGTCGCCCCGGCGCGAGACCGAGATGGTCTCGAGTCCCTGCCAGGCGGCGGCGGTCTGCAGCTCTGCGGCCAGGCGCGGTGCCGCATCGGCCGGTCGCCCGCGCTCCCACCACGCCGACTGCACGAGCAGGCGGGAGGAAGAACGGTCGGCCTTCAGATCGACTCGGCCCACGATGTCATCGCCCACGAGCACGGGCAGCGAGTAGTAGCCGTAGCGACGCTTCCATGCCGGTGTGTAGATCTCGATGCGGTACTCGAAGTCGAACAGCCGCTCGGCGCGGTCGCGGAACCACACCACGGGGTCGAACGGCGTGAGGATCGCCGTCTGATCGACGCGGCGGGGGAGGGCCGCGGCGGTGTGCAGCCACGCTCGCGCCGGGCGCCCGGCGCTGAACCACCCCTCGACCGTGACGGGCTGCAGCTCGCCGGCATCGACCAGGTCGCCGATCGACGACATCACCGCGGCCCGATCGCGGATGCGCCAGTAGTCGGCGAGGTCGGATGCCGTCGCCACCCCGTAGGCGCGCGCGGCTCGCCTGACGAGCTCGCGGATCGCCTCATCGCGCGGCACGGGTGAGGCGAGCACCGACGCCGGCACGACGTGTTCGGCCAGAGCGTAGGTGCGCTCGAAGCCGCGGCGCCCGGCGATCGCGACCTCGCCGAACATCCACATATACTCCAGCGCGTTCTTCACCGCGTCCCAGTTCCACCACTGGCCCCCCGTGCCGCGCTTCGCGTCGTACTCGATCTCGGCGGGCCGCAGCGGGCCACGCGCTGCGAGCTCGGAGCGCACCCAGTCGACCACCGCCGTGTTGCTGCGGAACCAGCCGTCGGGCTTCGTGGCGAACTTGGCGTGCATGTCGTCCATGCGGAAGCGGAAGAGTCCCCAGTCCTGAGCGGGGATGAAGGCCGCCACATGCGCCCAGTACTCGAGGTAGGGCGCCTTGCGTGCGAAGAGCAGCGTGTCGAGCGCCCCCGTGTCGTACGCGCCCAGGCGCGAGAACAGCGGCATGTAGTGAGACCGTGCGAACACGTTGACCGAGTCGATCTGCAGCGTGCCCATGCGCGCGAGGGCGAGGTTGAGCTGGCGCGTGCCGGGCGCCTCGGGGCGTGGCCGCCCGAACCCCTGCGCGGCGAGGGCGACGCGTCGCGCCTCGGCTCGATTGAGGTGCGTCTTCACGCCGGTCAGCCTAACGACGGCCGCCGACATCCCGCTGGGCGTATGGCCTCGCCGGAATGCGCCGCGCCTAGACTGGCCCGATGAGCGGTACGGAGCCGGAGGGCCGCGGCGTGAAGCCTCGCGGCTCCTTCTTCGACGCCCTCCGCGATCGCACGCGCGTCGTCTCGAGCGAGACCGCCGGCTCGGTGCCCCGCGGGCTTCGCGTCGCGACGGCGTACGCGTGGCGGCTGCTGGTCATCGGCGCAGCCGCCGGAGTGGTCGTGTGGCTCGTGATCCAGCTGAAGCTCCTCGTCATCCCGCTGCTCATCTCGATCCTGGTGACGGCGCTGCTGTGGCCGGCTTTCACCTGGATGCTGAGGCGCCGCGTCCCCAAATGGCTCGCGATCGTCATCTCGGTGCTCAGCACGATCGCCATCGTGGGCGGTCTGCTCTGGCTCGCGGTCTGGCAGATCACGCGCCAGTGGTCCTCGGTGCAGTCCCGCACGATCGAAGCCGTCGAGCGGTTCCGGCAGTACCTCATCGACGGCCCGCTCCACCTCACGTCGAACCAGATCGACGACCTGCTCGCTCAGGGGCTCGACTTCGCGCAGCAGCAGGCCTCGCTGCTCTGGTCGGGTGCCCTCGCGATCGGCACGACGGTCGGCCACGTCGCGACAGGCGTGCTGCTGACGCTCTTCATCCTGCTGACCCTCCTCGCCGACGGTGGCGGCATCTGGAAGTGGACGACCCGCATCTTCCCGCGCGCCGCCCGTCCGGCGGTGGACGGTGCGGCCAAGGCCGGCTGGGTGACGGTGGTCAACTACGCCCGGACGCAGCTGCTCGTCGCCACGATCGACGCCATCGGCATCGGGCTGGGGGCTTTCCTGCTCGGAGTGCCGCTGGCGATCCCCGTCGCCGTCCTGGTCTTCCTCGGAGCGTTCGTCCCGTTCGTGGGCGCCGTCGTCACCGGGGCGGTGGCCGTCTTCCTCGCCCTGGTCTACAACGGTCCGTGGACCGCACTGTGGATGCTGATCGTCGTCCTGGGCGTGCAGCAGCTCGAGGGCCACGTCCTGCAGCCCCTCCTCATGGGGTCGGCGGTCAAGGTGCATCCGCTCGCCGTCGTCCTGGTGGTGGCCGGAGGTGCGATGATCGCGGGGATACCGGGTGCGCTGTTCGCCGTCCCCATCGCCGCGTTCGTCAACGTCGTGGCGGTCTACCTCAGCAGACGCTCGTGGAAGACCGGCGAGCCGCCTACGGGTGATTTGATCTGGAGCACCGTTCCGCGTCCGAGGAGGACCCCCGCATGAGCATTTCGCAGACGCAGTCGGCGATCCCGACGCTTGCGGCGTTCGAGGATGCCGCGGCCTTCCTCGACGGTGTGATCTCGCGGACGCCGATCGACGCCTCCCAGCATCTGTCCGACCTCGTCGGGGTTCCCGTGCACCTCAAGCTCGAGAACCTTCAGCGCACGGGGTCGTTCAAGATCCGCGGCGCCGCGTACCGCCTGTCCCGCCTCACCGCGGAAGAGCGCGCGCGGGGAGTCGTTGCGGCTTCGGCCGGCAACCACGCGCAGGGGGTCGCCCTGGCCGCGCAGGAGCTCGGCATCTCGGCGACCATCTTCATGCCCCTCGGCGTGCCCGTGCCGAAGCTGCTCGCGACCCGGGGATACGGCGCCGACGTGATCCTCGAGGGCGCCACCGTCGAGACCCCGCTTCGATTGGCGGCCGAATTCGCCGAGCGCACCGGCGCGGTGTTCATCCACCCGTTCGACCACCCCGACATCATCGCCGGTCAGGGCACGCTCGGGCTCGAGCTGTGGGACGAGGTCCCCGACCTCGACACCGTGGTGATCAGCATCGGGGGCGGCGGGCTCATCGCCGGCGTCGCGGCGGCGCTCAAGGCCCGGGCTGCGGCCGCGGGGCGCAGCATCCGGATCATCGGCGTCCAGGCCGAGAATTCCGCGGCCTATCCGTCGTCGCTCGAAGCGGGTCAGCCCCTGACGGTGTCGACACGTCCGACCATCGCCGACGGCATCGCGGTCGCCCGACCCGGCGATCTGCCGTTCGAGATCATCCGCGAGCTGGTCGACGAGGTGGTGACGGTCACCGAAGACGACATCGCCCGCGCGCTGCTGGTGCTCCTCGAGCGCGCGAAGCAGGTCGTCGAGCCCGCCGGGGCCGTCGGCGTCGCCGCGATGCTCGCCGGCAAGATCACGCCCCAGGGCACCACCGTGACGGTGCTGTCGGGCGGGAACATCGACCCGCTGCTGCTGCAGAGGGTCGTCGCGCACGGGCTCGCGGCATCCGGTCGGTACATGTCCCTGAGGATCCCGCTGCCCGATCGCCCGGGTCAGCTGGCCCGGGTCTCCGAGCTGCTGTCGCAGGCGGGCGCGAACGTCATCGAAGTCCTGCACACGCGCCACGGACAGGGACTCCAGATCAGCGAGGTGATCCTGCAGCTGAGCGTCGAGACGCGCGGCGAGGAGCACCGCGCGCACGTCATCTCGGTGCTCGAAGGTGCGGGGTTCACCGCCACCGTCGTCCGCGACTGAGGAGCCTACTGGCCCGTGTAGGTCTCGACCTTGACGACCTCGACCGCGATCTCGCGACCGTTGGGGGCGAGGTACGTGGTCTTCTCGCCTTCGGAGAGGCCGAGGATCGCGGCGCCGAGCGGGGAGGCCTCGCTGTAGACGTCGAGCTCGGAGCCCGCCGCGATCTCGCGGCTGCCGAGCAGGAAGACCTCTTCGCCGCCTGCGACGATCGCGGTGACGACCGTGCCGGACTCGACGGTGCCGTTGCTCTCGGGGGCTTCGCTGACGGTCGCCGTCTTGAGCAGCTGCGCCAGCGTGCGGATGCGGGCCTCCTGCTTGCCCTGCTCGTCCTTCGCGGCGTGGTACCCGCCGTTCTCCTTGAGGTCGCCCTCTTCGCGGGCGGATTCGATGCGCTTGGCGATCTCTTCGCGTCCGGTGGTGGACAGGCGCTCGTGCTCGGCGACGAGACGGTCGTAGGCATCCTGGGTGAGGAAGGTCACCGGGGCATCGCTGGACACGTCGGACTCCTTGGGGTGAGGCGGGCGGTACGTCGAACGCCCCGGCACTGGCCAGGGCGTCGCTCGGGAAAGACTACGACACCCAGCAGGAGTTGACAAACCCCGTCGTGGCCTGCGCGGTGGTCGGAATCGTCTCGACGAACGCGCGTGCGGTGAGGTCGGAGGCCTCGTACTCGACGATCTTCCAGCCCACCACGCCGTGCTCCTCGTCCTGCGCTTCGATGGCGCACGCGACCTCGCGTCCGGTGGGCGCGGTGAACTGGAAGTTCAGCACGACCGTGCGCTCATCGGGGATGTCGAAGCCCGTCGTGTCGACGTCGACCGAGTCGATCGACGACGCGATCGTCATCCACGAGAACAGGCCGATGACGATCACCGCGATGCCGATGCCGATCCCGATGCCCCAGCGGGAGCCTGCGGAGCGCCGACGCCCGTAGCGGATGTCGAGCGCGTCCTGGGTGGTCATGGCCGTCCGTCGGGGGAGTCGGGAAGATTAGGCTGGGACTCCAGGCTATGCGCTTCCGCGCGAAACGAGGACACCCCCATGCACGACGTGATCGCCGCGCTCGCTCTGCTCGAGGCCGATCCGCTTCCCACCCCCTCCATGACGGTGGATCCGACCCTGGTGACGCCCGGGCCGTGGGGTTTCGCGATCATCGTGCTCATCGTCCTCGCCGTCATCCTGCTCATCTTCGACATGCTGCGCCGCATCCGTCGCGGTCGCGTGCGCGCCGACATCGCCGAAGAGCTGCTGGCCGAGAAGCAGGCGCGCGAAGCGGCTGCGGCGACCGAGACCGACGACGAGGACATCGCCCCCTCGGGCGATCCGACCCCACCGCGCACCTGACGCGTCAGGCGGGGATGCCCAGGGAAGGCGACAGCGGATCGATCGCGATCAGCAGGCACGCCGCCCAGTGGCAGAGGAACGCCAGCACGGTGCACAGGTGGAAGATCTCGTGGAACCCGAAGTGGCCCGGCCACGGGTTGGGCTTCTTGAGGGCGTACACGATCGCCCCGCCGGTGTAGAGCAGTCCGCCGACGATAACGAGGACCATCATCGTGGGGTTCGCCGCGAAGAGCTGCGGCATGTACATCACGGCGGCCCAGCCGAGCACGAGATACAGCGCGACGTAGAGCCAGCGCGGTGCGTCGATCCAGAACACCCGGAACAGGATGCCCGCCAGCGCCCCGCCCCACACGAGGCACAGCAGCAGCGTGCCCTGGTCCGGCGGCAGCGCCATGACGGCGAGCGGCGTGTAGGTGCCCGAGATCAGCAGCAGGATGTTGGCGTGGTCGATGCGCTTGAGGATCGCCTTGGTCCTCGGCTTCCAGGTGAAGCGGTGGTACAGGGCGGAGTTGCCGAACAGCAGCAGCGAGCTGGCCATGAAGACCGCAGAGGCCCACTTGCCCGGAGTGCCCTGGGTCAGCAGGATCAGCACGATCCCCACGACGATCGCGATGGGGAAGATCGCGGCGTGGAGCCATCCCCGCCACGTCGGCTTGATCTCCGCTGCGGCGGCATCGGCCTCCGCCGCCTCCATGAGGGGCAGTTCGGGAACATCCGGGGCTGCGGGAAGGCGGTCGCGTCGTGTCACGATCCCAGGGTAGGCCTCCGGGCATGCCCGCGGGGGAACATACGGAGTCCCGACGAGGTCGGGACGGAGTGCCACCGACGACGTCGGCGCGTGCGGAGGGGTACCGTAGGCGTGTGTCGCGTGCGTCGTCGAATGAGGGGAGAGGCCCCCTTTACCGGCTGTACATCAACAGGCTGCGCAGGCGACTGGATGCGCGGGCCGTGCCGCATCACGTCGCCATGATGATCGACGGCAACCGCCGCTGGGCGCGTCAGCTGGGCTACGACTCGGCTGCCCACGGCCATCGCGCCGGCGCGGCCAAGATGCGCGAGTTCCTGGAATGGTGCGACGACATCGGGGTGAAGGTCGTCTCGCTGTACCTGCTCTCCAACGACAACCTCGTCAAACGGGATTCGAAGGAGCTCTCGGACCTGCTCGAGATCATCGCCGAGCTCGCGGAAGAGCTCTCTCACGAGCGCGACTGGCGCGTCCACCACATGGGCCGCACCGACCGCCTGCCGCCCGAACTCGCCCGCGTGCTCGCCGATGCGCAGGAACGCACGAAGGGTCACGGCGGCCTGCACGTCAACCTCGCCGTCGGGTACGGCGGTCGTGGCGAGATCGTCGACGCCGTCCGCAGCATCATCGGCAAGCACTCCACCTCGGGCGGCTCCCTCGAAGAGCTCGCCGAGAGCCTCACGCCCGAGCAGATCGGCGAGCACCTCTACACCGGCGGCCAGCCCGATCCCGATCTCGTGATCCGCACGTCGGGGGAGCAGCGGCTCAGTGACTTCCTGCTCTGGCAGTCCGCACATTCGGAGTTCTACTTCGTCGAGGCCCTCGGCCCGGACCTGCGCGAGGTGGACTTCCTGCGGGCGATCCGCGACTACGTCGACCGCGACCGCCGCTACGGCAGCTAGCAGCACCGCGCCGGCATCCGGAATTCACACGCCTGTAACCGGAGCACAGCGTGTCGCATTGGCACGTTCTCGCGCGCGGACGTACGTTCAACACATCGGGCAAGGAGCCCGTTCGAGTCGGCCTTCGGATTGCGACTCGTGACCCCCTGGTCGACTCGTGACTGCCGGGATATCCACCCGGGTCGGGAGTGGGTTGTGACCACACGAGCACCACAGCAGCAGGCCGAGCACACCGAGCAGAACGAGAGCTACGAGGGGCTCGACCAGTCACTGCGCACCTACGTCCTGGACACCTCGGTGCTCCTCAGCGATCCGCGGGCGTTCTTCCGCTTCGCCGAGCACAGTGTCGTCATCCCCGTGGTGGTGATCACCGAGCTCGAAGGCAAGCGCCACGATCCCGAGATCGGCTACTTCGCCCGACAGGCGCTGCGACACCTCGACGAGCTCCGCGTCGAGCACGGCCGTCTGGACTTCCCCGTCCCCGTCGGAGAAGGCGGCACGCTGCGTGTCGAACTCTCGAACACCGACGCCTCGGTGCTGCCGGTGGGCATGCGTCTGGGCGACAACGACTCCCGCATCCTCGCGATCGCGCTCAACCTCGCCGCCGACGGCCAGGAGGTGACCGTCGTGTCGAAGGACCTGCCGATGCGTGTGAAGGCGGCCTCGCTCGGCATCACCGCCGAGGAGTACCTCGCCGAGCAGGCGGTCGACTCCGGCTGGACCGGCATCGCCGACATCAGCGTCTCGGGCGACGACATGAGCGACCTCTACGAGAGCGAGGTGGCCTCGAGCGAGGGCGTGCGCGGCTTCCCGGTCAACACGGGCCTCATCATCCACTCCGAGCGCGGATCGGCCCTCGGACGCGTGACCGGCGACGGGTCGTTCAAGCTCGTCCGCGGAGACCGCGAGGTCTTCGGGCTGCACGGCCGCTCGGCCGAGCAGCGGATCGCGATCGACCTGCTCATGGATCCCGAGGTCGGGATCGTCTCGCTGGGTGGACGCGCAGGAACCGGCAAGTCGGCGCTCGCGCTGTGCGCGGGCCTCGAGGCGGTGCTGGAGCGCCAGCAGCAGAAGAAGATCATCGTTTTCCGTCCGCTGTTCGCCGTCGGCGGTCAGGAGCTCGGATTCCTCCCCGGCGACCAGGGCGAGAAGATGGGCCCGTGGGGGCAGGCGGTGTTCGACACGCTCGGATCGGTCGTCTCGGGCAACGTCGTCGAAGAGGTCATCGAGCGAGGACTGCTCGAGGTGCTGCCCCTGACCCACATCCGCGGGCGCTCGCTGCACGATGCCTTCGTGATCGTCGACGAGGCGCAGTCGCTCGAGCGCAACGTGCTGCTCACGGTGCTGAGCCGCATGGGGCAGAACTCCCGCGTCGTGCTCACCCACGACGTGGGGCAGCGCGACAACCTGCGGGTCGGCCGGCACGACGGCGTCGCGTCGGTGATCGAGACCCTCAAGGGCCACGGCCTGTTCGCGCACGTCACGCTCACGAGGTCCGAGCGATCGGCGATCGCGGCGCTCGTCACCGAGCTGCTGGAGGCCGGCGAACTCGCCTGAACGTCGCGAGAGCGGGTCGGATGCCGCATCCGACCCGCTTTCGTCGTCTCCGGGCGGATTCATCCCCACGCATGAGAGAAGTCTCACCGTGCGGAGGGGGTCTGTGCGGCGATCGTCTGTCAGCATAGAGACACGACCTTCCAGCCAACCACAGTGTGGTGGAGGAGCGGATCGAGAAGGACCGATCGCACGGTTCCCCAACCCCGCGATTGAAGTGGTCGGATTTCCCCAAGTCCGGCCTTGCGCCCCCGGTGTCCCCAGCACCGGGGGCTTCTCTTTGCCCTGGGCGGAGCGTGCAGGAAGAGCTGCGTCGGGTCTCCGGGAAGAGCTGTGTCGGGTCTCCGGGGAACGCTGTGTCGGGTCTCTGGAAACCCGCGGCGCTACACCCAGCGATAGCCCGAGCCGCGCACCGTCTCGATGTGGCGCGAGCCGACCTTGCCGCGCAGATAGCGCACGTAGACATCGACGATGTTCGAGCCCGGATCGAAGTCCAGACCCCACACGGTGCTCAGCAGCTGCTCGCGCGTCAGCACGGTGCCGGGGTTGCGCAGGAACTGCTCGGCCAGCGCGAACTCGCGGGCCGAGAGCTCCACCTCGACGCCGTCGACGGTGACCCGGCGCGCGAGCACGTCGAGCACGACGTCGTCCTGGGTGATCGTGACGTCCGTGGTCGCGAGGGACACGCGCAGACGCGATCGCACCCGGGCGAGCAGTTCGTCGAACGTGAAGGGCTTCGCCATGTAGTCGCTGGCCCCGGCATCCAGCCCGTCGACCGTGTCCCGGGTGCTGGAGCGTGCCGTCAGCATGATCACGGGCAGTACGGTGTCTCGGGCGCGCAGTTCGCGCAGCACCTCGAAGCCGTCCATCGTCGGCAGGCCGACGTCGAGCAGCACGAGGTCGACATCGCCGCGCAGCGCCGCCTCGAGCCCGTCGGCGCCGTCGTCGGCCACGACCGTCGAGTAACCCGCGGCATTCAGCCCGCGGGAGATGAAGGCGGCGATGTGGGGTTCGTCCTCGATGATCAGAATCGTCGTCATCCGGCGGCCTCTCGTTGCAGTACGACATCGCCCGCGCGCACCGGCGCGGGGAACTCTGTGGTGGCGACCGGAAGCGGCAGGTGGATCGTGAACGTCGCCCCGCCTCCGGGGGAGTCGCTCACGAGACAGTGGCCGCCGTGCGCTTTCGCGATGGCGTCGACGATCGCGAGGCCCAGGCCCGACCCGCCGACCGACCTCTTGCCGTGCGCGCGGTCGAAGCGGCGGAAGATGCGGTGGCGCAGCGCCGGCGGGATCCCGCTGCCGTGGTCGCGCACCCAGAGACGGATGCCGGTCGCGTCGCGCTCGCTCCCGAGCTCGACCGGCGAGCCCTCGGGCGTGTACTTGGCGGCGTTGTCGGCCAGCTGCAGCCACGCCTGCAGCAGGCGGTCCTGGTCGCCCAGCACCCGGCCCTGGCCGATGCTCTCGACGCGCCATGTGTGCCCCGGGATCACGGCGACGAGCTCGCCCACGCGTGCGGTGAGGGCGGCGAGGTCGATGCGCTCGGTGGCGAACGAGCCGCCTTCGACCGTCGCCAGCAGATCGATGTCTTCGACGAGGCGCGTCATGCGGTCGAGCTCGGCGATGCCGAGCTCGCGGGCGCCGGTGACGTCGGCGACATCGCGGGGGTCCATGAGCTCGAGATGACCGCGGATGATCGTGATCGGCGTCTTGAGCTCATGCCGCACGTCGTCGAGCAGCTGGCGCTGCACGTCGACCGAGCCCTCGAGGCGGTCCAGCATCGAGTTCAGGGTGCGCGAGAGGTCGGCGATCTCGTCATTTCCGCCGGCGGGGAGCCGAGGGGAGAGGTCGGTGAGGGTGATCGAGTTCGCCGTCGCGCGCAGGTTGCGGATCGGCAGCAGCATGCGCCCGGCGACGAACCACCCGACGAGCCCCATCGCGGTGACGATGAGCACCGTCGCGATCGCATAGGCGATGAGCGCTGCCAGGACCGGGGCGAGCTCGGCATCGAGGTCGACCGCGAGCACGTACAGTCCGGCATCCGGGTCATCGCCGATGCCGACCGGGATCGCGATGTAGCGCAGCGCACCCTCGCCGGAGGACGCCGTCTGCGGGACCGGCGCGCCGCCCTGCGCGGCCTCGGCGACGACCCGATCGACGAACGCGCCGTCGTCGGCGAGCTCGCCGCCTTCGAGCACGCCCTCGGACGCGACGACGTCGCCGTCGACGACGGCGATCGACGCCTCGTTGCGCCCGGGCACGAGCTGCTCGACGACGGTGGTGAGGGTCGCGCGGGCGTCGGGACCGGCATCCGGTGTCGCCGTCTCGACGGCCGTCTGCACACGATCCACCTGGGAGGTGAGCCGGTCGTCGATCTCGGCGAGCACCCATTCGCGCTGCACGAGGAAGGTCACGCTGCCGACGACGGCGAGTCCCACGCACGCGACCGCGAGCACGGCGCCCAGGATGCGGGTGCGTGCGGAGGTGAGTCGTGGAGTTCGGGCCACTCCCCGATTATGGACCCCCGCGGGCGATCGGCGTGATCAGCCCGGGTGGGTCATCGACAGAAGGTCGAGCTTCTCGTCGAGCTGGGCGAGCGTGAGCTCACCGCGTTCGACGTAGCCGAGGTCGATCACGGCCTCGCGCACGGTGATCCCCTTGCCGACCGCGTGCTTGGCGATCTTCGCAGCCGCCTCGTAGCCGATGAGCTTGTTGAGGGGTGTGACGATGGACGGCGACATGCCGGCGAGGGCGGATGTGCGCTCGATGTTCGCCTCGAGGCCGTCGATCGTCTTGTCGGCGAGCAGGCGCGACACGTTCGCGAGCAGTTCGATCGATTCGAGGAGCGCCGAGCCCATGACCGGGATCGCGACGTTGAGCTCGAACGAGCCCGAGGCACCCGCCCACGCGATCGTCGCGTCATTGCCGATGACCCGCGCACACACCATGAGGGTGGCTTCGGGCACGACGGGATTGACCTTGCCGGGCATGATCGACGATCCCGGCTGCAGGTCGGGGATGTGCAGTTCGCCCAGGCCCGTGTTGGGGCCGGAGCCCATCCACCGGATGTCGTTGTTGATCTTGGTGAGCGACACGGCGATGGTGCGCAGGGCACCGGATGCCTCGACGAGGCCGTCGCGGTTCGCCTGCGCCTCGAAGTGGTCCTTCGCCTCGGTGATGGGCAGCTCGGTGTCTGCCACGATCAGGGCAAGGACCTTCTGGGGGAACCCGAGCGGCGTGTTGATGCCGGTGCCGACCGCGGTGCCGCCCAGCGGGACCTCGGCGACCCGGGGGAGCACCGACTGCACCCGCTCGATCCCGAGCCGGATCTGACGCGCGTAGCCGCCGAACTCCTGGCCGAGGGTGACGGGCGTGGCGTCCATCAGGTGGGTGCGGCCCGACTTCACGACGGTCTTCCACTCCTCGGCCTTGGCTTCGAGCGACACCGCGAGGTGATCGAGCGCCGGGATCAGGTCGTCGATGAGCTCCTGCGTCACGGCGATGTGCACGGAGGTCGGGAACACGTCGTTGGACGACTGCGACGCGTTCACGTGGTCGTTGGGGTGCACGGGCGAGCCGAGGTCCTGCGTGGCGAGGGTGGCGAGCACCTCGTTCATGTTCATGTTCGACGACGTGCCGCTCCCGGTCTGGTAGACGTCGATCGGGAACTGGTCGGCGAACTCGCCCGCGATGATGCGGTCAGCCGATCGGGCGATCGCGTCGGCGACGGCGCCGTCGAGGGTGCCGAGTTCTTTGTTGGCGAGCGCCGCAGCCTTCTTGATACGGGCCAGGGCGACGATCTGCGCGGCTTCGAGAGGATCGCCGGAGATCGGGAAGTTCTCCACGGCACGCTGCGTCTGCGCGGCGTACAGGGCATTCTTCGGCACGCGGACTTCGCCCATGGTGTCGTGTTCGATGCGGTACTCGATGTCGGTCACGTCGTTGTTCCTTCTCGTGTGTTCGGTGGGTCGGTTCAGGCGTCGCTCGTGACACCCAGGCTGATCGAGGGCACCGCCGTGCCTTCGGCGAGTCGGTAGTTCGCCCCGACGATGCCCAGGCGCCCCTCGGCGACGGCGTTGCTGATGAGCTCGGACGAGTGCAGCAGGGTGGCCACCGTGTCGCGCAGGTGCTCGCGGCCGACCGCCTCGGCGTCGACCGGTGCCGACGGCATCCCGTCGACCAGGGAGCCGCGGATCACGCGACGCGCGGCGGGGACGATCGGGGCGATCTGCCGCCAGATGAGGGCGGGGAGCGCCGGGGCATCGAGGCGGGTGCTCTCGATCGCGGCGTTGACCGCGCCGCAGGCATCGTGGCCGAGCACGACGATCAGCGGCACCTCCAGCACCGCGACGGCGTACTCCAGGCTGCCGATGACCGAGTCAGAGATGACCTGGCCGGCGTTGCGCACCACGAAGAGGTCGCCGAGCCCCTCGTCGAAGATGATCTCGGCGGCCAGGCGCGAGTCCGAGCAGCCGAACAGGGCGGCTGTGGGGCGCTGGCCCGCCGCGAGCTCGTTGCGACGATCGACGTCTTGACGCGGATGCCGCGGCTCGCCCGAGACGAAGCGGGCGTTGCCGCGGCGCATCTCGTCCCAGACGCTCTGCGGAGTGGGGTTCTCGGTCACGGGGCACCCTCCCTGATCGCCAGCACATCGACCGCGACGCTGGTCGCGAGTTCATCCAGGAGCTCATCGGAGGCGGCGCCGTAGATGAGCACGGTGTCGTCTGCGGCCGGCGCGGACAGCGCGACCGAGATGTTGCCCGACCGGTCGGGGTCGACCTCGTACCGATCCCACACCACGCCGCCGATCGTCACCGTGTCGTCGGGCGATGCGCCCGACAGCACGCGCGCGGGCCACGCCTCGTCGGCGTCGAAGGCCTGGGCGACGCGGAGGAACCCGCGCTCGGCCTCGTCGGCCGAGGCGTAGACGATCGTCCACGCGCGGGTGGCGCCGTCGCCCTCGATGCCGGCGCGGTTGACGACCCATTCGGCGGGTGTCTCGGGCGCGATCACGGTGCGTCCTTCCGAGGCGCCGATGCGCTCGGCGATCAGCGGGACGTCGATGGGATCCGCCTCGGGGGGCGTGCCGCGCGGAACGGCGAAGATGATCACGGCCACGATCGCGACGGTGGCGATGAGGGCGGCGATGAGGTTGCGGGCGGACTGACTCGATCGGTAGACGCGCGACGACGCCGCTTTGCGGTCGGCTGTCTCCTGCGCGGTCTCGGGACGCCCGAGCTCTGCCACGACGCGGGGTGCTCGCTCGGCCATCACGCCTCCGCGCTCGTGCGGGCCGCTTCGAGGCGGCGCTTGGCGCCCAGCAGCCACTCTTCGCAACGCGCGGCGAGAGCCTCGCCGCGCTCCCACAGGGCGAGCGACTGCTCGAGCGTCGGAGCGCCCTGTTCCAGCTCGGCCACGACCCGGACGAGTTCGTCGCGCGCCTGTTCGAAGGAGAGGTCCGAGACGGAGGCGGCGCTCGATTCGGTCATGGAGACCATTCTAGGCGCGGCCCTCGGACGTGCCCTCGTCGATGGGGCCGTCGGACCGCGCGGCGAACGAACCCTCGCCGACGGTGACGACGACCGCCGCTCCGGCGGGCGCCTGCGCGGCATCCCGCACGATGACGCCGTCTGCCAGATGCGCGATCGCGTAGCCGCGCGCGAGGGTCGAGGCCGGAGACAGTGCCCGCAGGGTCGCGCGGAGCTCGGCCGTGCGGCGGCCCTGGCGTTCGAGCGCGCGGTCCACGGTGTCGCGACCGCGCGCGACCGACAGGAACACCTCGTGCGAGCGCGGGGTCAGGAGGGATTCGGGGTCGCGCAGCACGGGCCGAGAGCGCAGCTGCTCGAGCTGGGCGATGTCGTGGCCGATGCGCTGCGTGAGCCGGCCCGTCAGCCGCGTGCGCAGCTGGCCGACGAAGGCGCGTTGCTCTGCCACGTCGGGGACGACCCGCTTGGCGGCGTCGGTCGGCGTCGACGCCCGCAGGTCGGCGACGTCGTCGAGCAGCGGACGGTCGTTCTCGTGGCCGATGGCGCTCACGACCGGGGTGGATGCTGCGGCCACCGCGCGCAGCAGCCGCTCGTCGCTGAAGCCGAGGAGGGTCTGCGGGTCGCCCCCGCCGCGGGCGATGACGATGACGTCCACCTCGGGGTCGGCGTCGAGGGCCTTGAGCGCGGCGATCGTCTCGGGCACGCACCGGTCGCCCTGCACGGCCGCGTGCTTCGTGCGGAAGCGCACGTGCGGCCAGCGCAGCTCGGCGTTGCGGTGCACGTCCTTCTCGGCATCCGAGTTCTCGCCGGTGATGAGCCCGATGAGCTGGGGGAGGAACGGCAGCGGCTTCTTGTGCCGCGCGTCGAAGAGCCCCTCGCCGCGCAGCAGGGCGCGCAGTCGTTCGAGCTTCTCGAGCTGGTCGCCGAGCCCGACGTGCCGCATCGCCGAGATCGAGAACGAGAAATCTCCCGTCTTGACGAAGTAATCGGACTTCACACAGGCGATGACGTGGTCGCCGGCCTTGAGGTCGGCGGGGAGTCGCTCGCGGGTGGAGGACCACAGCCGGAACGAGATCGCGGATTCGGTCGTGAGGTCTTTGAGCCTTCCGAACACGTTGCCGCCGCGCAGGTTCCACGACGTGATCTCGCCCTCGACCCAGACCGAGCCCCAGTTCTGGACGAATCCGCGGATCGTCTCGTTGAGGCGGGCGACCGACGTCGGCGCCTCGGAGCGCGAGTCGCGCGGTGCCACGGAGTCGGGCGGCGGAGCCTCGCCGACGACCGGCTGCGGTTGGAACGTGGTCATGCGGGTGTCTTCTGCCTCTCCGGCTCGGCCTACGTACAGGGCGCCGCCCGTAGACTCGTGGGCGTGAGTCTCGCGTCAGCATCCTCGGCCGTCCGCATGCCCGTGCCCCGTGTGCCGAGGCGCCGTGAGCGTCTTCAGGATATCGCGGTGCAAGGACACAAGCGCGTGCTGCTGGCCGCCCCCCGCGGCTACTGCGCCGGCGTCGACCGGGCGGTCGTCGCGGTCGAGAAGGCGCTCGAGCGGTACGGCGCCCCGGTGTACGTGCGCAAGCAGATCGTGCACAACATCCACGTGGTGACCGAGCTCGAGGCCGCCGGCGCGATCTTCGTCGACGAGGTCGACGAGGTTCCCGCGGGCGCCCACGTCGTCTTCAGCGCCCACGGGGTCTCGCCGGCCGTCGTGAGCGCAGCATCCGATCGCGGCCTGCAGGCCATCGACGCGACCTGCCCGCTCGTGACGAAGGTGCACCGCGAGGCCGTGCGGTTCGCCAAGAGCGACTACGAGATCCTCCTCATCGGCCACGAGGGCCATGAAGAGGTCGAAGGCACCGCGGGCGAGGCTCCCGAGCACATCACGATCGTGAACTCGCCCGATCACGCCGACGAGGTCGAGGTCAAGGATCCGTCGAAGGTCGTCTGGCTCTCGCAGACCACGCTGTCGGTCGACGAGACGATGGAGACGGTGCGGCGTCTGCGCGTGCGCTTCCCGCATCTGCAGGACCCGCCGTCGGACGACATCTGCTACGCCACTCAGAACCGCCAGGTCGCGATCAAGAAGGTCGCGAAGGATGCCGATCTCGTGATCGTCGTCGGCTCGGCGAACTCCTCGAACTCGGTGCGCCTGGTCGAGGTGGCGCTCGAGTACGGCGCGAAGGCCGCGTACCGCATCGACTACGCCGACGAGATCGAGCAGTCGTGGTTCGACGGCGTCGCGACCGTGGGTGTCACCAGCGGCGCGTCGGTGCCCGAGGTCCTCGTGCAGGAAGTGCTCGCCGATCTCGCCGGTGCCGGCTACCGCGACGTCGAAGAGGTCAAGACCGCCGAGGAGGACCTGCTGTTCTCGCTCCCGAAGGAGCTGCGCTCCGATGCCGCGGGAAACCGCGACGACCGCGCCCTCGGCGGACGGACGACGCGCCCGTGAGCGATCCCGACCCGCGTCCGCGCCCCGAGTACGGCGAGTACGCGACGCCTGAGGAGCAGCGCTCGCGCATCCAGCAGCCGGACGTCACCGAAGCGCTGTCGGCCGGCGTCGCACCGGAACCCGCGCCGCCCGCGGCTGCGGCATCCGTCGCCCACAGGCCGGGATCGCCGGTCAACCGCATCGTGACGATCGGCCTGCTGGCCGCCGGTGCGGTGAACGTCGTGTTCTCGGTGGTGAGCTATCTCGACATCCTGCCGACGATCGAGCGCTCGATGCAGATCATGGGCATTCCGGGAGATTTCACCAACGTGGCCGCCGCGCAGATGTGGGGGATCGTGGCCGCGGTCGCCCTCGTCATCGGCTACGCCCTGACGGCGATCCGGTCGCTGCGGCTGCTGAGGGCCGGGCGGGTGTCGTGGTGGGTGCCGATCGTGGGCGCCGTCATCACCTACGTCATCGTCAGCACGTGCCTCGCGGTGCCGCTCGTCAACGACCCCGCCTTCACGTCGTACATGACGTCACTGGGCTGAGCGCCTCCGTAGGATGACGGGATGCCCCGTCTCCTCGCCGTCTGCAGCGTTCACCAGCTCCGACCCGACGGTTCGCGGGATGTCGTCACGGCGATCGACAAGCGCCCCATCGAGGGTGTGGCGAAGATCGGCCGATTCGGACTGCACTCCGACGTGCAGGCCGATCGCGAGCATCACGGCGGGCTCGACAAGGCCCTCTACGTCTACGCGCAGGAGGACGCCGCGTTCTGGGAGGCGGAGCTCGGTCGCGAACTGTCGCCCGGCTTCTTCGGCGAGAATCTGCGCACCGAGGGCCTCGACGTCAACGCGGCGCTCATCGGCGAGCAGTGGCGCATCGGCGATCGGCTCGAAGTCGAGGTGACCATGCCCCGGACGCCCTGCCAGACCTTCGCGCGCTGGGTCGGCGGCGCGGACGAGCGCGGCTGGGTGCGCCGGTTCTCGGATGAGCGACGCCTCGGCCCGTACCTGCGGGTCATCCGGCGCGGGCGCATCCAGGCGGGAGACGAGATCACGGTGATCCACCGGCCCGAGGGCGCGCCGACGATCATCGACGTCTACCGCGCGCCCTGAGCCCCGCGTCGGGTGATTCCGGCTGATCGCCGCAAGCACGGACGACGGATGCCCCGGCCCGCCGCTGAGCGGTGGGCCGGGGCATCCGGTGTCTCGGGTCGGTCGGGTGTCAGCTCTGGCTCTTGCCGGCCGATCCCAGCTGCTTCGTGGCCTCGACGACGCGGGCGGCCATGGCCGACTCGGCGATCTTGCCCCAGGCGCGGGGGTCGTAGGCCTTCTTGCTGCCCATCTCGCCGTCGACCTTGAGCACGCCGTCGTAGTTCTGGAACATGAAGCCCGCGACCGAGCGGGTGAACGCGTACTGCGTGTCGGTGTCGATGTTCATCTTCACGACGCCGTTGGCGACGGCGAGGGCGATCTCTTCGTCGGTCGAGCCGCTGCCGCCGTGGAAGACGAGATCCAGGGGCTTGGGGCCGGTGCCGAACCGCGCGGCGATGCCCTCCTGGATCTCACCGAGGAGCTCGGGCTTGAGCTTGACGTTGCCGGGCTTGTAGACGCCGTGGACGTTGCCGAACGTGAGGGCGGCGATCCACCGGCCCTGATCGCCGAGACCCAGGGCCTCCACGACCTGCGTCACGTCGGCGGTGGTCGTGTAGAGGGCGTCGTTAGAGCCCTCGTGCTGCACGCCGTCCTCTTCGCCGCCGACGACGCCGATCTCGACCTCGAGGATCGCGTTGATCGCCTTCAGACGGGGGAGCAGCTCCTTGGCGATCTCGATGTTCTCGCCGAGCGGCACTGCCGATCCGTCCCACATGTGGGACTGGAAGATGGGGTTGCCGCCGTCGGCGACGACCGCCTCGGATGCCGCGATGAGCGGGAGGACGAAGTCCTCCAGTGCCGGCTTGGGGCAGTGGTCGGTGTGCAGGGCGACGGTGATGGGGTAGCTCTTGGCGACCTCGTGCACGTAGGCGGCGAAGGCGAGGGCGCCGGTGGCGCGGGCCTTCACGGTGTGGCCGGCGAAGTAGTCGGCACCGCCGGTCGTGACCTGGAGGATGCCGTCCGAGCCCGCTTCGGCGAGACCCTGGAGCACGGCGTTGACGGACTGGGAGCTGGCGGCGTTGATGGCCGGGTACGCGAAGCCTCCCGACTTCGCGCGGTCGAGCATCTCGGCGTACTGGTCTGGGGTGGCGACGGGCATGAGTGCTCCTGACTGAGGACGGCTGTTCGCTTCTCTCAGACTCTAGCGAAGCGACGGCCACGCGACAGGATCCCGGTGTCACCGAAAGAACCGGCATTCCTTCACGCTCACGCGGCGTGAAACTCCGTTCCGGATGCCGCGGGCTGGCTAGGCTGACCCCATGGTGAGTCTTAGCGCCGACATGAGTCCGCTGCATCCTGATCGCAACCTCGCACTCGAACTCGTTCGTGCGACCGAAGCCGCGGCCATCCGCGCCGTGCCGTTCATCGGTCGGGGCCGCAAGGAGGATGCCGACGCCGCCGCCGTCGACGCGATGCGCGCGTTCTTCACGACCGTCAACTTCGACGGGACGATCGTGATCGGCGAGGGCGAGAAGGACGAAGCCCCGATGCTGTTCAACGGCGAACGCGTGGGCAACGGTCGCGGTCCGAAGGCCGACGTGGCCGTCGACCCGATCGACGGCACGTCGCTCACGGCGGCCGGTCGCAACAACGCGCTGTCGGTCATCGCCGTCTCCGATCAGGGCACGATGCTCGACGCGTCGACGGTGTTCTACATGGACAAGCTCGTCACCGGCCCCGCCGGCGTGGGCGTCGTCGACATCCGCCTCCCCATCGGCGAGAACATCCGGCTGCTGGCGAAGGCCCTCGGCAAGCCCGTCGACGAGCTCGTCGTCTCGGTGCTGCACCGCCCGCGTCACGATCGTCTGATCGAGGAGATCCGCGAGGCCGGTGCCGGAACGCGCCTCATGAGCGACGGCGACGTCGCCGGCGGCATCAACGCCGCCCGGCACAACGCCCGCACCGACATGTGCGTCGGCGTCGGCGGCAGCCCTGAGGGAATCGTCACGGCGTGCGCGATCAAGGCGCTGGGCGGGCACATCCAGGGTCGTCTGTGGGCGCGGGACGACGACGAGAAGCAGCGGGGCGTCGACGCCGGGCTCAAGCTCGACGACTACGTCTACGAGGCCGACGAGCTCGTGCGCGGCGACAACACGATCTTCGTCGCGACCGGGGTCACCGAGGGTCAGCTCGTGGCCGGCGTCCGTCGCGAGGGCGAGTACCTCTACACCGAGAGCGTCGTGCTGCGCGGACGGTCCGGCACCCTGCGTCGCATCTCGTCCGAGCACCTCGTCTCGAAGTGGCTGTGACGCGCCCCTGAGGCTTCACGCCTGTTGCCCGCGTGACGGATGTTGCTCGTGCGACTGACGTGACGGTCAATCCTCGGCTTTCGGTGTGCCGTCTGGCAGAATCGAAACGGTGTCAGCGTCGACATGTCGCTGTTCCACCACTCGGGGAGGCTCTCGATGTCACCACAGCCCGGCGCCACCGGTCCGCAGACCGGCGCCCACGCGGTCGTCGCCGACGCGATCGACCCCGCCCGCCGACCGGATGTGCTCCTGCGCGTCCGACGCGACGAGGGCCATGAGATCAGCGCGTGGTGGATGATCGGCGCGTTCGTGCTCGTGTCGACCGCCGTCATCGCCCTGCTGAGCTTCGTCCCCGGCGGCGCCTGACACTCACGATGCTCGGCCGTCGAGGCCGATGCGCTCGCGGAGATCGCCGACGTCCGCGGCGAGCTCGCCCTCGTCGGATGAGGAGCCTGCGTCTGCGTCGAGGTCCGCGTCGTCCGGCGCGGACCGGGCCGATTCATCCTGGTTCCGTTCCGCATCGGCGAGCGCGTCGAGCAGTTCGGGGGCGGTGAGTCGCCTCGGCGCCTTGTCGATCGCCGCGGGCGCGGTCACGGCATCCAGCTTCGTGTCGTCGATGCCGGGGAAGCGCCTGGCCGTCACGAAGACGCGCGATTCGAGGGACCCGGTGAACCTGTTGTAGGTGTCGACGGTGCGCTCGATCGCGCGCCGCAGGTCGTCGGCGTGGCCGGCCAGCGAGCCGAGCCGCTCGTACAGCTGGTTGCCGAGATCGAACAGCGCCCTGGCTTCTTGCGACACGTCCTGCTGCGTCCAGGTGTACGCGACCGTCTTGAGCACGGCCCAGAGATTGACCGGCGACGCGAGCGCCACGCGCTTGCTGAACGCGTAGTCCAGGAGCGAGGGGTCTTCCTCGAGGGCCGCGGCGAGGAGGGACTCGCTCGGCACGAAGCAGACGACGAACTCGGGGCTCGACGAGAGCCCCGCCCAGTAGGTCTTCTTCGCGAGGGCGTCGATGTGGGCGCGCACGGCCTTGACGTGACGGTCGAGCAGCGTGCGGCGGCGCGCGGCCTCGGCTCCGGTGGCCGTGAAGGGGATCGCACTCGCCTCGAGGTAGGCATCGAGCGGAACCTTGGCGTCGACGGCGATCGCCTTGTCGCCGGGCAGCCTGATCACCATGTCGGGTCGGCCGGCACCGGCATCCGTTTCGATCGAGGACTGCAGATCGAAGTCGACGAAGCGGGTGAGGCCCGCCGCCTCGACGACCCTGCGCAGCTGCGTCTCGCCCCAGACGCCTCTCGTGCTTCCCGAACGCAGGGCACCGGCGAGCGACTCGGTGGTCGCGCGGAGCGCCTCGTCGGACTCGTGCGCCTGACGCAGCTGCTCGGCCAGGGCGCCGAACTGCGCGCGCCGCTCGCGCTCGAGCTCGTCGACCTTGCCGCGCATCGCCGACAGCGACTCCTGAACGGGGGCGAGGGCCCTCAGCACCGTCTGCTCCCGCCGCTCGCGCTCCTCGCGCTGCGCCTGGTCGGACCGCGCCTGTGCGGCGAGTTCTCGGTACAGCACCTGCTGGTGGTCGAGCTGAGCCTGCACGCCCTGACGGGCGGCATCCACTCCCGCCAGGCGGGCTCGCAGCTCGGATTCGGACCGCGCCGAGCGCGTCGCTCCGCGTGCGAGCCCCGCAGTCCAGCCCGCGAGCGCGCCGAGGGCGAGGCAGCCGATGACGATCAGCGAAACGGTGAGTGCGTCCATGGGATCAGGATGCCGGGGGCCCCCGACATCCTGTATCGCCGCGCGCGGAGGATGGCGGCCGGGCGTGTTCGGCGATGCGGAGATCGTGGCCGACACCCCGGGTGGCGGCATCCGTCGGCGGCGTGTCGGCACAGAACTCCGCGGTCGCCTGCGTCGCGAGCGTCGCGAAGGACTCGCTACGCGGCGAAGGTCGTCGCGGCGGGTGCTGCGGCGACGGCGATCTGCGAGACGCGCGTTCCGGTGCCCAGGGCGAGGGCGTCGAGATCGTCGGCGCCCGTGCGTCGGGCTGCGTCGATCATGACGTGCGCGCACGCGAGCGCGTCGGCGGTGGCGTTGTGATGCGGGAAGTCCGGGAACCCCGCCTCGGCCGCCACGAACGGCAGCCGGTACGACTCGAGCTTGTACACGCTGCGCGCGACCTGCAGGCTGCACGCATAGCGGTACGGAGGGTAGTCGTCGCCGGTCGCCTCGCACGCGCGTTTGAGCACAGCCATGTCGAAGCCGGCGTTGTGGGCGACGAGGATGTCGGCGCCGGCGAAGGCCGCGAGATCGCCGAGCTGCTCGGTCCAGCTCTTCGCGCCGACGACGTCTTCGGCGCGGATCCCGTGGATGCGCGTGTTCAGTTCGAAGAACGCGTCGTGGCCGGCAGGCGGACGGATGAGCCACCCGGCCTTCGCGACGATCCGTCCGGCGCGCACGCGCACGAGGCCGACGGCGCAGGCTGAGGCGTTGCTGGAGTTCGCCGTCTCGAAGTCGATGGCGGTGAAGTCCAGGGGCACCGTTCCACTGTCGCCCGGGCCTCCGCGCAGTGCGCGGAGGCGCGCCGTAGGGTGGTCGCATGGCGAGTCGCGACGAGATGTCGACCTCTTTCGGCGCTGCGGCGGCGGCCTACGAAGCGGGCCGCCCCGACTATCCGCTCGAGGCGGTGCAGTGGCTGCTGGCGCCCGCGGGACCCTCGCCGCGTGTCGTCGACGTCGGGGCAGGCACCGGAAAGCTCACCCGCACCATCGTCCATGCCGGCGGCGAGGTCGTCGCGATCGACCCCGACCCGCAGATGCTCGCGACGCTGCGGACGGTGGTTCCCGGCGTACCCACGTTCGTGGGGTCGGCAGAGCGGATGCCGGTGCCCACGGCATCCGTCGACGCTGTTGTCCTCGGTCAGGCGTGGCACTGGGTCGATCCGGATGCCGGTGCTCTCGAAAGCGCACGGGTCTTGCGGCCCGGGGGAGTGCTGGGGTTGATCTGGAACATCCGCGATGAGAGCGTGCCGTGGGTCGCGAGACTGACCGCGGCGATGAAGGGAAGTCATGCCGAGGAGATGCTCGCAGGTGACGGCGTGCGGGTCGGTGTCCCGTTCGGAGCGCTGGAGCGACGGATGTGGACGTGGTCGCGGACGCTCGATCGTGCGGCGCTGCTCGACATGGTCGCGTCCCGCAGCTACATCATCACGGCCGCTCCCGAGGATCGCGCGCGGATCCTCGCCGAGGTCGGCACCCTGTTCGACGAGAATCGCCGTGTTCGCGAGGACGGCGGTGAGGTCGTCGACCTGCCCTACCGCACGGAGGCGTTCCGCGCGGTGGCGCCCTGAGCCCGCCCGGGGTCGTGAGGGAGCCCCGGTCCCTGAGCTTGTCCGCTCCCGTCCCTGAGCTGTCCGCCCCGGTCCCTGAGCCGGTCCACCCCGGTCCCTGAGCCGGTCCACCCCGGTCCCTGAGCCGGTCCACCCCGGTCCCTGAGCCTGTCGAAGGGTCGCACGCCCCCGCCACGTAGACTTGACGCCCGTGGCTCTCACTATCGGCATCGTCGGCCTGCCCAACGTCGGCAAGTCCACCCTCTTCAACGCCCTGACCAAGAATCAGGTGCTCGCGGCGAACTATCCGTTCGCGACGATCGAACCGAACATGGGTGTCGTGAACCTGCCCGACCCGCGACTGGAGAAGCTGGCCGAGGTCTTCCACTCGGAGCGGATCCTGCCCGCCGCGGTGTCGTTCGTCGACATCGCCGGCATCGTGCGCGGGGCATCGGAGGGAGAGGGACTCGGCAACAAGTTCCTCGCCAACATCCGTGAGGCGGATGCCATCGCGCAGGTCGTGCGCGGCTTCACCGACGCCGATGTGGTGCACGTCGAGGGCGGCGTGAATCCGAAGAACGATCTCGAGACGATCAACGCGGAGTTGCAGCTCGCCGACCTCGAGACGCTCGAGAAGGCGATCACGCGCTACGAGAAAGAGGTCAAGGGTCGCAAGCTCGACCCCTCGGTCCTCGCCACGGCTGTGGAGGCGCGCGATGCGCTGCAGCGTGGGGAGCTCCTGTCGGCCTCGAAGATCGATCTCGCGCCGATCAAGGAGCTCGGTCTGCTCACCGCGAAGCCGTTCATCTTCGTCTTCAATGTCGATGAGGCCGTGCTGACGGATGCCGCGGCCCTCGCCTCCCTCGCAGAGCTCGTCGCCCCGGCCCAGGCCGTTTTCCTCGACGCGAAGATCGAGTCGGAGCTCATCGACCTCGACCCCGCGGACGCCGCTGAACTCCTGGCATCCACCGGTCAGGAGGAGTCGGGTCTCACTCAGCTCGCCCGCATCGGCTTCGCCACGCTCGGCCTGCAGACCTACCTCACCGCCGGGCCGAAGGAGGCTCGCGCGTGGACTATCCCGCAGGGTGCGAAGGCGCCGCAGGCGGCGGGCGTCATCCACACCGACTTCGAGAAGGGCTTCATCAAGGCCGAGGTCATCTCGTTCGACGATTTGATCGCGACCGGATCCGTCGTCGAGGCCCGAGCCAAGGGCAAGGCGCGCCTCGAGGGCAAGGACTACGTCATGCAGGACGGCGACGTCGTGGAGTTCCGCTTCAACGTCTAGTCAGTCGACTGCCGTCTCAGGTTCTGTGAGCGCGGCGGCGTAGGCGCGCATCGAGCGCTGATACTGCGGCAAGGACTCGATCTGCGCCTCGATCGCGACGCGCAGTGCTTCGTCCTTCCGGCCCGCGCTGTGCAACGTCAGAGCGAGCACGACGCGAGGTGCGGTCCCCGTCGATTCGTGGATCGGAGCGGCGCTCAGGACAGCGATGGCTTCGTCGAGTCGGCCGAGGTTGCGCAGGGTCGACCCGTACTGCACCGCGAGTCGAGCGTGCCGGGCCTCGTCGAGGCCGAGTTCGAGCGCGCGCTCGTACTCGGCGCCCGCCTCCGCTTCGAATCCCATCGAGTCGTAGGCGCCCGCGAGCTCGAACGCGCTGCGGCCGTCGCTCGCGGGGCATGACGCGGCCAGGTCCTGCATGGCACTGACGGCTTCGGCGGGGCTGAGGGAGTCGAGTCGCTCCCAGAGGTCGGTGACGGAAGCTTCCCATCGATCGAGGTCTGCAGGCATGGAACTCAGCTTGCCAGGCGGCGACGTCACGAACCTCCAGAGAGCCGTCGTGAGCCCGGGGGAAGACCTGTCGCTTCACCGGGAGTGCGCGCCGGTCGATTCTTCTTCCGTGGCCCGTCACGCATGTGTCGCACCGGAGCCTCAGCTAGCGTCGAATCATGCTTTCGTTCGGAAATCGAGTGACATTCGCCAGCAGCCTGGCCATCGCGCTCGCTCTGCTGACCGGGTGCGCTTCGACTCCCTCGGCGACGCCGACGACCCCCGCAGCGACGTCGCCGTCTGCGTCCGCACCCACGCCTACGCCCACCACCGGGGCAGCCGGCGCGGAGCCCGCGGAGTGGATCATCGACTTCGAAGGCGTGGGTCCCCTCACTATCGGCGGGTCGTCTGCGGCGGAACTGCCCGAGACGGCTCCGGCGTACACGGTGGATGCCTCGGGCACCTGCCCTAACCCGGCGACCTCCATCCTGCAGTCCGCGTCGAACCCGACGATCTGGGTGCAGGCCTCCGGCGAAGGCGCGGACGACATCGCGCTGATCGCGGTGGGTGGGGACCTCCCGGAGAACGGCCGTGCGGACGGGTCGCCGCGGACGACGGAGGGTGTCGGCATCGGGTCGCCGCTCGCTGAAACCGAAGCCGCATACCCTGCCGGCACCGTCGAGAACGATCCGCAGGGCGATCTGATGCGGTTCGTCGTCAACGGGGAAGGGCCGACAGGCGAGCCGCGCTACCTCGTCTTCGACTTCTACGACGATGTCGTGCAGACGATCCTGATCCAGACATCCTCCGATGTCGTGAACGATTTCTGCGCCTGATCCACGAGCGTCGGCGCCCGCATTCGAGGTCTCGCCGCGGCGGATAGAGTCGAAGGACGACCCGCCGCCGCGAGAGGATCCACGACTGTGACGGACATCCAGATTTTCGAACCCGATGCGCGGGCGATCCCGTATGTCGTCGAGGGCGAAGGACCCGTTCCGCTCGTGCTCATCTCGGAGCGCGGCCAAGACGCCCTCGGCGTCGTCGGGCACTACCTCGCAGAAGAGGCAGGCTTCCACATCATCCGCGTCGGCTATCGGCGTGACGCCGAGGGTGCGCTTTCAGCGGCCGACCGGGCGGATGATGTCATCGCCGTGATCGACCATCTCGGGATCGACCACACCTGGTTCGGCGGGCACGGCTACGGGGGCACGGTCGCCCGAACCATCGTCGCGACGCACGCCGATCGGGCGAACGGGCTGCTGATGCTCGGAGTCGAGGACGAGGACATCCCGCTCGCGCCGGTCATCCCGGTGCTGATCGTGCAGGCGCCGGATGACGACGTCACCCCGCCTGTGAACGGTGAGCGTCTGCAGGCATTCGCGCCCGAGCGGGCGAGTATCAAGACCGTCGGCGGTGGCGGGCACTTCTTCCCCCAGGCTCACCCGATCGAGACGGCGGTCATCATCGAGGAGTATCTCGACTGGGACTGATGTCCCGCGCGTCGGCGCGGCCGGTGCCGCGATCTGGAAGTGAGGATGGCCAGCTGCCGTGAAAGCGCGCGGCCAGAACCCGTCGGGTCAGAAGGGTGAGTCGTAGGTTTGCCAGCGATCGTGCGGTTCGTCGAGTGGGCCTCCATCGGAGTGATCGAGGTCGGACGGTTCGACGAATAGTCCTCGGTCGCTCGCCCCGTGCGGCTCATCGTCTGGCGTTCCGGACTCCGGTGTTGTGGTGAAGCGGATGCCGAGTGGTGGTGGGTGTTCGGTGTAGACGCGTCCGAGGGGTGAGGTCCATTCGAGGACACCGTCGCCCTGTTGTCGGACTTTCCAGGGCGTGAATTGCTTCATGCTGTGGTGTCGCTGGCAGAGGTGGGCGAGGTTTCGCACGTCGGTGTGCCCGCCGAGCGCTGCGTCGATGGTGTGGTCGATTTCGCAGCGGATGGCGGGGAGACGGCAGCCGGGGAAGCGGCAGTGCTGGTCTCGGGCGCGGAGGTATCGGTCGATCGCGGCGGTGCGCTGGTAGGTGTCGACGGCGAGGACGGCGCCGGTGACGGGGTGGGTGAGGATGCGTTCCAGCGGTGAGCGGGTGTTGGCGGTGAGCTGGCGGGCGGTATCGGGGTCGATGGGGGAGCGGCCGACGAGGTCGGCGGGCCCGTCGTCGGTGCCGAGGAGGGTGAGAGCGGGGACGACGATCTGGACTTTCCCGCGGATCGCTCCGAGGGTGCCGGACCCGTCGTCGGTGCGAGTGGGGTCGGCGCTCGGGTCGCCGGTGAGGAGCATGTCGACGAGTAGGTCGAGGCGGATCTGGTCGGTCGTGCGGGTGTCGGACGCGATGACCTGCAGCCATGCGGTGGCCTCGTCGACGGCAGTCCCGGGGGTCGCGTCGCGCAGCGCCGCGCGGGCATCGGCGGCGGCTGCGGTGCGGGCGTCGATGATGCCACGGGCCTGCTGGGTGAGGCGGTCGTGGATCGCGTCGGCGAACAGGGTCGGCATCGGGGTGTACAGCGCAGACATGCCGTCGTGAAGCGGCACGACGCGCACCATCCTGTCCTGGCAGGCGTCGTGGTGGCGTTCGGCGATGGTGCGGGGATGCAGGCGCTCGGCGAGGAGTTCCAGTTCCCCGCGCACCCGCCCCGGGGTCTCCACCTGGCAGCGGCGGACCGCGTCGGCGTCGAACGTCGCCCGGGCATCGGGTGGGAGGTGGGCCCCGGTGTCGGTGATCACGCGCACGTGGGCCCGGGTGATCGTCCCGGCCTCCCACGCGTCGAGGGTGACCGGGTAGTCCTCGACCAGCGACACCGCATCGCCGATCTGGCGTTGCACGGACCGGTCGGTGACCCGCAGCACCCCGGCGACCTCGGCGGCTATGCCACGCAACGCCATGTCGTGATCACGCACGTTCGCCCGGCTCCGCGCCGCCTGCACCCGGGCGAGGTCACCTGCCCGCGCCAACGCCCGGGCCTGCGCGGCCTGCGCCGCCGCAATTACCGACTGCGTCTTCTCGACTTCAGCCACGATCTCAGCCAGGGCGGCCGCGACACCGTCCGTGAAGCCGATGCGCCTGTTCGAATGCATGTTCCTATTCTGGCGGTCACCTCCGACACTGCTGTGAGCGCCCCATCGATCTGTGGATAACTCAGTCGGGGTCGGAAATAAGCAGAAAAGCACAGAGATCTTGAATCGGAACGCCGGGCGGGTGTAGAACTAATGTCCTATGGAAGACCTGTCACGCTTCAACCCGCTTCATCCACCGCCCGAGGTGCTCGCCAGTGGCTCCCGCGCCGACGGCGATCGAACTGGGCGTCCCGGCATCCACCACCCGGCCGCCGGCATCTCCTCCGCCGGGTCCGAGATCGATCACCCAGTCCGACGCGGCGATGGCCGACTGATCGTGCTCGACCAGGACGACGGTGTTACCGGCATCAACCAGCTGCTGCAGTTGACGAAGCAGAAGCTCGACGTCTGCGGGGTGCAGCCCCGACGTGGGCTCGTCGAGCAGATAGAGGGTGTGTCCACGATGCGCGCGCTGGAGCTCAGTCGCGAGCTTGATGCGCTGGGCCTCGCCACCGCTGAGCTCGGTCGCGGGCTGACCGAGCCGCAGGTAGCCGAGCCCGACCTCGCCCAGGGTGCGGAGGCTCCGCGCCGCACCCGCGGCATCCGCCAAGAAGTCCGTCGCCTGCGTCACCGTCATGCCGAGCACGTCGGCGATCGACTGTCCGCGGTAGCGCACCTCGAGCGTCTCGGCGTTGTAGCGCGCACCGTGGCAGGTGTGGCACGGCGCATAGGTGCCGGGGAGGAACATCAACTCGATCGAGACGAACCCCTCGCCCTGGCAGGTCTCGCAGCGCCCGCCGGCGACGTTGAACGAGAACCGGCCGGCCGTGTAGCCGCGCGACATCGCCTCGTCACTGGCCGCGAACAGCTTGCGCACGACGTCGAACATGCCCGTGTAGGTCGCGAGGTTGGACCTCGGTGTGCGCCCGATCGGGCGCTGATCGACGACGACGAGACGGTCGAACGATTCCACGCCCGAGACGCCCTCGATGCCGACGTCGAGAACAGCTTCGTCGGATTCGGTCTCGCCGCCGAGCGCGTCGCGCACGACGTGCGCGAGCACCTGCGTCACCAGTGTCGACTTGCCCGACCCGGAGACGCCGGTCACGGCCGTCATCACACCGAGCGGCACGTCGACAGCGGCGTCGCGCAGGTTGTGACGCGTGATGCCCCGCAGCCCGAGCCAGCCCGACGGCGTGCGCGGCTCGCGTATCGGCTGAGCTCCCCCCGAAGGGAACAGATACCGCCCGGTGACGGAGGACGGCACGCTCCGCAGGCCCTCGACGGGGCCGGAGTAGACGACGTGCCCGCCACCCTCACCGGCATCCGGACCGATGTCGACCACCCAGTCCGCTCGACGGATCACATCGAGGTCGTGCTCGACCACGAACAGCGAGTTCCCCGACTCGGTGAGGCGATCGAGAACCGCCATCAGCGGTTGGGCATCGGCGGGATGCAGCCCCGCCGACGGCTCGTCGAGCACGTAGACGACGCCGAAGAGCCCGGATCGCAGCTGCGTCGCGATGCGCAGCCGCTGGGCCTCGCCGGGGGAGAGGGTGGTCGAGCTGCGCCCGAGGCTCAGGTAGCCGAGGCCGAGATCCAGCAGCACGTCGACGCGCGAGATCATGTCCGCGGCGATACGTTCTGCGGCCTCGACGTTCTCGGTGGCGGATGCGGCGGCCGAGAGCTCCGCGCCGAGCGCCGCCAACGGCAGGGCGTTCATCTCGGCGATCGTGCGTCCCGCGAAGGTCACCGCGAGGGCGTCGGAGCGCAGGCCGCTGCCGCCGCACTCGGAGCACCGCATGCTCTCGACGAAACGCATCGCGCGCTCCCGCATCCGCTCGCTCTGCGACTGCGACAGCACGTGCATCACGTGGGCGCGGGCGCTCCAGAACTTCCCGTAGTAGCCGTGGTCGACCCGGCCCTCCTCGGGTTCGATGAACACCGAGGGCTGCTCGTCGGTGTACAGCAGCCAGTCGCGCTTCTTCTTCGGCAGGGTGCGCCAGGGCTTCTCGATGTCGATGTCGAGTCCGCGCACGATGCTGCGCAGGTTCGCACCCTGCCAGGCTCCGGGCCATGCGGCGATCGCGCCCTCGCGGATGCTCAGCGACGGGTCGGGTACGAGCAGCTGTTCGGTGACGTCGTGCACGGTGCCGAGCCCCTGACAGCGCGGGCAGGCCCCGGCGGCGGTGTTCGGCGAGAAAGCCTCCGCCGACAGATGAGCCGCCCCCGGTGGGTACGTTCCCGCGCGGGAGTACAGCATGCGCAGCAGATTGGACAGCGTGGTGATGGTGCCGACGCTCGAACGCGAACTCGGCGCTCCGCGGCGCTGCTGCAGCGCGACCGCCGGCGGAAGGCCGCTGATCTCGTCGATGTCGGGTGCCCCGACCTGATTCAGCAGGCGCCGCGCGTAGGGGGCCACCGACTCGAAGTACCGGCGCTGTGCCTCGGCGTACAGCGTGCCGAAGGCGAGGGACGATTTGCCCGACCCCGACACGCCGGTGAAGACCACCATGCAGTCGCGCGGGATCTCCACGTCGACGTTCTTGAGGTTGTGCTCGCGCGCCCCGCGCACGCGCACCCAGCCGTCGAGATCGTCGCGAGCCATGAAGCCACCGTTCCGTCGAGGGGGCGCATCGCTTCCCCGGGCCCGAGGGCCCACGCGTCGCCACGTCGTCGACGGGGCTTCGAACCACGGTACGTCTCAACGGCGGCCGGTGCGCAGGGCTTACCCCCTGCGGGCCTGGGTGGTAGGCGCTGTCTCGATCGCCGCGATGACAGGATTGAGGGATGACCGCCACCCTCGTCGCCCGCGACCTCGCCGGTGGGTACGGGCACCGCACCCTCTTCGACTCGCTCGACCTCACGGTCGCACCCGGCGACGTCATCGGCGTCGTCGGGGCGAACGGCGCCGGCAAATCCACGCTGCTGCGTCTGCTCGCCGGCATCGACGAGCCGCAGGCCGGTTCGCTCGCTCTGGCCCCCGCCGATGCGTTCGTGGGGTGGCTGCCGCAGGAGCACGAACGCCGCGACGGCGAGACCGTCGGAGAGTATGTCGCACGTCGCACGGGGTGCGCCGAAGCGACGAGGGAGATGGATGCCGCGGCATCCGGTCTCGCAGACCCCGACGATGCGCAAGCGGCCGACGTCTACTCCGTCGCACTGGACCGCTGGCTCGCCAGCGGTGCCGCCGACCTCGACGAACGCCTGCCGATCGTGCTCGCCGACCTGGGTCTCGACATCGGCGGCGAGGCGCTCATGACGACGCTCTCCGGTGGCCAGGCCGCGCGGGTGGGGCTGGCTGCCCTGCTGCTCAGTCGATTCGACATCGCGCTGCTCGACGAACCCACGAACGACCTCGATCTCGACGGCCTCGAGCGACTCGAGACCTTCGTGCGCGGGCTGCGTGGGGGAGTCGTCCTGGTCAGTCACGACCGCGAGTTCCTCGCGAGATGCGTGACGCGGGTGCTCGAACTCGACCTCGCGCAGGGATCGAACCGGGTGTTCGGCGGTGGCTACGACGCCTATCTCGAAGAGCGTGCGACCGTGCGCCGGCACGCACGGGAGAAGTACGACGAGTTCGCCGAGAAGAAGGCCGACCTCGTCGGTCGTGCCCGGACGCAGCGCGAGTGGTCGAGCCAAGGTGTCCGCAATGCGATGAAGAAGGCGCCGGACAACGACAAGATCCGGCGCAAGGCATCGGTCGAGTCGAGCGAGAAGCAGGCGCAGAAGGTGCGCCAGATGGAGAGCCGCATCGCCCGGCTCGACGAGGTCGAGGAACCCCGCAAGGAGTGGCAGCTCGAATTCACGATCGGCGCGGCCCCGCGATCCAGCACCGTCGTGGCGACGCTGAGCTCGGCGGTGTTCCGCCAGGGCACGTTCACCCTCGGTCCGGTGTCGCTGCAGGTCACCGCGGGCGAACGCATCGGGATCACGGGGCCCAACGGCGCCGGGAAGTCCACCCTGCTGCGCGCTCTGCTCGGCACGCAGGTCCCCGATTCGGGTACCGCCTCGATCGGGGCCAACGTGCAGGTCGGCGAGATCGATCAGGCACGATCGCTGCTCACGGGCCCGCGGCCGCTGTCGGATGCCTTCGAAGCGCTCGTTCCGTCCCTCGCCTCCGGGGAGGTGCGCACGCTCCTGGCCAAGTTCGGGCTGAAGGCCGACCACGTGGTGCGGCCTGTCGGCGAGCTGTCGCCGGGGGAACGCACGCGGGCGGCCCTGGCTCTGCTGCAGGCGCGCGGCGTGAACGTCCTGGTGCTGGATGAGCCCACCAACCACCTCGACCTGCCGGCGATAGAGCAGCTCGAGCAGGCGCTCGATTCGTACGAGGGCACGCTGCTTCTCGTGACGCACGATCGGCGCATGCTGCAGTCGGTGAGCGTCGATCGCCGGTGGCGGGTCGAGGCCGGCGTCGTCACCGAGCTCTGACCGTCAGCGCCCCTGACGCTTCTTGAACGGCTTCGGCTGACCCTTGACCGCCGGTGCCCGGCCCTTGCCCTTGGACGCCTTCGCCTTGCCGCCCGCCGGCGCCTTCTGCGGGACCACCGGCGCAGGTGCGGCGGAGATCTGACGCTCGGCTTCGTCCAGCAGCAGCCGGCCGGCAGGAGTGAGGGCCTTGCCGTCCTTCGTGTCGGTGAAGAGGGGATGGCCGACCTCGGCCTCGAGCTTGTCCATCGACGTGTAGAGAGACGCGAGCGGGATGCCGAGGCTCTCGGCTGCTCGGGGGAAATGGACATCCGCGGCCGCGACGGCCACCAAGCGTCGAAGCTGGGCGATCTTCACGTGAACCTTCGATCCCGCCGCGGACGGCGACGGGCGCGAGGGTGCGCGTCGACACGGCTCCCTCCAGGATAGGCGGGCGCGTCCTACTCGAGCAGCTTGCCGTCGACCGAGACATCACCCATCAGCGCGGCGATCTCTGCGGGGATCGGCGGGATCTCCTCGCGCTCCACCCCGCGCTCCGGAGACCACACGAGGTTCACCTGGAGCTCGGGATCCTCGAACGGGTAGTCGCTGCGGTTGTGGCAGCCGCGGGTCTCGCGGCGCTCGAGCGCCGCCTCGAGGGTCGCGCGCGCGGCGAGCGCAGCCGACCTCAGATCGAAGGCGTGCGCGAGGTCGTGGAACCCCGCGATGTCGGGGTGCACGCCGATGTCGGCCATGCGCGCCTCGATCGCGTCGAGCTCGGCCAGCCCGGTCAGCAGCCCCTCCTCCGAGCGCACGACACCGGCGTGATCGGTCATCGTGTTGCGGATCGCGCGCTGCAGCGACCGGACGTTCTCGGGCCCGTTGGCGGCGAGCACGTCTTCGATCTCCTCGCGCGCGACGGCGATGGCCGCAGCGGAGCGGTTCTGCGCCGGGAGTGCTGCCGAATACGCTGCTGCGGCGCGCCCGACGATGCGGCCGAAGACGAGCAGCTCGATCAGGGAGTTGCCTCCGAGCCTGTTCGCGCCGTGCAGGCCGGACGCCGCCTCGCCGATCGCGTACAGCCCCGGCACATCGGTCGAGTGATCCGAGGCCCGCACCCAGACGCCGCCCATCGAGTAGTGAGCGGTCGGGGCGATCTCGATCGCGTCCTTGGTGATGTCGAGCATCTGCAGTTCGAGCATCGTCTGGTACACCCGGGGGAGCCGCGTCATGATCGTCTCGCGCGGCAGGTGCGACACGTCCAGCCACACACCGCCGTTGGGGGTCCCGCGGCCTTCCTTGATCTCGGTGTAGCAGGCCAGCGCGACGCGGTCGCGGGTGGAGAGCTCGAGGCGCTCGGGGTCGTAGCGGTGCATGAAGCGCTCCCCGAGTCCGTTGCGCAGGATGCCGCCCTCGCCGCGCGCCGCCTCGGAGATGAGCGTCCCCGCAGCGTTCTCCGGTTCGATGATGCCGCTCGGGTGGAACTGCACGAGCTCCGGGTCGCGCAGGCGTCCGCCCGCCTCGACCGCGAGCCGGAACGAGTCGCCGGTGTTCTCGTCGCGGCGCGACGAGGTGCGGCGCCAGATGCGGTTGTGTCCACCCGCGGCCAGGATCACGGCATCCGCGTGGATCAGGTAGCGCGTGCCGTCGTCGAGATCGAAGCCGTAGGCGCCGAAGACAACGCCGTCGTCGTCGGTGAGGATCCGCGTGATGTACGCGGTGTCGAGGATGGGGATCTGCAGCTGCGTCGCACGATTGACCAGCGTGCGCTGGATCTCGAGCCCGGTGTAGTCGCCGGCGAAGGCCGTGCGACGGTAGGTGTGAGCGCCGAAGAAGCGCTGCGAGATGCGGCCGTCGTCTTCGCGTGCGAACGGCATCCCGTACCGCTCCAGGTCTTCGATGCCGCGAGCGGCCTCGGAGGTGACGAGCTGAACCGTCTCGGGGGTGGCGAGCAGGTAGCTCTCCTTGAGCGTGTCGGCGGCGTGCTGCTGCCAGCTGTCCTCGGGATCCATGGTCGACAAGGCGGCGTTGATCCCGCCGGCGGCGAGCGACGTGTGGGCGTCGCTCTTGGGACGCTTCCCCACGACGAGGACGTCGGTGCCCTCTTCGGCGAGCTCGATCGCCGCGCGCAGCCCGGAGCCGCCGGTGCCGATGACGAGGACGGACGTCGAGAGTCTGCGTTCGGTCGGATTCATGTCGGCGACGATAGGCGGAGGAAGTCGATTACTCCAATGCATCTTTGGTTCCTAGACGATAGCCTCGGTGCATGAATCTTGAGCAGCTGCGCGGCTTCGTCGCCGTCGCCCAGGTCGGCAACTTCACGCGTGCGGCCGAGCAGCTCCATCTCGCCCAGCCGTCGCTCAGCCGACAGATCTCGTCGCTCGAGCAGGATCTCGGCGCCGAGCTGCTCCATCGGTCCAGAGCAGGCACCACCCTCACCGCCGCGGGGGAGTCGCTTCTGCCGCTCGCGCGCCGCATGCTCGCCGACGCCGAATCGGTGCGGCGCGAACTCGACGAGCTCGCGGGTCTGCGGCGCGGACGCGTGCGGCTCGGCGCGCCGCCGACGCTCTGCGTCAGCCTCGTCGCCGAGGCGCTGAGCGTCTTCCACGGCGCCCACCCGGGCATCGAGCTGCACGTCAGCGAGCAGGGCTCGCGTCGACTGCTCGACGAGCTCGCCGGGGGAGAGCTCGATCTCGCCCTCATCACCACGTCGGATTCTGCCTCTGCGGACCGCTTCACCGTCACCCCGCTGCTGGTCGAGGAGCTCGTCGTCATCTCCTCGAGCGGATCTGCGCCGATCGCCGGGCGCGACGGCATCCGCCTGCGAGAGGTCGCCGGCCTGCCCCTGATCGTCTTCAGCTCGTCGTACGACCTGCGGGCGACGACGGATGCCGCCTTCCAGGCCGGCGGACTGTCGCCCGACGTCATCATCGAGGGCGTCGAGATGGATGCCGTGCTGCGCTTCGTCGAGCGGGGCATCGGCGTCGCGATCGTGCCGGCCGTCGTGCTCGTCGATCGGCCGGGTCTGCGCGCGACCCGCCTCACCGACCCCACGCTCACGCGCGCGATCAGCATCGCACGCGTCGCCGACATCGCGCCGGCCGCGGCATCCGTCGTCATGGAACGCGCGATCACCCGCACCGCCACGATCCTCGCGGCGCGACCGGAGAGCACGATGCGTCTCGCCGCGGCTGCGGAATCGCCGTTCTGACCTGTAGTGCCCGTGGGCCGTGGTGTCCAGCCCTGGCCGGTGTCGGCGCACCCTGACAAGCTGATGTCACGCGAACGCACGCTGATGTCACGCGAACAAGAGGAGCCCCGATGAAGCAGCGCACCCTGGCAGGCCGACAGGTCTCGGCGATCGGACTCGGCGCCATGCCGATGTCGATGAACAACGACAACCAGTTCCCCTCTCACGACGATGCCGTCGCCACGGTGCACGCCGCGCTCGACGCGGGCGTCACCCTCATCGACACCGCCGACATCTACGCGCCGTCGTGGGACGCGATGGGGCACAACGAGCGCATCGTCGCCGAAGCGCTGCGCACGTGGAGCGGCGACTCGTCGGAGGTCTTCGTGACCACCAAGGGCGGCATCACGCGCAGCGACGGCGAGAAGTGGGGTCGCAACGGGTCGGCCGCGTATCTGCGGGAAGCCGTCGAGAAGTCGCTCGACAACCTCGGGGTCGACGTGATCGAGCTCTACCAGTACCACCGTCCCGATCGCTGGCTGGTCTACGGCGACATCATGACCTCGCTCGCCGGCCTTCAGCAGGAGGGTCTGGTGCGCGCGGTCGGCATCTCGAACGCGAGCGTGGAAGAGATCGAGATCGCGCAGCAGGTGCTCGGCGAGGGCAACCTCGCCAGCGTGCAGAACGAGTTCTCGCCGCGTCATCCCGGCAGCATCGACGAGCTCCGCTACTGCGGCGAGCACGACATCGCCTTCCTTCCGTGGAGCCCGTTGGGCGGCACCGGCGGAGGAGGGGGCCGCAACGTCGGCGACCGCTTCGAGGCGTTCCGCGAGGTCGGCGACGCGCGCGGCGTGAGTCCCCAGCAGGTGGTCCTCGCGTGGGAGCTCGCCCTCGACCCGCACGTCATCCCGATCCCGGGCGCGCGACGCCCGGCATCCATCACAGACTCGGCCCAGGCCGTTCACATCGAGCTCAGCGACGACGAGGTGGCGGCGCTGTCGCGTTCCGTCGGCATCGACGACTGACCGCCGGCGTCTGACGGGATCCGCGCCCGCGTCAACCCCTTTGCGTCGTGCACGTGCGGCGCGCAGGCTGGATGCTCCATCCACCGCATTCGAAGGAGCGATCATGTCCACCGACTCGCCGCAGGAAGCCCACGAAGAAGCCGACGTCACGCCCGACACCGAGGAGCTCGAGGAGCCCAGCACCGAGAAGGATCCCGGTGAGGAGCCCACGACCGAGAAGCCGAGTGCGCCTCAGGCGGACCACCAGGCCGTCGGAATCGGGGTCATCGGCGGTCCGCAGACCGACACCGACGACGCGCCGCCCAGCGAACCCGTCACCGACGTCGAGGAGACCGCATGAGCACCGAGCCGCGCAGGGCGATCGTGACCGCGTCGGACTCGGGTATCGGCGCGGCGACCGCCGTCGCCCTCGCCGAACTCGGCTGCGACGTGGGGGTGACGTGGCACTCCGACCGTGAGGGTGCCGAGCAGACGGCGGAGGCCGTGCGTGCGCGTGGGGCGCGGGCCGTCGTGGCGCGCTTCGACGCGACGGATCTCACGGACAACGCCCGCGTCATGCAGGGTCTCATCGACGAGCTCGGCGGCGTCGACGTCTTCGTCAACAACGCCGGCGGCGGATCGGGAGGCCCGTTCCTCGAGCTGTCGCCCGAGGACTGGCGGACGGTGCTGGGCCTCAACCTCGACGGCGCGTTCGTCGCGATGCAGGTCGCGGCCAGGAGCATGGTGGCTGCCGGGCGCGGCGGACGCATCATCGCCGTCTCGAGCGTGCACGAGCACCAGCCGCGGGTGGGGTCAGCCGCCTACGTCAGCGCCAAGCACGGTCTCGGCGGACTCGTGAAGACCATGGCTCAAGAGCTCGGTGAGTACGCGATCACGGTGAACGCGGTCGCGCCGGGCGAGATCGCGACCCCGATCAACGACATGCAGTCCGAGGATGCCGATCAGACCGTGCGGCCGGGCATCCCGCTCGATCGCCCGGGAAAGCCCGAGGAGATCGCCGCCGTCATCGGGTTCCTGGCATCTTCGGCGTCGTCGTACGTCACGGGTGCGAGCTGGGTCGTCGACGGCGGGATGATGCAGATGGGCCCGCAGGCGGGCTCACACCTCGACAGCGAGGACTGGCGCCGGGGCTGACCGACGGGTCACTGCCGCCAGGGGAGCTCGAGGTCGTCCTCGTCGACGTCGACATCTCCGACGTCGTCGGGGCCGCCGGTGCCCGGAACCGCGCGCACGTCGTCGGCGTCGATGTCGTCGTCGATCGAATCGGGCAGCGGGTCCTGCTGCTTCTGCGCGGTCTCCGACTCGCTCCCGGGCGCGTAGGTCGTGTCCTTCCGGACTGTCTCGGCGGTCGACGGCGGTGCAGGGGGCATCGATTCGGTCTCACCGGCGGCGAACCGCGTGCGCAGTTCGTCGTTCTGGTCCTCGTTCTCGTGCTCGGTGTCAGCCATGCGGCATCCCTTCGACTCTGTGGACAGCGACGCTAGTCGCCGGAACGGCCGTCTCGGACGGGCTTGACAGGAGCGCTGTCATGCACCGCGTGTCGCGGCAGTGTCAAGCCCCTCCGTCGATATCCGATCTGCGCGTCGAATGGGATGAACGGATTCCCCGAGACTCAGGAGCACCTCATGGCACAGATCATCGAGACCATCGACGTGGATGTCCCCGTCCGCACCGCGTACAACCAGTGGACCCAGTTCGAGAGCTTCCCGAACTTCCTCGACGAGGTCGAGTCGATCACGCAGACGGACGACACCCACACGCACTGGAAGGTCAAGGTCGGCGGATTCGAGCGCGAGTTCGACGCCACGATCGCCGAGCAGCACCCGGATGAGCGCGTCGCCTGGACGAGCACCGGAGGCGACACGGAGCACGCCGGCGTCGTGACCTTCCACAAGATCGACGACGACTCGACGCGGGTGACCGTGCAGCTGGACTGGGAGCCCGAGGGCCTCATCGAGAAGATCGGGTCGTTCGTCGGCGTGGGCGGACACGCCGTCCGCAAGGACCTCACGAACTTCAAGGAGTTCATCGAACGCCAGGGTCACGAGACCGGCGCGTGGCGCGGTGACGTCGAGGCCTGAGCCTCGCCCGGCCGAACGAGAAGGAGCAGCATGATGACCATCCCCGAACCCGAGGGCACGCCGTCCGCGACGCCCCAGCCGGTCCAGGACCTCGACACGACGATCGACCCGCAGGATCCGGCTCAGGCGGAATGGGAGCAGTCGCACGGCGAGTCCGCGCCGGAAGAGGACGTCGCGACGGCGACCGGCGACGACCCCGCCCAGATCCCGGCGGACGACGACGACATCCCGGCGGATGACCTTCCCGGGTGGTCGGAGCAGCCCGACACGCAGGGTGCGTCTCCGCTCACCGCCGAGCTGGGCGAGGACGGTCAAGGCGACCTCGCGCCCGAGGACCTCTGACTCCGGTCAGGGGTGAGCGCATGAGGGTGAGTGTCGTCGTACCCGTGTACCGGCCCGGCGACGAGTTCGACGACCTCATCCGCTCGCTCGATCAGCAGGCGCTCGATCCGCAGGACTTCGAGGTGCTGCTCTGCGACGACGGATCCGGCGAGCCGACCGTATCCCGGCTCGCAGCGGTGGTGGCCGCACGACCCCACATGCGCGTGCTGCAGCTCGGGCACACCGGCTGGCCGGGCACCCCGCGCAACCACGGCATCGACGCAGCCCGCGGTCGCTACGTCTTCTTCGTCGATCAGGACGACCGGCTGCCCCCGGGGTCGCTTCGCAGTCTGGCCGACTTCGCCGACCGCCACTCCTCTGACGTCGTCGTCGGCCGGGAGATCGGAGAGGGCAGGCGCATCCCGCGTGCCGTGTTCCGGCGGGACATCCCGAACGCCGTCCTCGGCGAGAACCCCCTGCTCGAGATGCTCACGCCGCACAAGCTCTTCCGCACGGCCTTCCTGCACGAGCACGGCATCCGCTTCCCCGACGGGCGTGTCCGCCTGGAGGACCACCTGTTCGTCATGGCGGCGTACTTCGCGGCCACGACGATCTCGATCCTCGCCAGCGAACCCTGCTACGTGTGGGTGAAGCGGAGCGGAAGCGCCAGCTCGTCCCGCATCGATCCCGCGAGCTACTTCCCCCACCTCGAGACGGTGCTCGACCTGGTCGAGGCCAACACGGTGCCCGGCCCGATGCGCGACGCGCTGCTGCGGCACTGGTACCGCGGCAAGGTGCTCAAGCGACTCGAAGGCCGGCGGATGCTGCGCTACCCGGCCGCGTATCGGGAGAACCTGCTCGACCACGTGATCCCGCTCGCCCGTCGCCGATTCGGCCCGTCGGTCGAAGAGGGACTGGACTTCCCGCTGCGCGTGCGCTCCGCCCTCCTGCGCTCGGGTCGCAGGGAGGAACTGCGACGACTCGCCGCGTTCGACGCCGCACTCGGGCTCGAGGCGACCGTGCGCACTGTCGGATGGACGAACCGGGCCAAGCTCCTGCTCACCCTCGACCTGCGGATCGCGGTGGACGGTCGGGACGCGCCGCGTTTCGAGCGGTCGACCTCGCCGGACGGTGCCGCGCATGCCCTGTGGCAGGCGGAAGACGTGCTCGGAGCCGACTCGCTCGCGCCTGATCAGCGCGATGCCGCGCACGATCTCACCCGCAACCGCATCGAGATCATCTTCCAGGACTCCGCGACCGGCACCGAGACGCGCATCGGCGGGCGCCTGCGCGGAACCACCGCGACGGTGGTCATCGACCCGCTGCGCGTCTTCGACTCCGCGGGGCGCTCACCCGGGGGCAGCCTCGTCGCCGAGGTGCGCTACGCCGGCTGGACGCTCCGGGCACCTCTGCGGGTGGAGCACGCCGTGCTCGAGGACGCCGGTCGGTCGCCGCTGCTCGCCGGCCGGCGCTGCGAACTCGTCCTCGGCGACGGCGACGCGCTGGAGCTGCGACGTGACCTCGGGGGCGGCCGGATCCGCGACTGGAGCGCCCGGACGGTGCAGCGCTCCATCCGTCGTGTGCGTACCCTGCGGACGACCCGAGCCCGATCCCCGAGACGCTGACGCTATCGGGACGGCGCGAGTCCGAGGCGGCCGCGCAGGAACGGCACGGCGGGCGCGCGATAGCGGAGCGTGGGCGGATCGCCCGGGGCGAGGGCGAACTCGGCCTGACCGAAGCGCCACAGGCGGGTGAAGAGGAACACGCCGAGCTCGGCCGTCTCGTCGGCGGGAACCTGCCAGGTGCCGAGTCCCCACTGCGCAGGCTGCCCGCGTCCCGCGATGACGAGAGTGAGGCGGATGCCGGCGTACAGGGCGAACCACGGCTTGTGCAGCGTGATCTCGATTCGGCGGGTGGCGGGAGCGTGCATGTTCGACGGTAACCCGGATGCCGCAGGCTCCGCGCCCGGCGGCCCCGATCGCGATAACGTCGATCGATGACCGGCTCCGGTGACGCCTCCGACGAGGAACGATGGCTCGTGGTCGACGGCCGCCGCTGGCGCAGGACCGACCCGGCGCTTCCCGACGATCTCGTGGCCGCACTGACGTCTCATCTCGGCCGCGGGCGGTCGGGGGTGCGGACGGCACGACGTGCCCAGGACGAGGATGCCGTCGCCGCGGCGCGTCGGCGCGTGGATGCGGCCAAGCACGGGCTCGGAGAGCGGGGTCCGCGCTGGTGGGACGAGCCGCCCGCGGCGCGCATCGACCGTGCCCGGGATGCCCTGCGCCGACTCGACGCGATGGACTCCCCGTGAGCGCGGCACAGGAGTTCGTGCGGGGCGCCGGTCTGCTCGTGCGCGGGTTCGGCTTCTGGCCGCGCCGGACGGCCGTGATGGCGCGGGGGCTCATACCGGCGGCGATCGTCGGCGTGCTCTTCCTCGCCGGGCTGATCGCCCTGGCCGCGGCCCTTCCCGGTATCACCGAGAACCTGACGCCCTTCGCCGAGTCGTGGCCCGGCGTGTGGGTCACCGTGATCCGCATCGCCGTCGGCACCGCCCTCGTCGGCGCCGCCCTCGTGATGGTCGCCGTCTCGTTCACCGCGCTCACTCTCGTCATCGGCGAACCGTTCTACGACCGCATCTGGCGGACGGTCGAAGCCGATCTCGGCGACGCCGTCATCGACGCCGATCCCGGGTTCTGGCGCTCACTCTCCAGCGGCGCCGGCCTGGTCGCGCGCGGGGCGGGGGTCGCCGTCATCGCGGCTCTCATCGGATTCCTCCCCGTGGTGGGCGGAGTCGCCGCGTCGATCTTCGCCGTGTCGTTCACCGGATGGCTTCTCGCCGACGAGCTCACCGCCCGTGCGCTCGATGCCCGCGGCATCCCGGCACGTGAGAGACGCGCCCTGCTGCGACGACACCGCGCGCGGGTGCTCGGGTTCGGAGTGGCCACGCAGCTGTGCTTCCTCGTGCCCGGCGGCGCGGTGGCCACGATGCCCGGCGCGGTGGCGGGGTCCACGGTGCTCGCCCGGTCGCTCCTGGAGGAGCCGGGCGCGCAGACGACTCACCCGCGCTGAGGCGAGGCCTTCTTCTGCACGGCTTCGCGCTGCGATCGGCCCGGAGCATATGCCCGCCACAGGATGCGCGCGTGCTCGGCCTTGGCGCGCGCGACGCCGCGCTCGTCGCGACGCAGGGCGCTGATCCACTCGGCGGCGCGGCTGCGGATCGCCGCGATCACCATCTCGGTGTCGGCATGGCGGGCGGGCGGGACTTCGGCCTCGGCGGACGGCATGCGTCCCCGGCGTGCCAGCGTGCCGTCGCGATGCTCCACGGTCAGCCGCGCGACGCCGATCGCGTGCCCGTTGATGATCGAGTGCGCGGCGCCCTCGATCTCCCAGCGCCAGGCGTCGGGCGCCGCGGCGACGAGGCGGGAGTGGAACCGGCGCGGCGACGTGCGGTCGAACTCGCCGCGGATGAGCAGCACCCGCGCCTTCGCTTCGCCGATCCTCTCGCTGATGCGGTACCTCAGCATGTTGGGAAGAACCGTGAGGAAGTAGACGAGACCGCAGAGGATGTAGGCCGACAGCGCCGTCATCGCCAGGTGGAAGGACTCCCGGACACCTGCCTGGATGAAGCGCACGGCCTGGATCCACACCGCAGACTCCGCCTCGTTGATCACGGGGCTCACGAGGACGGCGTGACTGAGGTGCGGGCGCCGCACCAGCACCTCGGTCACGACCTGCGTGCCCATCGAGTGCCCGACGAGCACGGGGTTGTCGAGCCCGTAGTGGTCGAGCACGGCCTCGACCTGGTCGGCGAAGTACGCGGCGGTGGGCTGTTCGTCTGTACGCGGCATCCCGGCGAAGCCGGGGAGGTCCAGGGAGTAGACATCGCCCCGGATCGCGAGCGTGGGAGCCAGGAACTCGAAGTAGGTCGCAGCGACGCCCACACCGGGAACGAGCACGAACGTGTCGTCGCTCGCGGGAGACGTCGTCGTCACGCGGGTCACGCGCGTGGTCGCATCGCCCCGCTCGACGTGGTCGACGGTCAGATCGACCGGGGCGGGAGTCTGCGGCATCCGTCCAGCTTGCCACCATGCGCCTGGCAGAATCCGGCACGCGCAGCGGTCGGCCTGTGACGGTCGTCTGATCGGGCGACATGTGTCTGAGGCCGGTGGGAGGATGGCGTCATGCCCGAGTCGCCCGAAGTCCAGGCGCTCACCGAGTTCCTCGGCGAACGCACGCGGGGTCGCACGATCGACAGCGTCGATGTGCTCGAGTTCCGCACGGTGAAGACGCGCACCCGTCCTCCGTCGACTCTCGTGGGATCGGTCGTCGGCGCAGCGCGGCGATACGGCAAGCACATCGACCTCGAGGTGGGGGATGCCCACCTCGGCATCGCGCTCGGTCGTCACGGGTGGATGCGCGTCACCGATGCGGGTGACGAACCCGCCGCCGGTGACGAAGCGGCGCCGTCGCTGGCGACGATCGTCCTCGACGACGGCACGCGGCTCGACGTCACCGACGCCGGGAACTGGGTCTCGGTCGGTCTGACCGTCACCGACCGACCGACCGAGGTCGCCGCCATCGCCAAGCTCGGAGCTGATCCCGCCGATCCCGCCTTCACCTCCGGCGACCTCGATGCGGTCGTGGTCGGCCGTCGCAAGCAGCTGAAGGCCGTGCTGCAGGAGCAGGAGTCGCTGGCCGGGATCGGCAACGCGTACTCCGACGAGATCCTGCACGCGGCGAAGCTCTCGCCCGTCATCCACGCCGCGGCCCTCGACGGCGGTGAACGGGACCGGCTGTTCGTCCACACCACCGGAATCATCCGCGATGCGATCGCGGCGCGACGCGGCATCCCGATCGATCGACTCAAAGCGGCCAAGGTGGCGGCGATGTGCGTCCACGGGCGGACGGGGGAGCCGTGCCCGGTGTGCGGAGACACCGTGCGCACCTTCGCGTCCGGCAGCACGACGGCCCAGTACTGCCCCACCTGCCAGACCGGCGGCGCGCTGCTGGAGTGACGGTCGCGACGACTCGTCGGTGCGCGAGTAGCATGGTGGCCATGACGACTTCGCCGCTCTCCGCACCCACGACCCTCACGCCCGTCGCGGACGACAAGAACCTCCTCACCGTCTCCGAGTCCGCAGGCTCCTGCTGCGGTGGCAGCAGCTGCGGCAGCAACTGACCTCCCCGCACGTCGTTCTCCGACGGCGATGACCGACGAGACGCTCCTGCGACCGGCGGTCGCCCGGGTCCTTCAATCTGAAGAGGCGATCTACGGCCTGATCCTCGTGTCGGGCATGATCGTCGTCAGCAACAGCGTCGTCGGCACATCGGCCAACGCCCTTCTGACCGTCGTGGTCACGGTGCTGGTCTTCTTCGCCGCACACGTGTACGCCGGAACCCTCGCCCGCCTCGCCGCCACAGACGGAGCCGCCGGCTTCCTCCCCAGCGTGCGCGCCTCGGTCATGCATTCGCTCGGGATGCTCGTGGCCGCCGTCCCGCCGCTGGTCATCCTGCTGATGGGCACGACACGCGTCTTCCCCGATGACAGCGCGATCTGGGCGGCGCTCATCGTCGACGCCCTGCTACTCGGCATCCTCGGCTGGTTCGCCGTCTCACGCTGGACCAGGAGAGTGTGGCCGCGGCTCGCGAGCGCGCTCATCACCGCCGCCTTCGGGCTCGTGCTGGTCGCCCTGAAGGCGTTCATCCACCACTGACCCGACGCGGCCGGCGCGCGAGACGTGCGGTCAGTGCGCCATCGGCGCGTGCTCGGACTGCTGGTCCGCGGGCTTGCGGATCAGGAACGCTCCGACCAGGAGCGGAAGCGACACGATCGCCGCCACCAGGAACGCCGCCTGCGCGCCGGCGGCGCCCGCGGTGAGCTGGTCGGCTCCCGCTGCGGCGTTCGTCGCGGTGACAGACGACATGATCGTGATCAGCAGCGCGACGCCCGCGGCGCCGGCCACCTGCTGGACGGTGCCGAGGACGGCCGACCCGTAAGCGTAGAAGCGCGGCACGAGGGATCCGAGCGACGCGGTGAACAGCGGCGTGAACGACAGCGCGAGACCGATCGAGAGGATCGTCTGCGCGATCGCGATGACCCAGATGGGAGTCGTGGCGCCGAACGACGTGAAGTACCACAGCATGCCCACGGTGATGATCGATCCCGGGACGAGAAGCACCCGCGTGCCGTAGCGGTCGTAGATGCGGCCCACGAACGGTCCGGCGAAGCCCATCGCGAGCGAGCCGGGCAGGACGACCAGACCCGTCTGGAGCGCCGAGATGCCCAGCACCGTCTGCATGTAGAGCGGCAGAAGGGTGATCGCACCGAAGAACGCCATCGACATGACGGCCATCTGGGCGATCGACAGCGCGAAGTTCGTCGAACGGAACACGCGCAGGTCGAGGAGCGCGTCGTCACTGCGCTGCAGGCGCACCTGACGCCATGCGAAGAGCACGAGCGAGATGACGCCGACCGACAGCGAGACGATGAGCGGGAGCGAGGAAGGCGCGCCGGCATCCGCCCCGCCACCGTGACCGCCGCCGCCGATCTGGCTCAGGCCGAACACCAGGCCACCGAAACCGAAGGCCGACAGGACGACCGACAGCACGTCGATCGGGGCGCGCGAGGTCTCGCCGAGGTTGTGGATCCAGCGGGCGCCGACGCCGAGCGAGATCAGCGCGATCGGCAGCACGATGCCGAAGATCCAGCGCCAGCCGACGGTGTCCAGCAGCAGGCCCGACATCGTGGGGCCGATCGCCGGAGCCAGCGCCATGACGATCGACACGCGGCCCATCATCCGACCGCGCGACTGCGGCGGCACGATCGTCATGATCGTGGTCATCAGCAGCGGCATCATGATCGCGGTTCCCGAGGCCTGCACGACCCGCGCGACGAGGAGCATCTCGAAACCGGGGGAGAGGAAGGCGATCAGCGTGCCGGCAGAGAAGAGCGACATCGCGGCGATGAACATCGCGCGCGTGGTGAAGCGGCGCAGCAGGAAGCCCGTGATCGGGATGACGACGGCCATGGTCAGCATGAACGCGGTGGTGAGCCACTGCGCCGCGACCGCGGTGATGCCGAGGTCGCCGATGAGGTGCGGGATCGCGACGCCCATCGTGGTCTCGTTGAGGATCGCGACGAACGCGGCCGCGAGGAGCAGCCAGATGATGCGGCTCTCTTCGGGACGGAGGGCCGGCACCGCGGGGATGCTCGCGTTCCCGGTACCGGTGCGGATGTCGGTGTCGGCCATAGGTGGACTCCTCGGGGCTCGGGTGAACGACGAAACGGCCACCCGAGGATGGCAAGCTTCCAACGTAACGGCGGCGTCGGACAAGGCATTCCCGCAGGACGTGAAAACATTCGGCTATGTCTGCTCCCCGTCGCACCACCCTCATCGTGCGGGCGGGCGTCGCGATCGCCGCCGGCGTCGCGGTGCTCGCCGTCGCCCTGCCCCTGCTCGGACTGGCGGCTGCGCTCGTCGCGGGATGGGCGGCGCTGGCGATGACGACGACGGTGTGGACGGTCGTGACGGTGTGGCCGATGGATGCCGCCGCCACGCGCTCGCACGCGGTGACGGAGGACCCGGGTCGTTCGGTCGCCGCGCTCGTCGCCGTGATCGGCAGCGTCGCAAGCCTGGGCGCCGTGGGCATCGTCCTGATCCAGACCGGCGAGCGCTCGGAGGCCGAGTCGTATCTGCTGGCCGCGATCGCCGTGGTGAGCGTCGCGGCATCCTGGACGCTGATCCAGACCGACTACATGCTGCGGGTCGCCCGGATCTACTACAGCGAGCCGGTCGGCGGCATCGACTTCAACCAGTCGGATGACCCGACCTACTCGGACTTCGCCTACTTCTCGCTGGGGATCGGGATGGGCTACCAGGTCGGCGACACGAGCGTGCGGACGAATCAGATCCGTCGTCTCGTGATCGGCCAGGCGCTGCTGGCCTACCTGTTCGGCGCGGTGATCATCGGCACCGTCGTCAACCTGGTGCTCGACCTCGGGTGATCCCCGGGCGGGTCACTCCTGTTCGAGCGATTCCTCGTCGGCGGGCCGATCCCACTTCTCGGAGCCGATCGCGTCGGTGGGCTCGGGCTCGAGTTCGTCCTCGATCGAGGGCACGGGGCTGATCAGCTCTTCTGCGGGAATCGCCTTGAGCTCGTCGATCTCCTCGCGCAGGGCGTCGAGGTCGGAGCCGTCCGGAGTCGGGGTCTCGGGAGTCGAGGTCATGCGCACAGCCTAGCCCCGGCGTCCGTAGCCCTGGTTAGGCTGACGCGTATGGCGATGGGTGGCGGACACGGTGGCGGCGGGGGCGGATTCCGGCCCGTCGACATCGAGGCGCAGCGCAAGCTGAACGCCGGCGCGCCGCGCATCGCGGGGCTGGGCTCGCGGGTGGTCGCCCTGTTCCGGCCCTATCGCGGGCGGATCGCCGTCACCGCCGTGCTGGTCGTCGTGGGGGCCGCCGTCGCCGTGATCCCGCCGCTGCTCGTGCAGCGCATCTTCGACGACGCGCTCTTCCCGACGGGCGGGGGCGGCATCGACCTCGGGCTCCTGTGGCGGCTGGTCGGCATCATGATCGGCCTGTTCCTCGTCTCGGCGGCCCTGGGGGTCGTCCAGACCTGGCTCACCTCGACGGTAGGCAACGCCGTCACCGGCGACCTGCGGGTGAAGCTCTTCGACCACCTGCAGTCGATGGAGCTCGGCTTCTTCACGCGCACCAAGACCGGCGTCATCCAGTCACGTCTGCAGAACGACGTCGGAGGAGTCGCGGGCGTGCTGACCAACACGGTCACGAGCATCCTGGGGAACGTTGTCACCGTCGTCGCGTCGCTCGTCGCGATGATCATCATCGACTGGCGGCTGACGATCATCGCGGTCGTGATGATGCCGTTCCTCATCGTCGTCCAGCGGCGCGTCGGGCAGGTCCGCGCACGCATCGCGGGCGAGACGCAGGAGTCCCTGTCGGAGCTGTCCGCGATCACGCAGGAGACCTTGAGCGTCTCGGGCATCCTGCTGTCGAAATCGTTCAACCGGCAGCGCACCGAGTCGGCGCGCTACGGCGACGAGAGCCGCAACCAGGTGCGCCTGCAGGTGCGGCGCGCGATGAGCGGCCAGGGCTTCTTCGCCGTGGTCCAGGTGCTGATGGCGAGCGTCCCCGCCGTGATCTACCTCGTGTCGGGCTATCTCATCACCGGCGGCACCGACGCGATCACGGCCGGCACCGTCGTCGCGTTCACCACGGTGCAGGCCCGGCTGCTGATGCCGCTCATGGGACTCATGCGCGTCGCGCTCGATCTGCAGACGTCGGGGGCGCTGTTCGCGCGCATCTTCGAGTACCTCGATCTCGTGCCGGCGATCCGCGACAGCCCTGACGCGGTCCCGGTCGACGATGCGCCGGGTCCGCTCGGGCGGGTCGAATTCCGCGACGTGGTCTTCCGATATCCGGATGCCGCGACAGACGCCCGGCCCACCCTCGGAGGCGTCTCGTTCACCGTCGAGCCAGGCCAGCACGTCGCGTTCGTCGGTCCCTCCGGGGCGGGCAAGACGACGGTGCTCTACCTGACGCCGCGCATGTACGAGGCTTCGGCGGGTGACGTGCTCTTCGCCGGGGCCGACGTGCGCCGCCTCACGCAGGAATCCATCATCGACAACGTGGGCATCGTGTCGCAGGAGACCTACCTGTTCCACGCGACGATCCGCGAGAACCTGCGCTACGCCAAGCCCGACGCCACCGACGCCGAACTCGAGGCGGCATGTCGCGGCGCGAACATCCACCACATCATCGCCGGCTTCGAGCAGGGCTACGACACCGTCGTCGGCGAGCGCGGCTACCGGCTCTCGGGCGGTGAGAAGCAGCGCATCGCGATCGCGCGCGTGCTGCTCAAGGATCCGCCCGTGCTGCTCCTGGACGAAGCGACATCGGCGCTGGACACCGTTTCCGAGCGCGTCGTACAGGAGGCGCTGGATGCCGCCGCCCGCGGCCGCACGACACTGTCGATCGCCCACCGCCTGTCGACGGTGATCGCCGCCGACGTCATCCATGTCGTCGAGGCCGGGCGCATCGTCGAATCCGGCACGCACTCGTCCCTCCTCGCCGAGGGCGGTCTGTACGCGGAGCTTGCCGCACAGCAGCTCGCGGCATCCCGCATCCTCGAGGTCGAGCAGGCGGTGCCGCCCGCCGCACTTCCCGACCGCCGTGCCGATCGGGCCCCGGCGGGCGCCGCGCAGCCGGTGACCGTACCGCCCGTCGAGCCGCGCGGGTGGGTTCCGCCCGACCTCCCCGAGGTCTGATCCCGGCGGTGGTCGCGGGGGTCCGGCGGTGGGTGTCGCGAGTTGCCGGTCGTGGTCGGCATCCGCCCCGGATAGCGACCACGACCGGCAACTCGGAGCACTGAACTCACCCGCGCGCAGCGATGGCTGCGGACAGATCGCGCAGGAGCTGACGAGGGTCGCTGAGGTCCGCCTGCGTGACCGGCAGATAGTGCCATCCCTCGGCCTCGAGGCGCCGTCGCCGAGCTATGTCCCGGCGCCACTGCTCGCGGTCGCGATGGTGATCTCCCTCGTACTCGACCGCGATCCTGATACTCCGCAGCGCGAGGTCGACCCGCGCCACGAATCGGGACTGCGCGTCGTAGACGGCGTGGTTCGTCTCGAAAGGCCCGAAGCCGGCCGAACAGAGGATGAGGCGCAGTTCGGTCTCCTTGGGTGATTCCGATCCCGCATCCATCTGCTCGGCGGCGATTCTGGCGTTCTTGATCCCGCGCATTCCGTCGCTGCGGTCGATCGCCTGCCGCACGGCGGCCTCGGTCGCCAACGGCGTCCGTCGGCTCACGATCCGGTCGGCCACTGCCACGAGCGCATTCGGCGGGAGGAACGCGGCGAGGTCGATGAAGGTGCGCACGGGTGACGTGACACGGATGCCCCGGAGGACGCGCACGTCGTCCTCGGCGAGAGCGGACTGGTGTCCGACGACGTCGCGGCGGCGCGGTGCGCGTCGGCCCGATGGCGTCGTGACGTGGATGACGTCGCCTGCGGTTCGTGGCAGCGGAATGTCCCACAGTGCCGCTGCAGAGAAATGGCTGAACGTCGCGACCGGAGGAAGAGTCAGGGCGTGCGCGCGGCATCGGGACTCGATGTCCCTCCGATCAGAGGGGAGGCGCGTGCCCCGCGTGGGGCTCCACAGGTCCGCCGCGCGCGTCCGCCCGCGGGTCAGGTCGGCGGACGGCGCGACGAACGGCCGTCCCCGGAATTCGAGTGGCAGCGGCGTCGGAGTCCTCGTCATCCGACGAGTGTCGTGCTCTCTCCGCCGCCGACGCTGCCTCGCCGTCAATGTGGTGCGAACTCGAGCCCGACCACCCACCCGGGGAGGAGCCGACGGGCGACCCGGTGAGCGCCGAGTTGCCGGTTGTGGTCGCAATCGTCCGGCCGAAACGACCAGAAGTGGCAACTCGGACGCAGACGAGCGATAGCCGGACGAGCGGCAGCGGACCGCGGGCTACCAGGCGAGGGCGAGGCGGACGGCGTCCGGGAGCGGCTCGGTCGCGCGGGCGGCGAGCGAGCGCACGAAGGCGCCGAGTTCGCGGCGATAGGTCTCTTCGGGATGCTCAGCGCCGATCGCGACGAGGGGCGGCGTGTCCATCGAGAGGATGAGCCGAACACGGGATGCCGCCGCGGCGGCGTGACCGGCGGCATCCAGGATCGCGAGGCCGCCCGCGAGAGCCTCGAGGTAGTCGCGCAGCACCGGCAGGGCATCCTTTCGCTGGGTGATCGAGGTGCCCTCGGCGCGCTCGCGCCACTGCACGACGACGTCGGGGATGACATCGAACGCCCGGGCGCGGGTGAACAGCAGCTGCGCCACCAGCTGATCCTCGTATGCCTTGCCCAGCGGGAACCGCACGTCGGGCCAGAGTTCGGCGCGGGAGACCTTGGACCACGCGACGATGTTGCCCGACGCAGCGGGGTGATCGGCTAGGGTCACCGCGTCGCGCGCGGGATCCGTCGACGCGGAGACCCACGGCTGCACCGCGCCGGGGGAGTAGCCGCCCGATGCGTCGCGGCGCAACCGCACGTAGGCTCCGGCGACCAGATCACTGCCCGTGCGCTCGAGCGTGCCGACGAGCCGCTCGAGGGCGCGCGGCATCATGACGTCGTCGGCGTCGAGGAATCCGACGAAGGGGGTGGTGACGAGGTCGAGCCCGGTGTTGCGCGCCGCGCTCAGGCCTTGCTGAAGGTCGTGGTGCACGACGTGGAAGCGCGGGTCGGCCTCGGCGGCCTCCTCGAAGATGGAGCCGGTGCCGTCGGTGGACCCGTCATCGACCAGGACGGCTGCCCAGTCCTCGCGCTTCTGGGCTCGGAGCGATTCGATCGCGGCGCGGGCGTACAGGGCGACGTCGAAGCCCGGCACGATGACCGTGATCGCGGGACGGGGGCTCATCCGCCTGATGCTACCGGCGCGCAGTCCCCGCCCGGCCGGGCGGACGCCCGCGATGCCCGGCCCGGCGGGCGCCCGCTACGCCCGGCCCGGCGGGCGATGAGGACACCCGCGTCCGTCATCCCGCGCGTACGGCAGCGACGGATGCCGGGACGTCGACACCCGCGTCGGTCATCCCCGCGCGTACGGCAGCGACGGATGCCGGGACGTCGACACCCGCGTCCGGTCATCCCGCAGTTACGGCCGCGACGGATGCCGCGACCGCGGCCGCCAGCGCGTCGGGGTCCAGGTGCGCATCGTGCGGGAACGTGAACCGCACGGCGGTCTGGGCCACCTCGGGGCTGACTCCCATCGCGGTCAGCACATGGGAGGGCTCATCGCTTCCCGCTGCGCACGCCGACCCGCTCGAGGACACGACACCGCGTCGCTCGAGCTCGAGCAGCACCGCCTCGCCGCTCGTTCCGGCGAACGTGAAGCTCGCCGTCCCCGGGAGCCGATGCACCGGGTCGCCGGTCACCCGGGCAGTGGCGACACGCGAGAGCACCGCGGCGGTGAACGCCGCGCGCAGGGCGCCCACGCGGGCCGACGATTCGGCGCGCTCGCCCTCGGCGAGCTCGAGTGCCGTCGCCAACCCGACGGCACCCGCGATGTCTTCGGTGCCGCTGCGTCGGCCGCGTTCCTGACCGCCGCCGTGGAGGAGCGGCTCCAGGGGAATGCGCCCGCGTACCGCGAGCACGCCCGTGCCCTTCGGCGCGCCCAGCTTGTGTCCGGCGATCGAGATCGCGTCGGCCCCCGTGTCCGACAGCGGCAGCCACCCGGCCGCCTGGACGGCGTCGACATGCACCGGGATGCCGCGCGCCCGCGCGACGGCGGCGAGGGCGGCGGCATCCTGGATCGTGCCGACCTCGTTGTTGGCGAACCCGAACGAGACGAGGGCGGTGTCGTCACGCAACGCGCCGGCGAGAGCGTCGGGCGTCAGGCGACCCGCGTCGTCGACCGGCGCGAGCGTGATCTCGTACCCGTGCAGGCGCGCGAGGTAGTCGACCGACTCGAGGATCGACTCGTGCTCGATCGCCGTCGTCACGACGTGGCGCTTCGACAAGCTCAGCGACCGGGGGGACCGATCCAGCGACCGGAGGGACTGATCCAGCGACCGAGGTGACTGATCCAGCGACCGGGGGGACCGCTCCAGCGACCCAGGCGCCGAGCCGGCCCGCACGTCCCCCGCGGCTCCCAGGGCGATGCCCTTGACGGCGAGGTTGTTCGCCTCGGTGCCGCCCGACGTGAACACGACGTCCGACGCCCGCATGCCGAGCACCCGCGCCACGCGCCTGCGGGCGTCCGTCAGCGCTTCTGCGGCGACCTCGCCCACCGTGTGGTGGCTGGACGCGTTGCCGAACCACCGCGTGAGGTAGGGCATCATCGCCTCGAGGACTTCCGGCCGCACCGCCGTCGTCGCGGCGTTGTCGAGGTAGAGCACGACTACTCCGCGTCGATACGAACGTCGAGTCCGAGGTCGAGCGCGCGGGCCGAGTGCGTGAGCGCGCCGACCGAGATCACGTCGACACCGGTCTCGGCGATCGCGCGCACGGTGTCCAGCGCCACCCCTCCCGACGCCTCGACCGTCGCCCGCCCCGCCACCTGGGCGACGCCGGTGCGCAGATCGTCGAGGGTGAAGTTGTCGAGCATGATCGTGCCGATGCCTGCGCCGAGGACGGGCTCGATCTGCTCCAGCCGATCGACCTCGACTTCGATGTGGGTGGTGTGGGGGAGTGCAGCCTTGGCCGTGCGGAGCGCCTCGGTGACCGACGTCCCCGACCTCGTAAGCACCGCGAGGTGGTTGTCCTTGGCCATCACGGCATCCGACAGCGAATGCCGGTGGTTGCGGCCGCCGCCGTCTCGCACGGCCTGACGCTCGAACGCCCGCAGACCGGGGGTGGTCTTGCGGGTGTCCGCGATGCGCGTGCCGGTGTGGGCGACCTCGGCGACGTATCGCGCGGTCAGGGTCGCGATACCCGACATCCGCTGCACGAAATTCAGCCCGATGCGCTCGGCCGTCAGCACCGCGCGGGCCGGGCCCGTGACGACCGCGAGCACGTCGCCCGGCTGGAACCATGCGCCGTCCGCGACGTCCACCTGCACCTCGACCCGCGGATCGGTGAGCCGGAATGCCGCCGAGAAGACCTCGCCGCCAGAGAACACCCCCGCTTCGCGCGCGACGAGCTCGGCGCTCGCCGTCGCCGACGCCGGGATCAGCGCTTCGCTCGTGATGTCACCCCAGGGGGCGTCCTCTTCCAGAGAGGCGCCCACGACGCGGTCGATGATCGCGCGGGTCAGCATCAGGCGACCGCCCCTGACGAGTAAGCGCGCCGGATGTCGTCGATCCACCATCGCGCGACCATCGATCCCGAGGGATACGGGTTCGCCGCGAGCACGTCATCGATCGTGGAGGTGCCGGCGATCGCGTCCGCGACCGACGGTGCGTCCTGGTCGGAACGGAAGTGCGCCCCGACCGAGTCGGTCCGCGCGTGCGCGGCGTCGACCAGGGCGGTCGCGACGGTCAGCAGGTTCTCATCCTCGAAGTCGCTCTCCGTCCGGGGATTCCGCATCTGCGATCGCCATGCTTCCAGCAGGGCCGCTGCGAGGCGCAGTCCCGCCGAGTCGCGCACGAGGCCCGCGTGCTCCCACATGATCTGCTGGAGTGCCTCTCTCGAGAAGGATGCGGCGGCAGAGCCGGTCATCCTCCACCCGGGGCCCACAGCGGTGGGAGCAGAATCGGGAACGTCGAATGTCGGCCAGAGACCGGATGCCGCGTCCTCGGCGATCGCGTCGCCGGCGCGCGCGCCGAACACCGCGCCTTCGAGCAGCGAGTTCGATGCGAGCCGGTTGGCGCCGTGCACTCCGGTGCGGGCGACCTCGCCGACGGCGTAGAGGCCGGGAACCGTGCTGCGTCCGTGCAAGTCGGTCGTGATGCCGCCCATCACGTAATGCGCGGCCGGAGTGACCGGGATCGGTGCCACGGCCCAGTCGAGCCCGCGTGCGCGTACGGCGGCGTCGATCGTCGGGAACCGACTCGACAGGAACTCGCGGCGCTCGGCCTCGGTCGCCCGCAGCCCCGTGGCGTCGAGGAAGACGGGACGGCCGTCCTGCAGATCCATCTGGTGCGCGATGGCCCGCGCGACGATGTCACGCGGGGCGAGCTCGCCGTCGGGGTGCGCGTCGAACGCGAAGCGGCGGCCGTTCTCGTCGACGAGCGTCGCGCCCTCGCCGCGCACGGCTTCCGAGACCAGGAATGCGTCGCCCGCGCCGATGATCGTCGGGTGGAACTGGACGAACTCGAGATCGGAGACGGCAGCCCCGGCGCGCATCGCCGCCGCGATGCCGTCGCCGGTGGCCACGGGCGGATTGGTCGTGTGCGCGTAGAGCTCTCCGGCGCCGCCGGTGGCCAGGACCACGGCGTCTGCGGCGACGCGCTCGTGGCGCCCGGCCGAGTCGACCGTCTCACCGACGATCAGGTCCACGCCCGTCGCCCGTCCGCCCTCGATCACGAGGTCGAGGAGGAACGCGTGCTCGATGACGCGAACGGCGCTCGCCCGCAGGCGGGACACGAGCGCGCGCTCGATCGCCGTCCCGGTGGCGTCGCCGCCGGAGTGGAGGATGCGCGGGTACGAGTGCGCGGCTTCGAGACCCTTGACGTACGCGCCGTCCTCGCCGCGGTCGAAGGCGACGCCGAGCGCCACGAGCTCGCGGATGCGCGCGGGCCCTTCGTCGACGAGCACGCGCACCGCGTCGGGGTCGCTGAGCCCCGCGCCTGCGACGAGGGTGTCGCGGGCGTGGTCTGCAGCGCTGTCGTCGTCGAACATGACGCCCGCGATGCCGCCCTGGGCGTATCGGGTGTTGGCGTGCTCGAGCACGTCCTTCGTCACCAGGGTCACCCGGCATCCGCGCTCGACGGCATGGAGCGCCACGGTGAGCCCGGCGATGCCGGACCCGACGACGACCGCGTGCGGTCGCTGAGCCCGTCGAAGCGTCATGACGCGTTCGTCCATCCGGATGCCGGAGCGGCCGGCGGCTTGGCCGCCAGCATCCGCTCGAGGGCGAGGCGTGCCGGGTCGGCGACGTCGGCGGGTACCGTGATGCGGTTGACGACCGCGCCGGCGACGAGGCTCTCGAGCACCCACGCGAGGTACCCCGGGTGGATGCGGTACATCGTCGAACACGGGCAGACGACGGGGTCGAGGCAGAAGATCTCGTGTTGCGGGTTCGCGGCCGCGAGGCGCTGCACCAGGTTCACCTCGGTGCCGATCGCGAACGTCGTCGGCTCGGTCGCGGCCTCGATCGCGCGACGGATGTAGTCGGTCGAGCCCGCTTCGTCGGCGGCATCCACCACCGCCATCGGGCACTCGGGGTGCACGATGACCCGCACGCCGAGGTGCTCGATGCGGGCGGTCTCGATCTGCTCGACGGTGAAACGGCGGTGCACCGAGCAGAAGCCGTGCCACAGGATGACCCGCGCGTCCTCGATCTCGGTGACGGATGCCCCACCGAGCGGCTTGCGCGGATTCCACATCGGCATCTGCTCCAGCGGCACGCCCATCGCCTTGGCGGTGTTGCGGCCGAGGTGCTGGTCGGGGAAGAAGAGCACGCGGCGCCCGCGCTCGAAGGCCCACTCCAGCACGGTCTGCGCGTTCGAGGAGGTGCACACGATCCCGCCGTGGCGGCCGACGAAGCCCTTGATCGCGGCGGAGGAGTTCATGTACGTGACCGGGATGACGGGCACGAGGCCGTCGCCATCCACGGCATCCATGTCGCCGTAGACGTCTTCGAGCTGCTCCCAGCACTCCTCGACCTGGTCGATGTCGGCCATGTCGGCCATCGAGCATCCCGCGGCGAGGTTCGGGAGGATGACGGCCTGACGCGGCTGCGACAGCAGATCGGCGGTTTCGGCCATGAAGTGCACGCCGCAGAACACGATCGCCTCGGCGTCGGGATGCTCGAGCGCCGCATTCGCGAGCTGGAACGAGTCGCCCACGTAGTCGGCGTGGCGGATGACCTCTTCGCGCTGGTAGAAGTGACCCAGCACCACCACCCGGTCGCCGAGGGTCGCCTTGGCTGCGATGATGCGGGCGTCGAGCTCCTCGTCGGTCGCGTCGCGGTACTCCTGCGGCAGCTCGCCCTGGCGCGGTGATCCAGTCGGGATCACGTCGCCCATCGACGAGCCGGGGCCGTAACCGGGACGGATGTCGAAGTTCCACGGACCCTCGGCGAGGTCGGTGTTGCACGTCTCGGCTGTCGAGTCTCCCGCGACGATCGCGCGGATGACGTGGTCGACGGACGGATCGGCGGGAGACTCCGGGCGGGGCTGCAGGGTCAGGGTCGTCATGGCCTTCTCTTTCGGGACGAGGAAGCACGGTCGGCGAGCGGGCCGAGATCGGCGAGCTCCACCTCGCGGTTGTAGCGGTACAGGCGCGCGGGCCGGTGGTTGCCGGTGCGGAAGCCGTCGGTGGGGATGAGGGTGCCGGAGTTCTCGACCTGCCGACGGAAGTTCGCGGGGTCGAGGCGGCGATCGAGGATCGACTCGTACACCTCTCGCAGCTCCGCCAGGGTGAACTCGTCGGCCAGCAGCCCGTGCGCGATGCGGCTGTAGCCGACCTTGTTGCGCAGGCGCCACAGGGCGTACTCGACGATGTCGTTGTGGTCGAAGGCCAGTCGGGGGAGCGTCGCGGCGTCGAACCACGCGACGTTCTCGCGCGGCTCCTCGATCGGCGACGCGAGGCCCGTGGAAGCCTCGTCGGCGCGCAGGAGCGCCCAGTACACGATCGAGACGACCCGGGTCGGCGACCGGTCGACGGCCCCGAACGCGTAGAGCTGCTCGAGATAGCTCGGCGCGAGGCCGGTGGTCTCGGCGAGGGTGCGGGATGCCGCGGCATCCATCTCCTCCGCATCGTCGAGCCAGCCGCCCGGGAGCGCCCACAGACCCTCGTGCGGGTCGCGCGTGCGCCGCACGAGCGGAAGCGCGAGGGTGGCGCGGTCGGCGCCGCGATGCCGACGCAGCGTGAAGATGACGGTCGAGACCGCGACGCGGGTGAGCGCGTCGACCGCGATGCCGGGCGATGATCCGGGGGAGAGGGTTGTTTGTGTCATGGTGACTCTAAGTGCATCTTATTGTCATCTCGACCAGAACACAAACGGGCGCCCTCACAGGGTCGCTCTTCTACCCTGGCCGTGGAAGGGAGCGCCTGTGATCGTCGTCGACGTGCTCATCGTCGTGGTGCTGATCGTCGCCCTGGTCGGCGGCATCCGGCGCGGATTCTTCGCGAGCATCGGCACCCTGGCCGGCGTCGTCGCCGGCGGATTCGCCGCGCTCTGGGTCACCCCGCTCGTGAGCGCGTGGGTGCCGTCACCGGAGTGGCGCGGCATCGCGGTGCTCGGCAGCGTCATCGGGCTGCTCGTCCTCGGCGCGACGCTGGGGTCCCTCATCGGCACGGCTCTGCGCAGCGGCACCGACCGGCTCAAGCTGCGCGGCATCGAGCGGTTCCTCGGCGGGGTGGCCGGCGTCACCATCGCAGCGCTCGCCGTCGCCCTGGTCGCCCCGGCGGTGACGGCCGTCGGCGTTCCGGGCATCTCGTCGGCGGTGGGATCGTCTCGCGTCGTGCAGATGATCGACCGGCTCACCCCTCCGGTGGTCGACTCCGCGCTCGCCGAGCTGCGCTCCGCGGTGCTCGACGACGGGCTCCCGAGCCTCGGCGACCTGCTCGCGCCCGGCACGGCGTCGCCGCAGCCTCCCGTCGCGCTGGATGATCCCGAGCTCCAGCAGGCCGCGGCATCCGTCGCCCGCGTCTCGGGCACCGCCTATTCGTGCGGCCGCAGCTCGACCGGCAGCGGCTTCGTCGTGGCCCCCGACCGCGTCGTGACGAATGCGCACGTCGTGGCGGGCGTCGACACGCCGATCGTCGAGCTGCCGGGCGGATCCGCCCGCGAAGGGCGCGTCGTCTACTTCGATCCGATCGACGATCTCGCCGTCATCGCCGTCGACGACCTCGACGCACCGCCGCTCGCGCTGTCGGCCACGATCCCCGCCGGCACATCCGCGGTCATCCAGGGATACCCCCTCGGCGGACCGTTCACGATGACCGGCGCCGGGGTGCTGTCGGTGGGCACGGTGCCCGTCGCCGACATCTACGATTCGCAGCTCACGCCGCGCGAGATCTACTCGCTGCAGTCCGAGGTGCGCCCGGGCAACTCCGGCGGCCCCCTGCTCACCGACGACGGCGCCGTGGCGGGCGTCGTCTTCGCCCGCGCGCAGAACGATGCCACGCGCGGCTACGCGATGACGCTCGCCGAGCTGTCTCCCGTCGCCGATCAGGCGTCGTCGCTGAGTGATCCGGTGGCGTCGGGGGAGTGCATCGGCTGACGCGCCCGCTATGCTGGCCGGGTAACTGAAGACAGGCCGCATGACGTGTGCGGGAGAGCGATTTCGAGCGCAGCGAGAAATCGGGTTGAGGAGGCGCGCCAGCGCCGTATCGAAACCCAGGTGACCTTCGACTCCACGGGTCTCCGTCTGCGATCGGATCCACCGAAGGAGCAAGCCTCCCCGCCAATCTCTCAGGTCCGCGTACCGCACCACGTCCGGCCGCTCTGGAAAGCGATTCTCACGAATCCGCCGACGGTGAAAACCGGATGCCGCGCATCCGGTGAAGCTCTCAGGCCCATGACAGAGGGGGAGTTCCTCGGTCGCCACCCGGCGACCGCCCGACGAACGCGGGAGAACTCATGTCCGACCTCCGCACCACCGCTCTGCACGACCGCCATGAGGCCCTCGGTGCGTCCTTCACGGACTTCGGCGGATGGTCGATGCCCGTCCGCTACACGTCCGACCTCGCCGAGCACCACGCCGTGCGCGCGGCGGCGGGTCTGTTCGACATCTCGCACATGGCCGAATTCCTCGTGACCGGGAGCGAGTCTGCGGGTTTCCTCGACTACGCGCTCGCCGGCGCCGTCTCGCCGATGAAGATCGGCAAGGCGAAGTACTCGCTCGTGCTGGCCGATTCCGGCGGCATCGTCGACGACGTCATCGTCTACCGCATCGCCGAGGACAGGTTCCTGGTGATAGCCAACGCCGGCAACCGCGACGCCGTCGCCGCCGCCTTCGCCGAGCGCGCGCAACGTGCACCGGTCGCGGCTTCCTTCCTCGCCGAGCGTCCCGACGGGGGGTCGTCCTTCCTCTTCATCGAGGGCGTGTCGGGTCTCGCCCGCATCGAAGACGTCACCGACCAGCTCTCGCTCATCGCGGTCCAGGGACCCTCAGCACGCGCCATCGTGCAGGCGACGGCCGACATCACCGATGTCGCGCCGGCTCTCGACGACCTCGCGTACTACGCATGGTCGGCCGGATCCTTCGGCGGCGAGCCGCTTCTGATCGCGCGCACGGGGTACACGGGTGAGGACGGCTACGAGCTCCTCGTGCCGAACCGCCTCGCCGCGGGACTCTGGGACGCCCTGCTGACCGCGGGGGCGCCGCTCGGGCTCGTGCCCGCAGGACTCGCCGCGCGCGACACGCTGCGCCTGGAGGCGGGCATGCCCCTCTACGGCCACGAGCTGTCGCTCGACATCGTCCCCGCCCAGGCGGGTCTGGGTCGCGTCGTCGCGGCATCCAAGCCGGACTTCGTCGGCAAGCAGGCGCTCGAGCGTGCCGACGGCGGCGACGCGCCGGTGCTCGTCGGGCTCGTCGCCGACGGCAAGCGCGCCGGGCGTGCCGGATACGGCGTCTACGACGGCGACGAGCGCGTCGGCGAGATCACCAGCGGCGCCCTCAGCCCGACGCTCGGACACCCCGTCGCCATGGCGTTCGTCTCGCCCGGCGCGAGCGAACCCGGCACCTCCCTGTTCATCGACGTGCGCGGAACCCGCATCCCCGCCACCGTCACCGCCCTGCCCTTCTACAAGAGGAACGCGAAATGACCGATCTCACCAGCCTCAAGTACACCGCCGAGCACGAGTGGATCGCCTTCGACGGCGATGTGGCCACGGTCGGCATCACCGATTTCGCGGCCGACAAGCTCGGTGACGTGGTCTTCGTCGAACTGCCCGATGCGGGCAGCTCCGTCGAGGGCGCGACCGTCGTCGGCGAGATCGAGTCGACGAAGTCGGTCGGCGAGCTCTACGCGCCGCTGAGCGGAGAGGTCGTCGAAGCGAATCAGGATGTCGTCGACGACCCCTCGCTCGTGAACTCCGACCCCTTCGGCGCGGGCTGGCTCGTCAAGATCCGCGCCACCGAGACCGACGTCGAGGGTCTGCTGGACCGCGACGCGTACGTCGCGCTGACGGGCGGCGACGAGTGACTTCGTCGGTCCCTGAGCGCGACTCGGGCACTGAGCCCGACTCGGTCCCTGAGCTCGTCGAAGGGTTCCAGCGTCGGCACATCGGGCCGGATGCCGCGGCCCGGCGCACCATGCTCGATGCGCTCGGCTACGACTCGCTCGATGCACTCGTGCAGACGGCGGTGCCGGCATCCATTCACGTCGCACAGCCCGCGTCGAGCGTCATCCCGCCCGCCGCGACCGAGGCGGAGGCGCTCGCCGAGTTGCGCGAGCTCGCGTCACAGAACCGCAGCGCGCGGCCGATGATCGGGCTCGGCTACTACGACACCTTCACCCCGACGGTCATCGCGCGCAACGTGCTCGAGAATCCGTCGTGGTACACCGCGTACACCCCCTACCAGCCCGAGATCTCGCAGGGGCGCCTCGAGGCGCTGATCAACTTCCAGACGATGGTCACCGACCTCACCGGACTCGCCACGGCCAACGCCTCGATGCTCGACGAGTCGACCGCAGTCGTCGAAGGGATGCTGGTCGCGCGCCGTGGCTCGAAGTCCCGGTCGAACATCTTCCTCGTCGACGCCGACGCGCTGCCGCAGACGAAGGCCCTGCTCGCGCACCGCGCCGAGGCACTCGGCATCGAGCTGCACGAGACGGACTTCACCGCGGCTCCGACGTCCCCGGTTGCTGAGCACGTCGACGTCTTCGGCGCGTTCATCCAGTACCCGGGCGCCTCCGGTCGGGTCTGGGATCCGACCGAGGCCATCGGCGCGGTCCAGGTGCGCGGCGGCCTGGTCGTCGTCGCGGCCGACTTGCTCGCCCTCACGCTGCTCCGCTCGCCCGGTTCGCTCGGGGCCGATGTCGCGGTCGGCACGACGCAGCGCTTCGGTGTTCCGCTCGGCTTCGGCGGACCCCACGCCGGCTACATGGCGGTGCGGTCGGGACTGGAACGTCAGCTGCCCGGTCGCCTCGTGGGCGTGTCGGTGGATGCCGAGGGTCACCCCGCCTACCGTCTGTCGCTGCAGACGCGGGAGCAGCACATCCGCCGGGAGAAGGCGACGTCGAACATCTGCACCGCTCAGGTGCTGCTGGCCGTGATGGCTGCGATGTACGCGGTCTATCACGGCCCGGATGGACTCCGCGCGATCGCCACCGACGTCGCACGCAAGGCCGAGGCGCTCGCCGTCCGGCTGCGCGAGTACGGGCTGACGCTGGCCTTCGACGCGATCTTCGACACCCTGCGCGTCAACGTGCCGGGTGCCGCAGACCGCGTGGTCGAGCGCGCCCGCGAACGCGGCTACCAGCTCTTCCTGGCCGACGACGCGACCGTCGGCGTGTCCGTGGACGAGACGACGACCGCCGACGACCTCGCCGCCGTCGCGTGGGCGTTCGGCCTGCCCGAGGGCGAGTTCGTCGGCGGGGGAGTCCAGGGCGAGCGGGCGGTTCCCTTCGCGGATACCGCACCCCTCGCATCCGTCGCCGATTCCCTCCTCCGCGAAGACGGCTACCTGTCGCATCCGGTGTTCAACACCCATCGCTCGGAGACGGCGATGATGCGGTACCTCAAGCAGCTCGCGGACCGCGACTACGCGCTCGATCGCGGCATGATCCCCCTGGGCTCGTGCACGATGAAGCTCAACGCGGCCACCGAGATGGCGGCGGTGTCGTGGCCCGAGTTCGCCCGCGTGCACCCGTTCGCGCCCGAATCCGACGTCCGCGGCTACCTCGCGCTCATCGAGCAGCTCGAATCCTGGCTCGCCGAGATGACGGGCTACGACGCCGTGTCGCTGCAGCCCAACGCCGGCTCGCAGGGCGAGCTCGCCGGGCTCATGGCGATCCGCGGATACCACCGTGCAGGCGGCGACCTCGAGCGCACGGTCTGCCTGATCCCGTCGTCGGCCCACGGCACGAACGCCGCGTCTGCGGTGCTCGCCGGCATGAAGGTCGTCGTCGTCGCGTGCGACGAGGCCGGCAACGTCGACCTCGACGACCTGCGGGCCAAGATCGCGGCGCACGCCGACACGCTGTCGGCGCTGATGATCACGTACCCCTCGACGCACGGCGTGTACGAGCACGATGTGCTCGAGATCACCCAGGCCGTGCACGACGCGGGCGGCCAGGTGTACGTCGACGGCGCGAACCTCAACGCGCTCCTCGGCTATGCGCGCTTCGGCGACCTGGGCGGCGACGTCTCGCACCTCAACCTGCACAAGACGTTCGCGATCCCGCACGGCGGCGGCGGACCGGGCGTCGGCCCGGTGGCGGCCAAGGCGCACCTCGCGCCCTTCCTCCCCTCGCATCCGTTCTCGCAGCGCGCCGATCACGCCGGCGGCTTCGTGTTCGACGGAGGGGCGATCTCGGCTGCTCCTCAGGGCTCGGCGGGCATCCTGCCGATCTCGTGGGCGTACGTGCGGATGATGGGCGGGCGTGGACTGCGGGATGCCACGGCCACCGCCGTGCTGTCGGCCAACTACATCGCCCTGCGGCTGAAGGACCACTTCCCGGTGCTGTACGCGGGTGAGGGCGGACTCGTCGCGCACGAGTGCATCCTCGACCTGCGTCCACTGCGCGAGGCCACCGGCGTGACCGTCGACGACGTCGCGAAGCGGCTCATCGACTACGGCTTCCACGCGCCCACGATGTCTTTCCCCGTCGCGGGCACGCTCATGGTCGAGCCGACCGAGTCCGAGGACCTGCCCGAGATCGACCGCTTCATCGAGGCCATGATCGCGATCAAGGCCGAGGCGGACGCTGTGGCGGCGGGGGAGTGGCCCGCGAACGACAACCCGCTCGTGAACGCGCCGCACACGGCATCCGCGGTCATCGAAGGCGAGTGGGAGCACCCGTACTCGCGGTCGCGCGCCGTGTATCCGGTGCACACGCTCGTGCGCACGAAGTACTGGCCTCCCGTCCGCCGCATCGACCAGGCCTACGGAGACCGCAACCTCGTCTGCGCCTGCCCCCCGATCGAGGCCTTCGCCTGACCTCCTCCCGCAGGCGCTGAGCCTCCATCCTGCCGCCGAGAGCGTGGGGATCACCCGCGCTCTCGGCGCTCAGATGGAGGTTCAGCGTGTTGCACGGGATGCGGCGGTGTCGGCGACGCCCGTCAGGACGACTCCGCCTGCTTCCACGATGTCGCGGTCTCCGTCTCCGTTGTGCACGCGCACGCCGGCGACCTGGCGGGCGGTCGTGCTCGGATGCGCGAGAACATGCACCACGAGAGGGTCGCCGAACACCGGCATGCCGTGCAGGGCCGCGGCCGAGTCGTGGCTGAAGATCGCGTCGGGGCGGTCGAGCGCCACCGCGTGGATCCGTGCGAGGTACCTGTTCCAGGGCGTGAGTGCCTGCCACTCGCCCGCATCGGCGTACACGCCCCCGCGCACCCGGACGATCTCGGCGCGACGCAGGGCGCGCTCCGGGTGGGCGATGTCGGCGGAGCGGGTGAGGGCGATCGGGGTCGGGACCGGGACAGCGGAGGAGCGCAGCATCCGCCCACTCTGCACAAGCCCGGCAGCGGTGCCGTCGTCCCCTCATCTCGTGCGGACAACTCCTGCCCCGTACACCTCTGGGGAGGAGCCCTCCCGCCGCCTCGCCTCTCAGGCGGTGAACCTCCACCCGGTCGCCGAGAACGTGGGCGTCACCCGCGCTTTCGGCCGCACGCTGGAGGCTCAGCGAAGTCGAGCGGTGGGATGCCGGGCGCCTAGGGGGAGGGCGAGGGGCCGAACAGGCCGGGCCACAGGGCGACCGCGAGGGGGTAGCCGACGAACGCGACGATGTCGATCAGGGTGTGCGCGATGACGAGCGGCATCACCCGACCCCAGCGCTTGTAGCACCAGCCGAAGACGACGCCCATCACGAAGTTCCCGATCATCGCGCCGAAGCCCTGGTAGGCGTGGTAGCCGGCGCGCAGCGCCGCGGTCGACAGGATGATCGTCCACCAGCCCCAGCCGAGGCGGCGCAGCCGGTCGAAGAGATAGCCGAGGAAGATGACCTCCTCGGTGAGCCCGGCGCGGAGGGCGGCGAGCACGAGGAGCGGAACGGTCCACCAGGCGGCATCCAGCGGTGAGGCCTGCACCTGCACCGTGATCCCGAGCGCGCGACCGGCGGCGTACAGGGCGAGGCCGGGGATGCCGATGGCCGCCCCGATCAGCAGCGCCCGGCCGGTGTCGCGACCGAAGGAGCGGAAGTCCAGCCCGATGCGGCGCAGCGCGTTGGATCCGGGTTCCCACAGCAGGAAGACGACCAGGGCCACCAGAGCGAGATCGAAGAACACCGACAGCAGCTGGTACAGCACATCCCAGAACGCGGCGGCGTCCCGGGAGGGGTTCAGCTGCGTCTGCTGATCGCCGATCGGCGTGGGCCGCAGGAGCGCGCGCACGAGCGACAGCACCGAGTACAGAGCGGACTGACCGACGGTGACCGCGAGGACGAGGCCGATCTCCCACCGCAGTCGTGCGCGTTCATAGGAACCACGCGCGACGGCATCCGCGGGCTCGGGAAGGGTCATGTTGTCAGGTTGACACACGAGTGACCATTCGAGTTAAGGCTCTGTAACGTTTTCGTGCATCGTTTTGACCATCTCACACCCCGTGCTTAGGGTTTTCACATCCGCGCACCGTCCGGCTCAGTCCGGCGCGTGCGCATCACCCTTGCACAGGAGGAACAGTGAGAATGAAGCGCATCTCGGCCGCGGTGGCTATCACCGCAGTCGGCGCCCTGGCCATCTCGGGCTGCGCCGCCGGTGGTGGCGACGAAGGCGACGACTCCGGTCTCGTCGAAGGCTCGTCGATCACCGCCGCGTGGAACCAGGCGTTCTACTCGATGAACGGCAACACGTCGTTCGGCAACGCCACCGCGAACAACAACATCAATTACTTGGTGCTCGACGGTTTCAACTTCTACAACAACACCCCCGAGCTGGAGCAGAACACCTCGTTCGGCAGCTACGAGCTGATCAGCGAAGACCCGCTGACCGTCTCGTACACCATCAACGAGGGCGTCAACTGGTCCGACGGAACCCCGATCGACGCCGCCGACCTCATGCTCTACTGGGCAGCCGAGTCGCGTGCGCTCGACACCCCCGACTTCGACCCGGCGGAGTTCACCGACCCCGACACCGGTGAGTTCACCCCCGAGTACCCGACCGACGTCGTCTACTTCGACTCGGGCGCCACGCCCACGTCGGGCCTCGGCCTCGTCTCGGAGATGCCCGAGATCGGCGAGGACGGCCGTTCGGTCGTCATCACCTATGACCAGCCCTTCGTCGACTGGGAGCTCACCTTCGCCACCATCGGCGAGATGCTGCCCGCCCACATCGTCGCCAAGAAGGCGCTCGACATCGAAGACAACGAAGAGGCCAAGCAGGCGCTCCTCGACGCGATCGCCGAGGAGGATGCCGCCGCACTCGCGCCGATCTCGTCCTTCTGGAACTCGGGCTTCAACTTCACCGAGATGCCCGAAGACCTCGAGCTCGTCACGGCCAGCGGCCCGTACATGATCAGCGACTACGTCGCCGATCAGTTCGTCACCCTGACGGCCAACCCGGAGTACTCGGGTGACCACACGCCGAACATCGAAGAGATCACGATCCGCTTCATCCCCGACCCGCTCGCCGCAGTCCAGGCGCTCGAGAACGGTGAAGTCGACATCATCCAGCCGCAGGCGACCGCCGACATCACGACGGCGCTCGACGGCATCGACGGCATCACCGTCGACACCAGCCTCGGCGGAACGTACGAGCACGTCGATCTGCAGTTCGACAGCGGCAAGAACCCCGAGAACATCTTCTCGAACCCGCAGGTCCGCGAGGCGTTCATGAAGGTCATCCCGCGCCAGCGCATCGTCGACGAGCTCATCAAGCCGATCATCGGCGACTCGGCGATCGTGCGTAACTCGCAGATCTTCGTCCCGGGTGCCGAGGGCTACGACGAGTCGGTCGAGGCCAACGGGTCGGACGCCTACGCAGACGTCGACATCGAGGGCGCGAAGGCGCTGCTCGCCTCGTCGGGTGTCACCGACACCTCGGTCTGCATCCTGTACGCGTCCAACAACCCGCGTCGTGTCAACGAGTTCGCGCTCATCCAGGAATCGGCCGCTCAGGCCGGCTTCAACGTCACCGACTGCGGCTCGACCGACTGGGGCGGGCTCCTGGGCACCCCCGGTGCGTACGACGCCTCGCTGTTCGGATGGCAGTCGACGAGCCTCGGCGTGACGAACTCGCTGCCGACCTTCGAGACCGGTGGAATCAACAACCTCAACTTCTACACGAGTGAGACCGTCGACTCCATCATCGAGCAGCTGAACGTCGAGTTCGACGAGCAGGCGAAGATCGACCTCCAGGTCGAGCTCGACACGGCACTGTGGTCGGACTTCTACGGAGTCACGATCTTCCAGTTCCCCGAGGTCACCGCCATCAGCGACCGCGTGACGAACGTCACGTCGTCGATCCTCGCTCCCACCGTGTTCTGGAACGCGTGGGACTGGGAGGTCACCGAGGCCCCCGCTGAAGAGGGCTGACGTCTGAGGTGATTCCCTGACCCGGCAGGATCGGGTCGGGGAATCACCCTGTCGGGGTGCAGGTCCACCTGGGCCTGCACCCCGCACGTTAGACTTCCCCCGGTGATCGCGCGAGGTCGGGCGGCCTGAAACGGCCTGCCGGCTCGCGCTCGCTCTCACGGATTGGCAGGCCGCTCACATGGCTTCATTCATTCTCCGACGGCTCGTGGCGTCGGTGTTCGTCCTCTTCGCAGCGACCTTCTTGATGTACATCCTCACGGCGTACTCGAAGGATCCGCTCGATGAGCTCCGCGAGGGCAATGCGCCCAACAAAGACACGCTGATCGCGGCGCGTACGAAGCTCCTCAACCTCGACGTCATCCCGCCGCTGCGCTACTTCCTGTGGCTCGGCGGGCTCTTCCGAGGCGACTTCGGCACCAGCATCCAGGGTCAGGATGTCAACGCCCAGCTCGGCAACGCGATCACCGCGACGCTGACCCTCGTCACCACCGCGACCGTCGTCGCGATCGTGCTCGGCATCTTCGTCGGCATCGTCTCGGCCCTGCGCCAGTACACCGGCTTCGACTACACCGTCACGCTGCTGTCGTTCCTGTTCTTCTCCCTCCCGATCTTCTGGGTCGCCGTGCTCCTCAAGCAGTACGGCGCGATCCAGATCAACAACTGGCTCGCCGAACCATCGATAGCGATACCCGTGATCATCGTGGGCTCGCTCATCGCAGGTCTGCTGTGGATGTCGCTCATCGGCGGCCGCTGGAAGCGACGCCTCCTCGTCTTCGGCGTCAGCACCGCGGCGACCGCGGCGGTCCTGACCTATCTCTCGGTCACGCAGTGGTTCGCCGACCCGACCATCGGCATCGTCGTCTACGCCTTCCTCGCGATCGGCATCGCGGTGGGGGTCACGGCCGTCTCGGTGGGTCTGCGCAACCGCAAGGCCCTCTACGCGACGCTCATCATCGCGGCCGTCGGGATCGCGCTGTACTACCCGATGATGACGTCGCTGCTGAGCGGCATGACGCTAGGCCTCTTCGTCGTCTACGCCCTCGCGACGGTCGTGGTCTGCGGTGCGATCGGCTGGTTCATGGGCGCTCCCGACCGTTGGCCGGTCGTGCGCACGACGGCCATCGCCGGTGTGCTCATCGCCGGCTTCATCGCTCTCGACAAGTACATGTCGTACTGGGCGCTGTACGCGGCGTCCGATCGCGTGCGCGGTCGTCCGATCGCCACCGTGGGGGCATCGACCCCCGGGCTCGGCGGCAACTTCTGGGTGCAGGGCATCGACCTCTACACGCACCTGCTGCTGCCGACGGTCGCCATCATCCTCATCTCGTTCGCGAGCTACACGCGCTATTCGCGGGCGAGCCTGCTCGAGGTCATGAACCAGGACTACATCCGCACGGCGCGGGCCAAGGGCCTCACCGAGCGCACGGTCGTCATGCGGCACGCGTTCCGCAACGCGCTGATCCCGATCACCACGATCATCGCCTTCGACGTCGGTGCGATCGTCGGCGGGGCGGTGGTCACCGAGACGGTCTTCGGCTGGTCCGGCATGGGACGCCTCTTCGTCGACGCCCTCGCGGTCGGAGACCCGAACCCCGTGATGGCCTTCTTCGTCGTCACCGGAACGCTGGCGGTCGTGTTCAACCTGATCGCCGACCTCGTCTACGCGGGCCTGGACCCGAGAATCAAGGTGGGCTGACATGAGCACCCCGACGACACAGCCGGATCCCGCCCACGGCGGGACCGAAGAGATCTCCATCGAGCAGAAGGAGACCGAGGGCCTGAGTCAGGGCCAGATCGTCCGCAAGCGGTTCTTCCGGCACCGCGCGGCGCTGATCTCCATGGTCGTGCTCGCCCTGATCGTGATCATGGCGTTCACGTCTGTCGGCGTGAACCTCTGGGGTCTGCGCATCCCGGGCTGGTGGCCCTACTCGTGGGACCAGATCCCCCCGAAGCTGAACAACGGCGTGCCGACGCTCAGCATCTGGCCGCCGCAGGTCGGCACGCACCCGTTCGGCCAGGACGAGGTCGGCCGCGACATCTTCGCCGTCGTCATGCGCGGAACGCAGCAGTCGCTCATGGTGATGGTGATCGCCGGTGTCGTGGCGACCGTCATCGGCGTCGTGATCGGCGCCCTCGCCGGCTTCTACCGCGGTGCGACCGACTCGGTGCTGATGCGCTTCACCGACATCATCATCACGATCCCGCTCATCGTCATCGGCTCGGTGCTCGGAAACGCGTTCGGCAGCCTCGGTGCAGCCGTGCTGGGCGTCGTCATCGGAATATTCGCCTGGACGACGATGGCCCGACTCGTACGAGGTGAGTTCCTCACCCTGCGCGAACGCGAGTTCGTCGACGCCGCGCGGGTGTCGGGTGCGCGCGACCGGAGGATCATCTTCCGCCACATCCTGCCGAACTCCGTCGGCGTGATCGTGGTCAACGCGACGCTGCTGATGGCGGGAGCGATCCTGCTCGAATCGACCCTGAGCTTCCTCGGGTTCGGCGTGCAGTCGCCCGACACGTCGCTGGGCAAGATCATCTCCGAGAACCAGGCCGCGTTCTCCACCCGCCCGTGGCTGTTCTGGTGGCCCGGCATCTTCATCATCATCATCACGCTGTGCGTCAACTTCATCGGCGACGGTCTGCGCGACGCGTTCGACCCGCGCCAGAAGAAGATGCCCAGCGAGCGGGCCATGGCACGTGCTGCGCGCGCCAGCGGTCCGGCTCCCACGGTCGTCGACACGACGGCCGGCATCGACGCCCGATCGGTGGATGTCGGGATCGAGACCGCCTACACGGGCGACGTCACGAACTACCACGACCCCCGCCCCGAGACGCCGGGCGACACCCGACGCGGGCCGCTCGATCCGGAGCGGTGACGGTGGCGGTCCTAGAGCAGCACGCCGATCAGCGTCGCCGCCGCCAGGGCGGCGGTGACGCCGATCGTGGCCCCGTGCCACGTGACGACCGCGGCATCCGGATCGGCGCCGTGCGCGAACGCGCCAGCGTCGCGGAGGTCCTCCCAGTGCCGGCGGATGACCTGCGCCAGGCTCCCGCTGGACGTGGACAGCGCGTCCGACGGGCGAAGGCTCCCGTGCGCGCCGCGGGCCGTCTCGCCGACGCCTTCGAAGTCCTTGCCTGCGAGTCCGAGCGTGCGGTGCCGGCCGGGACTGGGGGCGGCCCAGACCGATACGCGACCCCCGACGGTGTGCAGGGTGAGTGCGAATCGCGTGTCGACCGCGAGGATCGACGGCCACGGCACGAAGAAGGTGCGGAACACGTTCACGACGGTGACGCCGTGCTCCTGGATCACCAGGGCGGGGCGCCAGAACAGGGCCCACGCGAGCACGGCTCCGAGGACGAGGATCCATCCGTACCGAAGAGCGGATGCCGCATCCGTCCACACCAGCGTGCCGATGCCGAGCGCGCAGACCGCCACGGTCACGACAGCGAGGATCCGGCCGGGCACCGGGCTGAAACGAACCTCCTGGAAAGACATGACTTCAAGCTTCGCAGATGGGAACCGAGCCAATGACTGAGAACACCGGCACGGCCGACGCCCGGCACGACCAGATCGAGACCGTCCTGGACGTCAAGGGCCTCGGCGTGGACTTCTGGGTCGACGGGGAGTTCTACCCCGCGGCGGTCGACATGACCTACGAGGTGCGACGCGGCGAGGTGCTCGCGATCGTCGGCGAGTCGGGTTCGGGCAAGAGCACGAGTTCGATGGCGCTGCTGGGCCTGCTGCCCGACAACGCCCGCGTGACCGGTTCGATCCGGCTGCTGGGTCAGGAGCTGCGCGGAGCGGAGCCGGCGACGCTGCGCTCGCTGCGCGGCAACCAGATCTCGGTGATCTTCCAGGAGCCGATGACGGCCCTGAACCCCGTCTACACGGTGGGCTTCCAGATCATGGAGTCGCTGCGGTCGCACAACCGCACCCTGTCGCCGGACGACGCCAAAGCGCGGGCGATCGAACTGCTGACGATGGTCGAGATGCCCGATCCGGCGCAGTCGTTCAACAAGTACCCCCACCAGCTGTCGGGCGGACAGCGTCAGCGCGCGATGATCGCCCAGTCGATCTCGGGCGACCCGCTGCTGCTCATCGCCGACGAGCCCACCACGGCGCTGGACGTCACGGTGCAGGCGGAGATCCTCGACCTGCTGCGCAACCTCCACAAGCGACTCGACTCGGCGATCATCCTGATCACCCACGACATGGGGGTGGTCGCCGACCTCGCGGACCGCATCATGGTCATGAAGAACGGCGTCGTCGTCGAGGCCGGAAGCGTCGCGGACATCTTCCACGACCCCCGGCATCCCTACACGAAGCAGCTTCTCGCGGCGGTGCCCCACCTCGGTCTCGGCGTGATCGAGGAGGCGAACGAAGCCGCCGTCGATGTGGCGACGGGCGTGTCCGCGATCGCCGAGATCCGCGAGCGGGCCACCGAGGCGCTCGCGGCAACCGACGAGCGCCGCGTCGTGCTCTCGTTCGAGGATGTCGCGATCGATTACCCCAAGCGGGGGAGGATCCCGGCGTTCCGCGCGGCGGAGCACATCGATCTCACGATCCACGCCGGGGAGATCATGGGCCTCGTCGGCGAGTCGGGTTCGGGCAAGACGACTCTCGGGCGCGCCGCCGTCGGACTCCTTCCGGTCGCCGAAGGCCGTCTGACCGCCGTCGGCGCCGACATCACCTCGGCGACGCCGAAAGAGCTGTTCGCGATCCGTCGCAAGACCGGCATCGTCTTCCAGGACCCCGCGTCTTCACTCAATCCGCGCATGCCGATCGGTCAGTCGATCGGCGAGCCCCTGCTGCTGGCGGGGGAGGCCAAGGGCAAGGATCTCGACCGCCGGGTCGAGTCGCTGCTGAGTCAGGTCGAGCTCCCGAGCTCGTACCGCAACAGGTTCCCCCACGAGCTGTCGGGCGGTCAGCGGCAGCGCGTCGGCATCGCGCGCGCGCTCGCGCTCGCCCCCGAGCTCCTCGTCGCGGACGAGCCCACCTCGGCTCTCGACGTGTCGGTGCAGGCGAGGTTCCTCGACCTGCTCCAGGAGCTTCAGCAGGAGCTGCACTTCGCGTGCCTGTTCATCAGCCACGACCTCGCCGTCGTCGACATCCTGGCTCACCGCATCGCCGTGATGCACCACGGAAAGCTCGTGGAGGTCGGCACGCGCGACCAGATCCTGCGCGGAGCCACCGACCCCTACACCCAGCGACTGATCGCGGCGGTGCCGGTGCCCGACCCCGAGGAGCAGCGGGTGCGCCGCGAGGCGCGCGCCGCGCTGCTGGCCTCGCAGCAATAGGCCGTCGTCGCCTGAAGGCCCTCCCGCTGGGAGGGCCTTCAGGCTGTGCCCGGATGCCTGCGATAGGCTGGGGACGCCGATCCTCTCGGCATCGGGCCGTCAGGCCGTCGAATTCCGGGGATCGCTTCTCACACTTCCCTCTCTCGCAAGGACTCCTTCATGGCCCGCGCCCTCCGTCCGGACCTCCGCAACGTCGCCATCGTCGCCCACGTCGACCACGGCAAGACGACGCTCGTCGACGCCATGCTCCGCCAGACCGGCTCGTTCGGCTCGCACGAGCACATGGAGGAGCGAGCCATGGACTCCAACGACCTGGAACGTGAGAAGGGCATCACGATCCTCGCCAAGAACACGGCGATCACGTACAAGGGTCTGCACACCGACGTCCCCGTGACGATCAACGTCATCGACACCCCGGGCCACGCCGACTTCGGCGGCGAGGTCGAGCGCGGCCTGTCGATGGTCGACGGCGTCGTGCTGCTCGTCGACGCGAGCGAGGGCCCGCTGCCGCAGACGCGCTTCGTGTTGCGCAAGGCGCTCGAGGCGAAGCTCCCCGTCATCCTCCTGGTCAACAAGACCGACCGCCCCGACGCGCGCATCGCCGAGGTCGAAGAAGAAGCGCACGACCTGCTGCTCGGGCTCGCGTCCGACCTCGTCGACGACGTGCCCGACCTCGATGTCGACGCGCTGCTCGACGTGCCGGTCGTCTACGCCTCGGGTCGCGCGGGCGCGGCATCCCGCAACCGCCCCGAGAACGGCGCTCTGCCCGACAACGACGACCTCGAGCCGCTCTTCGAGGCGATCCTCCAGCACGTCCCCGCTCCCGAGTTCGACGACGAGGCGCCGCTGCAGGCGTGGGTCACGAACCTCGACTCGAGCCCCTTCCTCGGTCGCCTTGCGCTGCTGCGCGTGTTCAACGGCACGCTGAAGAAGGGTCAGACGGTTGCCTGGGTGCGCTCCGACGGCACCGTCTCGAGCGCCCGCATCACCGAGCTCCTCAAGACGCGCGCGCTCGAGCGCTACCCGGCCGACGACGCCGGCCCCGGCGACATCGTCGCCATCGCCGGCTTCCCCGACATCACGATCGGCGAGACGATCGCCGACCCCGTCGACGTGCGGCCGCTCCCGGCGATCACCGTCGATGACCCGGCGATCTCGATGACGATCGGCACGAACACGTCGCCGCTCGTCGGCAAGGTCAAGGGACACAAGCTCACGGCCCGCATGGTGAAGGACCGCCTCGATCGCGAGCTCATCGGAAACGTCTCGCTCAAGGTCGTCGACATCGGTCGCCCCGACGCGTGGGAGGTGCAGGGCCGTGGCGAGCTGGCCCTCGCGATCCTCGTCGAGAACATGCGCCGCGAAGGCTTCGAGCTCACCGTCGGCAAGCCGCAGGTGGTCACCAAGAAGGTCGACGGCAAGGTGCATGAGCCGTTCGAGCACCTGACCATCGACGCCCCCGAGGAGTACCTCGGCGCGATCACGCAGCTGCTCGCCGCCCGCAAGGGCCGCATGGACAACATGACCAACCACGGCACCGGCTGGGTGCGCATGGAGTTCATCGTCCCCTCGCGCGGCCTCATCGGCTTCCGCACCGAGTTCCTCACCACCACCCGCGGCACCGGCATCGCCAACGCGATCTCCCACGGCTACGAGCCGTGGGCCGGCCACATCGTGACGCGTCAGAACGGCTCGATCGTCGCCGACCGCACGGGCGTCGTGACCCCCTTCGCGATCATCGGCCTGCAGGAGCGCATGTCGTTCTTCGTGCAGCCGACGCAGGAGGTCTACGAAGGCATGGTGGTGGGTGAGAACTCGCGCGCCGACGACATGGACGTGAACATCACCAAGGAGAAGAAGCTGACGAACATGCGTCAGTCGACCTCGGACACGTTCGAGTCGATGACGCCCCCGCGCCTGCTGACGCTCGAGGAGAGCCTGGAGTTCGCCCGCGACGACGAATGCGTCGAGGTGACTCCCGAGATCGTGCGCATCCGCAAGGTGAACCTCGATGCCACCGAGCGCGGTCGCGCGGCATCCCGTCTGAAGCGTCAGGATGCGAACGCCTGATCGCGTGTCCTCGTGAACGGCAGGTCTCTTTCGGGAGGCCTGCCGTTCCTCTTTCTCTGGCAGTGATCGGTCCACGGATGGCCGACCGGACCGAGGGCCTGACGCGAGCGCATCGGTAGGCTCGACCGGTGACGCTCGATCCCGCCTTCGACGACGCGCACGCGCCGGGGGAGTCCCGACGGGCGGTGCGCGAAGGTCTCGGCGTCGCTCTCGCGACGAGCGCCTACGGAGTGTCGTTCGGAGCCCTGGCGGTCGCCGCCGGGCTCGATGTGTGGCAGACGTGCGTGCTCAGCCTCGTGATGTTCACGGGCGGATCGCAGTTCGCTTTCGTGGGCGTGATCGGCTCGGGGGGTTTGGCGGCCGCGCCCGCGGCGATCGCCTCCGCGTCACTGCTCGGCGTTCGCAACATCGCCTACGGCATGCGGATGTCGCCGGTCATCGGCTCCGGATTCTGGAGACGTGCCGCCGCCGCGCAGTTCACGATCGACGAGTCCACTGCCGTCTCGCTGGCGCAGAGGACCGCGCATGCTCGCACCCTCGGGTTCTGGGTGACGGGCATCGGCATCTACGTCGGCTGGAACATCTCGACGTTCCTGGGCGCGTTCGGGGCCGACCGGCTCAGCGCGCCGGGAGGTGTCGGCTTCGATCCGAACGCCTATGGGCTGGATGCCGCGGCCGCCGCCGCGTTCCTCGCGCTGCTGTGGCCGCGGCTCAAGCGCCGGCAGCCGATCGTCGTCGGCGTCGCCGCCGCGGTCGTGGCGACGATGCTCACTCCGGTGCTGATGGCAGGGCTCCCCGTGCTGATCGCGGCGGTCGTGGCGGTCGTGATCGGCTGGTTCAACTGGCTGGACCCTTCGACAGGCTCAGGAACCGGTGCGGGCTCAGGGACCGGGGCGGGGTCAGGGACCGGGGCGGGCCCGAGGTCCGTCACGGGCGAGCCTGACGACGTGCCCGAGCGCGGGGGTCTGCCGTGACCCTCTGGACCGCCGTCCTCCTCGCAGCGATCGTCTGCGTCGCGCTCAAGACGATCGGCTACCTCATCCCTCCGCGGTGGCTCGAGGCGCCGCGCCCGGCGCGGATCGCCGACCTGCTGACCGTCGCCCTTCTGGCCGCGCTCGTCGCGGTTCAGACGTTCGGCGCGGGGCAGGCGGTGGTGGCCGACGCGCGCATCCCCGCGGTGCTCGTCGCGGCGGGTCTGCTGCTCCTGCGCGCACCGTTCCTCGTCGTCGTCGTGGCCGCGGCGGTCGTCGCCGCGCTCCTGCGCCTGTGGGGCTGGGCGGTGTAGCCCGCGCGCATAGAGTGGTCACGTGGGATTCTCGTGGTCGCGTGCCGGTACCTGGGTGGTCGCCCTGATCGTGGGCGCCGTCTACGGCCTGGCCGGTACGATCGCCCACGCGTACGTGGTGGTGGGCATCCCGCTGGGGCTCGCCCTCGGCATCCTGGGCTGCGCAGCCCTGCTCGCCGCGGTGCGTCTGCTCACCGGGGACCGCTGGTCGGCGCTGGCGACGGGCATGGGCATGATGGTCGCGACCTTCGTCTTCTCGGGTCGGGGACCCGGCGGATCCGTCATCGTCCCCGAGTCCGACCTCGGCTCCATCTGGACCATCGCCCTTCCGGTCCTCATCGCCGTGGTCGTCGTGTGGCCGGGCCGACTCGCCGTGCAGGCCGAGCACCCCCGTGAAGCGAATTAGACTGTCTCCGTGACGTACGTGATCGCCCTGCCCTGCGTGGATGTGAAAGACCGCGCCTGCATCGACGAGTGCCCGGTCGACTGCATCTACGAAGGCGACCGCAGCCTTTACATCCACCCCGACGAGTGCGTCGACTGCGGTGCGTGCGAGCCGGTGTGTCCGGTCGAGGCGATCTACTACGAAGACGACCTGCCCGACGAGTGGCAGGACTACTACAAGGCGAACGTCGAGTTCTTCGACGACATCGGTTCGCCCGGTGGTGCCGCCAAGGTCGGTGTCATCCACAAGGATCACCCCGTCATCTCCGTCCTGCCGCCGCAGGAGCACTGATCGTGGGGGTCAGCGACCTCGCCGACTATCCCTGGGATGCCGTCGCCCCGTTCGCCGAGCGAGCCCGCGCGCACCCCGACGGCATCGTCGATCTGTCGATCGGCTCTCCTGTCGACCCGACGCCGCCGGTCGTCGCCCAGGCTCTGGCCGCCGCGACCGACGCGCACGCGTATCCCCAGACGATGGGCACCGCCGATCTGCGCGGGGCGATCGTCGATTGGTACGCGCGTCGTCGCGGAGTGACCGGGCTGACGCCCGACCAGGTGCTCCCGACGGTGGGTTCGAAGGAACTCGTTGCGCTGCTGCCGCTGCTGCTCGACCTCGGGCCCGGAGACGTCGTCGTGCACCCGCGCGCCGCGTACCCGACGTACGAGGTGGGGGCCCGTCTCGTCGGTGCCACGCCCGTCGCCTCCGACGACCCGGCCGACTGGCCCGAGGCGACGAAGCTCGTGTGGCTCAATTCTCCCGGCAACCCCGACGGGCGGGTTCTGGATGCCGCGGCCCTGCGCGACGCCGTCGTGCGGGCTCGGCGGCTCGGCGCCGTCGTCGCCTCCGACGAGTGCTACGCCGAGCTCGGCTGGGACGCCCCGTGGGACGTCGAGCCGATCCCGTCGGTGCTCGATGGCCGCGTGACGGACGGCGACCTGAGCGGCATCCTGTCGGTGTACTCGCTCAGCAAGCAGTCGAATCTGGCTGGATACCGGGCGGCCTTCCTCGCCGGAGACCGGGTGCTCGTCGATCGCCTGCTCACGGGCCGCAAGCACCTCGGCCTCATGCTCCCGGCCCCCGTGCAGCGCGCGATGACGGCAGCGCTGGCCGACGACGCGCACGTGTCGCGGCAGAAGGAGCTGTACCGCGCTCGGCGCGACGTACTCAAGCCGGCTCTCGAGTCCGCCGGGTTCCGCATCGATAGCAGCGAGGCGGGGCTGTACCTGTGGGTGACCGAGGGGCGCGACACGTGGGAGAGCATGGCCCGACTCGCCGAGGTCGGCATCCTGGCCGGTCCCGGAGTGTTCTACGGCGCCCATCACCCTCAGCACGTACGGGTGTCGCTGACGGCCACCGATGAGCGGATCCGGGCTGCGGCATCGCGGCTTCGCGGCATCTGACCCCGCACCGGAGGAATCCTCCATACGATTCCGCCGACCTTTGGCGGTGTCCGAAGGTGCGCCCGCGGCCCGTTAGGCTGTAGAAACGGCGGCATCGCACACCCTTGCCTCCGAGCCGGCACGCGGAACGGGCCACAGCTCTCCGCAGTCCAGGCGACACACCCCCGCAGACCCAGAAGCGCGAGGAGGCGGCGTGACCGACGCGAGCACCCAGCAGGACAAGGCCATCCTCACCGTCGGCGACAGAGTCGCCGAGTTCCCGCTCCTGAGGGGCACCGACGGCACACCGAGCATCGACGTCTCGACGCTCACCCGCCAGACGGGTCATACGGCGCTCGATTACGGCTTCGTCAACACCTCGGCCACCAAGTCGGCGATCACCTTCATCGACGGCGACAAGGGCATCCTGCGCTACCGCGGCTACCCGATCGAGCAGCTCGCGAAGAACAGCAGCTACCTCGAGATCGCCTGGCTCCTGCTCTACGGCGAGCTCCCGACGTCCGACGAGCTGGGCGCGTTCGACGAGCGCATCCGCCGTCACACGCTGCTCCACGAAGACCTCAAGCGCTTCTTCACCGCGCTGCCGCACACCGCGCACCCGATGTCGGTGCTCTCGTCGGCGGTGTCGGCACTGTCGACGTACTACGAGAACCAGTCCGACCCGAACAATCCCGAGCACGTCGAGCTCAACACGATCCGCATGCTCGCGAAGCTGCCCGTGATCGCTGCCTATGCGCACAAGAAGAGCATCGGCCAGGCATTCCTGTACCCCGACAACTCGCTGGGGTTCGTCGACAACTTCCTCAAGCTGAACTTCGGCGTCCTGTCCGAGCTCTACGAGGTGAACCCCGTCATGTCGCGCGCGCTCGAGCGCCTGCTGATCCTCCACGAAGACCACGAGCAGAACGCGTCGACGTCCACCGTGCGTCTGGTCGGCTCCACCGGCGCCAACCAGTTCTCGTCGATCTCGGCCGGCATCAACGCCCTCTACGGCCCGTTGCACGGCGGTGCCAACGAAGCCGTGCTCGACATGCTCGCGCGCATCCGCGACTCGGGCGAGAGCGTGCAGCGCTTCGTCGAGCGCGTGAAGAACAAGGAAGACGGCGTGAAGCTCATGGGCTTCGGGCATCGCGTCTACAAGAACTACGACCCGCGCGCGAAACTCGTCAAGGAATCCGCCGACGAGGTCCTGCGCGAGCTCGGCGTGCACGATCCGCTGCTCGACCTCGCGAAGGAACTCGAGGAGATCGCCCTCAACGACGACTACTTCAAGGAGCGTCGTCTGTACCCCAACGTCGACTTCTACACCGGAGTCATCTACAAGGCGATGGGTTTCCCCACGCGCATGTTCACGGTGCTGTTCGCGATCGGCCGCCTGCCCGGCTGGCTCGCGCACTGGCGCGAGATGCAGCTCGACCCGCAGACCAAGATCGGGCGTCCCCAGCAGCTGTACACCGGCTCGCCCGAGCGCGACTACCCCGGCGCCCGCTGACGGGTCAGAGCGTCGCGGCGTGGTCCGGCACCGTCGCGTCGTCGCCCCGGGGCGGGCGCTCGTAGCCTCCGGATGCCGGCCGCTCGGGGATCTCGATCGGCTCGCGCTCGACGAGGTCGTACGGGATCCGGGACAGCAGGTGGGCGATCATGTTGATGCGTCCGCGGCGCTTGTCCTCGTTGTCGACTTCGAACCACCGCGCCTCGGGGATGTCGGTGTGCACGATCATGGTGTCCTTGGCGCGGGAGTAGTCCTCCCATTTCGTGATCGACAGCACGTCGTTGGGACTCAGCTTCCAGCGCCGCATCGGGTCGTCGTTGCGTGAGACGAAGCGCTTCTCCTGCTCGATGTCCGACACGCTGAACCAGTACTTCAGCAAGATGATGCCGTCCTCGACCAGCATCCGCTCGAAGATCGGCGTCTGGTGCAGGAACCGGTGGTACTCGGCGTTCGTGCAGTAGCCCATCACGTGCTCGACACCGGCCCGGTTGTACCAGGAGCGGTCCATCAGGACGATCTCGCCGGCCGCGGGGAGCTCCTTGATGTAGCGCTGGTAGTACCACTGCGACTTCTCGCGCTCGGTGGGCGTGGGGAGGGCGGCGATGCGTGTGATCCGGGGGTTCAGGTATTCGGTGATGCGCTTGATCGTCGAGCCCTTGCCCGCGGCATCCCGGCCCTCGAAGATCACCACGATGCGTGCGCCGGACGCCTGCACCCAGGCCTGCATGTCCACGAGCTGCGCCTGGAGGCGCCGGAGCTCGTGCTCGTAGGTCTTCTTCGCAAGCCGCTTCGTCATGGCCCGAGCCTAGGCGTGCAGGGCCTCGTTGAGTGTGACGCCCACGCCGGAACGCCGGACGACCTCGATCGCGCCCGACAGCGAGTTGCGCCGGAAGAGCAGTCCGTCCCTGCCCGACAGCTCGGCCCCCTTGACCGACACGCGCGAGCCGTCGGCCCGGGGCGCTTCGTCGGCGAGCACGATCTTGGATCCGGCCGTGACGTACAGTCCGGCCTCGACGACGCAGTCGTCACCGAGCGAGATGCCGATGCCGGCGTTCGCGCCGAGCAGCGTGCGCGCGCCGATCGAGACGCGGTGAGAGCCCCCGCCCGACAGCGTGCCCATGATCGAGGCGCCTCCGCCGATGTCGCTGCCGTCGCCGACCACGACGCCCTGCGAGATGCGGCCCTCGACCATCGAGGCGCCGAGCGTGCCGGCATTGAAGTTGACGAAGCCTTCGTGCATGACCGTGGTGCCCGGGCTCAGATGCGCGCCGAGGCGCACCCGGCTCGCATCGGCGATGCGCACACCCGGCGGCGTGACGTAGTCCAGCAGGCGCGGGAACTTGTCGAGCCCCTGCACCTGGATGCCGTCGCGCAGCAGGAAGGGGCGCAGACGGGTGACGTCATCGGGATGCATGGGCCCCGCGTTCGTCCACGCGACGTTGGGCAGGTGGCCGAAGACGCCGTCGAGATTCACGCCGTTCGGGGCGACGAGGCGGTGGGAGAGCGCGTGCAGACGCAGGTAGGCGTCGGAGGTCGAGCTGGGTGCGGCATCCAGGTCGATCTCGACGGCGACGACCTCGACCGACACCGCGCGGCGGGTGTCGGCGACGGCGAGACGGTCGAGGTCGTCGGGCGGGATCGCGGGGTCGTAGCCGAGGGGGATGCGCCCCGTCGCTGGCGAGGGGAACCACGTGTCCAGCACCGTGCCGTCGCCCGCCGTCGTCGCGAGGCCGATGCCCCAGATCCATCGCTCGTCGCTCATGACTCCACGGTAGCGGGCCGAGGCCCGTCGATAGACTCGGGGCATGCCCACGCTCGACCTCACCGCCACCTCGCTCGACCTCACGCGCACGATCTGCGACATCCCGAGCGTGTCCGGCGACGAGACGCCGCTCGCCGACGCGATCTTCGACGCCGTCTCGGCGCTCTCGCACCTCGAGGTCACGCGGCACGGCGACACGATCGTCGCACGCACGAACCTCGGCCGGGCGCAGCGCGTGGCGATCGCCGGTCACATCGACACGGTGCCCATCAACGCCAATGTGCCCACCCGCGAGATCGCGATCGACGGCGAGCCGTTCCTGTGGGGTCGCGGAACGGTCGACATGAAGGCCGGCGTCGCGGTGCAGCTCAAGCTCGCGCACGACCTCTCCGATCCCCGCGTCGACATCACGTGGATGTGGTACGACCATGAAGAAGTGGATGCCGACCTCAACGGTCTGACCAGGCTCGCGGCATCCCGACCCGATCTCTTCGAAGCCGACTTCGCGATCCTCGGCGAGCCGTCCAACGCGCTGGTGGAGGGCGGCTGCAACGGCAACCTGCGCGCCATCGTGCGCACGCACGGCGTGCGCGCGCACAGCGCCCGCTCGTGGATCGGTGAGAATGCGATCCACAAGGCGGCGCCGGTGCTGGCCCGTCTGGCCGAGTACCGGCCGCGCGAGATCATGGTCGACGGCCTCGAGTACCGCGAGGGCATGAACGCCGTCCGCATCGACGGGGGAGTGGCCGGCAACGTGATCCCCGACCTGTGCGAGGTCGAGGTGAACTACCGCTTCGCGCCGAGCCGCGACGCCGCCGAAGCGGAGCGGCACGTGCGAGACGTGTTCGAGGGCTTCGACGTCGACGTGGTCGATCTCGCCGAGGGCGCCCGACCGGGTCTGGACGCACCGCTCGCGCAGGAGTTCCTGTCGGCCGTCGGCGGAGAACCGCGCCCCAAGTACGGGTGGACCGACGTGGCGCGCTTCTCGGCGATGGGCGTTCCCGCCGTCAACTACGGGCCCGGCGATCCCCACCTCGCGCACCACGACGAGGAGCGCGTGCCCCTCGCGCACATCATCGAGGTCGAGCGGGGCCTGCGTGCGTGGCTGAGCTGAGGCCGGCTGGTCCGGCCCCGAGCGCGACCGGCATGCGAAAGCTGCCCGTCGCCGCGCGGATCGGCATCCTGTACGTGCTGTCCCGGCTCGCCACGACCGGGTTCTTCGCCCTCGCAGCGGCTGCATCGGGTCCGTCGTCGCGGTACGGCGAGAACCCGTCGCTGGGCGGTTTCGCCCTCGGCTGGGACGCCCAGTGGTACTGGTACGTCGCGGTGCACGGGTATCCGGCGGTGCTGCCGCTCACCGAATCGGGTCAGGTCGCCGAGAACCAGTGGGCGTTCATGCCGGTCTACGCCTATCTCGCCCAGGCGATCGGGCTGCCGCTGGGCTCGTGGGGCGCGGGTGCCGTGCTCATCTCGCTGGTGGCCGGCTACCTGTCGTGCCTCGTGCTGCACCGGATGCTGCGCACGCGCATCGGCGACGGAGCGGCGCTCTGGGCGGTGCTGTTCTTCGCGTCCGGGCCGCTGGCGGCGCTCTTCCAGATCGGCTACGCCGAGTCGCTCTTCCTGCTGTTCCTCTTCGTGTCGCTGTGGTCGGTCATGCAGCGGCGGTATGCCTGGCTGTACCTCCTCATTCCGCTCATGGGATACACGAGGCCCGGTGTGCTCGCCTTCGCGCTGTTCCTCGGGTTTCACGGCATCCATCGATGGGTCACGCGACGCACCGAGCCGCTGCCCGTGCGGCAGATCGTCCACATCGTCGCTGCGGGGGTACTCGCGGTCGCGGTCGGGTTCTCGTGGCAGCTCATCGCGGCGCTGGTCACGGGCGACCCGGGTGCCTATCTCGCGACCGAACTCGCGTGGCGTCGCAATTGGATCGGCGAGGCGACGGTTGCGTTCGTGCCGTTCGAGGGCTTCGTGCAGGCGGCCGCGTTCTGGTTCGGTCAGTGGGGTCTGGGGGCAACAGCGGGCTACGTGGCGCTGGGCGTGCTGGTAGTCAGCCTCGCCGCGGTGCTGCTGTTCGAGCCGCATGTGAAGCGACTCGGGGTCGAGCTGCGGCTGTGGTCTGCCAGCTACCTGATCTACCTGCTGCTCGTGTTCTTCCCGCAGTCCAGCATCTTCCGGCTGCTGCTGCCGGTCTCGCCCCTGTGGGGCGCCGTCGCGGCACCGCGTTCGACCTGGTGGCGCGGGGGTGTGCTCGGCGCGTGCCTGGTCGGGCAGTGGTGGTGGATCCACAACATGTATGCCCTCGCGAACACGTTCTGGCAGATCCCCTGACGCACTCCGTCGTGTGCGGAAGCCCGAGTCCGGAGCGTTCGGTAAACTATCAGGCAGACGCTGACGAAAAGGAGCCGTTATGGCAGCCATGAAGCCGAGAACCGGAGACGGGCCGATGGAGGCCGTGAAAGAGGGCCGACTGATCATCGTGCGGGTACCGCTCGAGGGTGGGGGACGCCTCGTCGTCTCGGTCAACGACGCCGAGGCCAAGGAGCTATACGACGTGCTGGGCGGAGTCGTCGCCCCGGCGTGACTCCCTCGACAGAAGAACGGCCGGTCCCAGGACCGGCCGTTCTTCTGTCGCCGGGCGGATCGTCTAGTCGGCCGCGACGGTTGTGAGCTGCAGGAGGCCTTCGCCGACGATCGACAGTGCGCCGATGACGGCCGGCGAGGCCTGGGTCTCGTGGATCAGCGAACGGTAGGCGCTGGTGATCGGGTCGCGCCGCACGGGGTCGGCCACGGCGCCGCCGCCGAGGACACGGGGCACGAGCACCGTGCCACCGGCGCGGACGAGCCGCAGTCCGTGTTCGACGTACTCGATGACGCCTTCGGGGTCGGCATCGACGAGCACGATGTCGTAGGAGGCCTCGTTCATGCGGGGGAGCACATCGCCGGCGCGTCCGGTGATGAACCGCGCGCGGGCAGCGGGCACGCGCGCGTCGGCGAACGCCTGGCGTGCCGCGCTGAGGTGCTCGGGCTCGTTGTCGATCGTGGTGAGGGTGGCGCGGGGCGAGCCGTGCAGCAGCCAGAGACCCGAGACGCCGCCGCCCGTTCCGATCTCGACGATGTTCAGCGCCTGCGAGACCGCGGCGATGACCGCGCACTGCGCGCCGACCGCGGCGCTGATCGGCGACGCACCCAGTTCGAGCGCATGCGCCCTCGCCCGTGCGATGTGGTCGGGTTCGACCGTCGCCTCCGCGGCGAATCGCTGATTCGCGTCGTGTTCGCCCATGGTCCCAGCCTCCGCCCTCAGCCTACGGCCGGCTCCGGCGCCCGACGCTCAGGCGCGGCGGTAACCTTGCTCACATGTTCTTCGGGTTGACGATCGAGAAGCTGCTGCTGATCGGCCTCATCGCCGCGTTCGTGATCGGACCGGAGCGGCTGCCCCGGTACGCCGAGAGTCTTGCGACCTTCACCCGTCGCGCCCGTGACTGGGTGACGGACGCGCGCACGCGGGTGAAGGACGAGATGGGCGAGGATTTCTCCGACGTCGACTGGAAGACCCTCGACCCGCGGCAGTACGACCCGCGTCGCATCATCCGCGAAGCGCTCCTCGATGATGCCCCCGTCGCGCCGACCCGCATGAAGCCCGCGACCCCGCTCGTGGCGACCGCTCCGGTCACGGCGGCCCCCACGCCCTTCCAGGCCGACGCGACGCCGCCGTACGACAACGAGGCGACCTGACCCCGGCGCAGGTCACGCCGGGCGGAACGGCAGCGCGCGACCCCCGAGGCCGCGCGGACGTGACGCGATGCCCGCCGCCAGCGTCTGGATGGCGACCGACGCGGCGTCGGAAGGATCGGACACCACCACCGGCGCTCCCGTGTCACCGCCCGTGCGCAGCGTGGTGCTGAGCGGCACCGAGACCAGCAGCGGCACCTCGTGCTCGTCGGTCGACAGGGCGGCGGCGACATCCGCACCGCCCCCCTCGCCGAAGAGCGCGAGGGACGACCCGTCGGGCAGGGTCATCGGAGCCATGTTCTCCACGACGCCGATGACGCGCTGACCGGTCTGGCGCGCGACGAGTCCGCTGCGCACGGCGACGTCGGAGGCGGCGGACTGGGGCGTCGTGACCACGATCACGTCGGCATGGGGGAGGAACTGGCCCACCGAGATGGCCACGTCGCCGGTTCCGGGCGGCATGTCCAGCAGCAGCACGTCGAGATCGCCGAAGTAGACGTCGGTGAGGAACTGCTGCACCGTGCGGTGCAGCATCGGCCCGCGCCACGCCACGGCACCGAGCGGTCCGTCCGTTGCGCTGCGCCTGAGGAACATCCCGATCGAGATCACTTTCACGCCGTATGCGACCGGCGGCAGCATGAGGTCGTCGATGCGGGTCGGCTGCGGCACCGAGCCGTCGGCGCCGACGAGCCCCAGCAGACCCGGGATCGAGAAGCCGTGCACGTCGGCGTCGATCAGACCGACCGCGAGGCCTCTCTCGGCGAGGGCGACGGCGAGGTTCGCGGTGACGGTCGACTTCCCGACGCCGCCCTTTCCGCTCGTGACGGCGATCACACGCGTGAGGCTGTCGGGACCGAACGGCATCTCGCGCGCGGCGCGTCCGCCGCGCAGGCGCTCGGTGAGCGCCGCGCGTTCGGCCGGCGACATCACACCCACGTCGAGCGCGACCTCCGTCACACCGGCGACGGATGCCGCGGCCGCGCGCACCTCGGACGAGATGCGCTCCGCCGCCGGGCATCCCACGATCGTCAGCGCGATGCCCACCCGGGCGACGCCGTCGACCACGTCGATGTCGCGCACCATGTCGAGCTCGCCGAGGGGACGGCGCAGCTCGGGGTCGATGACAGCCGAGACCGCCTGGCGGACGGCATCGGCCCCGGTCACGACGTGGCGCCTTCTTCTTCTGCGCGGGCGTCGAGCCGGTCCAGCATGGTGCGCAGCTCGGTGCGCAGCACATCGCGCGTGAGCACCTCGCGGGTGTTGTCGACGATCGCCATGCGCAGCGCGACGACCTCGCGGGCGAGGTACTCGGTGTCGGCGAGGTTGCGTTCGGCGCGCTGACGGTCCTGTTCGATCTGCACGCGGTCGCGGTCGTCCTGGCGGTTCTGCGCCAGGAGGATGAGCGGCGCGGCATACGACGCCTGCAGCGACAGGATGAGGGTCAGAAGTGTGAAGTTGGTCGCAGCCGGGTCGAATTGGAGCTCGACCGGCATGAAGATGTTCCAGCACAGCCACAGGATGACGAAGGCCGTCATGCCGATGAGGAATCCCGACGTGCCCATGGCGCGCGCGAAGGACTCCGAGAACCGGCCGAAACGGTCGCGTGACGGCTGGGGGGCGCTGCGCTGGAGCATCCCCCCGCGGCCTCGGGGGGCATCCAGCGAGATCTGGCGGGAATGCTTGGCCATCAGCGCCTCCTCCGGATCGCCGAGGTGGTGACCGCGACGGGCTCGGCCGTGCGGTGGTCGTCGTGGGAGCGCCAGTCGTCGGGCAGAAGGTAGTCCAGCACGTCGTCGATGCTGATCGCGCCGACCAGGCGGCGGGCCTGATCGACCACCGGCACCGAGACGAGGTTGTAGCTCGCGAGCATGCGCGCGACTTCGGCCGCCGAAGCCGTGGCGGGAACGGGCTCGAGCGAGTCGTCGATGATGGCGCCGAGGCGCTCGTGCGGGGGATACCGCAGCATGCGCTGGAAGTGCACGGTGCCCAGCAGGCGCCCCGTCGGCGTCTCGTACGGCGGCAGTGTCACGAAGACGGCGGCCGCGAGTGCGGGATGAAGCTCGTGGCGGCGGATGAGCGCGAGCGCCTCGGCCACGGTGGCCTCGGCCGACAGCACGATGGGCTCGCTCGTCATGAGCCCGCCGGCGGTGTCGGGGAGATACTTCAGGAGCGCGCGCACGTCTTCGGCCTCTTCGGGCTCCATGAGCTCGAGCAGCTCTTCCGAGCGCTGCTCGGGCAGCTGCCCGAGCAGGTCGGCGGCGTCGTCGGGCTCCATGGCGTCGAGGATGTCTGCCGCGCGCTCGTCGCCCAGCGCCTCGAGGATGTGGACCTGCTCCTCTTCGGGCATCTCTTCGAGGGCGTCGGCGAGTCGGGCGTCCGAGAGCTCTTCGACGACGTCGATGAGGCGCTCCTCGGGCAGGTCGAGCAGCGTGTTGGCGAGGTCGGCCGGTCGCAGGTCGGAGTAGGTCGCCACGAGCTGCTCGGCGGACTGCGCCTCGCCCGGCGCCTGCTTCTCGCGCACGTCGGACCACGACGCGAACGTCGTCGACCCCTTCGCGAACGGCGACGCGCTGGTGCGCGGGCGACGCAGGAAGAGCTGGCCGACGTCCCACTCGCCGAGGCGGTTGCGTTCGATCGCGACGTCTTCGATCACGGCGTCGCCCGAGCCGTCGGCGAGTGTCACCCGGCGGCCGAGCATCTCGGCCATCACGCGCACCTCGCCGCCGCGCTGCTGGAACCGTCGCACGTTGATGAGCCCGGTCGTGATGACCTGGCCCGTGGCGATCGAAGTGACGCGGCCGATCGAGACGAACACATGGCGGCGCCCGGGGATCTCGACGATCAGGCCGATCACGCGGGGCGGATCGTCCTTGCGATAGATGACGACGACGTCGCGCACCTTGCCGAGCCGGTCTCCGACGGGGTCGAAGACCGAGCACCCGGTCAGGCGCGCGACGAAGACCCTCTGCGTGCTCACACGTCCCAGCGTAGCCCTGCCTGCGTGGGAGGATGGGGAGATGAGCATGATGGGCGGTCGCTTCCCGCAGGGTCCCGACGACGTCGGCCAGACGGTCGCGAGCTTCCCGACATACGAGCGTGCCCAGAAGGCCGTGTCGAGCCTCATCGCCGCCGACGTCCCCGCGCGCGACATCGCGATCGTGGGTCAGGGCCTGCGGTCGATCGAGCGCATCACGGGTCGCCTCGGCTACGCCGCGGCCGCACGTTCCGGCGCCATCAACGGCGTGCTGCTCGGGCTTCTGTTCTCGGCGATCCTCGTCATCGGGTCGCCGGCGGTCCCGATCCAAGCCTTCGTGGGCGTGCTGTTCGTGGGTATCGCCCTGGGCATGCTGCTGAGCATCGTGACGTACTCGATCGTGCGCCGTCGCCGTGACTACGCCTCGGTGATGCAGGTCGTCGCGGACCACTACGAGATCACCGTCGGATCCTCGAGCGTGACCCGCGCCCGTCAGGTGATGGGACCCCAGGCCGCCGAGCCGGCCGTCCGCGCGCCCGATCCTGAACCCGCCGCCGATGCGGATCAGCCGCCGCAGTACGGTGAGCGCGTGACGCCCGGGCCCGCCGATGCCGACCCGCCACCCCAGTACGGTGAGCGGGTCACTCCTGAGACGGATGCCGCCGACGCCGAGCCCCGATCCGAGACGCCGCGTCGCACCGAGGACTGACCGTGGTCGTCGACACCGCGCACCACATCGCGGTGGCCCTGCCGTCGGGCACGGTCGACGTGTCGGCTGCCTACGGACGGCCCGACGACGCGTGGAGCGCGATGGCGATCGCCCACGGCGCGGGCGCGGGGCACGCGCATCCTTTCCTCACGGGCTTCGCCTCAGCCCTGCGCGCCGAGGGCGTGGCGACGCTGAGGTTCGAGTTCCCGTACGTGACGGCCGGGCGACGGATGCCGGGCCCGGCCGCCCACGCGATCGAGACGTGGGCGGCGGTGCACGCGTGGCTCATCGAGCGGGCCGCAGGGCTCCCGGTGTGGGCGTCGGGCAAGTCCTACGGCGGGCGGATGGCGTCGATGGCCGCAGCCGAGGGCCGCATCGCCGCGGTGGGGCTGGTGTACCTCGGCTATCCGCTGCATCCGCCCGGTGACCCGTCGAAGGCGCGCACGGCGCACCTGCCCGACGTCGCGCCGCCGCAGCTCTTCGTCGAGGGCACGAACGACCCCTTCATCGACCCGCAGGAGCAGCTCGTCGAGGCCGTCGCCGGGTGCCGCGACGCCCGCATCGCGTGGGTCGAGGGCGCCGGTCATTCCTTCGAGGTGAAGGGACGCAGGCGACCCCCCGACGAGGTCGGCGCGGGGCTCGCGCCGCTGGTCGCGGAGTGGATGCGCGGTCAGCGACCCGCCGCGTAGCCCTGCATGCCGCGGGGGTTCGCCGCCGCCCAGAGCATGCCGGTCGCGGCATCCCGCCCCACGGCGCTGACCCGGCCGAGCGACCAGTGGCCGGCGCGCGTGACCGCGTGTCCGCGACGCTCGAGACCCGTGATGAGCTCATCTCCGAGGCGGTCCTCGACGATGACGCCCGCCGGGTCCCACGTGCGCGGCCAGAACGAGTCGATGAGCGCCGTCGTGTGCAGCGTCGGCGCGTCGACGGCGGCCTGCCCGTCGTACCCGCCCACGAGCATCCGCAACAGCACCGGCAGCTGCCACTGCTCCTGCTGGTCGCCGCCCGGCGTGCCCAGCGCGATGACGTCGCCGCCGTCGCGGAACACGAGCGTCGGGGTGAGGGTGGTGCGTGGACGGATGCCGGGGCGGAGCGCCGACGGCGACTGCTCATCGAGCCACGTCATCTGCAGGCGCGTGCCGAGGCAGAACCCGAGCTCGGGGATCGTGGGGGAGGACTGCAGCCAGCCGCCGGACGGCGTGACGGCCACGACGTTGCCCCAGCGGTCGATCACGTCGATGTGGCACGTGTCGCCGCGGGTCGAGCCGGTGGCGTCGACGGTCGGCTCGCCCGCGCCGGACGCGCCCTCGTCGCCGATGCGCAGTTCAGGCCGGTACGGCGTGCGGCCCTCGAGGTCGGCGGGGCGCCAGTCGCGCGAGGCCCGTGCGCCGATCGCGGCTCGGCGGGACGCGATCACGGCGTCGCTGAACAGCTCGTCGATGTCGGCGGCGTCACCGAAGTAGGCGTCGCGGTCGGCGAGGGCGAGCTTGAGGACCTCGATCGTCGTGTGCGCGCCCAGCTCGGTCGACGGATCGAGGTGCTCGTCGGTCAGCCCGTCGAGGACGCGCAGCGCCTCGAGCAGCGCCGGACCCTGCGTCCACACCCCGGCCTTGGCGACCGTCGCGTCGCGGAACCGCGCCGTCACGGCCGGTTCGTAGCCCGCGTCGAAGGCCGCGAAGTCCGCCGCGGTGATGACGCCGGCGTGGTCGCCGCCCGTCGAGTGACGGTGGGGGCGGGCGAGGAAGGCGGAGGCCGCGCGGGCGACCAGGCCGGTCTTCCATTCGCGGCGGGCGGCGTCGATGCGCGCGGCGCGACCCACGGGCCCGTCGTCGCGGACCGTGCACGACGCGTGCACGAGACCGTCGAGCACATCCGCGTACGCCGGGTTGCGGAACAGCGCGCCGGCGTCGGGCGCGCGGCCACCCGGCATCCACAGATCGGCGGAGCTCGTCCAGTGATCGCGGAAGAGGCCCGCGACCCGCTCGATCGTGGAGATGACGCGGTCGCCGAGGGGGACCCCGTCGCGGGCGTAGTCGATCGCGTAGGCCAGCACATCGGCGACCTCCCACGTGCCGTGATCGCGCAGCAGCACGAGCCAGGCGTCGACCGCGCCCGGAACGGCGGCGGCCAGGCCGCCCGCACCGGGAACGAGGTCCAGGCCCTCCCCGCGGAAGTGCGCGATCGTCGCGCCTGCGGGGGCCGGACCCTGCCCGACCAGAACGACCGGCTCGGTCAGGCGTTCGGCGGTCGAGAAGATGCCGACGAGATCGCCGCCCGGCCCGTTCAGGTGCGGTTCGACCAGGTGCAGCACGAAGCCGCCCGCCACGACGGCGTCGAACGCGTTGCCGCCGCGCTCGAGCACGGCCTGCGCCGTGGCGGTCGCCAGCCAGTGCGTCGAGGCCGACATGCCGAACGTGCCCCGGAGCGTCGGGCGGGTGGTGAAGGCAGGGGCCGGCGTGTAGGTCACTGCCCGGCGATCCACGCCTCGACCTCGTCGGCCGTGCGCGGGATGCCGGCCGAGAGGTTCACCGGCCCGTCCTGGGTCATCAGGATGTCGTCCTCGATGCGCACGCCGATCCCGCGGTACTCCTCGGGGACCGTGAGGTCGTCGATCTGGAAGTAGAGTCCCGGCTCGATCGTGAAGACCATGCCGGGTTCGAGCAGTCCGTCGTAGTACATCTCGCGTCGCGCCTGCGCGCAGTCGTGCACGTCGATGCCGAGGTGGTGGCTCGTCCCGTGCACCATGTAGCGGCGGTGCTGACCGCCGGTCTCGGCATCCAGCGCCTCTTCGGGCGTGACGGGCAGCAGACCCCACTCGGCGACCCGGGCCGCGATGACCTCCATGGCCGCGGCGTGCACCGTGCGGAACGGGACGCCGACACGGGTGGCGGCGAACGCGGCGTCCGCCGCCTCGCGCACCGCTTCGTACACGCGTCGCTGCACATCGGTGAACGTGCCGCTCACGGGGAGGGTGCGCGTGATGTCGGCGGTGTAGAGGCTGTCGACCTCGACGCCGGCGTCCACCAGGATCAGGTCGCCCGGCGCCACGGCGCCGTCGTTGCGCGTCCAGTGCAGGTAGCACGCGTGCGGCCCGGAGGCTGCGATCGTGTCGTATCCGACGGTGTTGCCGTCGCTGCGCGCGCGCTGGTGGAAGACGCCCTCCACGATGCGCTCACCCCGCGGGTGCGCGATGATGCCCGGCAGGTTCGCGACGATGTCGTCGAACCCCTTCGCCGTCACATCGACGGCCAGCTGCATCTGGGCGATCTCGTAGTCGTCCTTGGTGAGCCGGAGTTCCGAGACGAATCGCGTGAGGGCGTCGTCGTCGCCGACGACCAGGTCGCCCTCGGCGGGGATGAAGTCGTCGATGTGCGCGGTCGCGACCCCGAGGTCGGCAGCGACGCCGGCCAGCGCCGGCCGCGGGCCGATCCAGAACTCGCCGATCGAGGCGTCCGAGTAGAACTCCGCCGTCGTGCGGTCGGCGCGTTCACGGAAGTACAGGGTCACGTCGTGACCTGCGGCGGTGGGCTCGAAGACGAGCACCGAGTCGGGCTCGGAATCCGCCGCCCAGCCGGTGAGGTGGGCGAACGCCGAATGGGCGCGGAACGGGTAGTCGGTGTCGTTGCTGCGCTGCTTGAGCGACCCGGCGGGGATCACGAGCCGCAATCCGAGGAACGCCGAAGACACGGCCTCGCGTCTGGCCGCCGCGAACGGCGCTTGCGCGCGCTGCGGCGGAACGATGTCGGGGCGCTCGGCCCAGCCGGTCGAGATCGTGTCGAGGAAGCCCTGACCGTACGGCGGCCGACGATTCACGGTCGTCGTCGCGGGGGCCGTGGCCTCGTCGGTGGAAGCGTCGCCTGCGGTGCTCATGCCCTCCAGTCTCGCACGGGGTCACCCGGCGGAGGAGGGCTCCAACTGCACCACGAGGGGCCGGTGGTCGCTGCCCGAGCCGTCCAGCGACCGCACGACGAGCGATCCGGTCGGCCTCCAGTGCTCGGAAGCCATGACGTGGTCGATGGGGGCCCCCGCGAGCGCGGGCCACTGCGTCGTCCACGTGCCGACGGCGCCGTTGCCCGTCTCGGCGGCCGCATCGTGGCAGCGACCGAGGGTGCCGTCGCCGACGCCGAGTCCGGACATGTGATCGATCGTCGCGTTGAAGTCGCCCGCCATGATCACGTTCGCGACCGCGCACTGGTCGGCCAGCCACCGCAGATCGTCGCGCCATTCCTGCATGAACGCCGGCCGCGGCGCCACAGCGTGCGCCGCGACGATGATCGGGCCGTCTCCGGAGGTCGGCATGGCGACGGCGCTCGGCACCGTGGAGGTGTTGCTCGTGCCGTCGAGCGACGACTCGATCACCGAGTAGTCGCCGAGCTCGGGCGAGATGAGGAGGGTCGTGGATCCGGCATCCCACTCGGTGGAGGGGTCCTCGGCGTGGTGGGCCCACATCGGGTGCCCGAGGTCGCGCATCGCGATCGCCACCTGCTCGCCGGTCGTGATCGTCGTCTCGGGCAGGGTGACGACGTCGGCCTGCATCGCGACGGCCATCTGCGCGATCGTCTCAGGCGAGGTCGCCGCTCCCGCCGTGTTCCAGGTCATGATCCGGATGCTGGTGTCGGTCGTGGCCGGAAGCTGGTCGGTGCCGAGTCCGCGGGTCACCATGATCGCCCCGTTCGCGACCGCGGCCGCCGCGGCGACGGCCGTGAGGGCGAGGGCGAGGGCACGCAGAGGGCGGGCGACGGCCACGAGCAGCCCGGCGACCGCGATCGCGACGAACGCGATCGCGACCAGACCCCGGAACGACACGATCTGCGCGATCGGGAAGTAGCGGTCGACCTTGAAGAATCCGGGCCAGGTGAGCACGGTTGCCGCGATGGCGCTCAGCACGGTGACGAGGATCCCCAGCAGGCGCAGCACGCCGCGACTCTATGACAGCAATCTGGGAGATCCGTCAGTCGTCGCTCCCGGCCCCGGACCTCAGACTAATCTCGGAGGAATGCAGGCGACACGTCGATTCGAGGGGCCCAGCGACCTGCACCTGCACTCGACGCAGTCCGACGGGACGGAGTCGCCCGCGCAGGTGATGCAGTCCGTGCACCGTCACGGCGTCCGCACCGCCGCGCTCACCGATCACGACACGACGTCGGGGTGGGCCGAGGCAGCCGAGGCCGCGGCATCCCTCGGCATGACCTTCCTGCCCGGCATGGAGCTCTCGGCCCGTCACGAGTGGCGCAGCGTGCACGTGCTGGCCTACCTCATCGACCCCGACCACCCCGGTCTGCGGGCGATGACCGACCGCATCCGCTCGTCGAGACTCGACCGCGCGCGCATCATGGCCGATCGCATCTCGCGTGACTTCGACCTGCACTGGGACGACATCGTGGCCCAGACCGGCGACGGCGCGACCATCGGGCGCCCGCACATCGCCGACGCGCTCATCGCGCGCGGACTCGTGCACGACAGGGCCGAGGCCTTCGCGAGCATCCTGAGCCCCGGCGGCGACTACTACGTCGCCCTCTACGCGCCCGATCCGGTGACGGCCGTGCGTCTGGTGACCGAGGCCGGCGGCGTCGCCGTCATCGCGCACCCCGCCGGGCGCGCGGGGGTGCTGCCGCGCGCGGTGCTCGACGGCATGCTCGACGCGGGTCTGGCCGGCTTCGAACTCGGTCATCGCGAGAACGTGCAGCCCGGCATCCGGATGCTGCAGCGCATCGTCGCCGACCACGACCTGATCGTGACGGGCTCGAGCGACTACCACGGCCTGGGCAAGCCGAATCTGCCGGGCGAGAACACGACGTCGGACGACATGCTCGCGCGGATCGTCGACAGTGGATCCGGAACCGATCCCGTCTTCCCCTGACCGAACGACGAGGCGCCTCCGCCGCTGTCGCGGGGAGGCGCCTCTCACATCGGATCGGTGGTCAGCTGAGGGCCTTGGCCTTGATGCCTTCGTACTCGCTCTGCGTGATCGTGCCGGCATCCAGCAGCGACTTCGCCTTCGCGATCTCGTCGGACGGGCTCGTGCCGGCGAGGTTCTTGATGTAGTCGCTCTGGGCGGCCTGATACTCCTTCGCCTGGGCGGCGCCGCGCGCAGCCATGCCGCCGCCGCGCGCGATCAGGTAGACCAGCGCGGTGAGGAACGGCACGAAGATGAGGAAGACGATCCACACCGCCTTCCAGCCGCCGCTGAGCTTGTGGTCGCGGAAGAGGTCTCCGATGATCGCGAAGAGCGCCATCAGGTAGGTGAAGAAGACGAACGCCCACAGGAACCACCAGATGAGGTCCCCGAATGAGCCCCAGAATCCCTGGTACTCGACGGTCTCGATGAATCGCACGATCGTGCCTTTCGTGAGGGGATACGGCGTCAGGCGCCGCGTCCGCTCAAGATACCGCTCCCGCACTCCCCGCGCAGGGGTGGTCGCGCATCAGATGGCGCGAATCGCACGTTGCCGGCCCGCGACAGGCGTGGTCAGCGCCGCCGCGGGCCCGCGATCAGGCGCCGGCCGGAGCGCCGCCCGGACGCGGTCCGCGGCGGCGACGGCGACGACGCGGTGCCGGCTTGCCGTCGTGGTGCTCGCTGCCGCCGCCGTCGTGCGTGCCGGAACCTTCGGCGTCGCGGTCGTGCGCTTCACCGGTTGAGGTCGCCGATCCGGCGGTGTCGGTCGCGCCCTCGGCGAAGGTCGCTCCCACGCGCTCCTCGCCCTCGCCCGCGCGGCGGCGACGTCGGCGGGTCGTGCCTGCGGCGCCCGAAGCCGCGGCATCGGCCGCCACGTCGGCGGCGCGCGCCGGCTGGGTGCGCACGGGCTGCGTCTTGGGCGCCGTCACGAGGCGGCCCTTGGTGCCCGCGGGGATATCGAGGTCGCTGAACAGGTGGGGGCTCGACGAGTAGGTCTCGACGGGCTCGGGCTGACCGAATTCCAGCGCGCGGTTGATGAGCGCCCACTTGTGGAGGTCGTCCCAGTCCACGAACGTGACCGCGATACCGGTCTTGCCCGCGCGACCGGTGCGGCCCGCGCGGTGCAGGTACGTCTTCTCGTCGTCGGGGATCGTGTGATTGATGACGTGGGTGACGTCGTCGACGTCGATGCCGCGCGCGGCGACATCCGTCGCGATCAGCACGTCCTTCTTGCCGGCCTTGAAGGCGGCCATCGAGCGCTCGCGCGCCTCCTGGCTCATGTCGCCGTGCACCGAGGCGGTGTTGAAGCCGCGGTCGCCGAGTTCGTCCGACAGCCGCTGGGCGGCGCGCTTCGTGCGCGTGAACACGACGGTCTTGCCGCGCCCGTCGGACTGCAGGATGCGCGCGATCACCTCGTCCTTGTCGAGCGAGTGCGCGCGGTAGACGAGGTGCTTGATGTTGGCCTGGGTGAGGCCTTCGTCGGGATCGGTGGCGCGGATGTGGATCGGGTTCGTCATGAAGCGACGCGCCATCGCGACGATCGGTCCGGGCATCGTCGCCGAGAACAGCTGGGTGTGACGGATGGCCGGCACTTTGGAGAAGATCTTCTCGATGTCGGGGAGGAAGCCGAGGTCGAGCATCTTGTCGGCCTCGTCGAGCACGACCTCGGTCGCGTGCGAGAGGTCGAGCAGGCGCTGGTTGTTGAGGTCGATCAGACGCCCGGGGGTGCCGACGACGATCTGGGCGCCGGCCTTGAGCTGCTCGATCTGGCCCTCGTATGCCTTGCCGCCGTAGATCGCCACGACGCTCGTCGAGCGACCCGCAGTGAGCATGTCGATGTCTTCGTACACCTGCACGCAGAGCTCGCGCGTGGGGACGACGATGAGCGCCTTGACGCCGTGGTCGGGGTCGGGCCCGAGACGCTGCACGACCGGGATGCCGAACCCGAAGGTCTTGCCGGTTCCGGTCTTGGCCTGTCCGATGATGTCCTGGCCGGGAAGGCCGAGGGGGATCGTCTGCTCCTGGATGGGGAAGGCATCCACGATGCCTTTCGCCGCGAGGACATCGACGATGTCCTGATCGACGCCGAGTTCGGCGAAGGTCGTCACGATATGAGCCTGTCTGGCGGTGAGAAGCCGCCGGGGGTGAAGGTCCACGCCATTCACTCAGCCACAGGCGCGGGGTCCCGATCCGTCGCCGGGACCCCTCCAGGATACCGACGTCGTGGCGATGCGCTCCGTCACCGCACCGACGGCGTGCGTCGGCGCATGGTCAGCGGGCCCGCCGTCGCCGTAGTCTGGTCGCGTGGTGAAGTGGTTCTGGCAGCGCGAACGACCGGCGACGGGAGGACTCTCGCTGCGCGCGCGCGGCGACTTCGGCGGCGCGACCCGCGTCGACTTCGAGGAGCTCGCGCCCGACATCGACACGTTCCTCGGCCAGGCGGCCTACCTGCAGCTCGGCTTCTTCGAGACGCTCAGCGAGCTCATCGCCCTGACGCCCGAGCTCGCGCAGAAGGAGGCGCTGTCGCGAGCCGCCGGCGCGGCCCTGCGCAAGCACCAGGAGCTCGTCGCGGTCATCCGCGAGCGCGGCGACGATCCGACGGCCCTCATGCTCCCGTTCCGGGAGCCGCTGGATGCGTTCCGTCGCGCGACCCATGGCGTGCGCCCGCAGGAGACGATGCTGTCGGTGCACATCACCGCCGGCATGCTCGACGACTTCTACCTCGCCCTCGCGTCCAGCTACAGCGACACCGGGCGGCGGGTGGCCCGCATCCTGCAGGCCGACGACGATCGGCAGGCGCTCGTCGACATCATCGGCGCCACGATCGCCAGCGACGCCGAGTGGGAGTCGCTGCTGGCGATGTGGGGGCGACGGCTGGTCGGCGACACCCTGCTGATCGCGCGCGCGGCTCTGCGGCCCGGCGAACTGCGGATCGCCGACGAGGAGAAGGTCGAGCCGGTGTTCACCGAGCTCATGGCTGCGCACTCACGGCGCATGGACGGCATGGGGCTCGCCGCCTGATGCGAATCCGCTCGATCAGCCGATCTTGAGACGCACGCGCTCCCTCTCGTCGTGAGCGAGGCGAGACCGCGACAGCAGCACGAGAGCGGACCACGTGACGATCACGGGCACGACGACGGCCGCGAGCCAGGGCCACGGCGAATCGATCCCGATTCCGCTCCAGGTCAGGATCGTCCACGCGAGTCCGGCGGATGCCGCTCCGAGGAGCGGTGCCACGGCGACCCCGCGGGTCGCGCGGTGGGCGACGAGGTAGTGCAGCGCGATGCCGATCGCCGTGCCGACGATGAGGCCGAGGAGGATCTGCACGGTGGTCAGGCGACGAAGCCGACGCGCCGCGACTCCTCGGTGCCGATCTCGACGTAGGCGATGCCCGCGGTCGGCACGATGTAGGAGTTGCCCTTCGAGTCGGCGAGGGTGACGTGCGTCGCGGCCGCATCGAGGGCGGCCGCGACCGCCTTCTTGACGTCGGCGGCGGCCTCGTTGGTGTCGAAGCTGAGCTCGCGGCCGGTGTTCGCGATGCCGATGCGGATCTCCACGTGAATGACCTCCTGCGTGCCGGGGCCCGTCCCCGACGCATGGCAACTCTACGACACGCCCACACGGTGCCAGGCGGCCCCGCGCACGCTCTCGGCGAACGTCGGATGTCGGGCCCGCGCGCTAGCGTCGGAGACATGACACCGCCCGACGCCGCTGCGCTCGACGCGCTCCAGTCCTCGGTGATCGGCCTCCACGCAGACGCCTCGGGAGTCGTGGCGGGCATGCCGGGAAGCGGCAAGACGACCACGTTGGTGCGGCGGGTCGCCGCCCTCGTCGAGGCGGGTCTGGACCCCGACTCCGTCCTCGTGCTCACGCCGTCGCGCCAGACGGCGACCGCGCTGCGCGACCGGCTGGCGATCGCGGTCGGGCGTGCGACATCCGGTCCGCTCGCGCGTTCCGTCGCGTCGTTCGCCTTCCAGCTGGTGCGGGCCGCGGCCGTCGCCGCCGAAGCCGAGCCGCCCCAGCTGCTCACGGGCGGCGACGAGGACCAGCTGATCCACGATCTGCTCGAGGGCGACGCCGAAGACGAGGCGTCCGGCGAGTCCCGCTGGCCCGACTGGCTGAGCGCCGAGACCCGCGGCACGACCGGGTTCCGAACCGAGGTGCGCACGTTCCTCGCGGAGTGCACGACGCTGGGCATCGAGCCGGCGCGGCTCCGCTCGCTCGGTGAACGGCACGCGCTGCCGGTGTGGACCTCGCTGTCATCGTTCATGGCCGAGTACCTCGCGGTGCGCGCCGACATGCGCGGCGCCCACCGCGATGCGGCGGGACTGGTCCGAGAAGCGGTCGGAATCGTGCGCACCGCGCCGACAGGCTGGCCCGCGATCGACCGCCTGCGCGTGATCCTCGTCGACGACGCCCAGGAGCTCACCCTCGGCGGTGTCGAGCTGCTCGAGGCGGCGCGGGCGCGGGGCGTCGCCGTGCTCGGGTTCGGGGATCCCGATGTCGGCTCGGGTGCGTTCCGGGGTGCGACGCCCGAGAACTTCGCCCGTCTCGCGGCGAGCATGGGCACCGTGTCGGTGCTCGGTGCGGCGCACCGCGGCACGGCCTGGCAGGGCGAGCTCGTACGGCAGGTGACGCAGCGCATCGGCGCGGTCGGGGTCGTCGCCCATCGTGGTCCCGGGTCGGGGGCCGAGCCCGATGCCTCGGTGCGCGCGCTGACGCTGCGCTCGCCGGCTGAGGAGTACGACGCTATCGCCCGCCTGCTGCGCGAGCGGCACGTGCACGACGGCGTCCCCTGGGGAGGCTGCGCGGTCATCGCGCACGACACCCGACAGGTCGCGGCGCTCGAGGCCGAGCTGTCTGCACGCGACGTGCCCGCCCGTTCGAGCGGCCCCGGCCGCGCGCTCGGTGTGCACCGCGCCGTACGCGATCTGCTGCGTCTGGTCGACCTGTCGACAGCCGACGACTGGACCGCCGATGACGTGTCCACGGCCCTGCTCGGGGTCTACGGACGCCTGGACCCGATCGAGCTGCGCCGCCTGATCTCCACGCTCCGGCACGTCGAGCTCGCCGCGGGCGGAGATCGCCCGGGCAGAGAGCTGCTGCTGTCGGCGATGCGGCAGCCGCTCGAGTTCGACCTGCTCGACACCCGCGAGGCCCGTCGCGGGGCGGCCCTCGCGCGCACCCTCACCGAGCTGCGGTCGGGCTTCGATCGCGGCGCGACGGCGCACGAGCTGCTGTGGACCGCGTGGGACCGCAGCAAGCTGGAGCGCGCGTGGAGCGAGCTCGCACGCGGGCACGGGCCCCTCGCCGAGCAGGCGAACCGCGACCTCGACGCCGTCGTCGGTGTGTTCCAGGCCGCCAAGCGCTTCGTCGAGCGATCGCTCGACGCCGATCCGCGCGTGTTCGTGCGCAGCATCCTCGACAGCGATGTCGCCGAAGACCGTCTCGACGCGCCCACCCGCGACGACGCCGTGCGCATCCTCACCCCCGCCGGATCCCTGGGGCTCGAGTTCGACACGGTCGTGATCGCGGGGATGCAGGAGGGCGTGTGGCCGAACACGCGTCTGCGCGGCAGTCTGCTCGACACGTGGCGCCTCGCCGACACCGCGACCCGCGCCGACGGTGACACCGCGGGCACCCTCGACAGACGGCGCGCCGCGATGCACGACGAGCTGAGACTGCTCGCACGTGCGCTGTCCCGCGCGACCGAGCGCGTCGTGGTCACGGCTGTCGACGACGACGACACGGGGCCGAGCGTGTTCTTCGAGTTCCTGCCCGATCCCGAGCCCCATCAGGTCGAACACCCGCTGTCGCTGCGCGGCCTCGTCGCCCGCAACCGACGTTCGCTCACGACCGCCCGGTCCTCCGACGCCCCTGCCTCCGCCCACGTTGCGGGACAGCTCGCCCTCCTCGCCGGCGCCGGTGTCGCGGGTGCGCATCCGCGCGAATGGTACGGCGTGGCTCCGGTGACCTCCCGAGGTCCACTGCGCGATCTGGCTCGCGAAGACGTGCGCGTCTCGCCCTCGCGGCTGCACACGCTCGAAGAATGCGAGCTCAATTGGGTGATCGGCGATCTCGGCGGCGACCCGGGAGGCGCGACGGCGGGGCTCGGCACGATCATCCACGCGGCGCTCGAACATGCGACCGGCACCGACGAAGCGGCGCTGTGGGAGCAGGTCGAGGCGCGGTGGGGCGAGCTCTCGTTCGAGGCGGAATGGCGGGCCCGCGCCGAGCAGACCCGGGCGCGAGACCTCGTGCGGCGCCTGCACCTCTATCTGCGTCGATTCGAGGATGCCGGCGGTACGCTCATCGGCGCCGAACCGCACTTCGAAGTGGCGATCCCCCTCGAGGACGCCGAGGCGTTCGAGCACGGCGCGATCCTGTCGGGCTACATCGACCGGGTCGAGCTCACCCCCGAGGGCACCGTCGTGATCCTCGACCTCAAGACCGGCAAGCGCGAGCCCCAGACCGACGCGAAGGTCGTCGACAACCCGCAGCTGGGGGCTTACCAGCTCGCGTTCGAGTCCGGTGCGATCCCGGCGGCCGTCGGCCTCCCGCCCGGCGGCGCGAAGCTGCTCGTGCTGCGCCCCTCGGCGACGAAGTCCGACTACGCGACGCCCTGGCAGCCGCCGCTGGACGACGACAGACGCGAGGCGTTCTACACCCGCCTCCGGGGTGCTGTCGCCGCGATGCGCGGCACCTCGTTCACGGCGCCCTACGAAGAGCACTGCCGCGACGACCACTCGTACGGCCTGTGCCGCATCCACACGATCAGCGCGGTGAGCGCGTCATGACCGCACCCCGTCTTTCGGCGCGCGCGATCGCCGCCGCGCTCGGTCAGTTCGCTCCCACCGACGAGCAGGTCGCGGTCATCGAGGCGCCTCTGGCCCCCGCACTCGTGGTCGCCGGCGCGGGAAGCGGCAAGACCGAGACGATGGCCGCACGGGTCGTGTGGCTCGTGGCCAACCGCCTCGTGCGTCGGGACGAGGTGCTCGGCCTGACCTTCACCCGCAAGGCGGCCGGCGAGCTCGCCGAGCGCATCCAGAGGCGCTTGACGCGCCTGGCGGAGTTCGAGCGGTGCGGACTGCTGTCGATGATCCCGTACCTGCACGAGACCGGGCGTCTCGACGTGTTCGGCGAGCTCGAGCGCGCGGGCGGCGACGGCGCGCGGTCGACCCGCGACCGCGCTGCAGCCCTCGACGCGCTCGCGCAGACCACGGGCGCGACAGCCGAGGCGGTCGACGACGATGCGCTGCTGCACCGCCCCACGGTGGCCACGTACAACAGCTTCGCCGACCAGATCGTTCGCGAGCACGCCGTGCGCATCGGCCGAGACGCCGAAGCGGCGATCCTGTCGGAGTCCGCGGCCTGGCTTCTCATGCGACGAGTCGTCTTCGCATCCGACGACCTCCGCCTCGAGCAGCGCGGCGAGGCCGTTCGCAGCATCGTCGACGCGGCTCTGCGCATCGCCCGCGACGGCGTCGACAACCGCATCGACCTCGACGAGCTCGCGGCGTTCCCCGAGGCGTTCCGCACGGTGCTCGATCGTCCGTCGACGAACGCCCGCACGACCGTGTACGCCGACGTGGTCGAGGCGAACGAGAAGGTGTCGGCGCTCGCCCTGCTCGCCGATCTCGCGCGGGCGTACGACGCTGAGAAGCGCCGCATCGGGGTCATCGACTTCTCGGATCAGGTCTCGGGCGCGCTCGACGTCGTGGCCGGCCACGAGGTGGTCGCAGGCGAGCTGCGCGACCGCTTCAGAGTGGTGCTGCTCGACGAGTACCAGGACACCTCCGTGGTGCAGACCGAGCTGCTGGCCGCGCTCTTCGGCGGCACGGCCGTCATGGCGGTCGGCGACCCGCATCAGGCGATCTACGGCTGGCGCGGGGCCAGCGCAGGAAACCTCGGCGGTTTCGCCGACGCGTTCTCACCGACGGGCGGCTGCGCGCAGTTCTCCCTGCTGACCAGCTGGCGCAACAGCGCGTCGGTACTCACGGCGGCCAACGCCGTCCTGGCGCCGCTGGCGCGCTCCGCGACGGTCGCCGTCGAAGAGCTCCGTGCGCGTGCCGCCGCGCCCACGGGCGAGGTCGACCTCGCGTTCGACCTCGATCTCGACACCGAGGCCGACCGCGTCGCGGCATGGTTCGGCGCCGTCCGCGCCCGACGCTCCGCCGCGGGTCGGTCGACGACCGGCGCGATCCTGTTCCGCAGCAAGAAGCACATGGTGCGGTTCGGCGATGCCCTCGGGCGGCGCGGCATCCCGCATCGCATCCTCGGTCTCGGCGGCCTGCTGTCCACGCCCGAGGTGGTCGACGTGATCTCGGCGCTGAGGGTCATCAGCGACCCGAGCGCGGGGTCATCCCTGATCCGTCTGCTGGCGGGGCCGCGGTGGGCGGTCGGGCTTCCCGATCTGCGTGAGCTGGCGACCCTTTCTCGGCGCATCGCCCGGCATGACGCGGCTCTCAAGCCTCTCGCCCCCGAGGTCGTCGAGCGCATCCGGGCGAGTGCCGGTGACGACGGAGGCTCTCTCGTCGACGCGCTCGACTTCGTGCTGCGGCATCCGCACGATCACGGCTGGCTCGAGGGCTTCACCTCCGACGCCCGAGATCGGCTGCGCGACGCCGGGGCCGTCTTCGCGGGCCTGCGCCAGGCGATCGGGATGCCGGTGCCCGAGCTCGTGCGCCTCGTCGAGCTCGAATTGCGGCTCGATGTCGAGCTCGCCGCGAACGAGGCGCGGGGCCCGGCGCGCATCGCGTCGGCGCAGCTGCGCGCGTTCGTGGACGAGCTGCACGCGTTCCTCGCCGCCGATGAGACCGGCTCGCTGTCGAGCCTGCTCGCCTGGCTCGACCACGCCGAGCAGCTCGACGAGTTCGCCCCGCGCACCGAGCCTCCCGAAGACGATGTCGTCCAACTCCTCACCATCCACGGGTCCAAGGGCCTCGAGTGGGATGCCGTCGCCGTCGTGCGCCTCGTGAAGGACGAGCTGCCGAGCGCTCCGCGCGACACGAAGGGGTGGCTGGGCTTCGGTGTGCTGCCGTACGCCTTCCGCGGCGACGCGCGCTGGCTTCCCGAACTCGCCTGGCGGGGCGCGCAGACCCAGCAGGATCTCAAGGCGGCCATCGAGGAGTTCGTCGCGGCCAACCGGGCCCGGCAGCTCGAAGAGGACCGACGTCTCGCGTACGTTGCCGTGACCCGCGCCCGCGACCATCTCCTGCTCACCGGCGCGAGCTGGTCGGGTACGAAGAAGCCGCGTGAATGCAGTCCGTTCTATCTCGAGATCGCCGACGCCCTGGGCGTCGAGCGTCCCGACGGTCAGGCGGGCGACGACCCGTACCAGGGCGAGCGACGCCTGCTCCAGTGGCCCATCGATCCGCTCGGGGCCCGCCGCGACGCGGTCATGGCGGCGGCGGCGTCGGTCGAGAAGGCGCTCGACGAGCCGCCCGCGCGTCCCGATGACGACGTGGCACTGCTGCTGGCCGAACGGGAAGCACGGCGCTCGGGACCCACCCATGCGGCGCCGACCCGCATCGCGGCATCCCGATACAAGGACTTCGTCGCGGACTACGACGGCACGGTCGCGCGTCTGTCCAGGCCGCTGCCCGAACGACCGTTCCGCCAGACCCGGCTCGGCACCCTCTTCCACGCGTGGGTCGAGCAGCGCTCCGGCCGGGTCGGCATCGGGGGATCCCTCGACGACGCGCTGTGGGAGCTCGACGACGACGAGCCGAACAGCGAGGCCTCGCTCGAGGATTCCGCGGCCCTGGCCGAGCTTCGCATGCGGTTCCTCGCCTCGGAGTGGGCTCAGCTCGCGCCGATCGAGGTCGAGACCGAGATCGACTTCACCGCCGACGACCTCGACGGCACGCCGCACGTCGTGATCTGCAAGCTCGACGCCGTCTACCGTCGCGAGGACCGTGGCGGTCGCATCGAGATCGTCGACTGGAAGACCGGCGCCGCCCCTCGCACGGCGGCCGAGCGGGAGGAGCGGATGCTGCAGCTCGAGCTCTACCGCCGCGCGTACCACGCCAAGCACGGGATCGCGCTCGATCAGATCGACGTCGCGCTCTACTACGTCGCGGAAGACCTCATCCTCCGGGGATGAGCGTCGCGATCAGTCAGTGAGCCACCGGCGCAGCGCGGCATCGGACGCGCGCTCGGCATCGGCCGCGGCATCCCCATCGCGATCGTCGTTCTTCGCCGTCGCGGGCGCGTCGTCGTCGGCCTTCGGCAGGTCGATCGGCGCCGTCGACACGTCGTCCACGTCCCATGCGCGCCCGTCAGCCGGCGACGACGTCGCGGTCTGATCGGCATCCAGCGTGAACGCGTCGTCGTCGGAACCCGCACCCGACGGGTCGGCGTCCTCGGCGTCGCGCAGCCACTGCGACAGCTCTTCGGGGTCGTAGGCGTCTGTCTGCATCGACGTGTCGACCGACGCGGTCGCCGGTGCGCCGGGCATCCGTTCGAGGAGGGCGATCGCCTCGTCGACGTCGAGTGCGGCATCCGTCACGAGATCGTCGTCGGCGACACCGGCCGCGAGCGAGGTGAGGAGGGCGGTGGCGTCGTCGACGACGCCGGCATCGCCGCTCTCGTGGCCGTGGATGAGCCACTTCGCGAATTCGAGCTCGGCGTAGAGCCGGGCCCGCTCGCGCGCGCGGCCGTCGGGGGCCCGGTCGCTGTGGGCCACATACGAGGTGTAGACGTCGTCGGCCGCGTTCGGTGCGGATGCAAGCCACTGCAGGTCGGTGGCAGGGTCGCCCACCGACAGCCCGTGCCATTCGAGAAGTCCGGTGACCGTGGGCGCGTCGTCGTCGTCTTCGAAGAGGAACGAGGCGGCGCCCGCTCCGCCCAGCACGACGGCGGACTCGAAGTGCCAGAGCGCGTCGGATCGCAGGGCCCGGCGCCAGCGGTCGGCCAGGACCGGCGGCAGCACGCGGGTCGCCTCGGCGCGGCCGATGAGGCGCTCGACGTCGTCACGCACCTGCGACGGCGTGCGCACGGGCAGTCCTTCGGTGCGCACCACCGACAGGGGCAGCGAGTGGAGTGCCGCGAGAGCGGCCCCGAGCGATGTGGCAGCGCCGCGTCCGGCCGGCAGGTGGGCGGGGTCCACCCGATATCCCGGCAGGTGGTCGACTACGACCGCGCGCTCGCCGCCCAGTCCCGTCTCGCCGAGGAGTTCGGGAGCGCGGAACGGCAGGAGGCTCCGGACGCCGGGCGTGAGGGCGCGGAGCGCCCGCGCCTCGGCGGCGAGCTCTGTCGCGGCTGAGGCGTCCGCCGGCACGCGCACGACGACGCGGCGCCCGTCGTCGAGTTCGACGACCGCGGAGTCGTAGCGTCCGGCCGCGTTCTCGGTGAGCGCAGCGACCCCGACGACGCCGACCCGGGGCAGAGCCGCCGAGACGGACGCGGCTAGAGTGAGGGGTGAGCGTGCCATGTGCTCAGGGTAGGTCGGGTGCGCGGGTGCGCTCCTGCGCCACGCCCGATGGGCGGCGAGCCGGGGTCGCCGGCATCGTGCCGGAGCCGTGCCCCATCGATGCAGAGAGGTCGGGCATGACGGCGGACGACACCACCCGGGGGCCCCTCGCGGGCTTTGATCGGTCCGCGGCCGACCGCGTCACCGAGGGCCTCGTCGAACGTGCTCGGGCGGACGCCGCCACCCGGGTGCTCGTGATCGTGCGCGACGCCGTCCCCCTCGCCGCACCGGACCGCATCCTCTGGGTTTCGCCGGAGATCGTTCCCGACGACGCGGCGTGGGCGTTCCTCGGTCGCGATCCTTCGGGCGTGCCCGTGCTGGCGGCGGTGTTCCCGGCGCAGGCGGAGGAGCTGTTCGCCGCCCCTGCCGGATGGGCCGGGCTGCGTGTCGTCGGCGGGTCGCTCCACCCGGTCGAAGCCGAGGTGTTCGTCACCGGTTTGAGCCTGGGGCGCTGGCTGCTGGACGCCGCGTACTGTCCCGCGTGCGGCACGCTCTGCGAGCCGCGCAACGCCGGCTGGTCCCGGCACTGTCCGGCCTGCGGTCGCGAGCACTTCCCCCGCACGGACCCGGCCGTGATCGTCGCGATCACGAGCGCCCGCGACCCCGACCTGCTGCTGCTCGGCTCGAATGCGCTGTGGGAATCGAACAGGTTCTCGTGCTTCGCCGGGTTCGCCGAGGCGGGGGAATCGCTCGAAGACGCCGTCCACCGCGAGGTGCAGGAAGAATCCGGGGTGCGTGTCGTCGACGTGCGCTATCGGGGTTCGCAGGCCTGGCCGTATCCGCGCTCGCTCATGCTCGGCTTCCTGGCCACGGCGGCCGACGACGACGCCGCCGTCGCCGACGGCGACGAGATCGTCGCGGTGCGCTGGTTCACCCGGGACGAGATCGGGGCTGCCCTGCGCGGCGAGAGCGACCTGAGGCTTCCCGGACCCGCGTCGATCTCGCACCGCCTCATCAGCGACTGGCAGGCGGGACGGTCGTGAGCGAAGGCGCGCTGCGCGGACTCGATGACCGCCAGCTCGAGGCCGTGACGACCCTGCGGGGTCCGGTCGCCGTGCTGGCCGGGGCCGGTACCGGCAAGACGCGCGTGATCACGCACCGCATCGCCCACGGCGTCGACACCGGCGCGTATTCGCCCGGTCGGGTGATGGCGGTGACGTTCACTGCGAAAGCGGCCGGCGAGATGCGGGGCCGCCTGCGGGCGCTGGGCGTCGAAGGCGTCTCGGCGCGCACGTTCCACGCGGCGGCGCTCGCGCAGCTGAACTTCTTCTGGCCTTCCCTCGCGGGCGACAGCATGCCGAGCATCGTCGACAACAAGGTGCGACTCCTCGCGCACGCGGCCGACACCCTCGGCATCACCCCCGACACCCCGACGCTGCGCGACGTCGCCTCCGAGATCGAATGGCGCAAGGTCACGATGCGCTCCGTCGCGGACTACGTCTCGGCGCGTCCGCGCGGGGTGGGCCGTCTGCCTGTCGAGCGCGTCGCGGACCTGCAGCGGGCGTACGAGAAGCTCAAGGACGAGCGCCGGCAGGTGGACTTCGAAGACATCCTCCTCGCCTGCGCCGGGATGCTGGAGGCCGAGCCCCACATCGCGCGGGCCGTGCACGAGCAGTACCGGCACTTCACGGTCGACGAGTTCCAGGACGTCTCGCCCCTGCAGCACCGGCTGCTCGAGCTCTGGGTGGGGGAGCGGAAAGACCTGTGCGTCGTCGGCGACGCCAGCCAGACGATCTACTCCTTCGCGGGAGCCGACGTGCGGTTCCTCCTCGAGTTCGATGCCCGGCACGACGACGCCCACGTCGTGCGGCTCGAGACGAACTACCGGTCGGACCCCGCGGTCCTCGCCGTGGCGAACTCGCTCATGCGGGGGCGGCCGGGCGCGCTGCACCTCGTGCCGTCCGACCGAGCGCCTTCGGGCGATCCCGACCCGCTCGTGACCGGGTATCCCGACGACGACGCCGAGGCGAGGGGAGTGGCGTCCCGCATCGCCGCGCAGTTGAAGAGCGGCATCGATCCCCGCCGCATCGCGGTGCTCTACCGCGCCCACGCGCAGTCCGCCGAGATCTCGCGGGCCCTCGCCGACGCGGGCATCGCCGCCTCGGTGATCGGGGGCAAGAAGTTCTTCGAACTGCCCGAGGTGCGGCAGGCGCTGATGGAGCTGCGGGCGGCGACCGTCGCCCCGATCGACACCGGCTTCATCGACACCGTGCGCGACATCCTGCGCACGCGCGGTCTGACCGAGGAGCCGCCCGAAGCCGGCGGCGCGCTCCGCGACGCCTGGGAAGCCCGCGCGGCGGTGCTGCGGCTGGCAGAGGAGGCGCCGGCCGGTACGACGCTGCGCGTTTTCACCGACGACTTGATCGCCCGGGCCCGCGCCCAGGACGAACCCGCCCTGCGCACGGTGACCCTCGCGACGCTGCACGCGGCCAAGGGCCTCGAATGGGATCACGTCCACCTCGTCGGCTTCGCCGAGGGCCAGCTGCCGATCGGCTACGCGACCACGTTCGAGCAGATCGACGAGGAGCGCCGGCTGGCGTACGTCGGCATCACGCGGGCCGGGCGTACGCTGTCGCTGTCCTGGGCGCGAGGATCACGGGATCGCCAGCCGTCGCGGTTCCTCCAAGAGATCGGCAGCGGCACTCTTCGTGCGGCCGGTGCATCCGCGTCATCCGGTGCACGTGGTCGCGTCGCAGGATCACCGAGGGCGTCGACCCCCGGTGGGGGTGACGCGCCGCGTCGTCGATGAGCCGCGTCGCAGCCAGCCCCGCCTCGAACACCAGGCCGCGGTCCAGCGGCGGATGCCCGCCGTGGGCGAGCTGCGCGGCCACGGCGCTCCACGCCGGATCCGCATCGTGGCGACGCTGCGCGACGCACGTCGTGCACGCGGTGCGCCCCGGGTCGACGAACGGCCCGATCTCGGCGGCGGCACCGGTGAAGACGACCGGCAGATGGGGGATGTCGCGGGCCATGAGGCCTGCCGCGCGACGCGGCTCGATCACGCGCGAGGCGACGACGACGGCGATGACCCCACCGGCCTCGAGCAGATCAGCAGGCGCCGTCACGGTCGCACCTCCCGCCGTGAGCGCGTCCGCGAGCCACCCGATCGCCTCCGGCATCCACCCGTCGGGCACCATCAGGGCGACCTCCGGTGCGGGATGCCGTTCGCGCTCCAGAACGCGGTGGAGCCGCTCGAGGAGGGCGTCGCCTCCGCCTTCGGGCGCCCCGAGAGCGCTCGCGATGGGGTCGAGCGCCGCCGGCGGTAACCCGTGCTCGAGTTCGCGCACCAGGCGGAGCTGCCACGGTGCGGGGTCGGTCAGAAGTGTGCCGGCATCCGCACCGAACTGAAGGGTGGTGGGGGTGCGCCACACGGGCGGATGGGCGGGGTCGAGTCGGAGCATGACGCGATCATGCCCCGGGCCGGCGGCCCGCCGACCGCTGTCCACAGGCGGGTCACCTGGGGAGGAGCCGATCGGTCAGACGGGCCGTTCATCCTCCGGCGTCCCGCCGTCGGCGGGCGGATCCTGCGGGTCCTCGCCGGCGAGCAGACGTTCGAGGGCGTCGTCGAACTCGTCGCGCGCCGGCTCCTCGCCGCGAGCCCGTGCCTCGAGCCGGGCGATGAGCGCGGCCGGATCGTCGATGTCCTCGGAGGACGGCATGATGTCGGGGTAGTCCCACAGCGCGTCGCGCGCGGCGACACCCACGGCATCCGTCACCGCACGCCACATCGCCGCCGCCTCGCGCATGCGGCGCGGTCGCAGCTCGAGTCCGACGAGCGAGCCCAGGGCCCGCTCGGCGGGCCCGCCGACCGCGCGGCGGCGCCGGACGACCTCTGAGATGCGGTCCGACGAGGGCAGCCTCGACGTGGCGTCCTCGGTCACGACGTCGACCCAGCCCTCGATCGTGGCGAGCAGGTTCTCGAGTCGGGCGAGGGCATCGGTCTGCGCCTCGGATCGCTGGGGGAGCAGCGCCCCGCTCTCGATCAGCCGACGCAGCTCGTCGGGGTCGGACGGGTCGAATCGCGATGCGAGCTCTTCGAGCGCGTCGGTGTCGACGTGCACGCCCCGTGCGAAGTCGGTGACCTGCGAGATGACGTGCAGCCGAAGCCAGCGCGCGTGCCGGAAGAGCCGTGCGTGGGCGAGCTCCCTCGTGGCCGCGTAGAGCGCGAGCTGATCGTCGGGGATCTCGAGGTCGCGGCCGAAGTCGGCGAAGTTCTGGGGCAGGATGACGGCTTCGCCGTCGGGCATGAGCGGGATGCCGACATCGCCGCCCGAGACGACCTCCTTCGAGAGGTTGCCGATGACCTGGCCGAGCTGCGAGGCGAACAGCGATCCGCCCACCATGCGCATGAGGCGACCCGCGCCCTGGATCATGCTCTGCATGTCGTCGGGCGCCTGCTCGCTCAGTGCGGCGGTCATGGCGTCGGCGATGCTCGTCGCGACGGGCGCGGCGAGCTCCTGCCACACCGGCAGCGTCGCCTGCACCCAGTCGCCCCGCGTGATGGTCCGCGGCGTCGCCGAGAGCTCCGAGATCGTCGTCGCCTCGCTCAGCCACAGCGTGGCGAGCGAGAAGGCCTGGTCGAGGTCGGTCGCCTGTCCCGCCGTCACCCCGAGACCGTCCTGGTTGGCGATGTGCAGCGCCTGGCGCTTCGCCGCGTCCCACGAGATGCCCTGCTCCGGGCCCGCGAAGGCGCCCTGCAGGTGCCCCATCACGGTCTGCATCATCGCGGGGTCGATGTTCATTCCGGTCAGCTTCGACAACTGCTCGGGGTCGAACTGCCCCCCGGACGCGCCGAACAGCTGCCGGATGAGCTCTTGGAAATCGTCTTCGGGAGAGCGATCGTCGTCTGCCACTTCAGCCGCCTTTCAGCCGGTTCATGACGTATCGCTCTACGCTAGTCGCAGCATCCATCGCACTACCCGGCCGCACCCTGGAACGCCTTACGCCGGTCGCGAACGACCTGGCAGAGGAAGACCACGTGGCGCTGTTCGACGAGAACGTCTCGATCCAACCAGTTCCGAGACGGCGCATGACGCGGGGCACGCTGGTGGGCCTGTGGGCCCTCGCTCTGGCCCTGGTGGTGCTCCTGGTGATCACGTTCCTGCCGACGTCGTACGTGATCCAGCGGCCCGGCCCGGTCTACAACACCCTCGGCACCGCGGCGTCCGCTGACGGCGAGCAGGTGCCGCTCATCTCCATCGACGGCGAGGAGACGTTCGACACCGCCGGAGCGCTGGACCTCCTCACCGTGCAGGTCGTCGGCAATCGGGAGCGCACCCCGTCGTGGTTCGAGCTCGCCCTCGCGTGGTTCGACCCGACGAAGGCGGTCATCCCGCTGGACGCGGTCTTCCCCGAGGGGCAGACGAGCGAGGAGCGCAACGAGGAGAGCGCGGCCTTCATGGTCGACTCGCAGCGGGAGGCGACGGCGGCCGCCTTGGGCGAACTCGGCTACGACATCGGCAGGCAGCTGACGGTGCACTCGCTCACCGAGGACTCCGCCGCCGCCGGCATCCTCGAGGAGGGCGACGTCGTCGTGTCGGCAGAGGGTGAGACGGTGGCGGATGCCGCGGCTCTGCGCACCGTGATCGCCGAGGGCGCAGGGGCACCGGTCGAGATCGACATCCTGCGCGACGGCGAAGCCCGCTCGGTGTCGGTGACGCCGACCGAGACCGACATCGACGGTGAGACGATGTGGCTCATCGGCGTGACGCTCATGAACGACTTCGAGTTCCCGTTCGACGTCACGATCCAGCTCAACAACGTCGGCGGACCCAGCGCGGGGATGATGTTCGCGCTCGGGATCATCGACACGCTCACCCCCGACGAGCTCAACGGCGGGCAGAACATCGCCGGCACCGGCACGATCTCGTCGGACGGCGTGGTCGGCCCCATCGGCGGCATCCGTCAGAAGATGTGGGGAGCCGTGGGCGCGGACGCCGACTGGTTCCTCGCGCCGCAGGACAACTGCGACGAGGTCGTCGGCTACGAGCCCGACGGCCTGCGTGTCTTCGCGGTGGCGACCCTGGACGACGCCCTGGAGGTGCTCGAGACGATCCGCGACGACGGCGACCTCGAGGCCCTGCCCACCTGCACCGCCGGGTGAGCCGCGTTCGCCCGTCGCGGACTCGGTGATCCCCCAGACTGTGCGCGCCTAGGATGAAGGGGTGACCACGACCGCAGCGCCGACCCAGGCCACGCCCCCCCGCTCACGTCGCATCATCGCGATCTCGCTGGCGATCATCGCCGCCCTCGTGGTGGCCTTCTTCGTCTTCGCGAGCCTGTACACAGAGTGGCTCTGGTACGACCAGCTCGGCTTCAACGGCGTGCTGCTGACCGAGTGGATCGGCCGCGTGGTGATGTTCGCCGTCGGGTTCCTCGGCATGGCGGTGCCCGTGTGGCTCTCGATCCAGCTGGCCTATCGCCTGCGACCCGTGTACGCGCGTCTGAGCTCGCAGCTCGACCGCTACCAAGAGGTCGTCGAGCCGCTCCGCCGCCTGGCGATGTGGGGCATCCCGATCTTCTTCGGCTTCTTCGCCGGCTTCGCCGCCTCTGCCCAGTGGCAGACCACGTGGATGTGGTTCAACGGCGTCGCGACGGGCCAGACCGACCCCCAGTTCAACCTCGACACCGGCTTCTACCTGTTCGCGCTGCCGTTCTACACCGCCCTGGTGGGCTTCGTGTCGGCGACGCTGCTGATCTGCCTGCTGGTGACGGCACTGGTGTCGTATCTCTACGGCGCCGTCCGCGTCGGCCAGCGCGAGCTGCGCATCTCGAAGTCGGCCCGCATCCAGCTCGCAGTGCTCGCCGGCATCTACCTCCTGGTGCAGGGCCTGAGCCTGTGGCTGGACCGCTACCAGACGCTCGTGCAGCCCGGTGCGGACGGTCGCATCACCGGTCCCGGCTACACCGAGGCCACCGCCGTCATCCAGGGGCAGGCGATCCTCGCCTTCGCCGCGGTGGTCGTCGCGATCCTCTTCTTCGTCACGGCCGTCATCGGTCGCTGGCGCTTCCCGCTCATCGGAACGGCACTCCTCGTGGTCTCGGCGATCGTCCTGGGCGTCGGCTACCCCTGGGTGGTCACCACCTTCCAGGTGCAGCCCAACCAGGCCGCTTACGAGCGCGAGTTCTACCAGCGCAACCTCGAGGGCACGAAAGCCGCCTACGGCATCGACGGGCTCGAGAAGACCGAGTTCTCGGCAGAGACGACCGCCGACGCCGGTCAGCTGCGGGCGGATGCCGCCACGACGACCCAGATCCGCATCATGGACCCGGCGATCATCGGGCCCACGATCCGGCAGCTCGAGCAGTACCGCCCGTTCTACCAGTTCCAGAACCCTCTCGACGTCGATCGCTACGAGATCGACGGCGTGATGCAGGACACCATCGTCTCGGTGCGTGAACTGAACGTCGAGCAGCTCGGCGCGGGTTCGTCCTGGGTCAACGAGACGCTCGTCTACACGCACGGCTACGGCATGATCGCCGCGGCCGGCAACGAGCGCACCGCGGACGGCAACCCGGTCTTCCTCGAACGAGGCATCCCCGCGACGGGCTTCCTCTCCGACAACCCCGACTTCCAGCCGCGGGTGTACTTCGGCGAGTCCTCGCCTCTGTACTCGATCGTCGGAGCCCCCGAGGGCACCGACCCGATCGAGCTCGACTACCCGTCGGGCAGCGACGGCAGCGCCGGTCCCCGCACCACGTTCGACGGTGACGGCGGCCCCTCGGTCGGAAGCATCTTCAACCGGCTCCTGTATGCGCTGAAGTTCCAGTCCGAGCAGATCCTCTTCGCCGACGGCGTCAACGAGAATTCGCAGATCCTGTACGACCGCGACCCGCTCACCCGGGTGAAGAAGGTCGCGCCGTACCTCGAGCTCGACAGCGACCCGTACCCCACGGTGGTCGACGGACGCATCCAATGGGTGGTCGACGGCTACACGCTGAGCGCCAACTACCCGTACTCCAAGACGGTGTCGCTGTCGCAGGCGATCGCCGACGCGACGAACACGCAGCCGCGCTTCGCGCTGGATGACATCAACTACATCCGCAACTCGGTCAAGGCGACCGTCGACGCCTACGACGGCTCGGTGACGCTGTACGCGTGGGATCCCGAAGACCCGCTGCTGCAGGCGTGGCAGAAGATCTACCCCACGTCCGTCCAGCCGATCAGCGAGATGCCGGCCGACCTGATCAGCCACGTGCGCTACCCGACCGATCTCTTCAAGGTGCAGCGCGCGATGCTGCAGGTGTACCACGTCGACGACGCGCAGTCGTTCTACGAGCGCGACAACGCGTGGGCGACGCCGGAAGACCCGCAGAACCCGAACGCTCTGCAGCCGCCGTACTACCTGACGATGCAGATGCCCGGCCAGGACGACCCGTCGTTCTCGATGTTCACGACGTTCATCCCGTCTTCGTCCACCGGGGCCGAGAGTCGCAACGTGCTCATGGGGTACCTCGCCGCCGACTCGAACGCCGGTCGCGAGGCGGGCGTCAAGGGCGAGGACTACGGCAAGCTGCGCATGCTCGAGATCGCCGCCGACACCACGGTGCCCGGTCCCGGCCAGGTGCAGAACCGCTTCGACTCCGATCCGACGGTGTCGCAGCAGATCAACGTGCTCACCATCGGTCAGTCCGAGGTGCTCAACGGCAACCTGCTGACGCTCCCGGTCGGCGGCGGCCTGCTCTACGTGCAGCCCGTGTACGTGCAGGCGGCAGAGGGCACGCAGCTGCCGCAGCTGCGCAAGGTGCTCGTGGCCTTCGGCGACGACATCGCCTTCGAAGACACGCTGGCGCAGGCGCTCGATGTGCTCTTCGGCGGCGACTCCGGTGCCGACACGGGCGACGGCGAGGTCATCCCCGACGACGGCACCGAGACGCCCGAGCCCGAGCCGACCGACCCTGGAACCGATCCGACACCGGCGCCGAGCGTTCCGGCAGCCGACTACGCCGCCGCTCTCGAAGAGGCCCGCGTCGCCATCCTCGACCGTGACGCGGCCCTCCGCGACGGAGACCTCACGGCCTTCGCCGAGGCCGACGCCCGCCTGACCGCGGCCGTGGAGCGTCTCATCGAGCTCGGCGGCTGACCGCCGGCACCGCAGACGACAGGCCCCCGCTTCGGCGGGGGCCTGTCGCGTTCGCTCACGCGGTGAGGATCGCGTACCAGATGAGCAGCAGCGTCGTGAGGAAGCCCGCGAGCTGGTTGAGCCAGAGGAACCGGCGCCAGCCGCGCGTGGCATCGGCCGCCGTGTCGTCCGTGACCCGCCGGAACGGCCAGACGGTCGCGAGGTAGGGCAGAACCACCAGGGCCGCGAGCGGACCGGGCCACGCGGTGAAGAGCATCGTGACACCCGCGGCGGCATAGCCGGCGAGGGCGAACCACACCGTGAATCGGGCACCGCGCGCGGTCGCGATCGAGGCGATGCCCGCTTCGCGGTCGGCGACGACATCCTGCACCGCGCCGAACGCGTGCGAGGCGACGCCCCAGAGTGCGAACGCGACGATGATCGCAGCGAGCTGCCACGTCCACACGGCGCCGGCGAGGACCAGGCCGTAGACGGCGGGTGAGAAGAAGTGGATGCTGCTGGTCGCCGAGTCGGCGAAGGGGCGTTCCTTCAGTCGAAGCGGCGGGGCGCTGTAGAAGACGACGAAGAACAGGCTCGCCGCGAGCACGAGCCAGGACAGCGGCGATCCGACGACGGCGAGGAACACGACGAACGGGAGGCACGACAGCGCTGCGGCCCACAGGGTGACCCGGTGCAGGCTGCGGTCGAGCACGGCGCCGTGCGCACCGCCCTTACGGGGATTGCGGAGGTCGGACTCGTAGTCGAAGACGTCGTTGATGCCGTACATCGCGAGGTTGTAGGGGATCAGGAAGAACAGGGTCCCGACGATGAGGGTCGCGTCGATCTCACGGGTGGTCAGGAGGTAGGCGACGGCGAACGGGTAGGCGGTGTTGACCCAGCTGACGGGCCGCGACGAGACGAACAGCTGCCCGATCACGGAGGCCGGGCTCATCGGCGCCGCCGTCACGACGCGGCCCGTTCGCGGCGTTCGAGAAGGGTGTGCACGGCGGGCACCAGGAACGCGGCGCAGAGGGCGTACGAGAAGTCCTCGATCGGCGCGAGACCGATCTTCACACCGCTGAGGTGCTCCTCGGGATAGGTGAACAGCTCGGCCGCGATCATGACGTTGTCGAAGATGGCGGTGAGCAGCAACAGCACGCCCGCGGTGACCGCCGACATCTTCATGCGCCGCCCGAAGCCGGGGCGACGCACGGTCGCGAGTGTCACGACGGCGGTGATCGCCGCGAAGGGGAGGACGAGGAGCGCGTAGGTCACGATGAGGCCCGGTCTGCCGAGGCCCCGGCGCCGTCGCGTTCGAGCAGCCGACCCGCACCGCCCCACACGACGAGCGCGAGGTAGCAGAGGAACGCGAGGAAGAACGGCTCCTCGAGGGGCAGGTGCGGCGCGAGGTCGATGCCCAGGAGAGCGGGACTGTCGCCCTTGACGAAGATGCCCAGCGCGATACCGGCCAGATCCCACGCCAGGAAGAACACGGTGCCGAGCGCGACGGCGGCTGCGGTGCGGCCGGGCGTGCGCCAGGCGGCGAGCCGGAAGCGCGCGTCCAGCGCGGCGACACCCGCGGCGCTCACGAGGATGACGACGAGGTAGAGTCCGGGCACCCTCACACCTTCGCGGGCCGGGGGAGCGGCAGCGGGCCGGGCGTGCGGTCCCCCCGCAGCCTCTTGACGATGAGTTCGGCCGAGATGAGGCACATCGGCAGTCCGATGCCCGGGAGCGTCGAGCCGCCGGCGTACAGGAGACCGGCGACCTTCTTCGACGCGTTGCGGGGGCGGAAGACGGCACTCTGACCGAGGGTGTGCGCCAGGCCGAGCGAGTTGCCCCGCCAGGCGTGCAGGTCCTCCTCGAAGTTCGCGGGCGTCACCGTGCGGCGCACGACGATGCGCTCCGCGAGGTCGGGGATCCCGCACCACTCCGAGATCTGCGCGATCACGGCATCGGCCGCCGCTTCGATGCCCGGGTCGCCCGCGCCGTCGACACCACCGCGGCCGAGGCCGGGATCGGCGGGGATCGGCACGAGCACGAAGAGGTTCTCGTGTCCCGCCGGAGCGACGTCGGCATCGGTCGCGCTCGGCTTGCAGACGTACAGCGACGCGGGGTCGGGGATGCGGGTCTCCTTGCCGAAGATGTCATCGAAGTTCGCCCGCCACTCCTTCGTGAACAGCAGCGTGTGGTGCGTGAGCTGGGGCAGTTCGCCCTCGACGCCGAGCATCAGCAGCAGCGCGCCGGGGCTCGGCGTCCGCGACGCCCACCACTTCTCGGGGTACGTCTGCAGCTCGGGAGGCAGGAGTGCGGTCTCGGTGTGGTGCAGGTCTGCGGTCGACACAACGAGATCGGCCGTGATCGTGCGACCATCGGCGAGACGGATGCCGGTGGCCACCGCATCCGTCGTCGTGATCGCCGCCACATCGGCGCCGGTCTCGATCTCGACGCCGTTCGCCCGCGCAAGACGCTCGACGGCCGCGATCACCGACGTGAAGCCGCCACGGGGGTAGAGCACGCCGTCGTCGAGGTCGAGGTGGCTCATCAGGTGGTACAGGCTCGGCACGCCGTAGGGCGATCCGCCCAGGAAGACGGCGGGATAGCCGAGCACCTGCCGGAGACGGGGGTCCTGGAACCGGCGGTCGACGTAGGACGCCAGGGGGCGCAGGAGCAGCGGCAGCAGGGTCGGCAGGCGCTTGACGACGATCGGATCGCGCAGGCCGGCGGTGGTCTCGTACGTGTCGTACAGGAAGTGCCCGACGGCGAGGTCGTACGCGTCGCCCGCCGAGTCGAGGTAGGCGTCGAGCTTCGCCCCGGCGCCGGGCTCGATCGACTCGAACAGCGCGGTCGCCTCCTCACGCCCCGACACCACGTCGATCGGGTCGCCGGTCTGGGTGTACACGCGGTAGGCCGGATCGAGGGGGACGAGGTCGAGCTCCGCCGCCGCGGTGGTTCCGAGCAGCTCGAAGAAGTGGTCGAAGACCTCGGGCATGAGGTACCAGCTGGGGCCGGTGTCGAAACGGAAGCCGTCGCGCTCCCAGGACCCGGCCCGCCCGCCGACCTCGCCGCGGGCCTCGAACAGCCGCACGGAATAGCCTTCGGCGCCGAGCAGCGCCGCTGTGGCGAGCCCCGCGATGCCTCCGCCGATGACGACGGCTGATCTGGTGACGGTCATGTGCGCGCGCTCCGGGGTGATCCGCCGAGCATCGCCCTCGCGGCGATACCGGCTTTGACGGCATCCGGAACACGTACGCGTCCGGGTGTGTCGCCCGAGCGCCGCAGGCGCTGCGAGAGGGCGGCGAAGAGATCGTGGGCGGCGGTCACCGCGCGTCGGCAATCGGCCGGCAGTTCGGGCACGACCGCCGCAGCGGCGGCCAGATCGGCGTCGATGCGGTCGAGCACGTCGTCGCGGGTCGCGCCGCTGTCGAGGCCGAGGTAATCACGGCCGAGCGCGGCCTCGTCGTGATCGCGATCGCGCAGGAAGTTGACGTCCTGGAAGGCGGCCCCGAGTCGTCGGGCCCCGTCGACCAGCGCGGGTGCGGCGGCGTGCGGGCGCGCCCGGCCCGCGTTGACGAACACCTGCAGGCACATGAGGCCGACGACCTCCGCCGAGCCGTAGACGTAGTCGTCGTGAGAGGCGTCGTCGTGGGTCGCCGTGGTCAGGTCGGTGCGCATCGACGCGAAGAACGGACGCACGAGATCTTCGCCGATGCCGCACTCCCGCGCCGTGGCGGCGAAGGCGTGGACGATGAGGTTGGCGCTGAATCCCCGCTCGATCGCGCTGTAGGTCTCGACCTCGAGGGCATCCAGGACAGTGCCAGCCTCGTCGGCAGTGAGACCCGCTGCCTCGGCCGGGCCGTCGACGATCTCATCGGCCACGCGCACGAGCGCGTAGATGTTGCGGACATGGGGTCGGGGCCGCGGGCCGAGCATGCGGCACGCGAGACCGAATGACGTGGAATAGGCCGCGATCACGGCGGCCGCGGCATCCCGCGCCGTCTTGTCGTAGAGGCGCAGGCTCGTGGGATCGCCGTGTCGCACGCCGCGATCTGTCACGGGACGCGCGCCTCGACGCGGTCGGCGAGCTCGCGCAGCAGCGCCGCGGCGGGGGAGGGGAAGACGGGGTCGTCTGCGGCGAAGCGCACGCCCGACAGCGTCTCGTCGATCACGGCGCGCAGCGTCTCGCGGGCACCGCTCGCCTCGAGGGCGAGCTGCGCGTCGCGCACCGCGATCGGGCCGGTGTGGGCGACGGCCAGGGCGTCGCTGACCTTGGGCCATGTCGCCGTGGCTCGGGCGAGCGCGACCAGGGGAGTCTGCTTGGCCTCGCGCAGGTCGCCGCCGCTCGCGCGCCCGGCCTGTGCATCGGTGCCGAAGGCTCCGATGAGGTCGTCGACCAGTTGGAATGCGAGACCGAGGCTTCCGCCCGCCGACTCGAGTGCCGTGATGGCATCGGCGGAGGCTCCGGCGAGGATCGCACCGGCAGCGAGCGGTGCGCGGAACGAATACACGGCGGTCTTGTTGAAGGCCGCCGAGATGATCGCACCGGGGTCGGCGGCATCACCGGTGACGCTGTGCTCGACGTCGGCGAGCTCGCCCGCCGCCGAGATGTGCACCGCGTCGTCGAGCAGACCGAACAGCCGGCTGCGCGACGCCGGGTCGACGTCGGCCAGGGCGACCAGTCGCGAGGCTTCGTGCAGCAGCAGATCGCCGGCGAGGATCGCCGCCGCGTCGCCGAGCAGAGCGGCGCCCGCTGCATCCGCCCCCTGGTCGACGCCCCGGAGCCGGAACTCGCCCGAGACGTTGGGTGCGCCCCGCCGCTCGGTGTCGTGGTCGATGACGTCGTCGTGCACGACGAACGCGGTGTGGAGGAGCTCGAAGGCCGCCGCCACCTCGTAGAGGCCCGCGTCGCGCGGGGGGACGCCGCCGAACGCCTGGAAAGACGCCGCGACGAGCACGGGACGCAGTCGCTTGCCACCCGCGGTCGCCCGCGCGATGGCGTCGGCCAAGGCGACGTAGCCGCCTCCCAGTGGAGCGGCGCGGTCCTTGATGCGCTGCAGCGCCGTGTCGATCGCGTCGTCGATGGCCATGCGGGACGCAGCCTCGATCATGAGGCCCGCCGTTGCTCGAGCGCTCCGTCGAACAGGTGCAGCTGCTCGGCCTGCAGAACGAGCCACGGGCTGAACGCCCACGGCGTGGTCACCAGCGACGCGGCGAGATCCTGCGGGTCGACCCACTCCGCGTCGACCACCTCGAGAGGGTTCAGCACCGGTTCGTGGCTGGTGCGGGCGACGTAGACGGGGCAGATCTCGTGCTCGACGATGCCGGTGGCGTCGACGGCGCGGTAGCGGAAGAGGGGAAGTGCGAGCTCGATGTCGTGGAGGGTGAGTCCGACTTCGAATTCGGCGCGCCGGCGCACCGCGTCGATGAGCGGCTCAGCGGGCTGGGGATGCCCGCAGAACGAATTGCTCCACACCCCGGGCCAGGTCTTCTTGTGGAGCGCGCGCCGCGTGACCAGAACCTGTCCGTCGTCATTGAGGACGTGGCACGAGAACGCGAGATGGAGGGCGGTGTCGGTACCGTGCACGCTGCTCTTGGGAGCCGTGCCGATCGCCTGCCCGTCGTCGTCGACGAGAACGACGAGCTCGGTGTCCACCATGGGTTCTCCTCCCAATTCGCTAGTTTATCTAGCAATCATGTCGTGCCGATGATACAAGGGTACGGAGGAGAGTGTCCAATGTCTCAGCCCTGGCAGCCGGAGACACCGCACGACGAGGCGGTGCTCGCCGTTCTGCTGTCCCTGCGGGCATTCGGCGACGCCATGGACCGCATGCACGGCGGCATGAAGAGCGACATGGACATGAACGCCACCGACCTCGCCGCGCTGCGGATGCTGGTCATGCGCGAGCAGCGCGGGCAGACCGTCAGCCCCCACGACCTCGCCGATCATCTGCGCATCTCCTCGGCCTCCACCACGAAGCTCCTCGACCGTCTCTCGGCGTCCGGTCACCTCGAGCGCAGCCCGCATCCGCATGATCGACGCGCCAGGGTGGTCTCGCTCACGCAGGAATCGCGTCACCAGTTCCACCGGCACTTCGGACGCCGGCTCCGCTCCATGCGCGAGACCGCCGGGCGATACGACGACGACGAACTGCGCGTCATCGCGCGATTCCTCGACGACATCGCCGGTGCGATCGACCCTCGATGACCTCGGTTCGACCTCCTCCGGATCGCGTGCTAGGCTAACTTCTCGTGCCGCGGGGTGGAGCAGTTCGGTAGCTCGCTGGGCTCATAACCCAGAGGTCGCAGGTTCAAATCCTGTCCCCGCAACAGATGAAGAGGGCGTCCCGTCACGGGACGCCCTCTTCTTTTCGTCGTCGACCAGGGTTTCACCGAAGCCGTGCGCTGCACCTGCTTGCCCGGCTCGTACCGACGACGGGAGGATGGAGCCATGGCCACCACCCGAGACGCCGACCCGCGAGACGACCTCGACGACGGTCGTGACGAGACGTCGGCCGAGCGGGCGGACCGCAACTGGGTCGAGGTCCTGCAAGAGCTCCGGGTGCTGCAGACGGGCACCCAGATCCTCACCGGGTTCCTCCTCGCCCTCGCCTTCCAGCCGGCGTTCGCCGAGCTGAGCGCGGGACAGCGGACGCTCTACCTCTTCCTCATCGTGCTCGCCGCGCTTAGCGCGATCATCGCGCTCGCCCCGGTCGCCCTGCACCGGGTGCTGTTCCGCCGCCGCGCGAAGCCGCGGGTGGTGGCATACGGCCATGTGGCCCTCGTCGTCTCGCTCGCGACGGTCGCCACCCTGCTCGTCGGCGTGGTGGCGTTCGTGTTCGACGTCGTCCTCGACGGGAGCGCTGCCAGGATCGCCGTGATCGGTCTGGCCGCGGTCCTCATCGTGATGTGGATCGTCGTGCCCGTCGTCATCAGATTCCGCCACTCGACGAAGGAGGAGGCATGACACGTCCCGAGGTGACGGCCGTGGCCGTCGCGCAGTTCGCCCCCACCGCCGACGAGGCCTCGAATCTCGCCGCCATCGCCGAGCTCGTCGCCGCGGCGTCAGCCCGCGGCGCGCGCGTGGTGGTGTTCCCCGAGTACTCCAGCTACTTCGTCGACCCGTTCGACGCGTCGCTTGCCGAACACGCGCAGGACGTGGAGGGGCCCTTCACGCAGGCGCTCGCCGCGCTGGCAGCGGCACACGACATCCACATCGTGGCGGGCCTCCTCGAACGAGCCGAGGACGGTCGTCGCGTGCGCAACACGGTCGTCGCGACGGATGCCGGGGGAGTCGTCGCGACCTACCGCAAGCTCCACCTCTACGACGCCTTCGGGCAGCGCGAGTCGGACTGGGTCGAGGCGGGTGTCCTCGAGGACCCGCTCACATTCGTCGTCGACGGATTGAGGTTCGGACTCATGACGTGCTACGACCTCCGTTTCCCCGAGGTGGCGCGTCTGCTCGCCGACGCGGGGGTGGACGTCGCGCTGGTTCCGGCCGAGTGGGTGCGCGGGCCGCTCAAGGAGCATCACTGGCGCACGCTCCTGCACGCCCGCGCCATCGAGAACACCTTCTTCGTCGCGGCGGCCGATCACCCGCCGCCCCTCGGAGTGGGGCTGTCGATGATCGTCGATCCCCAGGGCGTCGAGCTGGCCGCCGTCGGAACATCGACCGACATCGCCGTGGGGCACCTGGACCGCGGTGCTGTGGCACGTGTGCGGCGCGTGAACCCCGCACTCGCGCTGCGCAGGCTGAGGGTCGTGCCCCGGGACTAGGAGTCCACGAGCGCGAGACGGGATGCCGCGTCCTCGAGCACCTCGACGCGCTTGCATGCCGCGAACCGGACGAGCGTCGCGTACTCGCCCCGGTGGGCCGGCACCACGAACGCCGTCAGCGGGATCGCGACGACCCCCACGCGCGCGGGCAGCTCGCGGCAGAAGGCCGCGGCATCCGTCACCCCCAGCGGAGCGGCGTCCGCGACGGTGAAGTACGAGCCGGACGGAGACGAGACGTCGAAGCCGGCCCGGCGCAGGCCCGCTCCGAGGATGTCGCGCTTGGCGCGCAGCGTGTCGGCGATGCCCGTGAAGAACGAGTCCGGCAGGCGCAGGCCGGCGGCGATCGCCGGTTGGAACGGAGCGCCGTTGACGTAGGTGAGGAACTGCTTGACGGCGAGCACGGCGTCGATGAGAGCGGCGGGCCCCGACACCCAGCCGATCTTCCAGCCGGTGGTCGAGAACGTCTTGCCCGCCGACGAGATCGTGAGCGTGCGACCCCAGGCGCCGGGAAGAGTGGCGATCGGAACGTGCGCATCGCCGAACACCAGATGCTCGTACACCTCGTCGGTCACGATCACCGCGTCATGGCGCTCGGCGAGCCGAACGACCTCGTCGCGTGCCGCGCCGGAGAACACGGCGCCGGTCGGGTTGTGCGGGTCGTTGACCAGGATGATCCGCGTGCGGTCGGTCACGGCATCCCGGAGCGCGTCGAGATCGGGCTGGAAGTCCGGCCAGCGCAGGGGCACCGTCACCAGACGCGCTCCCGACAGGGCGACGACGGCCGCGTACGCGTCGTAGAACGGCTCGAAGACGACGATCTCGTCGTCGGGTCCGTCGATGAGCGCGAGCAGCACGGCGGCGAGGGCCTCGGTCGCGCCCGCCGTGACGATGACGTCGCGGTGGGGGTCGAGAGCGATGCCGTAGAAGCGCTCCTGGTGCTCCGCGATCGCGTGCAGCAGGTCGGGCGCGCCTCGCCCCGGTGGGTACTGGTTGACCCCGTTCGAGATCGCCGCGCGCGCCGCCTCGAGCACCTCGCGCGGGCCGTCCTCGTCGGGAAAGCCCTGGCCGAGGTTGATCGCGTTCGTCTGCGCGGCCAGCGCCGACATCTCGGCGAAGATCGTCGGGCGGATGCCGCCGTCGTCGCCGATCAGACCCGCACCCTGCGCCGTCCGGCGCCATGCGCCCCGAATCCCCTGCATCGTCCCCACGGTACTCGACCCACGCACGCGGATCGCATAGGCGGATCCCACCCCCGCCATAAGAAACGCACAGCATTGGGGGCCACAGTGGGGACTACCCGCAGAAGGAGCGACCATGAGCGACACGCACGGCGAACGACCGGCAGACCAGACCCCGGAGACCCCCGCACCGGCGACCCCGGAGCAGGCCTCGCACGATCATGCGACACCGGCGGCGGACGCTCCCGCGGACGCCGCTTCGCAGACGCCGCCCGCCGCGGCAGAGGCGACGACGCCCGACGCTCAGCCGACCGAGGTCATCGCGCCCGCGTCCTCCGACGTCCACCCGACCGAGGTCATCGCGCCCGCCGCGCCCCCGGCACCCGCCTCGCCGGTCGCACCGGCATCGGCGGCGGCGTGGCAGGTTCCCGCGCGTCCGGCGGCTCCCGGGCCGGTTCCCCCCGGGTACGTGGCTCAGACGCCGCAGGCTCCGCGGCCGACGGGTTACGCGGGTCAACAGGCACCCCGGCCGCAGTACGCGGGTCAGCCGGCCTACGGTGCGGCATTCGGCGCGGCGGCCACGGCCGATGCGCAGCCCACTCTGCCGATCGGCCCGACGGGCTCGGTGCCCGTCGCGGGTGGTGCGCCCAAGAAGCAGAAGTCCGGGGCGGGCAAGATCGTCGGCCTCATCGTCGCCGCGGCGCTCGTCGGCGGTGCCGCGGGACTCGGCGGCGCCTATGCCGGCGTCAACCTCTTCACCCCGGCGAGCACGTCTCCTGCGGCCGGCCCCTCGACGGTCACGGTCAACAGCACCGACGACGTCACGCAGACCACCGGCATCGCGGCGAAGGTGCTTCCGAGCGTCGTCACGATCGAGGCTGCGGGCGGCACCGGTTCGGGCACGGGATCAGGCGTCGTGCTCAGCGCCGACGGCTACGTCGTGACCAACACGCACGTCGTGACCCTCGACGGCGCCACCGGCGATGCGGCGATCCGCGTGACGACGTCGGACGGCCGTGTGTTCGACGCCGAAGTCGTCGGCACCGATCCCACCTACGACCTCGCCGTGATCAAGCTGGTGGACGCCGAGGACCTCACGCCCATCGACTTCGCCGACTCGTCCGATCTCAACGTGGGCGACGTGACGGTGGCCGTCGGCGCTCCGTTGGGCCTGGCGAACACGGTCACGACGGGCATCGTCAGCGCCCTGAACCGCTCCATCGAGATCGCCTCCTCGGCCGCGCCCGAGGGCGACGCCGAAGAAGACGGGGGCGACACCGGTGAGAACGAGGAAGACGCTCCGTTCCAGTTCGACTTCGGCCAGGGCCAGCAGGGCGGCTCGACCGCCGAGAGCATCAAGATCGCGGTGATCCAGACGGATGCCGCCATCAACCCGGGCAACTCTGGCGGTGCGCTCGTCGACGGTGAAGGTGCCCTCATCGGCATCAACGTCGCGATCGCCTCCGCCGGCGGCTCCCAGGGAACGTCGGGCTCGATCGGCGTCGGCTTCGCGATCCCCTCCAACGTCGTTCAGCGCATCACCGAAGAGCTCATCGCCGACGGCGCCGCCACGCACGGCCTGCTCGGGGCGAGCGTGCAGTCGGCCGCCTACGTCGAGGGTGCCTCGATCACGGGCGCCTACATCGCCTCGGTCGTCCCCGGCGGCGCGGCCGCCGAGGGCGGCCTGGAGGAGGGCGACATCGTCACCGCCTTCAACGGCGTCCCGATCACCGACTCGGTGGACCTCACCGCCCAGGTGCGGGCCGCGGCAGCCGGAAGCGACGCGACGGTCACCGTCGTGCGCGACGGCCGCACGCAGACGCTCGACGTCACACTCGGAGAGCTCGAGTAGCATCCGCTCGATCGAGAAGGACGCCGCCCCGCGATAGGCTCGCGGGGTGGCGTCCTTCTCATTCGGCGCGGGGAATGCGCGCAAGCTCGCCGCACTCCCGCTCTATGCCGCGGGGCGCATGGCGACGTTGCTCATCCCGCGCTCGCGGGACCTCTGGGTGTTCGGGTGCGGCGGCGGTGTCGGCGACGGCGCGCTCGCGCTGTGGCAGGTCGTCGCCCGCGAAGGGCCTCGCGCGGTGTGGCTCGTCGGGTCCTCCCGTCAGGCGACGGATGCTGCGGCCCGCGGCATCCCGCACGCGCACAAGACCTCGCTGCGGGGTTTCTGGCTCACCGCGCGCGCCCGCATCGTCGTCGTCACGCACGGCTTCGGCGACGTCAACAGGTACGCCGTGTCGGGCGCGGTCATCGCTCAGCTGTGGCACGGCATCCCGCTCAAACGCATCGGACTCGACTCGCCCGAGACCCTGCGCGTCCCCCGCGTGCTGCGTCCCGTGTCGGGGATGGCCCGCCGCGTGCTCTCGGCGATGTTCCGCGGTGCAGCACAGCGCATCGACGTGCTGCCCGCCGCGTCGCACCTCGTGCGCGGCCGCCTCGAGTCGGCCTTCGCCCTGCCCGATGCCCGAGTGCCGGTGACGGGGGAGCCCCGTGTCGACGTGCTGTCGCAGGGCACGGTCGATTCGCGCCGAGCCGCAGCGCGCACTCTGATCGACGACGTCGCGGGCACATCGGGTGCGACGCGTCTGGTGCTCTACGCGCCGACCTGGCGCGACGGCGACGTCGACCCCGCCATCCCGACAGCAGGCGAATGGCGTCGCATCGTCGAGGTGCTCGAGCGACGCGACGCCGTGCTGCTGGTGCGATCGCACCCGCTCGGCGCCGGGGATTACGCCCCCGGGTTCGAGACCGACCGCGTCCGCGCCTTCGGCAGCGACCTCGTGCCCGACGTCACCCCCGCCCTTCCGGCGCTCCACGCGCTGGTCACCGACTACTCGTCGCTCGTGTTCGACGCGGCCCTCGTCTCCGTTCCGGTGGTGTTCCTCGCGCCCGACGTCGAGGCGTACGCGCGCCGGCGGGGGTTCTACGGCTCATACGCGGACGTTGCGGGTGATCAGCCGGCGCCGGATTGGGCCACGGCGGCGCAGCAGCTGGACGCGGTGCTCGGCGACGACGACGAGAGAGCGGTCCGCATCGACCGCGGTCGGGCGTTGAGCGCCCGCGTGCACGCGTTCCGCGACGGGCGCAACGCCGAAAGGGTGTACCGTGCGGTTCTGGCCGCCCGGGACGGCGGGAGAGGACGAGGATGACCGACGCGAGGTTCCAGACGGACGGCGACGCGCCCGAGCTCGTGCTCTCGGGCGAGGGTGCCCGGCCGGCATCCGTTCAGCTCATCGGCCCCCGTGCCCACGTGTCGGCGACCCTCGCCGGCCGGGGCAAGACGTGGCGCGCGGTGCTGCCGCTGGTGGCCGCGCGGTGGAGCGGCGCCGATCTGCCCCTGCCCTCGGGGTCGTACCGGATCGTCGTGGACGGCGTCGAGGTCGAACCGCCGGCATCCGTTCCCGTCACGCAGCTCGGCTCGCTCCGGGCAGGCGTCGAGGGCTTCACCGTTCGCGTGGGCGCGCCGATCGACCCCGCCTACGATTCCGGCGAGGGTCAGGATGCCCTCGCCCGCCGCTACGCGCATCGCCCGGGCGGACTCGAGAACGCCGTCTTCTTCGAGAGCTTCTACGGCCGCAATGCGAGCTGCAACCCCCTCGCGATCGACCGCGAGCTCGCGCGGCGGGCGCCCGGCGTGACCCGCTACTGGAGTGTCGTGGACTTCTCGGTGAGCGTCCCCGAGGGTGCGATCGCGGTCGTCGACGGCAGCCCCGACTGGTGGCGCGCCCGCGGCGCGTCGCGCCTCCTCGTCGTCAACGACTGGCTGCGTCGACGGTTCGCGCGTCGGCCGGGCCAGGTGGTGCTGCAGACGTGGCACGGCACGCCCCTCAAGCGGCTCGCGCTGCACCGACCGGGGTTCGACCCGCGACGCATGGCCGCGGTCGTGAAGGAGTCTCTGCGCTGGAACGTCCTCCTCGCACAGAACCCGTACGCGGCGCGGATCCTGGGCAAGGCGTACGCGTTCCTTCGACGCCCGGTCTGGGTCGAGGGGTATCCGCGCAACGATGTGCTCGTGGACGGCGACGGCTCGGCCACGCGCGCCGCGCTGGGCATCGGCGAGGACGAGAAGGTCGTGCTCTACGCCCCGACGTGGCGCGACGACCGCGAACAGATCGTCGACTTCCTCGATCCCGTGTCGCTGGCGGCCGAGCTCGACGCCGTCGTGCTGGTGCGCGGCCACTCGCGCACGCTGCAGCCCGGACGCGATGCCGAGGGTCCGCGCGTCATCGACGTCACGGGCTTCCCCGACACGTCGCTGCTGCTGTTGGTCGCCGATGCCCTGATCACCGACTACTCGTCGGTGATGTTCGACTTCTCGGTGACCGGCAAGCCGCTGTTCTTCCTCGTGCCCGACATCGAGCACTACCGCGGTGAGCTGCGTGGGTTCTACTTCGACCTCGTCGCCCACGCGCCCGGGCCGGTCGTCGGGTCGCAGGCGGAGCTCGTGGCGGCGATGAGGGACCACGATCCCGCGTCCTTCGCGGGCGCGTACGCCGCGTGGCGCGAGAAGTTCAACGCCCGCGACGACGGGCATGCGGCGGAGCGCGTCGTCGCCCGCATCCTCGACCAGGGGTTCATCGACCCCGCGTGAGTCAGGGGAGCGGTGTGTTGCGGTTGCCGAGCCGCGAGGTGTCGACGGTGTCGTCCGCGCCGCGCAGCACGCCGAGCAGGAAGCCCGTGCCCCAAGAGAGGTGCATCGAGGGCAGCACGGCCGCCGTCCACACCTTGTCGCGCCAGCCGGTGCCGCCGCCGGAGCCCAGCGCGACCGCGATGATGAGCAGCGCGTAGGCGACGAGAGGCGCATAGACGACGGATGCCGCCGCCGCCCACCATCCGGTGAGCACACCGGTCAGCTGCAGCACGCCCACGACGGCGGCGGCGGCGATCGTCAGGACGAGTGCGGGCGGGGCGAAGAACCGCAGGGAGTTTCCGCGGCCGAACCGCCGGACCAGCTCTCCGCGCCAGCGGCCGGTCGCGAAGAACTGCCGGACCAGCCGAGGCCAGCTCTCGCGCGGCCAGTAGGTCACCGACAGCGTCGGGTCGAACCACACCCGGTAGCCGGCGCGTCGCACCCGCAGATTGAGCTCCCAGTCCTCGCCGCGCCGGATGCTCTCGTCGAAGAGGCCGACCTCGTCGAGCACGTCGCGACGCATGACGCCGAGGTAGGCCGACTCGGCCTCGCCCTCCTGCGTGCCGCCGTGGTAGGCCCCTCCGCCCAGGCCGATCGGGGAGTTGTACGCCCGGGCGACCGCCCGCTGGAAGGGCGATCTGCCGTCGGCCCTCATGACGCCGCCGACGTTCGCCGCACCGACGCGGGTGAGGGTCTCGAGAGCTCGGCGCGTGTAGGCGGGGTCGAGTTCGGAGTGCGCGTCCACGCGCACGATGGTCGGATGCCGCGCGGCCCGGATCGCGAGGTTCAACCCGACCGGGATGTGCGCGGCGGGGTTGTCGACCAGCACGATGCGCTCGTCGCGCTCGGCGAGCCGGCGGGCGAGCTCGGTGGTTCCGTCGGTCGAGGGGGCGAGGGCGATCACCAGCTCGGTCGGGGCGGCGACATCCTGCGCCAGCACCGTCTCGACGGCACGTTCGAGATACGCGCGCTCATTGAGCACCGGCATGACGAAGGTGACTCCCGAGCCCGGGGGGACGGCGGGTGCGTCCTTGGGTCCGGGGTCGAGCGCGTGCACGTCTCGATCATGTCATGCCGGCCTCGTGGGTACGCTGGAGGGGTGGGACTGATCTCGGATGCGACGAAGGCCCTCGCGCTGGTGCGCAAAGCCGTCGGCAATCGCGCGGCCGCGGCAGAAGTGCGCCGGACGCTGGCCAGGCGCCCGCCTCATCCGACCGACCACTTCCGCGTCGCGGTCTACTTCGCCGACGGCGCGGTCAACATGTACCAGATGCGCCAGTGGTACGAGCCGCTGGCCGAGCTCGCCAAGATCTGGCCGGTCGTCGTGCTCAGCCGGGCCGCCACCGGTGCGCGCGCCCTCGTCGACGAGAGTCCGCTCCCGGTCGCATTCGTGCCGACCGTCCGCGACCTCGAGCAGGTCATCGCCGAGCAGGACATCCGCGTCGTCCTGTACGTGAACCAGAACACCCGCAACTTCCAGATGTTCCGCTACGGACGCCGCTGGCACGTGTTCATCAACCACGGCGAGTCCGACAAGATGTACATGACCACGAACCAGTACAAGGCCTACGACTACGCCTTCGTCGCGGGGGATGCCGCGCGCGAACGCCTGTCGCGCGTGCTGTGGGATTACGACCTCGACGGCCGCACGATCTCGATCGGGCGGCCGCAGGCCGACCACTACTCGGGCGTCCTCCCGTACACCCCCGACGGCCGCACGGTGGTGCTCTACGCGCCCACGTGGGAGGGCGACCGTCCGTCCGCCCACTACGGCTCGATCCGCTCGCATGGCGAGTCGCTTGTCGCCGCCCTGCTCGCGACGGGACGTCACCGGGTGGTGTACCGGCCGCATCCGCGCTCGGGTGTCATCGACGCCGAGTACGGTGCGGCCAACCGTCGCATCGTGTCGGCGATCGCAGCAGCCAACGCGGCCGATCCCGACGCCCACCACGTCTTCGACGACGGTCCTGAGCTGGGCTGGCAGCTGGCGGCGGCGGATGTGGCGATCGTCGACATCTCTGCCATGGTCTACGACCGGCTCGCCGCCGACAAGCCGCTCATGATCACGCGGCCGGCCGATCCCGAGGCGCTCATCGACATGCACGGCTACCTGTCGGCGTGCGAGTGGCTCGAGGTCGCCGCTGCCCCTGCGGTGGTCGCCGAGACCGACCGTGTGCTCGGCGATCGCCTCGTGATCGAGCGGCTCGAGCACTGGGTCCGCCACTACTTCGGAGACACGACTCCGGGGGCTGCGACGGCGCGCTTCCATGCCGCGATGGAGCAGCTCATGACGCAGTGGGATGCCTGGCACACCCTGTCGACCGACGACGAGCCCGAGTCCGACGAAGCCGAGTTCGACGACGACGCCGCGGGCTGACGGGCGTCGCCGACCTCAGCCGACGAGAGCTGCGATCGCCGCGACGATCGAGGCGACCGCCAGAATCAGTGCGATCGCGATCAGTACCGCGTGGACGACGAGGAAGCGCGTCGGCCTTCCGTCGTCGCCGCGCGCACGAGGGTCCTTCGACACGCGTCGGTAGAAGGTCGGCCACACCAGGATGTTGAAAGCGGCGTTGGCCAGGAGCAGGGTCACGAGCAGCGCGGTCACCCTCACACCCTACGCAGGACGCCGGTGGACGATCGGCGGTCCGGGTGAGCTGAAGCGTGCTGAAGAGAGGCGCCCGCGCTCGTCGCGACCGGTCAGCGGGCTTCGTCCGGACTGCCGGGCTCGGCGGTGCCGACCGCGGGCGAGACGGGGATCACGACCGACTCGACGGTGGCGCCGTCGGTGAACAGTCCGTCGCCGGCGCGGATCGGCGCACCCTCGGCGAGGCGCTCGGCGGCGGTCTCCGCGCGCGCAGGGTCGGACGGGATGCCCGCCCACTCGGTCGGCTCTTCGGGTCGCTGCTGGAATAGGCCCATAGGACCATTGTGCGCCTGATCACGATGTGCGCCTGATCACGAGACGAAGCGCCGGGGGAGGAGGCGCGAGGTCAGTCGTCGCCGAGATCGTCCGCCTCGACGGGCGCCTCGATCTCCTTCTTGCGACTGCGCGGGGTCACCGCACCGCCGACCTTGCGCGCGGCGCCCCCGACGGCCGACGCGCCCTTGCCCACGCCGCCGGCGATCGCGCCGCCCGCACGCCGCACGCCGCGACCGGCCCACGACTCCAGGCGGGCGGCACCCGGCCGCGGTTCGAGATCGGCGGGGAGGTGCAGCGGCGGCATCCCGAACGCGCGGCGGGAGTTGACGAGCACCCGCCGCCCGAGGACGTGGTTGCCGGCGCCGCCGACGACCGCGCCGACGCCGAAAGGAAGGGCCTTGCCCAGCCATGACGCACCGCCGCGTGCGGCGAACTGGTGCACGAAAGCGGTCTTGAGCCTGTCGACCAGGGGTCCCATCGCGGCCCGGGGCAGGGTCTTGGTGACCATCTCGCCCCAGTACTTGTCCCGCGTGACTCCCTTGCCCGCAGCCTGACCGGCCAGCTGCGACACGAGGTCGACGCCCTCTTTGCCGAGCATCAGGGTGAGCACGAGCGCGCGGGCACGATCGGGGTCCGCCACCGGGATTCCGTGGACCTCGGCAACGGATTGCGCGAACAGCGCCGTCGCCTCGAGGAAGCCGACGGTCTCGACCCCGCTGAGCGCGAGGGTCACACCCGTGCCGATGCCCGGAACCACGGCAGTCGCTCCGACGGCGGCACCCCCGGTGGTGACGGCGGTCAGATAGCGGCGCTCGAGCATGCGCACGATGGCGTCGGGCGCGGCTTCGGGATGACGCAGACGGATGCTGCGCAGGTGTGCGACCACGACGGGCCGCTGGATCGCCAGCACCCGGTCGAGCATGCGTACGACCCGCGGATGCTCTTCTGAGCCCACGGGCGGAATCCCTCCGACCCAGGGTGAGTCGTCGGGGAGCGTGTGGATGCGGTGCACCTTGTCAGCCATCAGGCAGATCCTACGAGCCGGGGGCTGGACGGCGCCTGGGGGTTGACGCGGGTCAGACGAAGAGGTTCGCGCGCTCGAGGTCTTCGGCGAAGTCGACCTCGACGGCGTACAGATCCGAGATGTCCATCGGAGCCAGGCGCACGCCGTCTTCGGCGATCGCGAGCTCGAGGCCGCGCTCGAAGTAGTCCTGGTCGTCGACGCGCGTCAGCTGGCGCATGAACGCCTTCTTGTCGGCGCTCGAGATGTAGTTGATGCCCACGGCCTCGCCGATGCCGCCCGAGACGGTCTTGGAGAGCTCGTTGATGAAGCCCTCGGCGGTGACGGTGTACTTGACCTCTTCGTCGCTGACCTTCGAGGTGTTGACCGTGACGAAGGACTGGTCGCGCTCGATGAGGGCGATGGCGCGGCCGAGGATGCGCGGGTCGAACACGACGTCGCCGTTCATCCAGAGCACGCCCGACCGACCCGTCTTGGCGAGTGCGCGCAGAAGGCTCTTCGAGGTGTTGGTCTGGTCGTAGCGGTCGTTGTAGACGTAGGACACGTCGGGGAAGGCCTCGACGATCGTCTCGGCGCGGTACCCGACGACGGTGGTGATCCTGGCGTCGTCGCCGAATGCTGCACGCACGTTGTCGTGCTGCTGCTGCATGATGCTGCGGCCGTCGGCGAGCTCGGTGAGCGGCTTCGGAAGGCTGCGGCCCAGGCGTGAGCCCATGCCGGCCGCGAGGATGACGGTCTGAAGGGTCATGGTGTGCTCCTGGAGTGTGGGATTCATCGGCGATTCACCGAGTTGACACTCCTTCGTGCCGGGTTCATGGTAGCGAGGCCACCTGGGAAGGCGCATAATGCGGCGGCGTCGTTGTCGTTTCGTGATGTTTCCGATTCTGGCACCGTCTTGAACCATCATGGGGATGCTCAGGCATGCGGTTGATACCGTGGAACGGTGACAGCCTCTCTCCCGGTGCCTCATGAGCCGACTCCGGACGACCCGGAAGAGACTGGTGCGCGCGCGGGAGACGGCAGGATCGTCGAATTCACGAAGAACGTCAGGCCGACGGATGCCGCCGGCGGCGAATCGCGGCCGAAGCCGAAGCGCCCGACGGCTCCGCGTCCGCCGCGCAAGCGGACGCCGAAGGTCGCTCCCGTCGATCCCGGACCCCCGCCCCCGCTTCCTCCCGAGTTCACCGGCGACGTCGACAACGCTCCCGGTGCCGTGCTTCCGCCGAAGCCCGAGCTGCCCGCGGACGTCGTCGCCGCAGCGATCGCCGCGCCTGCGCCCGGGTCGCGCGTCCCGGATGCCGTCAAGCCTCCGCTGCCGCCGAAACCCGCGCTGCCCGTCACCGTTACTCCGGTGCAGACGCCGGTCGACGATGATCCGGCGCGCCCGGAGCCCGTCGCCGAGGTCGCGGCCCCCGACGCAGATCCCGTTCCCCAGGTCGTGGAGCCGGAGCAGGTTGCGGAAGCTGTCGAGCCCGAGCCGGTTGCCGATGCGGTGGAGCCGGAGCCGGTTACGGAATCTGCGGAGCCCGAGCCGGTTGCCGATGCGGTGGAGCCGGAGCCGGTTGCGGAGCCTGTGGAGCCCGAGGCGGTTGCCGATGCGGTGGAGCCTGAGGTCCTTCCAGAGGCTGTCCAGCCCGAACCCGAGCCCGAGTTCAAGCCCGAGCCCGAGTTGGTCGCCGAAACGGCCGAGCCCGACCCGATCGTCGAGACCGAGACCGAGGCCGTAACCGAAGACGCCGTCGTCGATCCGGAGGTCGAAGACCTCGACCTGCTGCTCGATGAGGCGACGAAGATCGAGGTCGCCGGAACAGACGCGCCCGACTCCGACTTCGACGCGCTGGCCGCGGTGTTCGCCGAGGCTCAGATCGAGGCATCCGTCGACGAGGACTCGGCTGCGCTGCTGGTGCGCGGCGTCAGCAAGAGCTTCGGCGAGACGCGGGCCGTCGAGGGAATCGACCTCACGGTGCCCGCCGGCAGCTTCTACGGCCTCGTCGGGCCCAACGGCGCCGGCAAGACGACGACGCTCTCGATGATCGCGGGGCTGCTCGCACCCGATCGCGGTGTCATCCGCGTCGGCGGGGTGGATGCCGCATCCCAGCCCCTCGCCGCGAAGCGACTGCTCGGCGTGCTGCCCGATCGGCTGCGCACGTTCGATCGCCTCACCGGTCGTCAGCTGCTCTATTACTACGGCGTGCTGCGCGGGCTCTCGTCATCGGTGGTCGCGAGTCGCACCGCCGACCTCGCGCGGGCGTTCGACCTCACCGACGCGCTGGGTCGTGTCGTGTCGGACTACTCCGCGGGGATGCTCAAGAAGGTGATGCTCGCGGGGGCCATGATCCATTCGCCGCGGGTGCTCGTGCTCGACGAGCCGTTCGAGGCGGTCGACCCGGTCTCGAGCGCCGTGATCCTCGACATCCTGTCGGCATACGTCGCCCACGGCGGCACCGTCATCCTCTCCAGCCACGGCATGGACCTCGTGGAGCGCGTCTGCACGCGCGTCGCCGTCATCGTCGCCGGTCAGGTGCTCGCCGAGGGCACGGTCGAAGAGGTGCGCGGCGAACTCACCCTCGAACAGCGCTTCATCGAGCTCGCGGGCGGGTTGAGCGACGTGGAGGGGCTCGAGTGGCTGCACACGTTCTCCGACTGAGGTTCGCGCTGCTCGTCGGCGCGCTTCGGGGGAGCACGGCTCACGTCACCCGCATCCTCCTGGGTCTCGTGCTCCTCGTCGCGGCGACCGTGGCGGCCTGCTGGGCTCTCGTGTCTCTGACGGATGCCGCTCCCGATGCCCTCTTCGCCGTCACCGTGCTCGGCGGGTCGGCCCTCACCTTCGGGTTCGCTCTCGCCCCCGTGATCGGGGGAGTCGATGACCCGCTCGATCCGCGACGCTTCTCCCTGCTCGCGCTGGGGCACGGGCGGCTGGCCGCGGTGCTCGCCGTCGCCGGGTTCCTGAGCGTTCCCGTCTTCGTGCTGGTCGCGGTGTCCGTCACCGCGGCGACGGTGTGGGTGGAACAGGGCGCGTCCGTGGTCGGCGGTGTTCTTGGCGTCGTCCTCGGCGCCACCACGTGCGTGCTGACGGCGCGTGTCTTCATGGCGATGACCTCGCTGTTCCTGCGCGAACGCCGTTCACGCGAGCTCACCGGACTCTTCGCGCTCGCCGTCGTGGTCGTGCTGGTGCCGGCGGCGGTGTTCTTCGGGTCGCTCGAATGGGACGGCACGGTCCCCACTCAGGTGTCCGAAGCCGTGTCGGTGCTCGCGGTGACGCCGCTCGGCGCGGCGTGGGCGTATCCCGGGCGCCTCGCACAGGGCTCGGACGACGCGACCCTCACGCTGGTCGTCGCGGTCGCCACCGTCCTGGTGCTCGCGCTCGTGTGGTGGGCGCTCGTGCGGCGCCTGCTCACGACGACCGAGCGACCCATGACCAGCCGTGAGCGTGCCGGGCTCGGCTGGTTCGGCGTCGCGCCGGGCACTCCCGGGGGAGCGATCGCTGCACGCAGCCTGCTGTATTGGACACGCGACCGCCGCTACCTCATGAACGTGGTGGTGATCCCGATCGCGGCGGCGGTGACGGTGGTGCCGTTGCTGGTGGCCGGCGTCCCGCTCGAGATCGCGATCCTCGTCCCCGTCCCGTTCGCCGCGCTGTTCCTGGGCTGGCTCCCGCACAACGATCTCGCCTACGACTCGACCGCCGTCTGGATGCACGTCGCGAGCGGTGTCCGAGGGTTCTCGGACCGCCTCGGACGCCTGGTGCCGGTGCTGCTCATCGGCGTCCCGCTGCTGGCCGTGGCTGTGCCGCTGGCCGTCGCGATGCACGGCCGGTGGGCGCTGCTGCCCGCGCTCACGGGCGTGTGCGTCTCGCTGTTCCTGTCGGGCCTCGGGCTGTCGAGCATCGCCTCGGTGCTGGCTCCGTACGCCGCCTCGCGCCCCGGCGAGAGTCCCTTCCAGCAGCCGCAGCGCACCGGCGCGGGCGGAGCCGCCTCCCAGTCGCTCGTCATGCTGGGCGCGATCGCGTTCACCGTGCCGGTGCTGTGGTGGTCATGGGAGGCGATGACGATCGACATCGACCAGGCCTCCACCGCGCTGTGGGGCGGGGTCGGCATCGGGTTCGGCGTGCTGGTGGTCGGCGTCGTCATCGGGTCGGTGCTCTTCGAGCGCCGAGGCGGCCGGCTGATGGAGTTCGCCGAGTCCACCTGAGCGGCGGGCCGCGGCATCCGTCGGCGGTGAAACCCCGCCCGCACCGCGAGCGCGCGGTTTAGACTGACTGACCATGAGCACTCCCCTCGAAAGCCCCGACCAGGGTGGCCTCGCGACCCTCGACCGCGAACTCGAAGAGCTCATCCGCGAGGAGAACATCGAGCCGGGTGACCATGAGCGGTTCTCGCATTACGTCAAGAAAGACAAGATCATGGAGTCGGCCATGACGGGCAAGCCCGTCCGCGCCCTCTGCGGGAAGAAGTGGACGCCGGGGCGCGATCCCGAGAAGTTCCCCGTCTGCCCGACCTGCAAAGAGATCTACGAGTCGCTGATCAGCTGAGCCCGCTATCGGGATTCAGACCTCGCGGTACACCGTCGGGATCGCGGGATCGGACTTGCTGAGCGCGAGCGCCCGCACCGGAAGCTCTTCGCGCACACGGCGGTGGTGCTCACGGGCTCCTCTCACGCCCGATGCTCCCTCGAACTCGGGTCGGATGTCGCCGGCCTCGGCGAGCGTGGTCTGGAGCCCACGGGCATCCGGATGCTGCGCGCCGGTCTCGAGCGCCTCGAAGCCGTCCGACACGGTGATCAGCTCACTGGTCGCGGTGCCCGCGTCCAGAGTGCGGAACGCGGCCTTGCGGCCCCCGCGCGACCCCTTGTCCGTCGACGCCTTGGCGACCGGCACCCAGCTGCCGGCGGCATCCTGCCGGGCCACGAGCTTGTAGACCATGCCGGCCGTCGGCACTCCCGAACCGGTGACGACCGATGTTCCGACGCCGTAGGCGTCGACCGGGGACGCCGCGAGCGCCGCGATCGCGAATTCATCGAGATCGCTCGTCACCGTGATGCGGGTGCCTGTCGCGCCGAGCGCGTCGAGCTGGGCGCGCACCTGCGCGGCGACGGTCGGCAGGTCGCCGGAGTCCACGCGCACGCCTCCGAGCCCGGTGCCGGCGACGCGGATCGCGGTCTCGACGCCCGCGGTGATGTCGTAGGTGTCCACGAGCAGAGTCGTCCCGGTGCCGAGGGCGTCGACCTGGGAACGGAAGGCGTCCTCTTCGGTGTCGTGCAGAAGCGTCCAGGAGTGCGCCGCGGTGCCCATCGTCGGGATGCCCCACGTGCGGCCCGCCTCGAGGTTGGATGTCGCGCCGAACCCCGCGATGTACGCGGCGCGTGCGGCTGCCACCGACGAGGATTCGCCCGCGCGGCGCGAACCCATCTCGGACAACGGCCTCTCGCCGGCCGCTATGCTCATGCGCGCCGCTGCCGTCGCGACAGCCGAGTCGTGGTTGAGCACGCTGAGCGCCAGGGTCTCCAGCACGACCGCCTCGGCGAACGTGCCCTCGATCGTGAGGATCGGGGAGCCGGGGAAGTACAGCTCGCCCTCGCGGTAGCCGGTGATCGAGCCCCTGAAGCGGTAGTCCTCCAGGTAGTCGACGGTGGCGGCATCCACGATCTTCTCGTCGCGCAGGAAGCGCAGCTCCTCGTGTCCGAAACGGAAATCGCGGATGAGGCCGAGGAGGCGACCGGTGCCGGCGACCACGCCGAAACGCCGTCCACCCGACAAACGCCTGCCGAAGAGCTCGAACACGCACCGGCGACCGGCGGTGCCGTCGCGCAGTGCCGCGTCGAGCATGGTCAGCTCGTACCGGTCGGTGTGCAGGGCGCTCGATGCGTGCATGTCGGCAAGCCTAGCCAGCGGTGGAACGGTCGTCGGATGGGGTGTGACTGATGGGGCCCGTGGACCCTGACTCGCCGACGCGGACTCGGGCCTTCCTGCAACCGCGCCCGCTCCGCCCGCTCGCGTAGGCTTGGCGATCGTGAATGACGCGCCGATCGGCATCTTCGACTCCGGGGTCGGGGGACTCACCGTCGCCCGCGCCGTGTCGGCCCAGCTGCCGCGCGAGTCGATCCTCTACATCGGCGACACCGCCCGTTCTCCGTACGGACCCAAGCCCATCGCCGACGTGCGGCGCTACTCGCTGGAGATTCTCGATGACCTCGTCGATCAGGGCGTGAAGATGCTCGTGATCGCCTGCAACACGGCATCCGCGGCGATGCTGCGCGACGCACGCGAGCGCTACGACGTGCCGGTCGTCGAAGTCATCGGACCTGCGGTGCGCACGGCCATGTCGACCACGCGCAACGGTCGTATCGGCGTGATCGGCACGGCAGGGACGATAGGGTCGGGCGCCTACCAGGACATGCTCGAGGTCAACGCGCGGCTGACGGTGTTCGCTCAGGCATGCCCGCGATTCGTCGAGTTCGTCGAGGCGGGCGTCACCGACTCGCCCGACGTCCTCGCCGTCGCCGAAGAGTATCTCGCGCCGCTGCGTCATGCCGGCGTCGACACCCTCGTGCTCGGCTGCACTCACTATCCGTTCCTCGAGGGCGCGATCAGCTATGTCATGGGGGAGGGCGTGTCGCTCGTCTCCAGCGACACCGAGACCGCGAAGGACGTCTACCGCCAGCTGGTCTCCCGCAACCTCCTGGCGGGTCCGGATGCCGTTCCCACCCATGTCTACGAAGCCACCGGCGACTCCGCCGACGAGTTCCTCCGCCTCGCCCATCGCCTGATGGGGCGCGAGGTGCGCGAGGTGCAGCTCGTCCAGACGGGCGCCATCGACCTGCCGAAGCGCTCGAGCTGACGCATCCCCCCGAGGAGAACAATGACCGACATCGTCCGCGCCGACGGCCGCGCCACCGACGAACTGCGCACCATCACGATCGAGCGAGGGTGGAGTGCGCATGCCGAAGGCTCGGCGCTCATCTCGTTCGGGGGGACGAAGGTGCTCTGCACCGCGTCGTTCACGAACGGCGTACCTCGCTGGCTGACCGGCAAGGGCAAGGGATGGGTCACCGCCGAGTACGCGATGCTGCCCCGGGCCACGAACTCCCGCAACGACCGCGAGAGCATCAAAGGCAAGGTCGGCGGCCGCACGCATGAGATCTCGCGGCTCATCGGCCGCGCTCTGCGTGCCGTCGTCGACACCAAGGCGCTGGGCGAGAACACCATCGTGATCGACTGCGACGTGCTGCAGGCCGACGGCGGCACGCGCACGGCAGCGATCACGGGCGCGTACGTCGCTCTCGCCGACGCGATCGAATGGGGTCGCGCGAAGAAGTTCATCGGCCAGAAGGCGACGCCGCTGATCGACTCGGTCGCCGCCGTGTCGGTCGGCATCATCGACGGCGAGCCGATGCTCGACCTCGCTTACGTCGAGGACGTGCGGGCCGAGACCGACATGAACATCGTCGTGACCGGGCGCGGCCTGTTCGTCGAGGTGCAGGGCACCGCCGAGGGCGCCCCCTTCGACAAGCGCGAGCTGGACGCGCTGCTCGAACTCGGCGTCGCCGGCTGCGCCGACCTGCGCGTGCACCAGCTCGCAGCCCTCGAGTCCACGGGGGAGTGACCGTGCGGCAGGTCGTGCTCGCGACGCACAATCCGCACAAGGTCGAGGAGTTCGCGGCCATCGTCGCCGCGACGCGCCCCGATCTCGAGGTCGTCGGGTACGACGGACCCGAACCGGTCGAGGACGGCGTGACGTTCTCCGCGAATGCGCTGATCAAGGCGCGCGCCGCGGCGGCGCACACCGGTCTGCCCGCGCTCGCCGACGACTCGGGCATCTGCGTCGACGTGCTCGGCGGATCGCCGGGCGTGTTCTCGGCGTACTGGGCTGGGCATGCGAAGGACGCCGCGGCCAACCTGAATCTGCTGCTGGACCAGCTCTCGGACGTGCGCGATCCGCACCGGGGCGCGCAGTTCGTCTCGACCATCGCGCTCGTGGTCCCGGGCGGGCCGGAGCACGTCGTGGAGGGCGTGTGGCCCGGCCGCCTGGCGATCGCGGCCGCGGGAGACGGCGGGTTCGGCTACGACCCGATCTTCATCCCGGAGGGATCCAATCGCGCCGTCGGGCAGTGGTCGGCGGAGGAGAAGAACGCGGCATCCCATCGCGCGCGCGCCTTCGTCGCGCTGTCACCTCTCCTGGCCGCCCTCTGACTCTGAGAATCACACTCATTCCCGAGTAGCGGAATGAGGCCGCGGGTGCGCGGGACCGGGCCTAGCCTGAAGCCGTGCACGATAACGCCCCCACCGGCATCCGCGGAGCAGGCAACAAGCGGCTGCTCGCGATCTCGCTGGGGATCACGACGGTCGTCATGGGCGTTCAGATCGTGGGTGCGGTGTTGAGCGGCTCGCTGGCGCTGCTCGCGGACGCGGCGCACATGTTCACCGATGCGGCCGCGCTCGTGATCGCCCTGATCGCGAGCGTCGTCGCCGGCAGGCCGGCCAACGACCGCAACACCTTCGGGTACCAGCGCGCCGAGGTGTTCGGGGCGCTGGTAAACGGAGTGATCCTGATCGTGCTGTCGGTGTGGATCGCGATCGAGGGTGTGCGTCGGCTGATCGAGCCCGCCGAGGTCGAGGTCGCCGGTGGGCTCATGCTCGCCGTCGCGATCGTCGGCCTGCTCGCGAACGCGGTCGCGATGTGGTTGCTGAGCGCCGCTCAGCGCAGCAGTATCAACGTGCGCGGAGCGTACCTCGAGGTGCTCGGCGATCTGCTCGGCTCGGCTGCCGTCATCGTCGCAGCGGTCGTGATCCTCACGACCGGATGGCTCCCCGCCGATGCGATCGCGTCTCTGCTGATCGCCGGGATGATCGTGCCGCGGGCCATCTCGCTCCTGCGCGAAGTGGCCTCCGTGCTGTCGGAGTCCACTCCTCGCGGCATGCAGGTCGCCGAGATCCGCGAGCACATCCTCAGCAAGGACGGGGTCGTCGATGTGCACGACATCCATGTGTGGCAGCTGACGCGCGGGGCTCCCGTGTTCAGCGCGCACGTGATCGTCGATGACGACGCGTTCCAAGCCGGCTGCTCGGGGCGCATCCTCGCGTCACTGCAGAGCTGCCTCACCGATCACTTCGACGTCGAGCACTCGACGTTCCAGCTCGAACCGGCCGGACATGTGGAGCACGGCTCGCACGCGTGACGATAGGCTCCTGACCATTCCCCATCGGCGACTCACCCCCAGGAGACCATGGAGACGCTGACCGCGATTCCTGCGCCACGAGTCATCCCCGCGAAACGCGAGCTCGTCCGTGCGCGCGCCGCCGGCGGTGGCGGCCACCTTCGCTCGCTGCTGCATGACCCGACGTTCTGGCTCGTCTGCTATCTCGCCGCGCTCGCGACGGTCGCGTTCTGGCCCACTCCGGTCGACCGCGACGCGAAGGGCCTCATCGACGCGACGACCGAGGCTGCGTCGTGGCTGTCGTACGCCCGGATCGAGTTCTCGGCCAACATCGTGATGTTCATGCCCCTGGGATTCCTGCTGATGAAGATCCGCGGTGGCGCGCCGCTGACGGTCGTAGCCATCGCGTGCTGCGCGTCGCTGACGATGGAGATCGTGCAGGGGGCGTTTTTCGAGGCGCGCACGCAGAGCGTGATGGATGTCGTCGCGCACACGCTCGGAGCCTCGCTCGGTGTGCAGATCGCCCTGCTGGTCGACGTCGTGCTCCGGCGCCGGACGCTCAGTCCTCTCGTCTGACCTCGTCGGGGGACTTGTCGGGACGCAGGCCGCGCCAGCGCGAATGGCGCAGGATGCCGCCAGGGGTGAACTCGGCGTACTCGACCTCGCCCACGATGTCGGGGCGCACCCAGAGCGCGTCGGAGGCGTCGGCTGCGGGGATGCCGACGAACGGATCGACGTCGGAGCGGAGCGGGGTGAGCACGGCCTCGAGACGCGCGAGCGTGGAGTCGCTGAATCCCGAGCCGACGCGTCCCGCGTAACGCAGCCCGTCCGGTCCGGGAATGCCCAGCAGCAGCGAGCCGATGCCACCTGAGCGGAGCCCCTTACCCGGGCGGATCGCGCCGATCACGACCTCCTGGGTGTGGGTGAGCTTCACCTTCAGCCACGATTCCGAGCGGATGCCGCGGCGGTAGGCCGAGGACGGATCCTTGACGACGACCCCCTCGAGCCCGAACCGCCGACTGGCGGCAAGGGCGGCATCCACGTCATCGAAGACCGGGGGGAGCACGATGGGCCCGGTGATCTGGGCGGCGAGCTCTTCGAGGAGTCGGCGGCGCTCGGAGAGCGGCTCGGCGGCTGTGTCGACGTCGCCGAGGGTGAGAGCGTCGAACAGATACCACTGCACGGGGGTCCGCGGGGCCTCGCGGGCGATCTCGCGCGGCTTGGAGAGGTTCATGCGGCTCTGCAGCAGGGGAAAGCTCGGGCGGCCGCTCGCGTCGAGCGCGACGATCTCACCGTCGAGGATCGCCGGCGCGGGGCCGAGGTCCACGCCCTGACCGGTGAGCTCGGGGTACTTCGCGGTGATGTCGTTTCCGCTGCGGGCCCGCAGGTGCAGGCGCCGGCCGTCCCAGAAGCCGATGGCGCGCACGCCGTCCCATTTGAGTTCGGCCCAGGGCCCCCAGCGCTCGGCGGCGCCGCGGGCGATGCCGGGTGTGGCCGACGTCGCGAGCATGGGCAGGAACGCGCCGGGTGCGGGGACGGGGGCTGCGGGGCCCGCGCGCTCGGCGGGTCGGTCGTCGTGCTGCGGAGTTCCGTGCGCGCCGTGGGATTTCGCGCTCGCACCGCTCGCCGGGGCCGGGCTGTCGATCCTGCCCGGCATGGGCGGCGGCTGGTCCTCGTCGCCCTGACGGCTCGGGGCGACCGGCGTGCCTGCCGGCTGGGGCCGGCCATCGGCATCCGTCTTCATGCGGTGAAGCAGCCAGCTGGACTTCTCGCCCTCGCCCTGCGTGCGGATCAGCGCCACGCGCACGCGACCGAGCGGCCCGCCGGGCCTGCCCTCGAGGGTGACGATGACCTCGTCGTCGCGCCACTTCTCGAGGTCGTAGCGGCCGTCGTCCCAGATCGTCACCGAGCCTCCGCCGTACTCGCCCGCGGGGATCGCGCCCTCGAACGTCGCGTAGCTCATGGGGTGGTCCTCGGTCATGATCGCGAGGCTGTTGCGCGTGTGCGAATGAGGGATGCCGCGCGGCACCGCCCAGCTGACGAGGACGCCGTCGTGCTCCAGGCGGAAGTCCCAGTGCAGCGCGCTCGCGTGATGCTCCTGGATCACGAAGATGGGCGCTTCGCCGCGGGAGGTGTCTCCGAGCGGGTTGGAGGGCACCGGCTCGGGAGTGCGGGCCGCGGTGCGCTTGGAGATGTAGGCCGACAGGGGACCTGTTTCTGCGGAGCGCCCGCCGGCGTGGAAGCCGAGGGCCGCGAGGGGGTCGCCGATCGACGTCATGCGATCGAGCACCTCGCCGAACTCGAGATGCCGCAGGTCGGGGTCGTCGAGTTCGTCCCACGTGCGCGGGGCGGCGACGGTCGGGTGCGACCGCCCACGCAGCGAGTACGGGGCGATGGTGGTCTTCGCCCCGTTGTTCTGGCTCCAGTCGATCAGCACCTTGCCCCCGCGCTCGGCCTTCTTCATCGTGCTGACCACGAGGTCGGGGTGGTCGGCCTCGATCGCCCGGGCGAGTTCGCGGGCGATCGTCGACGCCGCTTCGGTGCTCTGTCCGGGCGGCAGCGCCGCATACAGATGGATGCCCTTGCTGCCGCTCGTGACGGGGAACGGCTCGAGCCCCATGCCGCCGAGGATCGTGCGGGCCCACCCGGCGACGAGGGCGCACTCGGCCAGGCCGGCGCCCGGGCCGGGGTCGAGGTCGAGGACGAGCCGGTCGGCGAACCCGCGACCGCCGTCGGGCGCGAACCGCCACTGCGGCACGTGCAGCTCGAGGCTGGCCACCTGCGCGAGGTAGACCAGCGTCGGCACATCGCCGATGAGCGGGTAGTCCTTCGCGCCGCCGGAGTGCTCGATCGGCAGCCGGTGCACCCACGAGGGCGCTCCCCGCTCGAGGTCCTTCGCGAAGAACGGCTCGTGGTCCACGCCCTCGGGCCAGCGCTTGCGGGTGACGGGGCGGCCCGTGACGTGCGGGATGATCAGCGGCGCGATGCGCGTGTAGTAGTCGATCACCTCGCCCTTGGTGGTGCCCGTCTCGGGGTACAGCACCTTGTCGAGGTTCGACACGCGAAGGCGGCGTCCACCGACGCGGACGAGCTGCTCACCTCCGGGCATGGGTTCAGGGTAGCCGGGGACGCAGGACGCCTGCCCGCGGCCCTCAGGACGCGGGCTCGGAGAGGTCGGTCGGGATGCCGTCCGCAAGCCAGCGGATGCGCTCCCGCACTGTCTGCGGCGCACCGGCGACCGCGGCGCGCATGCCCGCCTCGCCGTCGAGGAAGTGCGACCACCCGTCGTAGTGCGCGGGGACGGCGACGCGCGGATGCAGCGTGTCGATCAGCGAGACGGCGTCGGCGCCGGTCATCGAGTACCGCACCGGTCCGGTGAGGGGGAAGCCCACCCCGCCCGCGTTGACGACCGCGACGTCGACCTGCAGTTCGCGCGCCGCGCGTTGCAGGGCGGGGTACAGCACCGAGTCGCCCGTGACCCAGAGCGCGACCCCCTCCTCGCCCGTGCGGCGCACGGCGAAACCGATCACGTCCCCGACCAGCGCGCGGCTGAGAGGCGGACCGTGGCGGCAGGGCGTTGCGGTGATGACGAGCGACGGGCGGCCCGCGGCATCCGTCGTCACGCTCTCACCCGGCCGCAGCCCCCGAGCGTTCGGGAGGTTCAGGCGCTTCGCTCCGCTCGTCGTCGTGATCACATGATGAGCGGCAGGGAGAAGGCCCCTACCCGCATCGTCCAGGTTGTCGGCATGGTGATCGTGGCTGACCAGAACGATGTCGATGCGTCCGAGGTCGGCGACCCGGACGAACGGACCGCGGGTCTTGGTGCTCGAGGTGCCGGCTGCGAATGCGTAGCGCCGGCCGGGCGGATCGAAGGTCGGGTCGATCAGGATGCGCCACCCGTCGAATTCCGCCAGCACGGTCGGCCCGCCGATGCGGGTCAGGCGCATCGGCAGGTTCCGTCGAACGAACTCATGCGTCGAGATCGGAGACCGAGGCCGACGCGCGGGTGTGGGCGAGCGCCCACTCCAGGGCGTAGTCGGCCACGGCTTCCCAGCCCGGTTCGGCGCACGTCCAGTGGGAGCGCCCGGCGAACTCGTGATACTCGGTGAGCGCAGGAGACTTGGCCCAGTGCTTGGCGTTCGACTTGTTCACCGACGGCGGCATGATGTGATCCTCTCCGCCGCCGATGAACAGCAGCGGAGCGCGGTCCGCCGAGTAGTCCACCCAGGTCTCCTGGTGCCCCGGGGTGAAGTTGGCCAGAAGTCCGTACGCCCAGATCCAGTTGCCGGGTGCGGCGATCGCGTATCGCTCGTACACGGCGTCGGAATCCTCTCTCGAGAGGGTGTTCGCGAAGGCGTAGTGGAACTCCTCGGGCGTGAAGGCCACAGCCTTGTGGAGGTTCGCCGGATTCTTGAGCGCAGGGAACAGGGACTTCGCCTGGGAGAGCGGAGTCACACGGACGCCTTCGGTCGGTGCCGAGTCGATGACGACGCCTGACGCGCCGAGCCCGCGGGCGAGCAGAAGCTGGGTGAGGGTGCCGCCGAAGGAGTGGCCCATGATGATCGGCGGCGCGGGCAGCGCCTCGATCTGCGCCGCGAGATGATCGACCGTCTCGGGCACCGTGAGCTTCGCGATGATCTCGGGGTTCTCGCGCAGCGCCTCGACCTCGATCTCGAAACCCGGGTATCCGGGGGTGAGCACGGTGAATCCCTTCTCTTCGAAGCGGCGGCGCCAGCCTTCCCAGCTGCGCGGGGTCATCCACAGCCCGTGGACGAGGACGATGGTGTCGGGTTCGATGTCGGTCATGATGGGTCCTATCGGTGGGTGCGGCGGTCAGGAGTCGATGAAGCCGAGCAGATCAGCATGCAGACGGTCGCGGTCCGTGTCCGGCAGACCGTGGGCTCCGCCCTCGTAGACGCTCAGCTCGGCGCCGTCGATCAGCGCAGCCGAGCGCTGACCGCCGACGGCGAACGGCACGATCTGGTCGTCGTCACCGTGGATGACGAGGGTCGGAACGTCGATCGCCGCGAGATCGGCGCGGAAGTCGGTCGCCGAGAAGGCGGCGATGCATTCGAACGCGCCGCGGTGGCCGCTGGCCATGCTCTGCAGCCAGAAGGCATCCCGGATGCCCTGGGGCACCGTCCCCGATCGGTTGTGGCCGAAGAACGGCCCGTCGGCGAGATCGCGGTACAGCTGCGACCGCGCCGCCAGCTCGCCCGACCGGATGCCGTCGAACACATCGATCGGCAGGCCCCCGGGATTGTCGGGGGTGCGGAGCATGAGCGGCGGCACTGCGGACACGAGGATGACTTTGGCGACGCGCGCCGATCCGTGGCGTCCGACGTAATGGACGATCTCACCGCCGCCGGTGGAGTGCCCGACCAGCGTCGCGTCCTGCAGGTCGAGGTGTTCGATGAGGGCGGCGAGGTCGTCGGCGTACGTGTCCATCTCGTTGCCGTCCCACGTCTGGCTGGACTTGCCGTGGCCACGCCTGTCGTGCGCGATCGCACGATGCCCGTGGTCGGCGAGGAACAGCGCCGCCGCCTCCCAGGCATCCGAGTTGAGTGGCCAGCCGTGACTCAGGATCACCGGCGACCCGGCCGAACCCCAGTCCTTGTAGTGGATGTGCGCGCCGTCTTCGACCGTGATGTGGGGCATGTCTTCCTCCCGAGATCGGATGCCGCCAGCGTGGACCTCTTCGCGTCGGTGCGCACCACGTGATCCACGTAGTCGTGGCCGGGTGCCGCTCAGTCGGTGCGTGCGAGGTGCTCGGCGAGCTGGCGGCGGGAAGTGATCCCCAGCTTCCGGAAGATCTTGCGCAGGTGGTAGTCCACCGTGTTGGGGCTGATGAAGAGCATCGCCCCGATCTCGGCGTTCGTGGAGCCGCGGGCGGCGAGACGCGCGACGGAGGATTCCTGGGCGGTCAGCGCCGGTTCCGCCGAGCCCTCGGCGGGGACGACGACTCCGCAGATCTCGAGCTCGCGACGTGCGCGCTCGGCGAACGGTTTGGCCTCGATGCGGTCGAAGAGCTGCCAGGCGATGCGCAGCTGGTCGGCTGCCTCCCGTCGCCGCCTCGCTCGCCGCAGCCACTCCCCGTACAGCAGATGGGCGCGCGCGAGCTCGCCGGGCATCTCGGCGGCGGCGAGGTGACCCACGGCGTCGAGATGATGATGCTCGGCCTCGTGATCGGGGGCGCACAGTGCTTCGGCCCGGGCGAGCACGCCCCGCACCCAGGACGTTCCCGCGGCCGTGGCGTGGCGCCTCAGCTCGCGGATCACCCGCGGGACGTCGTCCATTCGTCCCGCGCGCACCGCGGCCTCGACGAACTCCGACATGTGGTGGAAGGTCGCCTGAGCGAAGGGGCGCGTCGCGAGGTCGCTCAGGTTCTCGTAGGCCTCCGAGTACCTTCCATCGGCCAGATCGCGGATCGCGAGCCCGGCTCGTGCGATGGTCCACGCTCCTCCCACGCCGGTCGGCGCCAAAGCGTCGCAGACTGCCACGACGTCCTCTCGGGCGGCTCCGAGCCAGGCGAGCAGCGCGCCGTTGACCACGTGCTCGCCTTCGTACCCGATCGCGCGTCGGAGCTCTCTGACCTGCTCGATGGCACGCCGTGCCGAACCCGGATCGCTGCGGGTGAGCTCGACCGTGCTCAGCATCCACAGCGTCGTATCCAGCGTCTGCAGGTCGCCCGCTTCGCGCGCCCATCGCGCCGCCCGCCGCAGCAGCCGTGTCGTGGCCACGACGTTCCAGGTGCCGATCGTGATCGCGACCCCGACGATCGTGAACGTCGGCAGCGACACCGGCTCGACCTGATCGATCGCCCGGTCAGCGAGGCGCAGCGAGGGAACGGCCTCCTCGTAGGGATCCAGGATGAGCGAGGCGACGCCGCGCAGCGCGATCGAGGCGGCGTCATCGTCACCGGAATCCCGTTCGCGAAGTCGCAGTCCGATGTCGCGCAGGGTCGTGCCCGTCATCGCCCATTCGGCGCTGAGCGAGAAGCCGAACGCGTTCATCAGGGCGCTCTGCTCTCGCTCGGGGGCGACGCCCTCGAAGCGGCGTGCCGCGCGGAGCAGCTCCGACGACGCCGCCACCATCCCGGCGGGGTCGCCGAGGAAGACGGGGATCACCGCTCGCGCAGCGATCACCCTTCCCGCGGCGACGTCGTCGAGCGTCACGGGGTCGATGCGGTCCAGCAACTCCCGCGCGAAGAGCGCGGCCCCCGAGGCCAGTGCCGCCTCGGCGGCATCGAGCAGGCGCTGATCACGCACCGGGCCGGCCGGGGTGAGCGTTGCGGATCGGGCGAGAAGTCTCGCACGACTGGACATCCCGCCCCGGGACCCGGCCTCGTCAGCGGCGCCGTGGAGTCGGTCTGCGACGCCGGCGTCGACCCCCGTCACGGTCGCGGCGGCGTGCCACGCGGCCACCAGCGGGCGGTCGAAGGCGACGCTGTGTCGCGCGAGCGCGTCGTGCACGTGGCGGCGACGTGCCGATGTCATGTCGCCGTACACGGCGGCGCGCACCAGCGGATGCCGGAACCGAACGAGATCGCCGACGCTGACGAGTCCCGCCCGCTCGGCACCGCTCTCTGCTCCGGGCGGCACGGCGAGGTCGCGCGCGACGGCGTCGATCAGGGCGATGTCTCCGGTGGTCTCTGCAGCCGCGATCTCCAGCCATGCCCGTGAGGCCGGTGGAAGGGACCGGGTGAGGCCGACGTAGTGCGCGTCGAGGCGGGGTCCGAGCGGGATCGGATCAGGGTCCAGCGAGCGGTGCTCCAATTCGCTCGCAGTGAGTTCGGCGGCGAGGTCGTGCAGGACGAGCGGATTGCCCGCCGACTGTTCGGCGATCCGCGCGGCCAGGTAGGGGTCGATGTCTCCACGCACCCTCGATGTCAGCAGTGCGGCGGCGGCCGGCGCGTCGAGGCCGTCCAGGCGCAGCTGGGGCAGGCCCGACATCGCCCGCTCGCCGGCATCGTCGTCGCGGGCAGCCATCATGAGCAGCACCGACTCGGCCGACAGGCGCCGACCGACGAACGCGAGGATCTCGAGGGACTCGGCGTCCATCAGGTGTGCATCGTCGACGACGCACACGAGCGGTGTCGCCTCGGCCGTCAGAGCGAGGAGCGAGAGCAGCCCGAGCCCGACGAGGAAGCCGCCGGGGGGAGTGCCGGGCTCCCGACCCGTCGCGATCAGCAGCGCGTCGCGCTGTCGGGCGGGGAGGGGATCGACAGGGGTGCCCAGCTGATCGACGAGGCGCTGGATCCCGGCGTACGGCATCGCCGTCTCGGCCTCGAAACCGTCGGCGCGCAGGACGCGCATACCCGGCAGGTCGTGAACAGCGTGCGCGAGCAGCATCGTCTTGCCGATCCCCGGGTCTCCGCGCAGCACGATCGCGCCGCTGACGCCGTTGCGCGCGGCGGCGCTCATCGCGCGGAGGCGGTGGAGCTCGTGCGTCCGGCCGAGCAGGGGAGGAGGGTCCGGTGCCGTGTGGATGGCGCCACTGTAGCGGGAGCGATCCGAGGAGCGGAAGGGTCCGGGTTCAGGTAGCCGCCGGCAGGGCGGCGGGTGTCTACTTGGAGGATGAGAGCGATATGGAAGGGAGCGTTGACCTTCGGGCTGGTCAACGTTCCGGTCAAGGTGTACTCGGCGACCGAAGACCACGACGTGTCGCTGCATCAGGTGCACAACAAGGACGGCGGGCGCATCCGCTATCAGCGCATCTGCGAGATCGACGGCGAAGTCGTTCCGTTCCAGGACATCGACAAGGCCTACGACGACGGCGAGAAGACCGTCGTGCTCACGAAGGACGATCTCGCGTCGCTGCCGTCCGAGAAGAGTCGCGAGATCGACGTCGTCGAATTCGTGCCCAGCGAGCAGGTCGACCTGCTGCTGCTCGACAAGGCGTACTACCTCGAGCCCGACTCCGCGTCGCCGAAGGCCTATGTGCTGCTGCGCAAGACGCTCGAGCAGACCGACCGCACCGCGATCGTGCAGTTCTCGCTGCGCCAGAAGACCCGTCTGGCCGCGCTCCGTGTCCGCGGCGACGTGCTGGTGCTGCAGACGCTGCTCTGGGCCGATGAGGTGCGTGAAGCATCGTTCGCGTCGCTGGACGAACCCGTGCGCATCACGGCGAAGGAGCTCGAGCTCTCGGCGTCGCTCGTCGACAGCTTCGCGAGCGACTTCGAACCCGAGGACTTCAGCGACGACTACCAGGCCGAGCTGCGGACCCTGATCGACGCGAAGCTCGAGAAGGGCGATGCGCTCGACACCGCCGAGACCTTCGGCGAGCACGAGGAGGAAGAGGGCGGCGGAGAGGTCATCGACCTCATGGCGGCCCTGCGGGCGAGCGTCGAGCGGTCGCGGGCGGCACGCTCGGGCGGAGCGAAGGGCGACGCCGAGAAGCCGGCTGACAAGCCGGCGGCGAAGAAACCGGCAGCCAAGAAGCCTGCGGCGAAGAAGAAGACCGCCAAAGCGTCCTGATCGATGACGGATGCCGGTGCCCCCGGCATCCGGATCAGGCCTTCGGAGCGTCGCCCTCGGAATGCTCGGGACCGCGGTCGAACACCTCGGGGTCGAGCACGAGCGCCTCGGCCTCGGAGTGGTCGGTGACGACGTCTTCGCCGGCGGCCGCGGCCTTCGAGGCCTTGCTGCGCTCGCGGAAGTAGTGGAAGAGCGTCACGGCAGCCGTGCCTCCGACCGCGACCAGCAGGATGACGTCGATGTAGTTCTCGACGAAATCGGCTACGGGCGGGATGAACCCGATCACATATCCGAACATCGTCAGCCCGAAGCCCCACAGCACCGCGCCGATGAGGTTGTAGAGCGTGTACTTGCCCTTGTGCATGTGGCCGACGCCTGCAGCCACGGGGGCGAAGGTGCGGACGATCGGCACGAACCGGGCGAGGATGATCGTGAGTCCGCCGAAGCGCTCGAAGAACGCATTCGTGCGCTCGACGTTCTTGACGCTGAACAGACCGGATTCCTTGCGCTCGAAGACGGCCGGGCCGGCCTTGTGGCCGATCAGGTAGCCGACCTCACCGCCGACGAAAGCCGAGAGGCCGATGAGGAGGGCCACCCACCAGACGCTGATGCCGAAGACGCCGTTGGGTGCGTAGTCCTGCGGGTGCGACAGGAGCCCCGCGATGATGAGCAGCGTGTCTCCGGGAAGCAGGAATCCGACGAGCAGTCCGGTCTCGGCGAAGACGATGAAGCACACCGCGACGAGCGCCCAGGGGCCCGCCCAGGCGATGATGGCGGCGGGGTCGAGCCAGGGGATGAGGGCGATTTCGTGCACGAGGTGTCCCGTCGGTCTGGTCGGTCGGCGGATGGTGGATGACGGCGGTCTCCGTGCGGAAGGTGGGACTTGAACCCACACGCCCGAAGGCACAGGAACCTAAATCCTGCGTGTCTGCCGATTTCACCACTCCCGCGAGTCCGATCAGTCTACTGAGCGGCCTGGACGGCCGCTGTGGGGCCTGCCCCCGGGTGCCTGTGGATAACTCCGGGACGGGCGGTCCGAGGCGGGCGATGATCCTCCGGTGACTTCCGCCGTCCTCGCCGCTCCCTCCGCGCTCATCGCGGCGCGCGTGCGCGAGCGGCTGCGCGCCGAGGGCACGGACCCGGCGAGGAACCCCGACGCCGCGGCATCCGTCGTCCGTGCCGAGGTGAGGCGTCACAACGACTTCGCCCTCGCGCGCGGCCTGGTGGCCGTCGACGACGAAGCGGCGTGCGTGCGCGACGTGCTCGCCGCCGTCGCCGGCTACGGCCCGCTGCAGGCGTTCCTCGACGACCCGACCGTGGAAGAGCTCTGGATCAACGCCCCCGACCGCGTCTTCGTGGCGCGCGGGGGAGTGACCGAGCGCGTGCCGCTGACGCTGACCGATGCTGCGGTGCGCGACCTCGTCGAGCGGATGCTGCAGGCCAGCGGCCGTCGCGTCGACGTGAGCCAGCCGTTCGTCGACGCCTCGCTTCCCGACGGTTCGCGGCTGCACGTGGCGATCCCCGACATCACGAGGAAGCACTGGGCGGTGAACGTGCGCAAGTTCCTGCCCGCGTTCCGCGACCTCGCGCACCTCGTCGCATCGGGCTCGCTCGCCCCCGCGGCCGCCGATCTGCTGTCGATCGCCATGCGCGAGGGCCGGAGCGTCATCGTGTCGGGGGCGACCCACGCGGGGAAGACCACGCTGCTCGCGGCGCTCGTGGCCGCCTGCCCGCCCGAGCACCGCATCGTGACGGTCGAGGAGACCTTCGAACTCGCCGTCGACGCGCCCGACGTCGTCTCGCTGCAGGGCCGGCAGCCGAGTCTGGAGGGCACGGGCGAGGTGACGCTGCGGCGCCTAGTGAAAGAAGCGCTGCGCATGCGACCCGACCGGCTCGTGATCGGCGAGGTGCGCGACGCCGAAGCATTGGACCTTCTGCTCGCGCTGAACACGGGCGTGCCTGGCGCGGCGACGATCCACGCCAACTCGGCGCGGGACGCGCTGACCAGGCTCACGGCCCTCCCGCTGCTCGCCGGGCGGAACATCGACGCCGGCTTCGTGGTCCCGGCGGTCGCGCGATCGGTCGACCTCGTCGTGCACTGCGCGCGGGATGCCGCCGGTCGGCGCCGCGTCGTCGAGGTCATCGAGCCCGTGGGCGTCGAACGCGGGGCGATCACGGCCCGCACCCTGCATCGCGCGGACGCGCCGTGACCGTCGTCCTCGGCGCCGCGCTCGCCACCGGCATCCTGCTCGCGGTCTCGCCCTGGCTCTGGCCGGCGGGTGCTCGTCGCGCAGCGGCCGCGGCGCCGGGTCGCCTGGACCGCCTGCTCGACGAGGCGGGGGTCGCACAGCCGGCGGCGTGGCGGTTCGTCGTCGTCGCGGTCGCGACCGGCGCCGTGCTCTCCGCAGGCGTCTGGCTCACGACGGGCCTCCCGGCGCTCGTGATCGTGGCCGCCGGAGCCGGCGGCGGCGCTCCGTTCGTCTGGCTGCGTTCGCGTCGCACGGCGCTCCAGCGGCGACGTCGTGCGCTCTGGCCCGACGTCTGCGATCTGCTCATCGCCTCGGTGCGTGCGGGCATGTCGCTTCCGGATGCCGTGGCGAGCCTCGCCGATTGCGCACCGAGCGATGTCCGTGCGCCGTTCGCCGGCTTCGCGCAGGATCTCGCGGCGTCCGGACACTTCGACTCGAGCGTCACGCGACTCAAGGCGTCGCTGACCGATCCCGTCGCCGATCGCATCATCGAGACGCTGCGCATGGCCCGTCAGGTCGGCGGAACCGAGCTCACCCCCGTACTTCGCGCGCTCGCCGCCTCGGTGCGGGCAGACACCGCGGTGCGCTCCGAGATCGAGGCGCGCCAGTCGTGGACCCGCGGGGCGGCCGTGCTCGGGGTCGCCTCACCGTGGGTGATCCTCGCACTCCTCGCCCTGCGTCCCGAGGGGTCGGAGGCGTACGCGAGCCCCGAAGGTGTCGTGCTCGTGCTGGCCGGAGCGGCGGTGTCGGCGGGCGCGTACCGGCTGATGCTGGCCGTCGGGCGTCTTCCCGAGCCGAGACGGTGGTTCGGCGCATGACCGACCTGGCCCTGGCCGTGCTGCTGGGCACCGCCTTCGGGGCGGGGATCTGCCTGACGGTCTCCATCGCGCCGCGCTGGGGAGCACCGAGTCTCGCTCGGCGGATCGGCCCGTACATCCGTGAGGTGACGGATCCGGGCGGCACCACCGGCATCCCGGTCTCCGGCCGGGGTGCCGGGGCGGTGTGGGGCGACCTGCAGCGGCGGTTCGCACGGCTCACGGGTGCGGCTCCGTCGGTCGAGCGCCGACTGCGGCACGCGGGCTGGGTGATGGATGCCGGTGCCTTCCGCGGTCGACAGCTGACATGGACCGCCATCGGTGTCGGGGTGGGCGGCATCCTGGTGACGGCGCTCGCCGTCACGGGGCGGGGAGGCGCCGCGATGTGGATGCTGCCTCCGGTCGCCGGCGCGACAGGCGCGTTCGCCTGCGGCGCGATGCTCACCCGTGCCGCTCGCGCCCGCGTCGCGCGGATCGAGGAGGAGCTGCCGACGCTCCTCGAGTTCCTCGCCCTGTGCCTGTCGGCAGGGGAGGGCATGCTCGACTCGCTGCGTCGGGTCGGCGCCGTCGGTGCCAGCGACCTCACCGGCGAGATACGCACCGTGGTCCTCGCGGTCGGGACGGGATCGCCTCTCGGTGAATCCCTCTCGCTTCTCGCCCGCCGACTCGAGGTGCCCGCGTTGTCGCGGAGCATCGATCACCTCGTGGCCGCCATCGACCGCGGAGGCCCGCTCGCACATGTGCTGCACGCGCAGGCGCTCGACGCCCGGGAAGACGCCAAACGCGGCCTCCTCGAGCGCGCCGGTCGCAAGGAGATCGCCATGATGCTCCCCCTCGTCTTCCTGATCCTGCCGTTGAGCGTCCTGTTCGCGGTCTTCCCCGGCATCTTCATGCTCCGACTCGGAATCGGCTGATTCCACGAAAGGAACCGACATGCGTTCTCTCCTCACCCGCGCGCGGGCCGCCGTCACCGACCTCCACGACGAAGACCGCGGTGACGTCCCCGGCTGGGTGCTCATCACGCTGATGACCGCCGGCTTGGTCGTGCTGATCTGGGCGCTCGCCGGTCCCGCGCTGTCGGGGCTGTTCGAGCAGGCCATCTCGCGGGTCTCCGGCTTCTGAACCGTGCGACGCATCCGCGATCGCGTTCCGTCGCTCGTCGACGACGACCGGGGCTCGGCGCCGGTCGAGTTCGTGCTCGTCGGCACGCTTCTGACGCTGGTGACGCTCGCCGCGCTGCAGTTCGGCCTCGCGGTCTACGTGCGCAATGTCGTGCACGACGCCGCCGTCGAAGGGGCCTACCACGCAGCGCTCGCCGACACGTCCCCCGCCGACGGGGCCGAACGCACGCGGGCGATCGTGTCGCGCACGGTCGGCGCGCAGTACGCCGCAGACGTCGTCGTCGACGAAACCGCAGACGTCGCCACGGTGACGGTCCGCACGGCCGTGCCGCTGTTCGGTCTGTGGGGGATCCCCGGAATTCTGGAGGTGACGGCGCATGCGCCTGTCGAGTCGTTCCGATGACCGGATGCCGGGGGCCGCGGCATCCGTCGACGAATGCGAACGAGGCTCAGCCGCGCTGGAGTTCATCCTCGCCGGCATGCTGCTGCTGGTGCCGGTCGTATACCTGATCGTCGCGCTGGGGCTCATCCAGCAGCAGGCGCTGGGCGCCGAGGCGGGGGCGCGACACATCGCACGAGCCGTCTCGACCTCTGCCGACGACGACGAGGCCCGCGGGCGCGCGGATGCCGTGATCGCCTCGGTGGCGGCCGAGTACGGGCTCGACCCGGATTCGATCGACCTGACGCTCTCGTGTGTTCCGGCAGGCGCCGACTGCCCCACCGCGGGTGCGACCGTCGTCGTGACCCTCCGCGCGACGGTCACCCTGCCGTTCGTGCCCGCTGTCCTCGGATTGGACCGCGTGGCGTCGGTGCCGATCGAGGCGAGTGCCGCGCAGCGGATCTCGCGACTGTGGGGCTCGCCGTGATCCGCCGCCTGGTCGGGCGGCTGCGCACAGAACCGCGAGGCGACGACGTCGGGAGCGTCATGCTGCTCACGATCGGCTACGCGATGCTCGCGATCGTCACGGTGCTCGTCTGCGTCGACGCGACGAGTCTGTACGTGCAGCAGAAACGGCTCGATTCGCTGGCGGATGCCGCAGCGCTCGCAGGCGCAGATGCCTTCAGCCTCGAACTCGTCGACGGACAGCCGACGGCCGCGCTGCGCCCGGCTGACGTGCGCGCGGGGGCGCTGGCGCTGCTGGCCGCCGTTGCGACGGATGCCGTGCTGGTCGAGGCGGAAGCCCCGGACGGCCGCTCGGCACGAGTCACGGTCGCCGGGACGTGGCATCCACCGGTCTTCACGCTCTTCGTGCCCGCCGGGGTGGCCCTCGAAGCCACGGCGACGAGTCGCACCGCGTTGCGGTGACCCCGTGCCCCGGCACGCCCGGTGCAGGTTCCCGCACGTGCGGCGACGTCGGCTTGCGCGCTGAGCGGCGCATCGCTACATTAGCGGCAAGCGCTTTCCCGAGCTTTCTACATCTCGTCCACGACGGACGAGGAAAGGACGAAGATGTTCCGCACCCGTACCGCGATCGCTGCCCTGGCGGCCGGCTCTCTGCTGGTGCTCGCCGGCTGCAGCAGCAGTTCCCCCGAGCCCGCCGCGACGTTCGACCCCGACGAAGAGGTGTCGATCGACTTCGCCTGGTGGGGCAATGACGACCGCGCCAATCGCTACAACGAGCTGATCGCCGCCTTCAACGAGGAATACCCGAACATCACGGTCAACACGACGTTCACCGACTTCCCGAGCTACTGGGAGCAGCGCCAGATCGAGTCGACCGGCGGCAACCTGCCCGACGTCTTCCAGTTCTCCGACAGCTACCTGCGTCAGTACGGCGAGACGGGCAACATCCTCGACCTGAACGAGGTCGCCGACTTCATCGACTTCACGACATTCGACGAGGGACTGCTCGGCACGGGTCGCCTGGGCGACGCGCAGTACTCGCTGCCGACCGGGTTCAGCCTGTGGGCCAACTTCGTCAACGACGACCTGCTCGCCGCAGCCGGTGTCGACGTCCCCGAGGGCGGAACCACCTACGAGGAGTTCAACGAGTGGATGGCCGAGGTGACCGAGGCCACCGGCGGCGCGCCCTTCGGCGGCACCGACTACACCCAGCGCATCCAGGTGTTCGAACTGCAGCTCCGCGCACAGGGGGAGAGCCTCTACACCGAGGACGGCGAGCTCGGCTTCACCGAAGACCAGCTGACGGAGTTCTGGGAGTCGGGCGCAGGAATCCGCGACGGTGTCACGATCCCGCAGCAGCAGCTCGAGGAGATCAGCCCCATCTCGGGCTTCGGTGCGACGCGCACGGCGAGCGAGATGAGCTGGAGCAACTTCCTCGGCGGCTACCTCGCTGATTCCGGCTCATCGTCGATCACGATCGTCGCCCCGCCGACCGACGAGCCCGATGCCAAGGACCTGTACCGTCAGGGCGGTCTGCAGGTCGCGATCTCGGCCAACACGGAGGAGCCCGAAGCGGCCGCGATCTTCCTCGACTACGTCGTCAACAGCGAGATGGCGGGCGAGATCTTCGGCACGACGCTGGGCTTCCCGGCGTCCAGCAGCAAGCTGGCCGGTGCCGCGCTCGAAGGCCCGGACCTCCAGGTCGCCGAGTACATCGAGTCGGTCGAGGACCGCATCGGCGACACCCCGCCGCCGGCCGTCGTCGGCTACGGCTCGCTCGAGCAGAAGTTCTGGGACCTCGGCAAGGAGCTCGGCCTCGGCACGAAGACCGTCGACCAGGCTGTGTCGGAGTTCTTCGCAGAGGCGGACGTCATCCTCGGCTGACATCTCTCACCTCGAACGGGCAGGTCGCGCGACAGCGTGCCTGCCCGTTCGGCGTGGGTGCAGCGACTCCCGCCTCACCAGCCGTGGGTGTTCAGCCACTCCCGTCGGCGCGCGGCGGCCTCGGCGGTCTCGGCGGGGTCGAAGGCGTCGTGCTCGGCGAGCAGCCCGCCGCGCACGTCGACGAACCGCAGGCATGTGCTGCAGAGTGCCTCGCCGCCCGGCCAGTCCGCCGCGGGGCGGCCTGGCGCGCCGGAACCCGGGCAGCGCGGGGCGTCGGCGCCGGCATCCGCCCACATGATCGCGCGGTGGCGGTGCAGGCCCGCGTGGCCGAGGTGGCGCGTGCAACGGCGGCCGTGCGAGCGGCTGTGGCAGGACGCGATGACGTCGCTCATCGAGTCGGCGTCACGCGCGGCACCCAGCGCACGAACGCGAGGGCGCCGATGAGTCCGATCGCGCCCATCACGCCCGTCGCGATCGAGAGCGAGGCGGCGGCCGCGACCGCGGAGATCAGCAGAGGAGCGGCGGCTCCGCCGGCGTCGGTCAGTGTGCGCCACGAGCCGAGGAACGGCGCGGGATCGTCCTTCGGTGCGGCGTCGGCACCGAGTGTGAGCAGGATGCCGCTGGACAGCCCGTTTCCGACGCCGAGAACGGCCGCGAAGAGGGCGAACCACATCGCGGCCTGACTGCCGTCGTGGGTGAACGACAGCGCGATGAACCCGGCACCCATCAGCACCATGGCGGGGAGGGCGGCCCAGAGGCGGCCGAAGCGGTCCATCACCTGGCCGCTCGCGTAGAAGAGCGCGAAGTCGATGGCGCCCGACACCCCGACGACGAGGGCGATGGTCTGGGCGTCGAGTCCGATCGAGACACCCCACAGCGGCAGCACGACCTGCCGGGCCGAACGGACGGCCGAGAGGGATGCCGCGGCCAGCCCGAGCCGCGCCAGAACGCCGCGGAACCTCCACATCGTGCGGAACACTCCGACGCGCTCGGCGGTCGGGATGGAGCCCGTCACCGGTTCGCCCGTGTCCTCCGCGTCCGACGACGTCTGTCGGGGCGTCGGGGGAGCGAACTGCTTCTCGGGGTCGGGTCCGAACAGCACGAGCAGAACGGTGGCCACGACGCACACCCCGAAGAACCAGATCGCGGCGTGCTCGTCGCCGAAGATGCCGAGCAGGGCTGCGGCGACGAACGGCCCGATGAACATGCCGAGGCGAAAAGTGCCGCCCAGCAGCGACAGTGCCCGGGCGCGGAAGGCCAGGGGGACGCGGGTGGTCATGAACGAGTGCCGCGCCAGGCCGAAGGCCGCCGCGCAGAAGCCGATCAGCAGCACGGCGATCGCGAAGATCCCGAGTGACGGGGCGAGCGCCATCGCGACGACGCCGATGATCGCGACGATGCCGGCGATGGCCATGGTGAGGCGCTCGCCGATGCGGGCGACCGCCCATCCTGCGGGGATGTTGCCGCACAGCTGACCCACCACGAGCGCCGAGGCGACGAGGGCGGCGCCCGCGACATCCGCCCCCAATTGCGCCGCGATGACGGGGATCAGCGGGATCACGGCGCCCTCGCCGAGTGCGAACAGCACGGTGGGGCCGTAGACCATGGGCCCGAATCGCCACAGCACGTCGCGTGCGCGGGGGGACTCGGGCGTGTTCGTCATCGGTATCCACGTTAGTCTGGAGTGTCATGCTCGAACTCGATCTTTCCGAAGACATCCAGGCGCTTCGCTCCACCTTCGACGACATCCGCTCGGTGGTCGACGTCGAGGGACTCACGGCGGAGATCGCGCGGCTGAGCGAAGAGGCCGGCGCCCCCGACCTGTGGGACGACGTCGAGAAGGCGCAGAAGGTCACCAGTGCCCTCAGTCACCGCCAGACCGAGCTGCGTCGCATCTCCGACCTCGAACGCCGCCTCGACGACCTCGACGTGCTCATCGAGCTCGCCGTCGAGATGGACGACGAGGAGTCCGCCGACGAGGCCCGCAAGGAGGTCGCCGAGCTGCAGGACATCGTCGGTCAGCTCGAAGTGCAGACGCTGCTCGACGGCGAGTACGACTCGCGGTCGGCCGTCGTGACGATCCGCTCCGGCGCCGGCGGCGACGACGCCACCGACTTCGCCGAGATGCTCATGCGCATGTACCTGCGCTGGGCCGAGCGCCACAAGTACCCCGTCAAGGTCATGGACACCTCGTTCGCCGAGGGCGCGGGCATCAAGTCCGCCACGTTCGAGGTCGACGCGCCCTACGCCTACGGCACGCTCTCGGTCGAGGCCGGCACGCATCGCCTCGCGCGCATCAGCCCGTTCGGCTCGGCCGACAAGCGCCAGACGTCGTTCGCCGCCGTCGAGGTCATCCCGGTCATGGAGGAAGCTCAGGCGGTCGATGTCCCCGAGGGCGACATCCGCGTCGACGTCTTCCGCTCGTCGGGTCCCGGTGGTCAGTCCGTCAACACGACCGACTCGGCCGTGCGCATCACACACCTCCCCACCGGCCTGGTGGTCTCGATGCAGAACGAGAAGTCGCAGATCCAGAACCGCGCCGCCGCCATGCGGGTGCTGCAGACACGCCTCATGCTGCTGCAGCGTGAAGAAGAGGCTGCGAAGAAGAAGGAGCTCGCCGGCGTCATCACCGCGAGCTGGGGCGATCAGATGCGTTCGTACTTCCTCTACGGTCAGCAGCTCGTGAAGGATCTCCGCACCGGCTACGAGGTCGGCAACCCGGCGGTCGTCTTCGACGGCGACCTCGACGGGCTCATCGCGGCGGGCATCCGCTGGCGCAAGCGCAAGCTCGACGACTGATGTCGCGCGTCTCGATGACGGATGCCGCGCGGGCGCGTCCGACGGCCTGAGCTTGCTCCTCGTTGAGTCCTCGCACTTCGCGGGTTGACCGCGCGCGCATCCCGCCGGCGTATGTCAATGCCGCGGCATCGGACCCGCGCGTCACGTACGACGAACCGCATCGCGGAGCCTCGTCGGCGACGTGGTCACCGTGCGCCACCGTCCGCCCGAGTCCCACCAGAGCGGCGCCCTCACCTGCGGAACCCCCCGGTTCATCCGGATCGACCAGCCGCTTCGGTCGAGGTAGCGGTGATGGAACCAGCAGAGAAGCACCCCGTTGTCGGTGTGGGTCGGACCGCCCCGCGCATGCTCCACGACGTGATGGATTTCGCACCAGCCCGCGGCAATACCGCAGCCGGGGATGATGCAGCCGCCGTCGCGGAGCGCGATCGCGCGCCGCTGGTGCCGGTTGAAGACCCGCTCCTCGGTGCCGAGGCGGCGGATGCGACCCTCGGGGCTCAGCGCCACGCGCTGGATCACCGACCCGCACCCGATGTGCCCGGCGGCGACGAGGGAGACGGGGCTCGCATCACCGTCGAGGTATGCGTAGCCGCGGCCGCTGACGAGGTCTTCCTCGCGCACGGACACCACGAGCGTGGGCGCGCCGCCGCCGACCGTCGGGAGCTCGCCCGAAGCCGCGGCGACGGTCAGCGCTGTCGCGAGCACGTCGTGGTGCTTCTGCGCACGGGTGCGCGGGTCGACCGGACGGGCGAAGTCCACGTCTTCCTCGGGCTCGTCGGTGAATCTCACTCGCGGTGACAGCAGGGCATCGCACAGGCGTCGGAACTGCGCGGCCACCTCAGGCAGCAGCGTTCCGCGGATCGGCACGCCCGAGTCTGTGGGGGCGCCGAGCGTGACCCCGCGCCGGTGGGCGTGCAGCCGATCGCGCGGCTCAGCTCCGTCCTGGTCGAGCACCGCCTGCCACGCGAGCGCCTGCACGCGCAGAAGATCGGCGCACGCCGGAGGCGCGCCGTCGGGCCCGTCGCGGAGTGCCGTCGCCGCCAGAATCTGGTCGGCCTCTCGTACTGCGTCCCGCGGCACCCTGCCGCCCGCGGACAGCAGAGGAGTGGCGATCGCGAGGATGCCGTCGACGCCCACGGCTCCGCTGAGCATCGCGCGACGCAGGGCGGGCAACGCGGGCTCGAGCTGCTCACCGCTCACGAGCGCCCGCTCACCGACCACGGCCTTGGCCGCGCGGGCGAGCCGATGCGCGGACGCCGGCGCGAGGAGCGTCGTACGCTGCACGAGCTCGCCGACGTCGTGGCATCCGAACCGGCTCGTCAGCTTGTCGTCGATCACGCCCGTCGACAATCGTGCGATGACTTCGCCCACGGCGCCCACGAGCACGGCATCGACCCGCCTGTGGATTCGCGCCGCGACGGACAGGATCAGGAGCAGTCGCTCGTCGTCGACCGACGCGAAGGCGTCGCCGTCGACCAGATCGCTCGCCAGCACATCGAGTGCATGGAGGCGGTCGAGGAGCGGGTGCATACCTCCATTCTGAGCACCCCCTCCGACATTCCGATCTCCAAAACAACGCAGATCATCGCCTACTTCTGATTCTGTGGAAAGTCGTCCCGCAGCCCTGCCTGTGGAGGAACGGATCGTGAGGCCAACCGGATGCCGCGCCCGGAACGGACCCGTCAGCGCGACTCCAGCTCGGCGAGGCAGACCGGGAACTCAGCGCGATCGGCGCCGGCGTCACCACGTCGGATGCGCTCGAGTACACGGGTCGAGCGCATCCGTCCGGCTCCCTGGACAGCGCACCCGGATGCCGCGCCCCCGGGTGTCGCTGGGGAGGATCGGCGGCACTCTGCCTAGGCTGGCTGAGCCATGATCCGGTTCGAAAACGTCACGAAGCGCTACCGTGGCACCGCCCGCCCCGCCCTCAACGAGGTCGACTTCGAGGTGCTGCGCGGCGAGTTCGTCTTCCTCGTCGGCGCGTCCGGCTCGGGAAAGTCCTCGTGTCTCCGGCTGATCCTGCGCGAGGAGACCCCGAGCGACGGTCGGGTCGTCGTGCTCGGTCGCGACCTCCGGACCCTCTCGAACCGCAAGGTGCCGTACTTCCGCCGACACGTCGGAGCCGTCTTCCAGGACTTCCGGCTGCTGCCGAACAAGACCGTCTTCCAGAACGTCGCCTTCACGCTGCAGGTGATCGGGTCGAGCCGGGGCTTCATCCAGCAGGCCGTTCCCGAGACCCTGGCTCTGGTCGGCCTCGCCGGCAAGGAGAAGCGGTTCCCCCACGAACTCTCGGGCGGGGAGCAGCAGCGCGTCGCGATCGCGCGGGCGCTCGTCAATCGCCCCCAGGTGCTGCTCGCCGACGAGCCGACCGGAAACCTCGACCCCGCCACATCCGTCGACATCATGCAGCTGCTCGCGCGCATCAACGCCGGCGGCACGACGGTGGTGATGGCCACGCACGAGGCCGGATTCGTCGACCAGATGCAGCGTCGCGTGATCGAGCTCAAGCACGGTGAGATGGTGCGCGACGAGCGGCACGGCGGCTACGGCGACACCTCGGCGATCCCGAGCCTCGCCCCCGAGCCCGAGCGCGGGGCGGCCGCCGTGGCGGCACTGACCGCCGTGCTCGAGCTGCACCGCGAGATCGTCGAGACCGGCGTGGTGGATTCCGAAGCAGTGGATGCCGCGGTCGAAGCCGCGACGATCGCCGCCGAACCGGCCATCGAGGCGCAGGCCGCTGCGGCGACAGAAGCGGCGATCGCCGAGGCCGCCGATCAGCTCGCCCACGCCGCCGAAACCGATGACCTTCCCGCCCCCGCGCCGGTGACCTTCGTCGAGACGCCGCCCGAAGAAGTCGAGGTGCCCGCCGATGCGGCGCCCGCGCGCACGAATCCGATCCCGGTCGTCGAATCGATCGAGATGGACGTGCAGGAGCTCGGGCTGGCCGACCGACTGGGGCTCGGCGAGACCGACCCCGACGACGAAGTGGGGCCGACCTCGTGAGAATCGGACTGATCCTCGGAGAGGCGCTCACCGGACTGCGTCGCAACGCGTCGATGGTGGTCTCGGTCGTGCTCGTGACATTCGTCTCGCTCACTTTCGTGGGCGCGGCGATCCTCATGCAGATGCAGATCGGCACCATGAAGGACTTCTGGGTCGACCGGGCGCAGGTCGCGATCTCGATGTGCAGCGCCGTGTCGACCGCGACGACGTGCACCGGCGGCACGGCGACGCCCGAGCAGCTGGCCGAGGTGCAGGCGAAGCTCGAGAGTCCCGCGCTCGCGGGGATCATCCGCGACGTCGCGTTCGAAGACCGTCAGTACACGTACGACCGCATCGTCGAGCTCGAGCCCGGCTACGCCGACATCCTCACGCCCGACCAGGCGTGGGAGACCTTCCGTCTGAATCTCGTCGACCAGACGCAGTCCGACGTGATCATCGAAGCGTTCACGGGCATGGCGGGCGTCGAAGAGGTGCGCGACGAGATGCAGTACCTCGAGCCCCTGTTCTCTGCCCTCACCGTCGCGACCTACATCGCCGTCGGGATCGCCGCTCTCATGCTGGTCGCGGCGGTGCTGCTGATCGCCACCACGATCCGGCTGTCCGCCTACGCGCGACGGCGGGAGATCGGCATCATGCGCCTGGTGGGGGCATCCAATCGGTTCATCCAGACCCCGTTCGTGCTCGAGGGCGTGCTCGCGGCGCTCATCGGCTCGGTGCTCGCGAGCGGTGCGGTGCTCGCCGGCGTGCATTTCGGCGTCAACGGCTATCTGCGCGAGCGCATCAACTTCGTCACCACATGGGTGGGCATCGGCGACGCGTGGGTCGTGGTGCCGATCGTGATCGGGATCGGCGTGCTGCTCGCGGCCCTCTCCGCCGGGTTCGCGATCCGGCGCTGGCTGCGCGCGTGACCCGCGAGGGCGTCGCGGCCCGCAGCGTCGGATAGACTGACAGGCTGCCGCGCGCCCCTCGACGGGCCGATCGATCATGCGGCATCCATCGAGGAGACAACATGCCCAGGGAACGCGGTGAAACGGTCGTCGCGACCAATCGTCGCGCCCGGCACGACTACGACATCGACAAGACGTACGAGGCGGGCCTCGTGCTCACCGGCACCGAAGTGAAGTCGCTGCGCCAAGGGCGCGCGAACCTCACCGACGGCTACGCCTACGTCGACGGCGGTGAGGTCTTCCTCGACTCCGTGCACATCCCCGAGTATTCGCAGGGGCACTGGACCAACCACGCGTCCAAGCGCACGCGCAAGCTGCTGCTGCACAAGGAAGAGATCATCAAGATCTCGCACGCCGTCTCCGCCGGCGGCTACACGCTGATCCCGATGAAGCTGTACTTCTCGGACGGCCGGGCCAAGGTCGAGATCGCGGTCGCGAAGGGCAAGCGCGAGTACGAGAAGCGCCAGACGATCCGCGAGCGCGAGGACAAGCGCGAGGCCGAGCGCGCGATGCGCTCGAAGAACCGGCTCGGCGACTGACTCAGCCTGCCGGCGTCCAGTCCGCCGGCACCTGTACGGTCTGCAGCGCCGCGCGCGTGAAGGCTCCGGCGACCCAGCCGTCGACGAACAGATAGGTCGTGCCGTAGCCGTTCTCGTCGGTGGTGACAGCCTGCGACGGGTCGAGGGTCACGTACGTGCCGTCCGGCGTCTCGTCGACGTAGTACGACCCGTCGGCGGTGAGGGAGGCGATCGCGGCGGCCGCTCGGGTGTCGTCTGCCGGTGACCAGCCGAACCAGAGGAAGTTGTCGGTGCCCACCGAGTGGTCCTGCGACCAGATGCATGCGATCCCGTCGGCGAACTCCTGGTCGCCGATCGTCCACGGGCCGTCGCCCCACCTCAGGCCGGTGTAGCCCTCTGCCGCCAGGCCTGCCGCGGACTCTGCGGTGACGACGCTCTCGCACGTGAGCGCGAGCGGGGTCGGAGTCGGGGTGGGCGTCGGCGTCGGGGTGACGGGAGCCGTCGGGCTCGCCGAGGGCTCAGCTGTGCCGGCTTCGGAACCGCTGGGCGCACCTCCGCAGGCTGCGAGGGATCCGGTGAACGCGAGGGCCGCGAGTGCGAGGGCGATGCGCCCTCCCCAGAAGGTCGTCATGCGCTCACAGTAGGGGAACCGCGCCCGGTGTGGGTTACCGGCTCATGACGGCCGATTCAGACGGCGCGGAAGCGCGCCTCGACGGCCGCGGTGATCACGATGTCGTCGGGCTGGAACTCGAGCGCGGGGCCCGCGCCCGCGGCATCCGCTGAGAAGGACGCCTTCGCCATGCGCAGCATGCCGGGCGCCGGAGCGGTCTCGCCACGGGTGAGGAGTCCGAGGTCGGCGATCTCGAGGGGCACGACGGATGCCAGGTCGAGCGCAGTCGCGTAGGCCGTGGCACGCTCGACGGCGACACGCACGGCCTGGGCGGCGACGGCGGCCTCGGTGAGTCGCTCGGACTGCGGGGTGAGTCGCCACGAGATTCCGTCGATCTGCACGCCCTCGCGCTCGGACACGTCGCTGACCCACCAGGACAACGCGGCGAAGTCGGTGAAGGTCGCCGTGATCTCGACCGAGGCGTAGTGCACGAGGGCGAGCTGGGTGCCCTCGTTGTTCCACGGGCGGTTGGCCCAGAGCGACACGCGCTGACTCGACCAGTCGGCGACGCCGCCCGACAGCTTGCGGGCGGAGAGGTCGTCGCGCAGGGGAGCGGTGAGCGCCGCGATGCGCTCGACCACTTCACCCCGCTCGGGACCCTCAGCGCGAACCGACAGACGGGCGACGGCTTCTTCGGGCGCGACGCGGGTCTCGTGCTCGCCGCGCACGGTGATGATGACTTCGCTCATGAGGGAACCTTACGTCGGTCAGCGGGGATCGCCCGGGGCTTTGACGAATCGCACGTCGCTCTTGTAGATGGCCCAGCGCACGTCGGTGGCGGTGAACAGGTAGGTCTGGGCGAATCCTTCGGCGTCGCCGAAGCCGTAGTCGCCCGGGAGCGCGTAGTAGACGCCCTCGGGCGCGTCGATGCGCTGGTAGCCGTTGATCTCGAGGCGTTGCTGCGCGGCGGCCGCATCGTCGGCGTCGACGGGCGACCACGCCAGGTCGACCACGTCGTCGGTGTCGAGGTCGGGATCCGCGCCCGATCGGCAGACCAGAGACCCCTTCGGCCGTTCGCCGAAGAACTCCTCGAAAGGTGTGAAGTCGACGCCGCCGCGCGGGAGCGCCCACGTCACCCACGAGCGGCCGGCGACGTTGGCCGCGAACTCGGCCGTCGTGATCTGGTCGCAGGTCACCGTCGGCGTCGGCGTCGGAGACGGCGTGCGCGTGGGGATCGGCGTGCGTGTGGGCGCTGCGCTGTCGGCGGCGGTCGGCGACGCGGTGGGGGTCGGAGCCGAGAGCGACGTCGCCTGGCAGCCGGCCAGCATCAGGGCGGCGACGGCGAGACACGCGAGTGTCGAGCGGCGGGTTCTCATGCGATGCGGGGCCTTCTGCCGGGGATGTCGTGCGTCGAATCTACGTGTTCCGGGTTCGGGCGCCGGGGTGCCGAGCCGTGAGAAGACGAGACTCGCCGACTTCGACATCCGGGTGCATCCAAACCTCGGGTGACTCGGGAACAACTCACCGATGGGCGGTGACCGACCGCCCCCGATCAAGGAGACACACGTGCGCAAGACCATCTCCCTGGGCATCGTGGCCGGCGCTGTTGCCGCCCTCGGCCTGCTCGCCCCCGCTCACGCCGCGACCGCATCGAGTGCCCAGCTCTCGGTGCTCCACGCGATTCCCGACACCCCCGTCGACGTCTACGTCAACGGCGACCTGACGCTGGACGACTTCCAGCCGGGCGACCTCGCCGGGCCCCTTGCGCTGCCCGCCGGCACGTACGAGGTGGCGCTGACGGCACCGGATGCCGCCGACGCCAGCGCCCCGCTCATCCCCGCGGCGTCGGTGACGCTGTCGGCAGGTGTCAACTACACCGCGGTCGCTCACCTCACCGAGGGCGGCGACCCGACGCTGACCCCCTACGTCAACGACACGGCCACGACCGCGGCCGGCGAGGGTCGTCTGACCGTCCGCCACACGGCTGCGGCACCCGCCGTCGACGTGCTGGCCGGCGGAACACCCGTCATCGAGGGTCTCACCAACCCCGATGAGGCCACGCTCAACCTCGCCGCCGGCACCATCTCGGCTTCGGTCGCGGCTGCGGGCACGACCGACCCGGTCATCGGACCGGCAGACGTCGCGATCGCCGACGGCACGCTCACGATCGTGTACGCGTGGGGCAGCCTCGAAGACGGCAACCTCGCCCTCGCGGTGCAGACGATCAACGGCCTGCACTCGGCGCCCGACGGCGTGAACTCGGGAACGGGCGGCCAGCTCGCCCAGCGTGACAGCGCGATGCAGCTCCTCCTGGTCGGCGGGGGCCTCGTGCTCCTCGTCGCGATCGGTGCAGGTTCCGCTGTCGCGGTCCGCGCGCGGGCAAGCCGCTGAGGACCGTTCCCATGAGAAGGACGATCGTCGCCGCGCTCGCCGCAGCGGCGATCGTCCTGGGAACGGCGGGGTGCGGCGCTTCCCCGGCCGCCGTCACCCCGCCCGTTCCCACGGAATCGTCGCCGCCTCCGGTGCCCCCCACACCCGCGGTCGACGTGCCCGTGACAGCTGCCACCCCTGCACCGGCCCGGCAACCCGTGCCGCCGGTGCGGGTGGTGGCGGCGTCGATCGGCGTCGACATGCCGGTGGTCCCGGTGGGCGTCGAGCCCGAGGGCTTCATGGAACTCGTCGAAGACCCCGCGATAGCTGGGTGGTACCGCTTCGGCTCCGATTCTGCGGCATCCGAAGGCAACGTGGTAATTTCGGCGCACGTCGATTCGCCCGACTATCCGATCGGCCCGCTCAGCAGGCTGCGCGATCTGTCGGCGGGGGCCGAGATCGAGGTGACGGATGCCGCCGGCACCGCTCACCGCTACGCCGTGGCATCCGTCACGTACTACCCCAAGACGGAACTTCCGGTCGATGCGCTGTTCGCACGTTCGGGAGGCCGCGCGCTGGTTCTGATCACGTGCGGCGGCGAATACGACCCCGCCGTCGGTCGATATACGGATAACGTGGTGGCCATCGCGACCCCGGTGAGCTGAGCCGATGACGACCAGACGTGCGATGAGAGGAGCCGGGGTGACCGGCCAGGAAGACGAGGACCTCGCCGAACGCTTCCGTTCGGGCGAGGAGCGGGCACTCGAAGAGGTCTATCGGCGCTGGTCGCCGATCGTGTTCACCCTTGCTCTGCGCTCCCTCGGGGATCGCGGAGACGCCGAGGACGTCACGCAGAAGACCTTCGTGTCTGCGTGGACCTCGCGACGCTCGTACGACTCCACGAAGGCCCGACTGTCGACGTGGATCGTGATGATCGCCAAGCGTCGCATCGCAGACACGCACGAAGCCCGCTCGCGCGTGCGCGCGCTGCAGGACCAGCTGCAGCGCTATGCGAACCCCGATGAGCTCGTCGGTGCAGAGGTCGATCTCGGAGACAGTCTGCTGCTTGCCGACGAGATCAGTCGCCTGGAACCCGATGCGCGCAAGGTGGTGCAATTGGCGTTCTACGACGATCTCACGCACGATCAGATCGCGCAGAGGCTCGAAATGCCACTGGGTACCGTGAAAAGCCACATCCGACGAAGTCTGACCAGAATGCGCACACGATTGGAGGTGGGACATGTCGCACCTTGACCCCGAACGGCTCGCGGTCATCGCCACCGGCGGACAGCCCACGTCCGACGAGCAGCTCCACATCGACGACTGCGTCGAGTGCGAGGTCGAGCTCGCCGAGCTCGAGCACACCGTGGCGATCGGGCGCTCGACGTCGACGCTCGGAGAGCTCGAGACTCCGCCGGAGCGTGTCTGGGCGCGCATCCTCGATGACGTGCGCACGGCAGATGTGCGCGGTGCGGAGCAGCCGGCCGTCGACATGGCTGACGCGCGGAGAGCGGGCAGCCGTCGTTCGCGCCTCGTCTACACACTCGCCGCCGTCGCCGCAGTCATCTTCGTCGTCGCGGGCGTCTGGGGGATCGTGAGGCCGGCGCAGGTCGTCGAACTCGCCTCGGCGACCCTCGAGGCGTTCCCCGACCACGTCGGCTCGGAAGGGCAGGCGACGGTCCTCGAGACCGCTGACGGAACCCTCGAAGTGCGCGTGCAGTTGGATGCGGACGACGCGGATGCCGGCTATCGCGAGGTGTGGCTCATCACCGCCGACGCCTCGGCACTCGTGAGCCTCGGTGTGCTCGACGGGTCGGAGGGCACGTTCCTGGTGCCCGATGACATCGATGTGCACGACTTCGTGCTCGTTGATATCTCGCTGGAGTCCGAGGACGGAAACCCCGGCCATTCCGGTGACTCCGTGGTGCGGGGCGAGCTGCAGTTCGCGTGAGGAATGGCGTGGCGCAGGCATCCGTTATAGTCTGGAGAGCTCGGATGCCACGGCAGACGAGCTGACAACTCCACAGTGTGACAGCGGTTCCCTTCGCAAGAAGGTTCACGGGGATGATCGGTTTCGACATCGCCTGCGAATCCACGAGAAGCGGGCCGAGGATGCAGGGTTATCTCGTCAACGCTCCCTGCAAAACTACAAGTGCCGATGCTAAGCGCACTGAGTTCGCCCTCGCTGCATAAGCGAGCCTGAACTCCGTCAGACCGTAGGTGTTCCCGCTACGGATTCTGGCGTCATCTAGGGGACTTGCTGTGCGACGGCGTCTGGACGTCGCACGGGACTCTTCCCAGGCTGGGCTCGTCGACTTAGGTGTCTGTGACAAATGTCGGAGCCGAGCAGAACGTCTTCACAGACTGCGCCCGGAGAATGCGCGGAGACCCAGCGATGGACGGGGGTTCGATTCCCCCCATCTCCACCACCCGCTGTCACTGAGAAGGGCTCGAACCGCACAACCCTGCGGACCTCGAGCCCTTTTCGTTTGTGCAAGCGACGGGGATCTGCCGCTCCCTAGTCGGTGCTGTCAAGAATGAGCCGAGTCGCTTCACACGGTGCGTCCCATTGCGGAAAGTGACCGCACCGCTCGAACCAGTGCAGCACGGCGTCGGGGAACAGTTCCGTGGCGCGGGCGGCCTGTCTGGGAACGGTCACCAAGTCGCGTCGCCCCCACCCGATCGTGACCCGACCGGGCACTGTGCCGGCCGGGGCACCTTGTTGCTTGGGTCCTGCGGTGAGCGCGTCCATGGCGGCGCCAGTCGCCGGAGAATCCGCCAGCCCGAGCACGTCCGGCAGCACGGTCTCGCGCGAGAGCGACCAGGGGCGCGCCGACAATTGCGCCAGCAGCAGCGTCCTTCCGACGGGGTTGCCGAGGAGGGCCGGCATCATGCCTCGCAGCGCGCGGACCAGAGCGATCGAGGGCCGCAACGTGGCGCCGAAGACGACGAGTTCGCGGTGGTTCCAGAAACCACCCGGGTCCAATGCCACGGTGTCGCCGCCGACGCCCCGCCGCGCGAGCTCGAGCACGATCCGGCCGCCCATCGACTGGCCGACGGTCGAGACGCCGTCCAGCCCCTGGTCGCGGATGAAATCGGCGACGGAGTCGGTCAGCGTGGCGATCGAGACCTCGCCGGTGAGGGGCGGTGTCTCACCGAACCCGGGGAGGTCGACAGCGATCACCTCCCGGTGCTCCGCCAGCTCGTCGAGGATCGGGGCCCAGGATCGCCACCCTGCGCCGAGACCGTGTACCAGCAGCAACGGGCTGCCGTTTCCGCGTCGAATATGGTTCAGAGTCACACCTGCAACGCTATCCCGCGCCGATCTCGGCAGACGACGGTCGAACATCGCCGTCGGCTGGAAGGGCAGCGCCTCTGGCTATCGAGAGCGGGGCCTAGGCCGCGTAGCGCGATACACGTTCGGGCGCGATCACGATCCGCACCAGTTCCGCGGCGCGCCAATCGTCCAGAACGGCGAGCTTCTCGGGCTCGCCTGCGTAGTACCGGAGCGCCAATCGTTCAGCCAGTTCGTACGCACCTTCCGTGGTCAGCGTCACGGACCCTTCCAGCGACACCCACTGTTCGGGTTCCCCGACGGGCGCGGTCACGACGATCGACGCACGAGGAACCTCACGCAGGCGAGCGACTCGCGTCGTCGAGGCGAACGAGAACATCTGAACTTCGTCGCCGTCTGTCAACTCGAACCACACCGGACGCGGCGCCGGCCATCGGTGCTGGGCCGGCTGCACCGTCACCATCGCCTGCAACGGCCGGGAGAGCAGTTCGCGATCAGCCGGCGTCATTCTGCTCACGCCGCACCGATCATCGTGTCGCGCCGCAACAGCTCCGCGCCGTTCGTCCGCTTCGTGGCCTGCAGTGACTTCTCCGGCTGCGCGAAGGCTGAGCATCTCATGGCGTCAGCGTAGCGTCGTGCGTTCCTGTGGGTCGTCGGAGAGGCACCGATCAGCGGTCCATCCCGCCGCTGCGAGTCACCCTCGCGCCGGACACGGCCGTCTCCGTTCCCGTGAGGCGGGCCTCGGTCAGCGGAGCTGAAATCGGGCCGCCGCGCCGATCGAACTGCGAGCACCTTTCGGTCCTGCCGTCGTGCGGCCGTCGTGGCGGCCCTCAGCTCAGACGGGTTCACATCGGCGGTCTTGAGCACCCAGTCGACGACGGCGACTGCACGAGCGCCGCCGCGTGAGCATTCGGGCACCCGACGATCCACAACGATCGTGCAACACGCACCTCTGCTCGGATTTCGAGCGCGAGGATGTACCCATGTTCAGGCGACTCCTGCAAGCGTTGATGTGCGGGCTGCTGGCCTTGACGCTGGCGGGGTGCTCCCCGGCTACCATCGGTCGCATCGCCATCGCCCGTGATTCGGACGCAACGGTGTCAGCTGTCGTCATCCTGTGCGATGGCAGGCTCGACTCCATCGCACTCCGACCCGCTGCGATGACCACGGTTCTCGGAGGATCGGCGGTTCCGTCACCGGGGGAGCGGATGACCTGGGAGTTCGATCATCTCGCCGTCGAGCGGGCGGAGATCGATCTGGACGGGGTGAACGCCTACATGGTCTCCGGGAAGTTCTCACTCGAAGCGCATGGCGAGGTGGGTCTCTGGGATCAAGGAGTGATTGCGGGCCCGAGTGGTTTCACCCCCGAGGATGTCGCGTCAGTGGGCGCGGATCAGGTTCTGGCGTCTGTACCCGATTCGTGGGGATTCCAGATCATCGATCGCGCATGGTTCGAGCGCAGCGCCTGCGATTGACGCCTCATCATCGTCGAGGCAGGTCGACTCGTGGCTAGGCTCAATCCGTGCCATCCAGATGGATCCCGGTCTTCGACTTCTATCTCGCGTTGCTGGATGGCGCACCGATAGCTGTCTGGCTGGACATGGAAGCCGTGAATCACGCACCGCTCCCGTCTCATCCTCTCGCGATGCGCGTGCGGATCCCGATGCGCAAGCCTCAACCCAACGGACTCCGCAGTGACGAAGAATTCGACGCACTGAACGACCTCGAAGACGAACTCACACGGTCCCTCGCCGCCGACGCCGATGCGATCTACTGGGGTCGCCACCTCATCGCAGGAAACGTCGACTACTTCTTCTACCTTCCGCCTCGAACTCCCGCAGAGCACGAAGAACGCATCGCGCCTCATCTGCAGTTCGATGGCTACTCATTCGAGATCGAATTCACGGATGACCCGGATTGGCGCGAGTATCTGTCGAGCTACCCGAACGCCTTTCATCAGCAGACGATGGCGAATCGAGATCTCCAAGCGGAGATGGAGGCGCGAGGTGATCGACTCTCGCGGAGGCGGAAGATCGACCACATCGCCACTTTCCGGAGCGCCGGTGACGCCGCGCAGGCGACCGTCCGGCTGAAGAGCGCAAAATTCACGGTGAAGTCGGTAGCCCACGAGAAGCGCGACGGAGGATTCCTCCTCATGTTCGAGCGTCGTGACCGCTGCGATGGCGGCCGACCCGACGACATCACGGCCGAGATCCTCGACTGCATCGAGCCGTCGGGTGGGATCTACGACGGCTGGGGAACCGTGACGCGCGGCTGATCGTGCACAGACGAGCGATGACCGACCGTCAGGCGCGAGGAGTCGGCCGCAAGCCCGTGGCTGTTCCGTGAGACGCTGGCTGGATGCCCGCCCTCGACGACCTGCTGGACGAGATCCGCGCCGTCGCGCTGGGCGCGACCGTACCCGGCATCCGCTTGATCGGGATCGACGGCCCGGCAGCGTCGGGAAAGTCGACGATCGCACATCACCTGTCCGATCGATTCGGCTGGCCGATCATCCAGATCGACGACTTCTTCTCGTGGGTGTCGTTCACGAGCTGGTGGCCGCGATTCGAAACGGAAGTTCTGCATCCCCTGCTGGACGGTCGAAGCATCCACTACCAAATGCGCGACTGGACCGGTGACGAGTTCGGCGAGGGGCTGGCCGGGTTCACGGACCTCGACTGGGCTCCCGTGGTCATCCTCGAAGGTGTCGGGTCGACCCGAGCGGCGATCGCTGCATCGCTGGCCTGCCGAGTGTGGGTGGATGCCCCGGCATCCGTCCGTCTGCGACGAGGCGTCACCCGAGACGGTGAGACGCACCGCGAGCTCTGGGAGAAGTATCTTCCCCGCGAGGCGGATTTCTTCGCCGCTGATGGAACCGCGCGGCGCGCCGACATCCGCGTCGACGGCGCCTCGCCGGGGATCGCTCCTCTTGTCACCGATATCGGTATGGCTGATGCGCGAACTCCGGGGGATGAGTTCGTCCTCGAGACGACGCGTCTTCGATTGCGCCGGCTGACGGTGTCCGATGCCGCGATGCAGCGGCGCCTGTGGGAGGAGCGGGATCTTCGCGTGCCGCCGCATCGCAGGATCTCCGGCGACGGACGCCCCACGGTGGAGGAGTTGGAGGACGCGATTCGCCGTAGTGGCAACGAGCCCGCTCCGGGCCTGCTGGCTGTTGTGCGCACCGACACCGGCGTGGTCGTCGGATACTGCGGGCTGATAGCGAACGCCCACGGTGAGGATGACGAGCCGGAGCTCGCGTACGAATTCCTGCGGCAGGAGTGGGGCCACGGGTTCGCGACGGAGGCTGCCTCCGCCGTCGTGGCATGCGCCGAATCGCTGGGCCATGCGCGCCTCTGGGCGACGATCCGCGTGTGGAACACCGCCTCACGGCGAGTCATCTCGAAGCTGGGGTTCGTACAGACGTCGCGTGTCGAGCCGGATGCCGATCACGGCGACACGCTCTTCTACTCGAAGACGCTGCGGGCCGGTGGGTGATCACGGGCAGACGCGCACCCGGTGCCCCTCGAACTCGACGATGTCGCCGAGCTGCAACTGGCGACCGCGACGGCGGTCGACGTCTCCGTTGACGGTGACGTAGCCGTCGATGATGGCCTCTTTCACGTCGCCGCCCGAGTCGAGGACGCCGGCGAACTTGAGGAACTGCCCGAGGCGGATGCTGTCGCCGCCGATCGGGATGTCATCGACAGGTGCGGCATTCGTCATCCCCGAATGCTAAGGCACCGGACGGCAGAGTACGGCGGCGCGTGTCAACCCCTCGATGCCCGTATGCACTCCGCGGTAGACAGAAGCACCCGACGAAAGGAAGCACGCGTGAGCCCTCGCCTGGCAGGCGTCATCTCGATCGCCGTCAGCGTGGGCATCGGGATCGCTGCGGGCTGGCTGATCGCCGATCCGGCGTGGTCCATTCCGGCGGCCCTGCTGGCCACGGTCGCCACCGTCGGGATGGCGGTGGGTGTGCTGTGGATGCTGCGCCCGAGCTGGGCCGACAAGACCTGGCCTCCGGCAGGGCCGGACCTGCCGCCCGATGACCGCGCCCGTCGCAGCGCGCGGGTCATGGGGATCGTGCTGCTCGCACCGCTGCCGCTCGCCTTCGCGAGCCTGGCTTGGGCGATCGCGGAGGGCTCGACGCGGTGGGAACGCCTCTTCGTTCTCGCCATGTTCGTCACGGCCTACGGCGCCTCCGGGGTCTGGTTCCTCCGGTCCGCCCGCGCCAGCCCCGCGGATCCGGATCCCTCGCACACGCGCCGGCCCGCAGCATCCCGAGACGAGAACGGCGACACCCCCGGCTGGCGCTCGTTCAGCCGCCCTGCGCGCGGACTGTTGTCGGCCACGTTGATCGGCCCGACGATCATCCTGGTGCTCATCGTTCCCACCCAGCTGCTCCTGATTCTCGAAGACGTGCCGTGGGGCATGCTGATCTGGACAGTGGCCTTGGTCGCCGCCATTGTGATCGGCATCTTCTGGCTGCGCAGAGCCACCCCGCAGATCGAGATCGACGTCGCCCGGGAGCGTCTGCGCGCCGGCCGGCACACGAGGTCGTGGAGCGAGCTCTCGCGGGCCGAGCTCATGGCGGTGCCACCCTGGACGGGCGCCGCCCGCACCCTGGTGCTCACGCTGGGGGATGGCGTGGGGCTGCGGGCTCCCGTCGCGCTCCGACAGAAGGAATCCCTGACCCTCACCGATGAGGAGACCGCGCTGCTGTTGCGGATCATCGCGGCTTCTTCGATCGAACTGCCTCGCGACAAGGAAGATCCGCGGGGTCGGTTCTCGAAGCAGCTCTATCCCAACGCCCTCACGAAGGACCAGGCGCACGCCCTCGTCGCAGACCCGCCGGGCAGGAACGACCCTCTCCCCACCGCGCCGCTGTTCTGATCGTGTCCTCCGAACGGGGGACAGACGCGCGGAGAACCCTAAACCTATTGTTGAGCCTGAGGACGTATCCCCAGTACGTCCCAAAGGGCATGACCCGTCACGGGCGGCGCCAACCGCCCATGCAAGACGACGGAAGAGCGGCCCTCGATGTCCCCAGCCTCGAGGGCCGCTTCATGCGTCGATCAGGATGCCGGTGCCCAGAGCTGCGCCATCGGCACCGCACGACCCAGCACGTTTTCGGCCGCACGATGTCCGGAGCACAGCGCGGCGGTGACGGTCGCCGGGTCATCCGTCCATGTCGCCTCGCCCGCGAGATGCAGCACTCCGCCGATCGGTGTCGCGAGGTCGTCGTGGTCGGCGGTCGTGGACCCGACGGTCATGTAGGCGTACGAACCGCGGGCGAACGGGTCGTCCTGCCAGCCGGTGATGTGCACGTGCGTCGGCGTCTCGACGGCGCCGCCGTAGAGACGCTGCAACTGGGCGAGCACGGATGCGACGATCTGCTCGCTCGACCAGTCGCGTGTCTCGACGGCCGCAGGCCCGGCGGCGAAAGTCAGCAGGGTCGGTTCGCCGTGCAACGCAGTGAGGTCGTACCAGGAATGCCACCAGCGACCCTCCGGGCCCTGTTGCCGGATCGCATAGACCCCGTCGTCCCAGAACTTCGCCGGGAACCGCAGGAAGACCTTCTCGAACGCGTTCATCTCGAGGCGTCCGAGCGCCCCGGCCACCGGCCCGGGGAGAGGTGGGTCGATGGCGACGTCTCCGGACTTCAGCACTCCGACGGGCAGCGTCACGACGGCGTCGTCGGCCGAGAACTCGCCCCGGTCCGTCGTCACCGTGACGCCGCCGGACGACCACGCGATACGTGAGACCCCATGCTCCAGCCGCACGTCGAGTCCTTCGGCGAGCGTGCGGGGGAGGATGTCGTAGCCGTCGGGGAACACGACCTCGTCGCCGTCGATCGAGTCGTCGTCGAGGCCGTGGGCGGCGAGATCATCGATCCACGCGCCGTACTGCTCCTCGGAGCGGTGCTCGAGGTATTCGCGCACGCGCTGCGTCCGTTCCGCATCCCATCCCTGCTGTGCGAGGGCGGCGTCGGTCACGTCCCGATAGGACGCCTGCGGTTCCGATCGCGCCACCACATCGGTCAGCGCGGCATCGACGGCGTGGATGTCGGCGACGAACGCCTGAGCCGCGGCATCCGTCAGTCGCTCACCGTCGACGCCGTGATACGCGATCGGTCGGCTGTCCGGCTGGTAGCCGCCGACGGTGAACTCCACGGGGCGCATGCCGAAGGCGTCGGCTGCCGCGGCGACCGGGGAGTCGGCGATGCCGTGGATCCACGACGCACCGAGATCGGTCACGAGCCCGTCGGTGCGGTCGGTCCACACGCGACCGCCGACGCGGTCGCGTGCTTCCAGCACCACGACCGAGCGCCCGGCCTGAGCCAGCAGACGCGCGGCCGCCAAACCGGCGACCCCCGCGCCCACCACGATCGTGTCGACATGATGCATCGCTGACCTCCTCTGGTGCGGCTGGCCTCTCGACGCTACCGAGTGCCGACGCGCGCCGCGACCGTCGGCGACGTCGGAATGCTCGACCCCGCGTCGGACTTCCCTTCAGTATGCGATCCATCGTCTACTCACGCACCGGTCCCTCGTCCGTCCTCGAATCCGTCGAACGGGACGCCGCATCCCCCGGCGCCGGAGAGGTGCGGGTGCGCGTCACCGTGTCGGGCGTGAACCCGACCGACTGGAAGGCGCGGGCATCCACCGCCGCTCCGCTGCCGTTCGACGAGGTGGTGCCGAATCAGGATGGGGCGGGCGTGGTCGACGCCGTCGGTTCGGGCGTCGACGGACTCGAGGTGGGCGACCGCGTGTGGGTGTTCCTCGCCGCGCACCAGCGCCCGACCGGCACCGCCCAGGAGTTCACCGTGCTGCCTGCCGAGCGGGTCGTCAAGCTGCCCGAGGGCATCGGCTTCGACGTCGCCGCGAGCCTCGGTGTGCCGGCGATGACCGCCCACCGGGCATTGACCGTGCACGAGTTCGGCCCGACCCGGCTGTCCGCCGGCGCGCTGGACGGGCGCGTCGTCCTGGTGCAGGGCGGCGCCGGTGCGGTGGGTCATGCGGCGATCCAGCTCGCCGTGTGGGCGGGTGCGACCGTGATCGCGACGGTGAGCAGCGACGAGAAGGCCGCGCTCGTTCGGGCGGCGGGCGCACATCACGTCGTGCAGTATCCGTCGCCCGATCTCGCTGCGCGGATCCTCGAGGTCGCGCCGGACGGCGTCGACCACATCGTCGAGGTGTCGCCGTCGCAGAACGCCGCGCTCGACGTCGAGGTGATCGCCAACCACGGCAGCATCGCGTACTACGCGAACAACAACGGCGAGGAGTTCACGGCGCCGATCGTCGCGAGCTTCGCCAAGAACGTGCGCTGGCAGGGGCTGTTGCTCTACACCGTCGGCCCCGAGCCGCTTGCTGCCGCCGCGGCCGACATCACCGCCGCTCTCGAGGCGGGCGCGCTTCCGGTGGGCGAAGACGCCGGACTCCCTCTCACCTGGTTCCCGATCGACGAGACCGCAGCGGCACACGATGCCGTCGAGAGCGGCGTCACCGGCAAGGTGCTCATCCGCGTGGCGGACGATCTCGCGTAGGGCCTCAGCCGAGCGGCGTCACCGTCCTGGTCGCGGAGTCCCAGCGTCGCAGGGCTACGACGGTGGCGTCGTGTTCGCCGCCGAGCAGCGCGAGCGCAGAGTCGAGCGACGTGAGCCGCAGGCGGCGGGCGAGGGTGACGTGCGGCATCCATTCTTCTGACGAGGTGTGGGGTTCGTCCTCGCCCGGTCCTGCCGCTTCGTGCACGGCGCGATGGAGCGCGAGGAGCCCGTCGGTGGGCGTCACCGGCCGAGCCAGAACGCCTCGGTCGCCGTGGGCGAACACGATCGGCTCACCCAGCGAGACGCGCAGCGGCAGCATCGCAACAGCCTCGGTGAACGCGAGCGATGCGAGCGCGGGCCGCACCAGCACCGTGATGTGGGGTCGGTTGCTCGCAGCCGTGTGCGCAGCGAGGCTCGAATGGCCGGCGTCGGCCAGTCGTCGCCAATCGGCGCGAACGAGTTCGTCGGATGCGTCGTCGAGAATCAGCTCGATGCTGACGACGCCTGCGTGGTCCATGACACCAGGGTGCCTCACCGTCAGGCGCTGAGCGCCGCGAAGAGGATCAGATTGTCGGTGTAGTGGCCGATCGAGCTGTCGAAGTCGCCGGCGCAGGTGATGAGGCGAAGTTCGGGTCGGGGCACGTTGCGGTACACCTCGTCGGTCGGGAAGTTCGACTTCGACGACTGCGTGCTGCCGGTGATGGTGAAGGTGAGCTCCTCGCCGCTGGTCATTGTCACGATCACCTCGTCGCCCGGCGAGAGCTCGCCGATGCGCGCGAAGACGGCGGGCTGCGTCACCGAATCGACATGGCCGGCGATGATGGCCGGCCCGATCTCGCCGGGCACCACGCCGCCCGAATACCATCCGGCGAGGTCGAAGTCGACGGGGGCGGCGAGTTCGCCGCCTGCGCCCAGTGCGAGGTTCTCGAGCGACGAGTCGACGCCGATCTTCGGGATGCGCACGTGTGTGGGGACTCCATCGTCCGATGCGTCGGCGACGGGAGCCGTCGGGTCCTGCAGGCCGCCGGCGGAGAAGCCGTCGGCCGTCGCCGAAGCCGAGGCGAGGGGCGCAGCGGCAGGCGTCGCGTCGTCGCGCGATTGCATGACCGCTCCGCTGACCAGCACCGCCGACACCGCCACCGCCGCTGCTGCTGCCAGCGCCGCGACGACCACCGAGCGTCGGCGAACCTCGCGGCGTCCGCGGCGCGTCCCGGTCGTGCTGTCGTCCATGGTGTCCTTTCGGGGGTTCGCGGTTGTTCGGAGCCCGGAACCCCGCGGTTTGGTGCCGCGCACGTCAGGTGCGGGGCAGCACCCGGTGCGAGAGGTGACGCACCGACGGCAGCCGGTGCCCGTGCCGCATGACTTCGCGCACGTCGGCGATGCGGCGACGCAGACCCCACACCGACACCCGAAGCAGCGACTCGACGACGATCGAACTGCTCATCTTCGACTCGCCGTGCTCCCGCTCGACGAACGTGATCGGCACCTCGACGACGCGCAGCCCGCGCTTGAGCGCGCGCCACAGAAGGTCCACCTGGAAGCAGTAGCCCTGCGAGCTCACCCGCGACAGATCGATGCGCCGCAGCGCCTCTGCGCTGAACACCCGGTAGCCGCCGGTCGCGTCGCGCACGTCGATCGCGAGGGCGACGCGCGTGTACGCGTTGCCGCCGCGGCTGAGCAGCAGGCGTCGCCGCGGCCAGTTCACGACCTCGCCGCCAGGAACCCACCGCGAGCCGAGGACGAGGTCGTGGTCCACGAGCTGCTCCACCATGCGGGGCAGCTGCTCGGGCTGGTGCGATCCGTCGGCATCCATCTCGACCAATGCCCAGTAGCCGCGCTCGAGACCCCACGCGAAGCCGGCGAGGTAGGCGCCACCGAGCCCGTCCTTCGTCGCGCGGTGCAGGACGTGCACCTCGGGATGCCGGGCAGCCAGCCGGTCGGCGAGATCGCCCGTGCCGTCGGGCGACGCGTCGTCGACGACCAGCACGTCGGTGTGGTCGTTGGATGCCAGGACGCGATCCACGATCGATTCGAGATTCTCGATCTCGTTGTAGGTGGGGATGATCACGAGTGTTTCGAGCATCGCCGTCTCCTTTCTCAGAGCGGTTCTCAGGACTCCAGCGGCGGGCATCCGCCCAGCGCGTCATCGGTGAGCATCGCCGACGAGAGGGTGATCCATGCGTGTCCGTAGTAGGTCGGGTAGTCCGAGCCGAGGGCCGAGGCACTGCCCAGGTCATCCCGGGCGCGATCGGCGTCGCCGGCGGCGATCTCGGCGGCTCCGCGTGCGGCGAAGGCGAGCGCGCTGCGCTCCTCCGAGATCGCGCCGCCTCCCAGGTCCAGTCGGGCAGCCGGCTCGTCCTGGTACGACAGGGCGGGAAGAGCGGAGGCAGCCAGAGCCACATCGGCCGGATCGCACGACTCCGCGTAGCGGATGAGCAGCCGCGGGGCGTCGAAGCCGTACTGCACCGGATCACCCTCGCCGAACGGGCCCGGCATGGGTTCGATGCGTCCGTCGCTCTGGATCTGCGCCCAGTCGGGTGGGAGGTCGGTCGCGTCGAGGATCGCTGTCGTGACGGCTCGGCTGCCCGTCGACAGCTCGCCCCACCGCGGGTCGCCCGTCGCCGCCGACAAGATGTCGAAGGCGGCGGGTGACGCGTAGCTCGGGTTGTAGGGGAGCGGGGTGCGCTCGGCCGCCCACAGCCCGGGGAGCATGATGCGCCCGTAGGCCGTCTCGACGGTCAGTCGGTCCAGGATGACGGCGCCGAGCTCGGAGCCGGCCGCCGTCAGGTCGTCGCGGCCGAAGCGGTCGCCCGCGAGTACGAGGGCGCGCGCCGCGTCGAGGTCGGCATCGGATGCGGGCTCGTCGTCGACGACCGCGCCGTCATCCCACTGCCAGGCCAGGAGCCCGTCGGGGCGCTCGAGCTCATCAGTGGTCCACTCCCAGATCTCGTCGAACGACTGCTCGTCGTCGGCCACGACGGCGGCCAGGAGGCCGTAGGCCTGGCCTTCGCTCACCGTGTCGCCTCCCTCGTCGCGCCGCACGACCCGTCCGTCGTCGACCCACTCGTCGAGGAACGCCTCGGCGCTCGAGACGGCGTCGAGGCCACCAGGTGCTGCGTCGGATGACGGTGAGGTCGTCGGCGACGCCGCAGGGGTCGCCGACTCGTCGACGGGTGTCTGCGAGGAGATCGCCACCACTCCGACGGTCGCGCCGAGCGCGAGCACGCCGACTGCGGCGATGCCGATGAGTGCGCCCCGGCGCATCAGACGGCCTTCCAGAGCGTTCGCGTCACCGCCGTGACCTCGTGCTGGGCGAGCCACCCGCCACCGGTCGCGACGCCGCCCTCGGGCACGCTGCCGACCGAGGCCGAGTCGACGATCGGCAGGATCGTCAGGCCGCCGTCGGCGGTGTCGAGCACGAACAGGGTGCTGACGCTTCCCGAGGCGACCGAGACCTGCGCCTCGTCTTCGATCGAGCCGCCGGTGAGTTCGAGGGTCCAGTCGCCCGCGGGGATCTCGGCGTACGAGGTCGCAGACCCGGCGCGTGCCGCGCGGGCGATCGGCTCGCCCGTCGACGTGCTCACGTCGACCGTCGAGGTCATCGTCGAAGCCTGCACGAGACGGATGCGGGCGTTGCCGGCGGCAGGCTGGGTGAGGTCGTCGGCGAACGCCTTGACCTGCAGCTCGTCGGACGGACCGTACGCGGCGACCGTCGTGGCGGTGTCGTCAGCGATCTGAACGGTCGCCGAGATCACCGGCGCCGTGGCCATGGAGGCGCCCGCGGGCACCATGCTCACGGTGTACGAGCCGGAGGGCAGCTCGGAATACGTCGAGACGTCGCCGTAGTCCACGCCCTTCAACTCGAACAGCGTGGAGCCGCCGCTCACGGCTGCGACCCGCACGTCGACCGACTTCGTGTCCGGCGACAGGTGTCCGAGTCTCAGCCAGCCCGCGTCGTCGCCCGGCGCCGCAGAGGCGGGGGCGGCGACGAAGGCGCCGAGGGCGACCGCTGTCGCGGCGATGAGGGCGAACGCCGAGCGGCGTGCGGTGCGGGAGGTGGTCGTGTGGTTCATGATGGGTCCTTCCGGATCGGGGTACGGATGGTCGGTGCTGCCGGTCACGGCAGCGATTGGAACGAGATCGGGTAGCGGAGCACGAGCGCGTCTCCGTCGACCTCGATGAGCGCCGGTGCGTACGAGCCTTCGAGCCCATCGACCAGCGATGCGGCTTCGGCGCTCGGTGCACCGTCGATGACGGCAGGACCGCCGGGCAGGGCGGTGATCGAGACCTGGCGGCGTGCGCCGGCATCCTCACCGTCGATTTCGGGGAACCCGGCGACCGAGACCTCGCCACCACCCGCGAGCGCCCCGAGCAGGGCCGTCACACGGGCGTCGACGCGGCCGTCGGTCAGCAGGGAACGATCGGCATCGGTGAGCCCGACGAGCGGGTTCTGGGCGAGCTGACCGCCGAGCGATGCGGCGGATTCGGATGCCGCGGCGAGCGCCGCGGTGGCGGCGTCCGCTCCGTCGACGGCGATGCGACGCACGTCGACCTGCTGATCGCCGTCGCCGAAGGAGGCGACGATCACGGAGTTGCGCAGTGCCTGGCCCACCTCGGGGAACGAGTCGGGCGACGTGCGCATCGAGTCGGTCGTGATGATGTAGTCCGAGTCGCGCCAGCCGTTGGGCGACAGGGCCTGCACGGCCGGGTCGGTGTCGAGCTTGTAGTACCAGACCACGTTGTCGCGGTCCCAGCCCGCCTCTACCAGGTCGACCCACATCGCGTCGTCGACGATCAGCCGCTGGTCGCGTGACGCGTTGTCACCGAGCCACGCCTGGGCGTCGCGCATGGGTGCGTCGAGGTCGGCGAGCAGGAAGCCGCGCAGCTGGGCGGTCCACAGGGGTGCGGCGGCGACCGCGGCCGCGACGCCCACCGCGATCACGCCGAACGCGAGGCCACGGCGAGGCGCGGTGCGTCGGCGTGCGCGGGCGACGGCGGCATCCACCACGCCCGCGATCACCAGCGCGCCGAACGGGATCAGTATGATGACGTACGGCACGGGCAGGTAGCCGCCGGGCCGGAACATGAAGGCGGTCATCGCCAGCACGAGCACCCCATAGGGGCGCAGGCGGCGGTGGAAGACGGCGAGCACCGAGGCGAGGAGCGCGGTGACGATGAACACGGGGTCGAGCTGCCACCACATGCCCAGCGTGGCGCTCATGAGCGAATCGGGATCGAACGGCGAGCCGCTGCTCTCACGGGTGCTGAGCTGGAAGAGCACGCCGTCCATGAGGCTCACCCGGCCGGGTCCTGCCAGCAGCTCTCCCTTGACCGCCGCCAGCACCAGGTAGCTGGCGCCGATCAGCACCACGAGACTCGTCGCCACCGACAGGGTGTAGCGCCGGGTCTCGCGCTGCGCCGAGCGCAGCATGACCCAGATGACGAACGGCAGGGCGAGCAGGAACGTCTCCTTCGTGAGCACCGCGACGCCGAAGGACACCGCTGCACCCGCGAAAGCGGCGAGCTGATTGCGGCGTTCGGACGCCAGGAAGAACGCCAGCACCAGCCACAGCACCGCGAAGTTGTCGAGGTACACGGTGCGGTGGAACTGCAGGGCGAGCGGCGACAGCGAGAAGATCAGCGCGGCTGCCGCCGCGGCCGGTCGGGTCATGCCGATGCGGCGCGCGAGCGCCCACAGAAGCACGGCCGCGACGAGCGTCGCGACGATGGATGCTTCGCGCCCGGCGAGCACGGCGAGGTCCCAGCGGGCGAACGCGCCGGTCAGCTGCGCGTACCCGGCGATCTGCAGCCAGCCCAGCGGCGGGTGGTCGTACCAGTAGGTGTAGTGGGCGATCTCACCGAGGTTGAGGATCGCCCAGGCCTGCGCGGTGTAGGTCCCCTCATCATCGATGCGCTGCGGCGAACCGCCGATGTTGACGAATGACACCACTGCCGCGACGAGGATGACGGGGGAGATCCAGGCAAGATCTGCACGGTGCACGAGCAGCCAGGCTGCGACGCGGGCGTTGACGGAGCGGACACCCTCGCCGATGCCGGCCAGGATGCCGGGGTTCGCTGTCGTGCTCATCGGGCCACCCCCGCCGTCTCGAGCGCGGGCGCGTCGGTGTCCACGTCGGCCCGGTGGGCGTTCGTGTGCTCGGTCTTCTCCCACGACGTGTCGCCGCGGCCCTCGCGGATCACCGCGCGCATCGCCGCGACGGCCAGGAAGACCTGGAACGGCACCGTGCCCAGTACGAGCCGCACGTAGTCGCGCAGGCGCACCTTCTCGTTGTAGAGGCGTCCGAACTCACCGAGACCCGCGACCTCGACCGCGACGGTGATGATCGTCGGGATCAGGGGGAGGAACGTGATCAGGGCCACCGCGGTGGGCACCTTCACGAAGAAGATGAGCGCGAGCGAGAGCGGGATCAGGATGCCGGTCGCGGCCTGCAGGAACGGCATCGAGAGCAGGTAGCGGGCGAACAGTCGCTGCGACACGGTCGGGAGCTTGCGCCACTCGCCCTTGCGCAGCACCTGGAGGAAGCCCTGGTTCCAGCGCGTGCGCTGCTTGAGCAGCGACGTGAAGGTCGGGGGAGTCTCTTCGCGGGTGACGTACTCGGCGCTGTAGGCCACGGCGACCCGTGCGCCCTGGCTCGAGAGCCGCACGCCGAGCTCGCAGTCCTCGGCGAGGCACTCCGCGTCCCAGCCGTCGTTGTGCACGAGCGCGTCGCGCATGACGAAAACGGTGTTGCCGCCGAGCGGGATGAACCGTGCGCCGGCGTGGAAGTGCAGACGTGAGCGGAACCAGAAGTAGTACTCGAGTACGTTTCGCAGCGACCACCAGCTGGAGCGGAAGTTCATCAGCTGCACGCCGCCCTGCACGACGACCGCGCCGGTCTCGCTGAAGCGCGAGTCGATGTGGCGCAGAAGTTCGGGGTGCACTTCGTCCTCGGCGTCGAACACGCCCACCACGTCGCCGGTGGCGAACGGAAGGGCGCGGTTGAGCGCCTTCGGCTTGTTCTTGGGCACGCTGTCGTCCACGACGACCTCGATGCGCTCCGGATGCCGCGATGCGGCCGCCCGGCACACGGCCTCGGTGCCGGGGTCGTCGTCGCCGACGATCGCGATGATCTGCACGTTAGGGTGCGTCTGTGCGGCGAGGGCGTCCAGCGTCTGGCCCATCACGGCTTCTTCGTGGCGTCCGGGGACGAGCAGGGTGAAGGTGTGGCGGGGTTCGTGAGGAGCCTCGGAGAAGGCGGTGCTGCGGTGGGTTCCCCGCGACCGCCAGGCGTACAGCATCCACCACAGCGTCGATAGGGCGACCGCGCTCAGGGCGACGGCCAGTGCGACCAGGCCTGCCCACGCGGCGACCGAGACCCAGTCGATCGAACCGGCGGCGGTCTGCGCGGTGTCGACGAGGCCGGGGTCCACGACCTCGCGGTTGGGCCCGAGGTCGGGTGCGGGGGACTCGGGCACGGGGGTGAGCAGCGGGTCGGGTGCGGTGCCGAAGGGTCGGATGCTCATGCGGGTCCCTCTTGTGCGGGCCGGAACACGAAGACGCGGTAGGCGACGTAGCGGAAGAGCGTCCCGAGCGCGAGGCCGACGACGTTGCCCGCGATGTTGTCGGCGAGCGTCGAGGTGAACCCGAGCACGTAGTGCGAGATGAACAGGCACGCGGCGGCGATGGCGAGGCCGCCGCCGTTGGCCAGCAGGAACAGCACGAATTCGCGCGGAGCGGTGCGCCCCCGGCGCCCGCGGAACGTGAGCATGCGGTGGCCGACCCAGGCGACGAGCGTCGCGATGCTCGCTGAGACGACCTTCGCCCAGACCACCTGGTCGGGCATGATCGTGGCGCGGAGCAGGTTGTAGCCGCCGACGTCGACGACGAAGGCGATGAGGCCGACGGCGCCGAAGGTGGCGATCTCGGGCAGGAGGCGGAGGAGGGCGCTGAACGCGCTGCGCAGGGTCTCGGATGGCGAACGGACGACAGGAGATGTCCGACCGATGAGCGAACCCCAGCGCTTCTCGGTGAGAGAGGTCATACAGAGGGTTCGAGGCCGGCGCTGATGCGGTTTGGATTAATCCGGCTTCGCGGCGCGAGTTAACACGCTGTTCACAAACCACCTCGCGCCCCGAGCCGGGGCTAGAGTCCTGGGATGGAGCCCCTGGACGTCTTCGGATCGGTCGTGCTTCCCGCCGCCGCGATCCTGATCAGCGCCGCAATCGCGGTGTGGCTGGCGCGATCCGAGAGACGGGCGTCCGAGCGGTCGCACACGCGCGCGGCGGTGGTCGGACTGGTGACGGCGCTCACCGATCTCGAACGCACGGCGGCGGCGGGCGACACCGACGCGGCGCGTGCGGCATCCGTCGAGTTCTCGACTTCCCTCAACGCCCTCCTGGCCTACCTGCCGCGAAAGGATGTCGCGGTCCCGCGGTACCTCGCGATCGTCATGAACCGCGCGATCGAGACCGGAGACGCCGGGGCGATCAGCCGGACGGCGCTGTTCCTGACGAACTGCCTCGACGAGTGGCTGCGCGGCGCGGTCTCGTCGGAGCAGTTCGCCCGGAGCGCGCCGCCCGACGTCAACGGGGTGTTCGAAGACGCTGTCGATCCCGCGGACTGGAAGTCGGCGGTCGACGGCTGACCGAGCCTATTCGGCGACCTGGACTTCTTTCCAGAACGCGACATAGCCCGAGAAGTCCTTGCTGACGCGCTCGATGCCGGTGGGGTACGGAGTCGGATATGCCCAGGCGCGGTCGGCGAGAGTCTCGCCGTCCACGACCGTCGAGTAGTACTGGCATTCGCCCTTCCAGGGGCAGGTGTAGGGCGTCGGGCTCTTCTCGAGAAGGCTGAAGTCCACGCTCGCGGGCGGGAAGTACCAGTTGCCCTCGATGCGGATCAGGTCGGCCTCGTCGGCCTGGGCGATGACGGTGCCGTTCAGGGTGGCGCGCATGTGGTGTCCTCTCGCTCGCCGCGATCGGACGCGGCTGATCCCAGCCTAGAGACGGGATGCCGGGTGCGGGTCGGTTCACGCCACGAGGTCGGCCGACCCGCGCGGGTCGACGACCCGGCGCACGAGTGCACGCGCGACGATCAGAGTCACCACCAGCAGAGTGACCGAGAAGAAGCCGCCCAGGTGAACGGCGTCGCCGAACACGGCGTCGGTGAGCCACAGCACGACGAACTTGCTGCCGGCGCTCACGGCGACCAGAGCCGCGACGCCGATGATGCGCCCCACCCGCCTCTTCGCTGCGCGCAGCCGTGCGACCACCGCGTTCTTGGCCGCGACGACCACCTCGAGGACGAGCTTGAGCAGCACCGCGGTCGCCAGCGACACGGCGAACGACTCGGAGATGACCGCGGGAAGGAACTGCACGAACAGCCCGAGCACGACGAGGTAGACGAGGACGTCCACGAGATGCACCGCGGCGCGTCCCGCGGTTCGTTCGCTCACGCGGGTCATACGCACAATCTAGGTCTCCCGGCGTGAGGTGGTCCACGCGGTCGCCTAAAGTGCAGAAGGTGTACAACCCTCCGCCTCTCGGTGACTCGCTGCCCGCGGTGCCGGCGTACATCGCGCCGCGCCGTCGGATGAGCAGGCGGGCGCGCATCGGCTGGATCGCGGGCGTCGCAGCCGCGCTGCTCGTGATCGCGGCTGCGGTCTTCGTGCACGTTAGCGCCAACACGGCGTTCGACGATGCGGCGGCCCGGCTGGACGGCACGATCGCCGATGCCGCCGAGGTGGAGGCCGCGCTGAGCGACGCCGTTGCCGAGAGCGCGGATGCCGTCGCGGTCGCCGAAGACATCGTCACCGCCGCCGCAGACGACCTCGTCGATCCGGCGGCGCGGGTGGCGCTCGGCGCCACGACGGCGGAGTCGGCGAATGCGCTCGCGCTGGCCGACGAGGCTCTGGCGGCGCCGATCGGCACCCCGGAGGACAAGCCGGTCTGGACGTGGGAGATCCTGGGCCTGACCCCCGAGATCGACGATCGCACGGCCGATACGGCCGATGCCGCGACCGCGATGACGGCTGCACAGGAGAGCCTCAGCGCCGCCGACGAGGCGCTCTCCGATGCCGCGACGGCTCTGTTCGCCTCGGTCCCCGCGGCCGCCGACGCCCTCGAAGCCGCGAACATCTCGGCACAGGCCGTGCTGGTGCTCGACTTCCGCGACGCCGCCGAGGCCGCGGCGGGTCAAGACCGATTGGGGTCGGGCGCGGCGGTGGCGTTCTCGACCCTCGCGACGGCCGCCCAGACGCTCAAGGCGTCGCAGGCGACCGAGCTCGCCGAGAAGCAGGGACCGCTGCTGGCGACGCGACTCGAGATCGAGGAGTACGCCCGGTCGATCGCGGGGGGAGTGGTGCTCGATTTCGACTGGCAGCAGACCGTGGCCGGCACGGGCGGCAGTCAGGGCATCGGGGGGACGGCCACGTGGAACACGATCCGCGGCGGCTTCTCCACGATCACGCTCTCGCACTCGGTCGCCGAGTGGTGGCCGAACGCAGACTCACGAGCCCTGGTGGCCCACGAAGTGGGCCACTCCATCACCTCGAAGTGCTGGGAGAAGTTCGACAGCGAGAGCCAGGCCGCCAACGAGGAGTGGGCGACGGCGTGGGCGATCAGCCTGGGTCACACCGCCGAGGGCAACGGCGTTCAGGCGTACGGGTACCCGTCGCAGGAGATGATCGAGATCGCGTCGACCTGCCGCTGAGGCGGGTCAGGCCTGGCGCTTGATGAAGCGCATGAGCCAGGCGATGATCGCGATGACGACGATAACGATGCCGACCCAGAGCAGGAACTTCACCGCCTCGACGAAGACCCCGAGCAGCAGGAGGACGATTCCGACGATGAGCAGGATGATCACGAGTGCGGGCATGGATCCATCCTGACGGGACGCGAATCGCGTGTCCACCGCTTGACATCGGCCAGGATCCCAGCCCACTCGGAGCATTCGTGCGACAGGATCGATCCATGTCCTCACACCCCCTCGATGGAAAGCCGTGGCTAGACGCGTATGCCGAAGGGGTACCGCACGAGATCGCGGCCCCGACGCAGACGCTGTCCGAGATGATCGCCGAGAGCACCTCGGTCCATCGACGTCGACCGGCCCTCGAATTCTTCGGTGCGGTCACGACGTACGGCGAACTGGGCGAGCAGATCGACCGTGCCGCCGAGGGGCTGCGTCGCCTCGGTGTCTCGAAGGGTGACCGGGTGGCGATCGTGCTCCCGAACTGCCCCCAGCACGTCGTCGCGTTCTATGCCGCTCTGCGGCTCGGCGCCATCGTCATCGAGCACAACCCGCTGTACACGGCGCGCGAGCTCCGCCACCAGTTCGAAGACCACGGCGCCCGGTTCGCGATCGTCTGGGACAAGGTCTACGACACGATCGCTGCGTTCCCCTCCGACCTGCGGCTCGAGCACGTGGTGCACGTCGACATCACCGAGGCGATGCCGTTCGGCAAGAGGTTCCTGCTCTCCCTTCCGATCCCGAAGGCCCGCTCGTCGCGCGCTCAGCTGACGAGCACGCCGAAGGCGCGGCATCCGCTCTCGTGGAAAGACCTGCTCGGGCATCGCCGGGTGTCTGCGCGCGTCGCCGGCCCCGCGATCGACGACATCGCGCTGCTGCAGTACACGAGCGGAACGACCGGCTCGCCGAAGGGCGCGATCCTCACCCACGCCAACCTGCGCGCGAACGCGATGCAGGGCAAGGCATGGGTGCCGGGTCTCGTGGAGGGCGAAGAGACCTTCTACGGGGTCCTGCCGCTCTTCCACGCCTACGGCATGACGCTGTGCCTGACGTTCGCGATGAGCATCGGCGCGAAGCTCGTGCTGTTCCCGAAGTTCGATCTGGGCCTCGTGACGGATGCCGCGCGCACCAGCCCGCCGACGTTCCTGCCGGCGGTGCCGCCGATCTACGACCAGCTCGCCCGCGCGTCGTCGCGCGGGACGATCGATCTGTCGAGCGTGCGGTTCGCCATCTCGGGCGCGATGAGTCTTCCGACGACGATCGTCGAGCGGTGGGAGGAGGCCACCGGCGGTCTGCTCGTCGAGGGCTACGGCATGACCGAGACCTCACCGGTCGCGCTCGGAAACCCCATCGGCCCCAGTCGTCGACCGGGCACGGTGGGCGTGCCGTTTCCGAGCACCGAGATCCGTGTGGTGGACCCGCTGGACCCGACGGCGGATCGCGCACTCGGTGAGCCGGGTGAACTGCTGATCCGCGGCCCCCAGGTCTTCCAGGGCTACTGGGGTCGGCCCGGCGACACAGCCGATGCGCTCCTGCCCGGGGGCTGGCTGCGTTCGGGCGATATCGCGACGGTGTCCCAGGACGGCTTCGTCACCATCGTCGACCGCCTGAAGGAGCTCATCATCACGGGTGGCTTCAACGTCTCGCCCACCGAGGTCGAAGACGCCCTGGCGCGGCATCCCGACGTCGTCTCGGTCGCCGTCGTCGCGCTGCCCCGCGCGAGCGGAGGTGAAGAGGTCGCCGCGGCCGTCGTACTCGAGCAGGGGGCGACGCTCGACGTCGAGGCGCTCCGCGAGCACTGCCGCACTCAGCTGGCGGCCTACAAGGTTCCCAAGCGCATCGTGCAGGTCGACGATCTGCCGCGGTCGCTCATCGGCAAGGTGCTGCGTCGTGAGGTGCGCGACCGGCTGTTGGCGGACTAGGCGCACGGCGACCATGTCAAGCCTGTACGGGCTCGGCGGGCTACCGTCTAGGGTCGAAGGCATACGCGGTGTTCCGCGCTGTCACAACGCTTTGGAGCACCGCGCATGACCTCGAAGATCGCCATCATCTGGAACCCGTCCAAGACCGAGAAGGAGACCCTCGAGAAGGCGCTGGTCGCGGCCGGATCCGATGCCGAGATCGCCTGGTGGGAGACCACCGTCGAAGATCCGGGTCAGGGTGTCGCGGCGAACGCCCTCGCCGACGGAGCCGACCTCGTGGTCGTCGCCGGGGGTGACGGCACCGTGCGCGCCGTCGCCGAGCACCTCGCCGACTCGAAGTCATCTGCCGAACTCGGCATCGTGCCGCTGGGGACCGGCAACCTGCTCGCGCGCAACCTCGGCGTGCCGATCAACAACGTCAAGGCCGCGATCGCCCGTGCCATCGACGGCGATGCGCAGCCCGTCGACGTCGGCTGGGTCGAGGTCGACCTCGATTCGGGGCGCGAGCGTCACGGCTTCGTGGTCATGATCGGGTTCGGCATCGACGCGCACATGATCGCCGAGACCAACGACGACCTGAAGGACAAGGCCGGCTGGCTGGCCTACGTCGAGTCGCTCGGCCGTGCCCTCGAGGCCAGCGAGATCGTGCCGTTCCACATCACCACGGACGACCACCCGGGTATCGACGAAGAGGGCCACACGCTGCTGATCGCCAACTGCGGGTCCCTGCAGGGAGGCCTCACCCTTCTTCCCGACGCCGATCCGTCCGACGGTCAACTGGACTACCTCGTGCTGAGCGCCGAGAGCTTCGGCGAGTGGGCCGGGACGCTCAAGACCATGGTGTGGGACAACGGGCTCATGCGCCTGCTCGGCCGCAAGGACGATCTCACCGACACCGATGCGCTCAGCCACGGCAGGGCCAAGCGCATCGACGTCACCCTGCCCGAGGCGCGCGCCTTCGAGATCGACGGCGAGGAGATCGGCGAGACGAAGGCGTTCTCGGTCACGATCCAGTCGCACGCCATCCGGGTGCGCTGACCCTCAGGAGCGGGAGCGCGGGGCCCGTCGCGGAAGCGGCGCCAGCCGGGGGATCCGGTTGGGCGGCTCCGATCGGCGGCGCGTCGTCCACCGCTGCAGGTCTTCGACGACGAACTCGACGGAGAGGTAGCGCGTGGGCAGCGGGACGGCCCGCACCCACACGACCTCGACCCCGAGCTCGTCCGACTCCGAGACGCACGCCACGACGTGGCGGGGGTCGTCGGATGGCGTGCTCAAGTCGCGGATGACCCAGGTGCCGGATTCGACCCGGTCGATCGAGAACGACGATTCCGTTCCCCGATGCGCTGTGCGCTCGTACTCCATCGGTGCCCCCTTGCCCGTATGTCGTCCTCTCATCCTGCGAGAGATTCGACGACGCGCGATGGGGGTTGACACCCGGTGCCCGGTGTGGGGGTCAGACCGCCTCGTCGGGGATCGGGATGACCGCGATGTCGATGCCGCGGTCGAGCAGCAGGTGCGCGGGTCGCAGGTGTCCCTCACCGTCGTTGACGACGAGCCAGCGCGGTCCGTCGGCGGCGATGCCCTCTTCGATCTCGCTCTTGAGCTCTTCGAACTCCCGGGCGCCGATGCTGTACTGGCGACCGCCGTACATGATGTCAATTCTTTTCATCGCGCACCTGCTCCATGTTCGCGTTGTCGACCGGCTCGGGGATCACGTAAAGCCCGGAGGGCGAGTTCGCCGCCCGTGTGAGCATCTCCAGCCACGTGCGGTTGAGCTGCGGCGTGCGGCTCCCGTAGAACTTGTAGACCAGGGAACTGCTCTCGTGCAGCCAAACGATCGTGCGGCCGTTGCCGATCGTCGTGTCGTCCTTCCACATGAACGTGAAGGACTCGCTGCGGCGCAGCTTGGTCGTGATCACGACCTGCAGGTGCGCGAGCACGCGGTCTTCGAAGTCGACGCGGATCTGCCCGTCGTAGATGAATTTGCCCATTGTTCCTCCGGATAGGAGCCTCGAAAGACCCCGACCGATCGTCGTGAAGGTGTGACCTGTTCCAGCGCCTGTCCGTAACGGTATCTCACGGGCATTGCAAGGGGGTGTGTGTTGGGGTGTCTCGGAGGGTAGACATCAAGGGTGAAGAAGATCATCTACGCGGGAGACACCCTCATCACCGGCGACGACATCGCGGCGGCGGTGCTTCGCTCCGGCAAGGCGCTCGCCGAAGTGGGTGCGGCCGAGATGGTCGAGATCCCCGTGATGGATGACGGTGGAGAGCTGCACGTCGTCACCCTGCTGATCGGACCGTCGAGTCAGATCGTCGTGTCGGACGTCGCGACCGGGCATCCCGAACTCGTCGACGAAGCCGTCGTGGCGAAGCTGGACGACCTGGCGCAGCAGCGATCGCCGCAGGCTGTGCCCGCAGACGAACCGCTGCAGCCGCCGTGGGCCGACGAGCTCTGACCGCTCAGGCCGGCGGCCATTCCACGAGGATGAGGCCCTGCTTGGTGTCGGCGAGCTCGACCGCCCCCTCTGTGAACAGATAGGTCATGCCGTAGCCCTGGTCGTCGACGGCGATCGTGGTCTCGGGGTTCTCGGTGATGTACACGCCGTCCGCCGACTCTTCGCGGATCCAGCCCTCAGACAGGAGTGCGTCCTGCGCCTCGATCGCGTCGGCATCCGAGATCTCGGACCAGCCGTAGAACTGCAGGTGGTCGCCGGCGGGCCCGTCGAAGTCCGCCCAGCGGCACGTGAGACCGCCGGGAACCTCGATCGCGCCGATGAAGAACGGCTCCGCACGGACGGTCCAGCCGACGCTCTCGAAGTCGCTGACGGTCGAGGCGGGGATGATCGTCTCGCACGTCGGATCGCCGACCTCGACGGCTTCGGTCTGCGTCGGCGAGGGCTCGGGTGCGGGCGAACTCGGCGCAGCCACGACGGATTCGCTCGGGTCGGGTGCGGGAGCGGCGGGGGCGCAGGCGGTCGCCACGGTCGCCGTCAGGGCGAGGACGAG
>JASDDH010000021.1 GCA_030407505.1 Planococcus sp. APC 4015
ACACGACACTCACCGGGCTGGAACTGCGCCCCCTGGTGATCCCCCAGCGCATCGACGACGACGACGCCGCCGATTTCCTCGAGATGGTCGCCGTGCGCAACCGGATCTACGAAGAGATCTCGGGACACGCCGACGAGTCCATCACCGCGGCGGAGCTGCTGCCGCACTACTTCCCCGACCCGCACGAACGGCGGATCATGTGGGTGATCGTGCTCGACGACGTGATCGTCGGCCGGGCGGGCCTCGACATCCCCCAGGAGGCCGGCTCGCGCATCGCCTTCTGGGAGGTCGAGATTCTGCGCGACGTGTGGGGTCGCGGCATCGGGACCGCGGCGTACGAACTGGTCGAGCGCACCGCGCGGGAACACGGCCGCACGATCCTGCAGTCGTGGGCCTCGCACCCCGAATCCGACGGTGAGCACATCTCGCCGCCCACCGGATTCGGCTCGATCCCCGATGACCACGCTGCGCGGTTCTATCGGCGGCACGGCTATGCACTCGAACAGGTCGAGCGCAACAGCGCCTTCGACCTCACGGGACCCTTCGACGAGGTGGAAAGACTGCTCGCAGACGCAACGACGGCCGCCGCCGGCTATCGGGTCGTCCAGTGGTCCCCGCCGACACCGGCGGAGTTCGTCGACGGCTACGCGTGGATGAAGTCCCGCATGTCCACCGATGCGCCGTCCGCCGAGATGGAGTTCGACGAGGAGGTCTGGGATGCCGGCCGGATCGCGATCCACGATTCGCGCTACACCGACACGGACCGCCTGCTGCTCGTGACGGCTGCACAGCACATCGACACCGGCGAGCTGTGCGCGTTCAACGAGCTCGTCGTGGGCAAGGACCGTTCCGAGGCATCCCATCAGGAAGACACCCTCGTACTGAGGGAGCATCGCGGACACAGGCTCGGCACGCTCGTGAAGTGCGCTGGACTCCTGTCCTGGCGCGACCTGGTGCCGTCGTCTCCGCGGGTGCTGACGTACAACGCCGAGGAGAACCGCCCCATGCTCGACATCAACGAGGCCATCGGCTTCGTGCCCATCGCATACGGCGGAGCATGGAAGAAGGTGCTCGACTGACGGATGCCGCGGTGCCGCGTCCTCAGGCCGGGCGCGGCATCCGCTGGCAGTGCGGGCAGTAATGGCTCGATCGGTTCATGAACGACACCCGCACGATCGGACGGCCGCAGCGGTCGCACGGCTGCCCGGTGCGGCCGTAGGCGTGCAGCGAGTGGGCGAAGTAGCCGGCCTGCCCGTTGACGTTGACGTATTGGGCGTCGAAACTCGTACCACCCTCGGCGAGGGCCTTCTCGAGTACCGCGCGCACCTCGTGCAGCACCCGGTTCACCGTGCGCGTCGACAGCGACGACGCCGGGGTCTCGGGATGCAGACGCGCACCCCACAGCGCCTCGTCGGCGTAGATGTTCCCGATGCCGCTGACGACGGTCTGGTCCAGCAGCACCCGCTTGATCGCCGAGACCTTGCGGGAGAGCGCGCTGCGGAAGACCGCGTCGTCGAAGGCCGGGTCGAGCGGATCGCGGGCAATGTGGGCGACCTGCGTCGGCACTGCGGCGTCGTCCGATCCGTAGCCGCCGGGCGCGGCATCCGGAGTCGGGATCAGTTCGTCCAGAGCCAGCGAACCGAACGTGCGCTGGTCGGCGAAGACGACCGCGAGCTCGCCGTGGACCGGGTGCGCGAGGTCTAACCGCACGCGTTCGTGACGTTCGGCGGGAGCGCCGGGTGGTCGCAGCAGCAGCTGCCCCGACATGCCGAGGTGCCCGACCACGGCCTCGGTCGCGGACAGGGAGGCCCCCGCGGGCTCGAGCGGAAGCCAGAGGAACTTGCCCCGGCGCGCGGCCCCGCGGAACACGCGACCCGTGAGAGCGCCCTCGAAGTGAGTTCCATCGCCCGGATGCCGGGTGAGCGCCCGCTCGTCGAGCACCGTCACGGCGAGCACGGTCGCGCCGCTGACGGCCGGGGCCAGGCCCGCCCTGACGACTTCGACCTCGGGGAGCTCAGGCACGTGCGGTGATCTCGCGCCACGCGGTGAGCGCGGCGGCGACCTCGGCGTGCTTCTTGCTGGTTCCCGAGCCGTGCTGCACCACGTCGCCGATGCGCACGGTGGCGGTGAAACGGCGGTCGTGGTCGGGCCCGGTCGAGGAGATCTCATAGACCGGCGGAGCGACGCCGGTGTGTGCGGCGAGCTCCTGGAGTGCGGTCTTCGGATCGGTCGCCGCGCCGTACCGATCGGGGTCGTCCAGCAGCGGGTCGATGAGCCGGAGCACGAGAGCGGTCGCGGCATCTGGACCGCGGGAGAGGTACGTGGCCCCGATGATCGCCTCCGTCGTGTCGGCGAGGATCGAGTCCTTGTCGCGGCCGCCGGTGAGCTCTTCGCCACGGCCCAGCAGGATGTGCTCCCCCAGGCCGATGCCGCGCGCGACCTCGGCCAGCGCGACAGTCGACACGACGGCGGCTCGCCGCTTGGCGAGGGAGCCCTCGTCGAGATCGGGATGCCGCGTGAACAGGCGCACGGTCACGGCCTGGCCCAGCACGGAATCGCCGAGGAACTCGAGGCGCTCGTTGTGCGGGGATTGCGCGTGCTCGTACGCCCACGATCGGTGGGTCAGAGCCAGCGACAGAAGCTCGGGGTCGATGTCGACCCCGAGCTTGTCGGTGAGGCGCGAACGCCCCGGTGAAACGTCGGTCACGGCGTCAGCCGCGATCTCAGACGTCGGCGACCTTGCGGCCCTTGTACTCGAGGAACAGCTCGGTGCCCTGCGAGTCGGTGACGACCTTCGCCTGGTGCGGGCGGCTGTAGACGACCTTGCCGTTCTCGATGGTCGAGGTCAGCGTGATGGGCGCCGCCTTCCACTGTGCGCGACGCGAACGGGTGTTGGAGCGGGAGACCTTCCGCTTCGGGGGGTTACCTGCCATGGCTAGCTCTCTTCTGTGTTCTCGGCACCCACGCGCGGGGCATCGGTGTCGGGGTCTGTGGTGTAGTCCTGGAGCGCGGCCCATCGCGTATCGACGGGCTCGCGCTGCTCTGCGCCGGTGTTTTCGGTCATCCGCTCGCCCGTAGCCGGATCGAGGCCGGGGCAATCCGGCTGACACACCGGCTGAAACGGAAGCGACAGGACGATCGCATCCCTGACCAGAGTTTCAAGATCCACGTGATCGTCTTGAACCTCGAAGTCAGATGTTTCCTGTTCAGGATACGCGAAAAGCTCCTGAATCTCGACTTCGACGGGCGCGGCGATGTCGATGAGGCATCGACCGCACACTCCCGTGTACTCCGAGTCGACGCTCGCCGACAAGAGGATCCCCTCGTGAACCGACTCGAGACGCGCGCGGATCGCGATCTGCTCGGCTTCGGCGACCGACACGAGGCCCTCGCCCCACTTCTCGGGGGCGGGCAGCTCGAGGTCGACGACGCGCATCTCGCCGGGGTGGCGGACGATGTCGCGGACGTTGATGGCGAAGGGTCCGGGGCGGTGCTTTCTCACGGTTGACAACCCTACCGTCGGGCACCTGTGCGCGGGCCGTCAGGCGTCGCGCGAGCCGGTGTCGAGGAACCGGGCGACCGCCGGGGGCACGAACGGCGACACATCGCCGCCGAGCCCGGCGACCTGGCGCACGAGCGAGCTCGACACGAGGGCGTGCGACGGATCGGGCAGCAGGAAGACGGTCTCGACGTGGGCCAGATGCCGGTTGACGATCGCCATCGGCGTCTCGTACGCGACGTCGACCTGCGAGCGGATGCCCTTGACCAGGACCCCCGCGTCGACATCGACCGCATAGTCCACGAGCAGACCCATGCTCCAGGAGGCCACGATCACCTCGCCCTCGACCCCGAGTTCCTCGATCGACTGCTCGAGGAGCGAGAGACGCTGGGCGATCGGCAGCATCGCCTCTTTGCCGGGATTGTGCACCACCAGCACGTGGAGCTGGTCGTACAGGCCGGCCGCGCGGCGGATCACATCGAGGTGACCGAGCGTCGGCGGGTCGAACGAGCCGGGGACGACGGCGATCCGGGGATTCACAACCCCCACCCTATCGACGCTCAGGTGCGCGCGAGGGCAGCGCGGTCTTCGGTCGACACGCGGCGCGCGATCGCCGCGTCGAGCCCCCGATGCCGCACCAGCGCGGGATCCTCGGCCAGCACGCGCTCGGCCGCGACCCGCGCCTCGGCGATCAGGTCGGCATCCTTCACGACGCGCAGCAGTCTGAGCGACGAGCGGGCGCCCGACTGCGCGTCGCCGAGCACATCGCCCTCGCCGCGCAGCTCGAGGTCGACCTCGGCGAGCTCGAAGCCGTCGAGGGTCGCGGCGACCGCCTCCACGCGCTGACGAGCCGGCGACCCTGGCGGCGCCTCGGTCACGAGCAGGCAGAGCCCGGGCACTCCCCCGCGGCCGACGCGACCCCGCAGCTGATGCAGCTGCGAGACGCCGAACCGGTCGGCTTCGAGGATCGCCATGGTCGACGCGTTGGGCACATCGACACCGACCTCGACCACGGTCGTCGCGACGAGCACGTCGATGTCGCCGCGGGCGAACGCCTGCATCACGGCATCCTTCGCATCGGACGGCATCTTGCCGTGCAGGATCTCGACGCGGATGTCGGCGAAGGCGGGATGCCGCGACAGCAGATCAGCGACCTGCACGACGCCCCACCGTGTCTTCTCCGCCTCGCCCTCGAGCTTCTCGGCCTCGGGCTTCTCGTCCTTCGCGAGGGCGTCGGAGTCGATCGCGGCGCACACGACGAACGCCTGGTGACCGTTGCCGACCTCTTCGGCGATGCGGTCCCACACGCGCGCGAACCAGCCGGGGCGCTCGGCGAGCGGCGCGACGAAGGTCTGGATGCCCGCGCGCCCCGCCGGCATCGTGCGGATCGTCGAGACGTCGAGGTCGCCGAAGACCGTCATGGCCACCGTGCGCGGAATGGGGGTGGCCGTCAGAACGAGCGCGTGCGGCGACGTGCCCTTGGCCCGCAGCGCCTCGCGCTGCTCGACGCCGAATCTGTGCTGCTCGTCGACGACGACGAGGCCGAGATCGGCGAACGTCGTGCTGTCGCTGAGCAGGGCGTGGGTGCCGACGACGATGCGCGCCTGACCGGATGCCGTGCGCAGAGCGGCCTTGCGGCGCTCGGCCGCGGGCATCTGGCCCGTGAGCAGTGTCGGCATCAGCTCGGGCGCGAGGCCCGGACCCAGCATGCGGGCGATGGAGCGCAGGTGCTGACCCGCGAGCACCTCGGTCGGGGCGATGAGAGCCGACTGCCCCCCGCTCTGGGCCACCTGCAGCATCGCGCGGAGGGCCACGAGCGTCTTGCCCGAACCGACTTCGCCCTGCACGAGCCGATTCATCGGCCAGTCGCCGCGCAGATCGCGCTCGACCTGCGCTCCGACCGAGATCTGGTCGGGGGTGAGATCGAACGGCAGCGCCGCGTCGAATCGGGCGAGCAGGTCGCCGGGCTCGCGCTTGGTGGCCGACAGCGCCCGGACGAAGTTGCGCTGCTGCAGCAGGGCCGCCTGCAGCACGAAGGCCTCGTGCATGCGCAGGGTCTGTCGCGCCAGCGCATACTGCTGCTCATCGTGCGGGCGGTGGATCCACTCGATGGCCTCCCGGGCGGTGGCGAGCGCGTGCCGGATGCGCAGTTCGTCGGGCAGCGGATCGGCGACCTCGTCGAGACCGTCGAGCACGAGGTCGACGATCTTCGTGAACTGCCAGCTGGCCACCGTGCTGGTGGCCGGATAGATGGGGATGGGGACGGCGGCCTGCGCCTGCGCGGTCTGCCGGGCGGAGTCCTCGTCGTCGAACAGCTCGTAATCGGGGTGGGTCAGCTGTGTCGCGCCGCGGTACTCCCCCACTTTGCCTGCGAAGATCCCGCGGCGACCGGGCGCGAGGTCCTTCATGCGCCACGACTGGTTGAAGAACGTCAGCGACATGCTCCCCTCGCCGTCGCTGATGACGACTTCGAGCAGTGAGCCCTTGCGGTTCTGCATGCGGCGCTCGCTCGCGCGGACGACCTCGGCGACGATCGTGACGGGCTCGCCGAGGGGCAGAGACGAGATGGGCGTCAGCTCCCCCCGTCGCGCGTAGCGCCGCGGGTAGTGCGCGAGCAGGTCGCCGACCGTCCGCATCCCGAACGCCTTCTCGAGCGCCGATGCGGTCTTGCCCCCGACGGCGCCGTCGAGGCGCGATTCGAGCGTCAGACCGGGCATGTGTCGAGTCTAGAGAGCAGGGCCGACGCCCTGCCTCCGCGCCGCGTGCCGCACGGGACATGCTCGATGCCGTAGCGTTGCCGGATGCTCCGTCGCATCCTCGCCCGCATCTTCTGGGCGTGCAGCCGCTGGCGACTCGTCACCACCCCGGCGCCCTCGGTCCCCACCGTGCTGATCGGCGCACCGCACACGTCGAACTGGGACTTCGTCTTCATGCTCGCCATCGCGTGGCGGCTGAGCATGAGATTCCGGTGGCTCGGCAAGGCGAGTCTGTTCCGCGGGTGGCGCGGCCCGATCATGCGGTGGCTCGGCGGCATCCCGGTGGATCGCGCGAACCCGGCGAACGTGGTCGACGACGTCGTGGCCCGCATCCGCGCCGGCGAGGTGTTCGGCCTGGTCGTCACGCCCGAGGGCACGCGCAGTTCGGGCACCTATTGGAAGTCCGGCTTCTATCGCATCGCCCGGGAGGCGGGCATGCCGCTCACCCTCGGCTATGTCGACCGCACGACCATGACGACCGGCCTCGGCGTGACGATCGACCTCACGGGCGACGTCGCCGCCGACATGGACCGCATCCGCGCCTTCTACGCCGACAAGGCGGGTCACCGACCCGAGTTCCGCACGACACCTCGCCTGCGCGAAGAGGATCCGGAGCCGCTCACGCCGATATCGTGAGAGCGTGACGAGGATCATCGCGGGGCGAGCCGGCTCGATCGTCATCGAGGTGCCGGATGCCGGAACCAGGCCGACGAGCGATCGCGTCCGCGAATCCCTGTTCGGCGCCCTCGAGTCCGCCGATGCCCTGCGCGGCGCCGCCGTGCTCGACCTGTATGCGGGGTCGGGCGCCCTCGGACTCGAAGCGGTCAGCCGCGGTGCGGCATCCGCGGATCTCGTCGAGAAGGCGCCGAAGGCAGCCGCAGTCGTGACGCGCAATGCGGCGAAGGTCGCCAGAGCCGTGAGCCGGGATGCTGCGATCCGCGTGCACCGGGAATCGGTCGACTTCTTCCTGCGCGGCGCGTCGGGGCCGTTCGACCTCGTGTTCATCGACCCGCCCTACGACGTGTCGGAGGCCGAGCTCGCGACGACCCTGGGCCTGCTGGTGCCGGCTCTCGATGAGGGCGCGACGATCGTGATCGAACGTGCGTCGCGGTCCCCCGAACCGGCGCTGCCGGACGGCCTGGCCCCGACGCGGTCGAAGAAGTACGGCGACACGACGCTGTGGTGGGCGACGACGGCGTGACTCAGCCGCGGGCCGCGTCCCAGTCGCGGTAGGGATCCCAGCCGCGTCGGCCCGCGTACGGGATGCCGTCGACCGTGATCGACACGTCGCCTCGTTCGTGAACGCTGCCGATCACTCGCCAGCCGTGCGGCGGCGGAGTTCCGCGGAAGGCGACGAGAAGCGAGTGGTCTTCGCCTCCCGAGAGCGCCCGCTCGGGTTCGGGGCCGAGCCATCGGCTCTCGATGTCGATCGTCACCCCGGAGGCGTCCGCCATGCGCGACGCATCGAGAGCTAGCCCGTCCGAGATGTCCATCATCGCGGTCGCACCGTCGATCGCCGCTACGGCGCCCATCGACACCGGAGGGCGCGGACGCAGCTGCATCATCACGGCCATGGCATGCGCGCCGGTCGGCAGCGACTGGAGGAATTCGCGCTCCATCAGGATCGGCACCCCCTCCGCGTCCGTGAGTCGTTCGAAGAGGATCTGCAGGCCCCGCGCCGCCTGACCCAGCTCCCCCGCCACCGCGACCACATCGCCTGGACGCGCGCCGGAGCGCAGCACGGGCTCACGGCCATCGAGCGAGCCGAGTGCGGTCACGGCGATCGTGAGGGTGTCCGAGACGGTGAGGTCGCCGCCTTCGACGGCGCAGCCGGGGGCGAGCTCGTCGCAGGCGGCGCGGAGGCCGTCGGCGAGGCCCTCGACCCACGACAGCCTCGTGTCATCGGGCATCGCGAGCGCGACGAGGAGAGCGGTCGGGCGTGCCCCCATCGCGGCGACGTCGGCGAGGTTGACCGCAGCGGACTTCCAGCCGAGGTCGAACGCGCTCGACCAGGCCAGCCGGAAGTCGGGGCCGTGCACGAGCGTGTCGGTCGTGGCGACGACCCGACCGTCAGGTGCCGAGAGGACCGCGGCGTCGTCGCCGGGCCCGACGAGCGCCTGCGACGGTCCGATGCGATCCAGGATGCGGCGCAGGATCGCGCCCTCGGAGAGCTCGCCCACGGTCGGGTCGTCTGAATCCGTCACGCCTTCACGGTATCCCGGCCGGATGGCGTCCGTGCGCGGGTTAGCCTGGACCGGTGCGCGCTCCCCGGTTCCTCGTCCTGACTGCGGCGGCGCTGACGCTGGCGGCATCCCTCGCCGGCTGCTCGACGACCGTCGCGCTCCAGCCCGCCGAGGACGCGGACAACCCCACGTGCGCCGACATCATGGTCCGGCTCCCCGGGTCGATCGACGGCGAGGATCGCCGCTGGACCGACGCACAGGCGACCGGTGCGTGGGGCGACCCGACCGCGGTGATCCTAGCGTGCGGCGTGACTCCTCCCGGCCCCACCGAGGCGAGGTGCATCACGCTCGGCGGCGTCGACTGGATCGTCGACGAGTCACGCTCCCCGCAGTATCTCGTCACGAGCTACGGACGCACGCCTGCGGTCGAGGTTCTCATCGACAACGAGGTCGTCTCGTCGAACAACGTGCTCGAGAGCCTCGGTCCGCTCGTGGCCGGATGGACCACGGTCCAGAGCGCGTGCGTCGAGAGCGACACCGTGCTGCCCGACGCCGGCTGACCTCCATCGCGTCAGGCGGCCGAGCGCTCCGTCGCGAGGTCGATGAGCTCGCTGATGAGTTCGGCGTAAGTCATGCCCGAGGCGATCCAGCACTTCGGGAACATAGAGATCGGCGTGAAGCCCGGCATGGTGTTGACCTCGTTGACGAAGAACTCCGTGCCGGTGAAGAAGAAGTCCACGCGCGCCAGGCTTTCGCCCCCGAGCGCCTCGAACGCCTGCGCCGCGATCCGCTGCATCTCGGCCAGCTCGCCGTCGTGGAGCGTCGCGGGGCAGACGAGCTCGATGCCCGGAGCGTCGAGGTACTTCGCCTCGAAGTCGTAGAACTCGCGGCCCGAGACCACGATCTCTCCGGGGAGGCTCACGCGGGCCGGGGCGCCGTCGCGGCCCTGCAGGACGCCGCACTCGACCTCTCGTCCCACGACCGCCTGCTCCACGAGCACGGTGGCGTCCTCGGCGAAGGCGACCTCGAGAGCGGCATCGAGCTCGTCCCACGCCGACACCTTCGACACGCCCACGCTCGACCCCGCCTGGTTCGGCTTCACGAACACCGGCAGGCCGAACGAGCGGATGCGGCGCTCCCACAGATCGCGCTGACGGGCGAGGTCGCGGCGGGTGACCGCGACCCACGGCACGACCGGGACCCCCGCGGCCTTGAGCACGCGCTTGGTGACGTTCTTGTTCATCCCGAGGGCCGACATCAGCACCCCGCCACCCGCGTACGGGATGCCGAGGAGTTCGAGCAGCCCCTGGATCGTGCCGTCCTCGCCGAAGCGCCCGTGGAGGATCGGGAGGACGACGTCGACATCGCCTAGCGAGCGGGTGCCGGCGGCATCCGTCACCGTCAGCTCGCGCGACAGCGCCGAGTCGGGCCATCCGATGCGCGTGCCGTTGTCGACGACTTCGGGCAGGTGATCCCGGTCGAGCGCGAACTTGTCGGGATCGTCGTCTTCGAGCACGAACGCCCCGTCGCGCGTGATCCCGATCGGGATCACGCGGAACCGGTCACGATCGATCGCCCGCAGCACCCCGCCCGCCGTTGCGGAACTGATCGAGTGCTCGCTGGAGCGACCGCCAAAGAGCACCGCCACCGCCGGCCTGTCCATGCTGCGTCCTCTCCCCCATGGGGGTGTCGTCGTCCGTCGTCAGGTGCGGCGCGATGTCGCGCGGGTTCATGGTGCCGTCGAGCACCATCTTGACCTGTTCGACGATGGGCATCGCGACGCCGACCTCACGCGCGAGCTGCAGGATCGGCGCGACGGACGCGAGTCCTTCGGCCGTCTGGTTCATCTGCTTGACGACGTCGTCGAAGCGGTACCCCTGGCCGAGCAGGCGCCCGGCGGTGTTGTTGCGGCTGAGCGGCGACTGGCAGGTCGCGATCAGGTCGCCGAGGCCCGCGAGTCCCTGGAGGGTCTCGGGCTGCGCGCCGAACGCGACGGCGAAGTCGGTCATCTCGACGAGGCCGCGCGTGATGATCGACGCCTTCGTGTTCTCGCCGTAGCCGACACCGTCGACGATGCCGATCGCGACCGCGATGAGATTCTTCAGCACGCCGCCGAACTCGGTGCCGATGACGTCGGTGTTGACGAACGTGCGGAAGTAGTCGTTCCGCGCCCGGCGGGCCACCGCCTCGGCCGTCTCCTGGCTCGTCGAGGAGATCACCGCTGCGGTGGGCTGCTCACGGGCGATCTCGAGGGCGAGGTTGGGTCCGGATGCCACGGCGATGCGCGCCGGGTCGATGTGGAGTTCCTGCTCGATGACCTGGCTCATGCGCAGGCCGGTGCGGCGCTCGACGCCCTTCATCAGGGAGACGATGGGCGCGTCGGTCGCCTGGACGAGCGGGCGGACCGCCTTCAGGTTCTGCCGCACGGCCTGACTCGGAATCGACAGGTAGACCTGTTCGGCACCGTCGAGGGCCTCGGACAGGTGGTGCGTGGCCGTCATCGTGCGCGGCAGGTTGATACCGGGCAGGTACTCGCTGTTGCGCTTGGCGCGATGGATCTCACTCGCGAGCTCGGGACGCCGCGCCCACATGACGACGTTCGCGCCGCCGTCGGCGAGGATCTTGCCGAAGGTCGTACCCCAGCTGCCGGCGCCGATGACGGCGACACGGGGGCGACCGGCATCCTGTCTACGGGTCAAGACGCCCCGTCTCGTTCTGACCGTGCACCGACGGGTTCCAGCGTTCGACCGGGGCCTGCTCGTCGCGCAGCTGTTCGAGCAGCGCGGTGATCGCGTTCATGAGACGCGTCGTGGCTTCGTTCAGCAGGGTGTTGGTGAGCGGCTTGCCGCGCAGGTCGTCGATGTCGACGGGAGCGCCGAGCAGGACCCTCACGGGCCGCCGAAGGGGCCACAGCCGGAACTTCCCGTAGCGCGGCATGATCGCCTGAGCACCCCAGTGAGCCATCGGGATCAAGGGCAGGTCCGCCTCGAGCGCGAGGCGGACCGCGCCGCTCTTGCCCCGCATGGGCCACATGTCCGGGTCGCGGGTGAGCGTGCCTTCGGGATACACGATCACTCCTCGACCGTGCTCGACAAGTGTCTCCGATGCGCGCAGGGTCTGCTTGGCCGAGGCACTGGAGGACGAACGCGCCACCGGGACCATGCCGGTCACCCGCAACGCCCAGCCGAGCACCGGGACGGCGAACAGGCTCTCCTTCGCCATGAACCGGGGCGGCCGGCCGAGGCGCCAGACCGCGACGGCGACGATCAGCGGGTCCGCCTCGGAGTAGTGGTTGGGCGCGATGACATACGCGCCGTGGGGCTGCAGCTTCTCGCCCGAGATGCGGATCTTCGCGATCAGACTCACCACCGGCACCACGATCGCCGCGAGGAACCAGAACACGAAGGGCCGCGGCTCCCGTGCACCGGGATCCGCTGAGGGCAGCGACGAAGACGGCGCCGAGTGCGGGGTCACCGCGCTATCCGATGACGTCGAAGTCGGCGCCGAGGGCATCGAGCTTCGAGAAGAACTTCTCGTACCCGCGGCGGATGATGCCGACGTTGCGCACGACGGACTCGCCCTCGGCCGCCAGGGCCGCGATGACGTAGCTGTAGCCGCCGCGCAGGTCGGGCACCTCCACGTCGGCGCCGTGCAGCGGTGTCGGGCCGACGATGACGGCCGCCTGCTCGAGGGCCCGGCGCGGCACGCGGCGGCCGGGTGCGTCGATGCCGTGCGGGTGCACGACGATGTCGGCGCCCATCTGGTTCAGCGCGGCCGTGAAACCGAGACGGTTCTCGTACACCGTCTCGTGCACGACCGAGCGGCCCTCGGCCTGCGTGAGGGCGACGATCAGCGGCTGCTGCCAGTCGGTCATGAATCCGGGATGCACGTCGGTTTCGACCACGACCGGCTTTAGGGCGCCGTCGCGACGGAACTGGATGCCGTCCTCCCGGACGTCGAACCAGCCGCCGGCCTTGCGGAAGACGTTGAGGAAAGTCAGCATCTCCTGCTGGCGGGCGCCGCCGACGAAGATGTCGCCGTCGGTCGCGAGCGCGGCGCAGGCCCAGGAGGCGGCCTCGTTGCGATCGAAGATCGCGCGGTGGTCGTAACCGCGCAGCGACTCCACGCCCTCGATGACGATGACCCGGTTGGGCTCGTACGAGATGATCGCGCCCATCTTCTGCAGCACCGCGATGAGGTCCATGATCTCGGGCTCGATCGCCGCGTTGCGGAGCTCCGTCGTGCCTTTGGCCCGGACGGCGGTGAGCAGCACCTGCTCGGTCGCGCCCACGCTCGGGTAGGGAAGCACGATGTCGGCGCCGTGCAGTCCGTTGGGCGCCGTGATCCGGATGCCTTCGTAGCTCTTGTCGACGACGGCGCCGAAGGCTCGGAGAGCGTCCATGTGGAAGTTGATCGGCCGGTCGCCGATGCGGCACCCGCCGAGATCCGGGATCAGCGCCTCGCCGAGCAGATGCAGCAGCGGGCCGCAGAACAGGATCGGGATGCGGGAAGCCCCGGCATGCGCGTCGATCTCTTCGAAGTGGGCGGTGACCGCCCCGCTCGGGTCGAGATGCAGGGTGCCTTCTTCGCTTTCGACAACGGTGACGCCGTGCACCTCGAGGAGCGAGCGCACGACCTGCACATCGCTGATGTCGGGCACGTCGCGCAGGATGCTGACCGTCTCGCCGAGGAGCGCCGCGACCATCGCCTTCGTGACGAGGTTCTTGGCACCCTTCACTTCGACTCGACCCTTCAGAGGTCGTCCGCCGCGGATGGCGAGGACCTCTCCGGATACTTCTTGGTCGCCTGTCGAGGCCGAGCCGTTGAGAAGGGTCTTCATCCAGTGAACCTCACTTGTGTCATCGAGGAGTGGCAGTGCGTGTGTCGGGGAGATCGCCTCGTGGGCGGGCGCCCTGGCTACGGAACGGGAAGTGTCCGCGGCCGCCATGCCTCGCGGCGCGCCTCGAACTGCGCGATCCTGTCTTCGTTGCGCAGTGTGAGCCCGATGTCATCGAGCCCCTCGAGCAGCCGCCACCTAGTGTAATCGTCGATGTCGAAACCGACCTGGAGCGCGCCGATCGTCGCGCGGCGCGCCTGGAGATCGACGGTCATGCGGATGCCGGGCTCGGCCTCCTGGATCGCCCAGATCGCTTCGAGGTCGTCTTCGGAGATGACGCCGGCGACGAGTCCCTGCTTGCCCGCGTTGCCGCGGAAGATGTCGGCGAACCGCGGCGAGAGCACGACCGAGAAGCCGAAGTCGCGCAGCGCCCACACCGCGTGCTCACGGCTCGATCCGGTGCCGAAGTCCGGCCCCGCGACCAGGATCGATGCGCCCTGGTAGACCGGCTGGTTGAGCACGAAGTCGGGATCCTGACGCCAGTTGGCGAACAGGGCGTCTTCGAACCCGGTCTTGGTGACCCGCTTCAGGTAGACGGCGGGGATGATCTGGTCGGTGTCGACCGCGGAGCGCCGGAACGGCACCGCGATGCCGGTGTGCGTCGTGAACGCGTCCATGGTCAGGCCTCGACCTTCTCGAATGACGGCAGATCGCTGGGGCTGGCGAGGTGCCCGAGCACCGCGGTCGCGGCAGCGACCAGCGGCGAGACGAGGTGCGTGCGGCCGCCCTTGCCCTGCCGACCCTCGAAGTTGCGGTTGCTCGTCGACGCGCACCGCTCGCCCGGAGCGAGCTGGTCGGGGTTCATGCCGAGGCACATCGAGCAGCCCGCGAACCGCCACTCGGCGCCGAAATCGGTGATGATCCTGTCGAGGCCCTCGGCCTCGGCTTCGAGGCGCACGCGTGCCGAGCCGGGCACCACCATGACGCGCACGTTCTCGGCTTTGGTGCGTCCCTCGATGACCGAGGCGAACGCCCGCAGGTCTTCGATCCGGCTGTTCGTGCAGGAGCCCATGAAGACGGCATCCACCACGACGTCCTTCAGCGGGGTCCCGGCGGCGAGGTCCATGTACTCCAGGGCCCGCTCGGCGGCCACCCGTTCGTTCGGGTCGTCGAACGACGCGGGGTCGGGGATCACTCCCGACAGCGACACGCCCTGACCGGGATTGGTGCCCCACGTGACGAACGGCTCGAGCTCGGCGGCGTCGAGGAAGACCTCGGCGTCGTACACCGCGCCCTCGTCGCTGGGGAGCGTGCGCCAATAGGCCACGGCGTCGTCCCAGTCCTGACCCTTCGGCGCGTGCGGCTTGTCCTTGACGTAGGCGAACGTGATGTCGTCGGGTGCGATCATGCCCGCGCGGGCACCGGCTTCGATCGACATGTTGCACATCGTCATGCGGCCCTCCATCGAGAGGGATCGGATCGCACTGCCGCGGAACTCAAGCACGTAACCCTGACCGCCGTTGGCTCCGATCTTCGCGATGATCGCCAGCACGACGTCCTTCGCCGTGACGCCGGGCTTCAGGTCGCCCTCGACGGTGATGGCCATCGTCTTGAAGGGCTTCAGCGGGAGGGTCTGGGTGGCGAGCACGTGCTCGACCTCGCTCGTGCCGATGCCGAAGGCCATCGCCCCGAACGCGCCGTGCGTGCTGGTGTGGCTGTCGCCGCACACGACGGTGATGCCCGGCATCGTGAGGCCGAGCTGCGGTCCGACGACGTGGACGATGCCCTGTTCCTTGTCGCCCAGCGAGTGCAGGCGCATCCCGAACTCCGCCGCGTTGTCGCGCAGCGTCATGATCTGCGTGCGACTGGTGAGGTCGGCGATCGGCTTGTCGATGTCGAGCGTCGGGGTGTTGTGGTCTTCGGTCGCGATCGTCAGGTCCAGACGACGGACGGGTCGCCCTTCGGCACGGAGGCCGTCGAACGCCTGCGGGCTCGTGACCTCGTGCACGAGGTGCAGGTCGATGTAGATGAGGTCGGGTTCGCCGTTCTCGCCCTTCACGACGAGGTGGTCGTCCCAGACCTTCTCGGCGAGCGTGCGAGGGTGATCGGGAATGTGGGTGCTCATGTGTGTCTCGTTCTCCAGAGGCGGAAGAAGGGGATCAAGCCCGCGAAGGGACTCCGCGACGAGTGAGGCCTGAGGACTAGGACTCGTCGCGGCCGCTAAGGAGAAGTCGGGCGATCCGCACCGGGAAAGACTACCACCGGGTGCGGATCGGGCCGATCGAGGTCAGCGCTCGTCGGGCGCGGAGGGCTGGGCGACCGTGGACGGCGTGCCCTTCTCCTGAGCGACCGTCTCGGCGGCCACCTCGGCGTGGGGCTCGGCACCGGTGCCGTCATCGACGACGCCGGCAGCGGCATCCGCCCTCTTGTCCTTGTCTTCGCGCGCCGACACCGCCAGGCTCGCGATCGTCGCGACGGCCATCGCGGCGACGATGACCCCGAGCGAGACCCACGTCGAGATCTCGGGCGCCCACTCGATGTGCTCTCCGCCGTTGATGAACGGGAGCTCATTGACGTGCATCGCGTGGAGGACGAGCTTGACCCCGATGAAGGCGAGGATGAAGGCGATGCCGTAGTGCAGGTAGCGGAGGCGATCGAGCAGGTCACCCAGCAGGAAGTACAGCTGGCGGAGTCCCATGAGGGCGAAGAGGTTGGCCGTGAAGACGATGAACGGACTCTGCGTGATGCCGAAGATGGCGGGGATCGAGTCGATCGCGAACAGCAGGTCGGTCACGCCGATCGCGACGAAGACGATGATCATGGGCGTGAACATCTTCTTGCCGTCCACGACGGTGCGGATCTTGGCGCCGTCGTAGGTCTCGGAGATGTCGATCGTGCGACGCAGGAGCCGCACGATGAAGTTCTCCTGCTTGACGTCGGAATCGTGGTCGCCTCCGGGGAACGCCTGGCGCCAGGCGGTGAAGACGAGGAACGCGCCGAAGATGTAGAAGACCCAGCTGAACTGCTCGATGATCGCCGCGCCGGCGAGGATGAACAGGCCGCGCAGGACGAGGGCGATGATGATGCCCACCATCAGCACCTCCTGCTGATAGCGGCGGGGCACGGCGAACTGCGTCATGATCAGCACGAAGACGAACAGGTTGTCGATCGACAGGCTGTACTCGGTGAGCCAGCCGGCGACGAACTGCCCGGCGTACTCGCCGCCCGCGAAGATCCACATGAGGCCGGCGAAGATGAGGGCGAGGGTCACATAGAACACGACCCACAGCGTGGACTCGCGGGTCGACGGGATGTGCGGCCGCTTCAGGATGATGAGCAGGTCGGCGACGAGGATGAGGGTCAGCACGACGAGCGAGCCGATTTCGAACCAGATGGGGAGTTCGAGGTCCATGGCGGGCCTTTCGCGGGCTGAGGGGTCGACGGTGTTCGAAAGTCTCTCCCCGCGGCCGTTCGGCTCGCGACGCGCACCCGGGGCCGCATGATCGGGGCCCGTGATGACGGATACGCGCTCTCGGGATACTCCCCTTCGCGGGTACACACTACAGGCGACTTCGGCTGATCCGACCCCGCGCTGATGTCAGGCGGCGGCGAAACCGCGTTCGCGGTACAGGTCGATGCTCTCGCGCAGTGCCCGGAGCACGTAGGGCGGGAACTCCATGCCCTGCGCGCCGGCCCACAGCAGCTGCGCCTCGATCCGGCCCACTTCGCGGGCGTATCTCTCCAGATCGGTGTCGAAGCCCAGCGCCGTGACCACACCGCCCATCTGCGCGCGGTACTCGTCGCGTCCGTTGGTGCCCACGAGGTTGTACGACTTCTCGCGCAGCATCCGGGCGAGGTACATCTGCCAGGGGCGCAGCGCGCCGCTGCGCACGAGCTCGGTGGCGCTCATCCGGTAGAAGGCGAAGTGGCCGGGCTCCTGGCGGCGGATCGGCGCGATGATCGTCTCGGCGATCGCGGGTTCTCCGAGCTCGGTCATCCCGTCGTGGAGCACGTTGTAGGCGAGGACGGCCTGACGTTCGGTGCTCGCCCCGGTGAGGTAGTACAACAGCCGTGCGATGTCCTGGATGGCCGAGAAGTGAGCCAGCGCGCCCATCGCCTTGATCGTGAACGACACCTCGAGGTGAGGCTCGGTGGCCGGGCGCCCGAGGTCCTGCTGCAGGCGGTCGAGGATCAGGCCGTGCTGGATCTCCTGCGGCTGCCACACATCGGCGTAGAACATGCGGTCGACCTCGCTGACGTCGGGCAGCAGCACCAACAGCTCGAGGACGTTGCGGTCGACTTCGAGCTCGACGCGGGCGAGGTAGTCGATCACGTGGCCGTAGCGTTCGGCGACCCGTCGGGGTGCGTGCACCTCGCGGTCGACCGACGCGAGCGCGATCGGCGGGTGCTCTTCGCCGAGACGGCGGACGTGATCGAGGATCCGCTGCGATGAATCCGGTCCGGACATGACTCCATGATGCCCGGCACGTGCCCCATCCGGACCGTCAGACCGGTTCGGTCGTACGGATCAGCCCGCAGTTCACGCAGGACCACACGACGAGGAACCGTTCGTCGTCGAGGATCTCGAAGATGAGCCCGTCGCCGCACGTGGGGCACGCCGGCGGACCTGCGGCGCGGCTGTCCATGCAGTCAGCTTATGGATGCCGGCGGCGCGGTGGGGATCGGTCGAGCGAGACCACATCGAGACGATCGCCTCTCCCCCGACACTGACAAGCTGAGAGACGACGATGCTCACCGACGATCGACGGGACGGAGGATGCGATGGCGGACGGATCGCGGGACGACGAAACGCTCGTGGCGCAGGCCGCGAACGGAAGCGAGTACGCCTTCCGCGCGCTGTACCGGGCGTACGTGCGTCCGGTGTACTGGCTCGCCCACGGGCTCGTCGGCAACGCGTCCGACGCCGAGGACGTGACGCAGGAGACCTTCCTCGTCGCATGGCGCAAGCTGCCCGGAATGCAGCTCGCCGGCGACTCGCTGCTCCCCTGGCTCGTGACGATCTGCCGCTTCCAGGCGGCGAACCGCATCCGCCGGCAGCGCACGGACCGCGAGCACGCCGGCGCGGCCGCCGACGAGACGCTCCCCGCGACGGTCGACGTCGAGCAGCAGATCATCGACGGCGAGCTCGCCGAGCGCATCCTGCGCGAAGTCCGGGGCCTCAGTCCGCTCGACCAGGACATCTTCCGGTTGTGCGCGGCCGAGGGCTACGCCTATCAGGCGGCCGCCGACCAGCTCGGCGTCGCCCACGGTGTGGTGCGCAATCGTCTCTCCCGCATCCGCACGCGACTGCGGACCGTCGTCAAGGAGAGCACATGAACACCATCGACCCCCGGTTGCCCGAGCTCGCAGCCGATCGCATCGACGACATCGAGGACGCCCTGTTCGCCGACATCCGCCGCGTGCGCGACGACGACCGCGTCCGGCGCGCCCGCCGAGGCAGACTGTGGATGGCGGGCGGTGCCGCCGCAGCCGTCATCGCCGTCGCCGCGATCATCGCTCCGAGTGTGGGCGGTCTGCTCACGCCGGCGAACGAGGCAGGTTCGGCCGTCGCCCCCGCGACAAGCGGCGACGTCGCCTTCGACGGCGGAGAGATCGCGCTGGAGGGCAACCCGGTCGAGCTCGACGGATCGAGGGAGGCGGGGTCCGCGGCCACCGACGAAGCCCCCGACAGCCGAGACATCATCACGACGGCAAGCGCCACGGTGACGGTCGAAGACCCGGCGATCGCCGCCCGCGAGGTGGGCGATGCCGCCGTCAGCCGGGGCGGCTATGTCGAATCGATGAACGTCGGCACCGCATCCGGCGTCGTTCCCATCGACCCGGGCATCGGCGGGGACTCGATGACGTACCCGTACCAGCCCGAGGGCGCGTGGGTGACGGTGCGCGTGCCGACGGACGCCCTCGCACCGTTGATCGACGACCTCGCGCAGTGGGGCGAGGTGACGGCATCCACGGTCAACCGCCAGGACGTCACGACGCAGACGATTGACCTCGAAGCCCGGGTGGCGTCGGCTCAGGCCTCGGTCGACCGCCTCACGCAGCTCATGGGCGAGGCGGGCAGCCTCGCGGACCTCATCGCCGCCGAAGCCGCGCTGTCCGAGCGACAGGCGGTGCTGGAGTCATCCCAGCAGCAGCTCGAGATGCTCGAAGACCAGGTCGCCATGTCGACCCTCACGGTCTCACTGACGCCCGAGACGGAGACGGTGGCGGCCGACCCCGCAGGTTTCGGCGACGGGATCGCCGCGGGCTGGAACGGCCTGGTCGCTACGCTCAACGGCATCGTCATCGCCGTGGGCTTCCTGCTTCCCTGGCTCGGGGTGATCGGTGTTCTCGCGCTCATCGTCTGGGGCATCCGCCGCGCTGTGAAGACGCGCAGGTCGAGCCGCGTCCGCGTCGAGGACTAACCCGCGAGCACCCGGTGCACGGACGCGACGGCGCTCGAGCCCTCGCCGACGGCGGCCGCGACGCGCTTCATCGAACCCCGTCGCACGTCACCGGCGGCGAAGATGCGCGGCGTCGACGTCTCGAACGGGAACGGCTCGCGCCCCAGCCCCTGCCACCGCGCGAGCGACTGCACCTCGATGTCGGACCCCGTGCGGAGGAATCCGTCGGCGTCCCGGTCGAGCGCCGGCAGCCAGGCCGTGGCGGGATCGGCGCCGATGAAGCAGAACAGCCCACGGGCGTCCACCTCGCCGACGGTGTCGATGCGCACGCGCTCCAGCGACGTGCCGCCGTCGAGGCCGACGACGCGCGATCCGGTGTGGATCTGCACGCGGGGCTCTTCGCGCAGACGGTCGGCGAGGTACGACGACATGCGCGTGCCCAGGTCGCGGCCGCGCACCACGAGACGGACCGGGCATCCGTGCGAGGCGAGGTAGAGCGACGCCTGGCCCGCGGAGTTGGCGCCTCCGACCACGACGACCGGGGACTCGCTCACCTGGCGCAGTTCGAGCTGCGTCGCCGCGTAGTAGATGCCGGCGCGCTCGAACTCGCTCCATCGGTCGAGGTCCAGTCGCCGGTAGGCGGCTCCCGATGTCACGATCGCCGTGCGGGCCCGGATGATGCGGCCGTCGGTGAGGGTGATGCTCAGCTCGTCTCCCAGCGGCTCGAGGGCCGCGGCCTCGCACGGCGCGTAGACGCGCACGCCGAACTTGAGGGCCTGCAGGGATGCCTGGCCGATGAGGTCGCCGCCGGTCACCCCGAACGGGAAGCCGAGGAAGTTCTCGATGCGCGACGTCGCCGCCGCCTGGCCGCCGGGAGCCACGGCATCCAGCAGCACGGTGGTCAGACCCTCGGACGCGCCGTAGATCGCGGCGGCGAGCCCCGCGGGACCGCCGCCGACGACCACGAGATCGACGACCTCGTCGGCCTGCGACTGGTAGCTGAGACCGAGGCGCTCGGCGACGATGCCGGGAGTCGCACGGACGATCGGCTCGCCCTGGATGAATGCGATCGGGAGATCGTCTGCCGTGTAGGAGTGACCGGGCACGGCGGTCAGCTCGTCGGGATCGAAATCGACCGCTTTGTGCACGAGGTCGAGGCGCTCGGCGAACCGCCGCAGCGCCAGCATGTCGCTCGACGTCCGCGTGCCGAGGAACTTCAGCGTCATCGCGGCAGAGCCGGTGCGGAGCGCCTCGCGTCGCGCCCACAGGGCGTGCAGCACGATGTCGGACAGCTCGTCGTCCTCGGCCATGAGTCGGCGGAGGTCGGCGCGCTCGACGCGCAGGATGCGCACGTCGGTGGCGGCACGCGCCGACAGGAACGCGCTCTGGCCGTTGAGCAGCCCCAGCTCGCCGACGAACTTGCGCGGACCCATGCGCGCGAGCACGTCTTCGCCCATCCATTTCAGCGCGTCCCGGACGATCTCGACCTCGCCCTCTTCGACGAGGATCAGCGGATAGTCGCGTTCACCGGAGCGGAAGATGTACTCGCCCGCCGCCACGTCGCTCGGGGTGCCGAACGCGCACAGGCGCGTCCACTGCTCATCGGTCAGCGTCGGGGACTGCACGGGATCGGTCTGCGGAGTGTCCATCGACGTCACACCTCTTGAGCCGCGGCAGCGCCGGGGTCGATCCCGGCGGATTCCTCGAGCGCACGGATGAGCGACTGCGCGTCATACGGACCGGTGTGCCGCCTGCCGTTGATGAACAGGGTCGGCACCGACGTGATGCCCATCGCCTCGGCATCGAGCATGTCGTCCTGCACGCGCCCGGTCACCTCGGGCGAGGACAGGTCCCGCTCGAACTTGTCGACGTCGAGTCCGAGGTCGCGCGCGACGCGCACGATGTCGGACGGCCGTTGGTTCTCCTGGTCGGCGAACAGTCCGCGCTCGAACTCCCAGAACCTCCCCTGCAGCCCGGCCGCCTCGGCCGCCTCGGCGCCCGCGAGGGCGTTCGGATGCACCTGGGTGAGCGGGGCGTGCCGCCACACGTAGCGCAGGCGGTCGCCGAGCTCCTCTTTGACCTCCTGGATCGATCCCGATGCCTTGAGGCAGAACCCGCACTGGAAGTCGCCGTATTCGACGATCGTGAACGGTGCGTCGTCGGAGCCGAAGACGTGGTCGCGGCGCGAGTCGACGGGGCGGGCGAGCCGCTGACCCGATTCGAGGTCGGGGCGTCGGGCGTCCGAGATGCGGAAGATGATCGTCGCGATCACGAGGGCGATGACGGATGCCGCGAGCACTCCGACCCGCGCCTCGTTCTGCGCCGCCTCGTCGTCGATCGCCAGGTCGACGATGAACAGCGAGATCGTGAAGCCGATGCCGCAGAGGGCCCCACCCCCGGCGAGACGGTCGAGCGTGAGCCCCGGACCGAACTCGCCGAGACGCAGACCGCGCAGGACCGCACTCGAGCCGAAGACGCCCAGCAGCTTCCCCAGCACGAGACCGACCACGACGCCCCAGGTGAGCGGGGATCGCGCGGCCGCGGCGAGGATGTCGGGGCTGACCTGGACACCCGCGTTCGCGAGGGCGAACAGCGGGAGGATCACGTAGGCGACGTAGGGCGCGTAGGCCGACTGCAGCCGCTCGTTGATAGAGATGGACTCGCGCAGGCTGTTCGCCGCCGCCCGGGCGTACTCGCTGTTCGGAGACTGCCGGAACGTACGGGCGAGTTCCAGCGCGTGCTCGACGTCGCGCCGATCGGGACGGTACACCGGAACGAGCAGGGCGATGGCGACGCCCGCGAGGGTGGGGTGCACCCCGGACGCGAGGAACGCGAGCCACACGATGATCGCGAGGGTGGCGTACACCGGTCCGCGCCCGCCGCGCAGGTACCGCGTCGCATACACGCCCGCGAGCCCGACCGCCGCGATCGCGAGCGGGAGCGGGGTGAAGTCCTCGGTGTAGACGAAAGCGATGATCGCGAGGGCGCCGATGTCGTCGACGACGGCGAGGGCCAGCAGGAACACCCGCAGGCGACCGGGCACACGCGGGCCGATGAGCGCGAGGGCACCCACGAGGAACGCCGTGTCGGTCGAGATCACGATCCCCCACGCGTACTCGTATCCCGAGCCGGCGACGATCAGCACGAACAGCAGAGCGGGCAGCGCGAGCCCGGCGATCGCGGCGACGACCGGGACCATGGCGCGCGACCAGCTCGTCAGCTCGCCGATGGCGAACTCCCGACGCACCTCGAGCCCGACCGTGAAGAAGAAGATCGCCATGAGGGCGTCGTTCACGATCGAGTGCAGGGTGAAATCCAGCTGCAGGTCGCCGACCCCGACCGTCAGGTGGGTCTCCCAGAACGCTTCGTAGGAATCCATCGCGGCGTTCGCCCAGACGATCGCGACGAGGGTGGCCAGCAGAAGGAGCAGCGCGCCGATCCGCGGCTGCCCCATCGCGCGGATGCGCGCGGCGATCGACGGCTTCCGTTCGTTGGACGTGCCGACTGCGGGCTCGGGCGGACGCCGGGTGATCGATACGTCGGTCACTCAGCGTTCCGTTCGAGGATCTCGCGCCAGTCCGCCGGCACCCGTTCGGCGGGACCGGGAACCGACTGCGACTCGGGATGATGGAGCGGCGGTGCGAGCGCCGGCCCGAGGATGGACTTCTCGTCGACGTAGTCCCAGAACCAGGACTCCCCCGGTTCGAACGACCGCATGTAGCGATGCGCCGTCTCGTGGAAGTGCGCCGTCGCATGCCGGTGGAGCGAATCGTCGCAGCACCCGATGTGGCCGCACACGGCGCAGCGCCGCAGGTGCACCCACCACGACCCGAGGTCGTCGCACTCGAGGCAGCCGTCTCCGGAGGGAACGGCCGTCGGATCGATCTGTTCGGGAGTCATCGCCTGCCCTGTTCGCGCCGAGGGGTCCAGGCTCCCGATGATAGCGAGCGCTCTCCGAAACGGGGACATCCCGCTGAAACGAGGAAATCCCGGTCCAGTGGACCGGGATTTCTTCGATGGTGACCCCAGCGGGATTCGAACCCGCGTTACCGCCGTGAGAGGGCGGCGTACTAGGCCGCTATACGATGGGGCCGTTGCGACAACCGTTCGATTATGCCATGCGCGCGGCATCCTGACCAAATCGAGCCCGCCCTGCACAAGCCCCTTGCCGATGCCGCCGCAAGCAGGCTTGACTCGGTCGTATGCGAGTAACGAAGTTCGAGCACGCCGCCCTCCGGATCGACCTCGAAGGGCGCTCCCTGTTGATCGACCCGGGGTCGTTCACCCTCCCCCTCGAGAACCTCGGCACCGTGGTCGCCGTCGTCGTCACCCACGAGCACCCCGACCACTGGACGAGCGACCACCTCGACCGCATCCGCAAGGCGATCCCCGACGTGCCGATCTACGGCCCCGAAGGGGTCGCGAACGCGGCGCCCGCTTACGACGTCATCGTCGTCGCGCCCGGTGACACGGTCACGGTCGAGCCGTTCACCCTGACGTTCTTCGGGGGGACGCACGCCGTCATCCACGAATCGATCCCCACGATCGACAACGTCGGCGTGCTGGTGAACGACGACTTCTACTACCCGGGCGATTCGTACACCGTGCCCAAGGGTGTCGAGGTCGGCCTGCTGGCGGCTCCGGTCGGAGCGCCGTGGCTGAAGATCGGCGACGCGATGGACTTCGTGATCGCCGTCGGGCCTCGCCGCGCGTTCGGCACCCACGACATGACCCTGTCGGTCGCGGGCCTCGCCATGCACCGGGCGCGCCTGCAGTGGGCGACCGAACAGGGTGGTGGCGAGTTCGTCACGCTCGACCCCGGCCAGAGCACCGACATCTGACCTGCGGAAACGAGAACGACGGATGCCGCGCGGCTTCGACCCGCGGCATCCGTCGTTCGTCTGGAGGTTCTACTCGGCGTCGAGATCCGTCTCGAGCAGCGCCACGAGCTCATCGAGCGCCTGTTCGGCGCCCTCACCCTCGGCCTTGAGAGTGACGACCGTGCCGTTGGAGGCACCGAGCCCCATGAGCGACAGGATGCTGCCGGCGTTGAGGTCGTTGCCGCCCTCGACCGCGATGGTCACCGGGATCTTCTTCTCCTGCACGGCCTGGACGAAGAGCTTCGCGGGCCGGGCGTGAAGCCCCGAGCTGCTGGCGATGGTCGCTTGGCGTTCTGCCATTGTCATTTCCCCTTGCTTCTCACACGGCGACGGCGACGGCGGCCGACGTCTCCGCTTCGACGAGCTCCTTGTGGCCGACCCACTTCTTGAGGGCCACCACAGCGAGCGCACTCACGACGGTACCGGCAACGAGGGCGATGGCCCAGCCCCACAGGGGGTTGATCGCGAAGAACACCCAGACGCCGCCGTGCGGAGCGAGGGACTGGACTCCGAACGCCATCGTGAGCGCGCCGGTGAGGGCGCCGCCCACCATCGAGGCGGGGATCACGCGCAGCGGATCGGCCGCGGCGAACGGGATCGCGCCCTCGCTGATGAACGAGGCACCGAGCAGCCACGCCGCCACGCCGTTCTCGCGCTCCACGGGTGTGAACAGCGGCCGGGCGAGCACCGTGGAGGCGAGCGCCATCGCGAGCGGCGGCACCATGCCCGCCGTCATGACCGCGGCCATGATCAGGTACGGGGTGGGGTTCTCGGGAGTACCGGCCGACAAGCCCGCGACGGCGAAGGCGTACGCCACCTTGTTGACGGGACCACCGAGGTCGAAGCACATCATGAGGCCGAGGATCACTCCCACGACGATGATGCCCGCGCCACCGGCGAGGTTGGTGAGGCCGACGTTCATGAGTTCCATGAGCGAGGCGATCGGGCGACCGAGCAGCACGATCATGAGACCGGAGGCCACGATCGAGGCCACCAGCGGGATGATGACGACGGGCATGAGGCCGCGCAGCCACCGCGGGGCTTCGAAACGCCCGATCCACCAGGCGATGAAGCCTGCGAGCAGGCCGCCGATGATGCCGCCGATGAAGCCGGCGTTCATGAGAACCGCGACGGCGCCCGCGACGAAGCCCGGCGCGATGCCCGGGCGGTCGGCGATGGCGAACGCGATGTAGCCGGCGAGGGCCGAGACGAGGAAGCCCATCGAGGTCGCGCCGATCATGAAGGCGACGGCTCCGATGTACTGTCCCAACGGGCCGAACAGCGATGTGCCGTCTTCGGGCGGCAGGTTCCAGAAGGCGTACTCGGTGATCACGCTTCCCGCGTTCTCAGTGACTTCGAACCCGCCGATCGCGAAGCCGAGGGCGATGAGCAGCCCGCCGCCGGCGACGAACGGGATCATGTAGCTCACACCCGTCAGCAGGATGCGCTGGATGTTCGCGCCCCACGAGAGCGACGAGGTCGACGTGCTGCTCGTCGCACCGCCGGAGCCGGCCGGCACGCGCGCGGCGTTCGGGTTGTTCGCGGCCGCGACGGCCTCGGCGACGAGGGCATCCGCTCGCTCGATGCCGGCCTTGACACCGACGCGCACGACGGGCTTCCCCCCGAAGCGGTGGGCCTCGCGCACATCGACGTCGTTGGCGAAGATGACGGCGTCGGCGTCGTCGATGACCGACTGCGGGAGTGCCTTGTAGCCGCTCGACCCCTGGGGCTCGACGATCAGGTCGACGCCGGCCTTCTTGCCCGCGGCGGTGAGCGCGTCGGCGGCCATGAAGGTGTGGGCAATGCCCGTCGCGCACGACGTGACCGCCACGATGCGCGCCGGGCGTCCGTCGATCGAGAGACCGGATGCCGCCGGTGCGGCCGCTGCTGCGGCGGGCGCTGAAGAAGCAGCTGCCGTCGGCGCGTCGCCCTCGCCGATCGCGTTGCGCACGATCGCGACGACGTCGTCGTTCGTCCTCGCGGCACGCAGACCGGCGGTGAAGTCGTCCTGCATCAGGCTGCGGGCGAGCTTGGACAGCACGGCGAGGTGCGCCTCCGCGGCGCCCTCCGGCGCTGCGATGAGGAACACGAGGTCGGCAGGCCCGTCGGAAGCACCGAAGTCGACGCCGGGAGCGAGTCGCGCGAAGGCGAGTGACGCCGTGGTGACGGCAGCGCTCTTGGCATGCGGGATCGCGATGCCGCCGGGGAGCCCCGTCTCGTCCTTCTGCTCGCGGGCCCACGCATCGGCGAAGAGCGCCTCGGCGTCGGTCGCGCGCCCCTCGGCGACGACGCGCGCCGCGAGGGCGCGGATGACGTCCGCCTTGTCGGCGCCCAGACCGACGTCGAGACTGACGAGTCGGGGGGTGATGGTGTCGGACACGGTGACCTCCAGTGGTCGGTGGTGTGGGTTCTTGCGGGGTTCGTCGTTCAGGCGAAAGTGGAGACGCGCACGTCGCCGTGCGGAAGATCGTCGGGGGCCGGAGCCTGTGTGCCCGGCAGGGATGCCGCGGCGGCGCCGTAGCGGATGGCGCGCTCGAGCCGCGCGTCGGGACCTGCGCCCTCGGTCTCTGCGATCAGGTAGCCCGCGAGCGAGCTGTCGCCCGCACCCACGGTGCTGACGACGCGGATGCGGGGCGGCATCCCGACCCACGCGCCCTGGGCGTCGACGAGCACGGCGCCGTCGGCGCCGAGCGTGATGAGTGCGGCACGGGACTTGTCGGGCACGATCGAGTGGGCGACAGCGATCACCGCGGCGGCGAGGTCGCCGGCGGGCAGGTCGACACCGGCGAGTTCGGCGAGTTCTTCGTCGTTCGGCTTGATCAGGTCGGGCAGAGCGTGCTCGACGACGGCGCGCAGCGCGGGGCCGGAGGTGTCGACGGCGATCAGCGGCGCCTGCGCGCCGTGCGCCGCGCGTACGGCGCGCACGACGTCGACGTAGAAGTCGTCGCCGACTCCGGGCGGCAGCGAGCCCGCGAGCACGAGCCACCGCGCTCCGGCGGTCGCGGCCACGACGGCCTCGACGACAGCCGCCGCCTCAGCGGCGCCCAGCGTCGCGCCCGGCAGGTTGAGCTTGGTCGTGGTGCCCGCCGCGTCGGTGATCGTGACGTTGGCGCGTGCGTGGCCGGTCACGGGCACCCGTCGGGCCGGAACGCCCGCACCTCGCAGCGCCGCGTCGAACGGGTCGCCAGCGGCGAGGGGCAGGACGGCGACGGCGTCGATGCCTGCCGCGGCCACGACCCGCGCCACGTTGATGCCCTTGCCGCCGGCATCTTCGCGCTGCGACACGGCGGTCTGCACGGCACCGGGCTCGAGGGGGGCTTCGAGCACGATCGTGCGGTCGAGGGACGGGTTGGCAGTGAGCGTCACGATCATGCGACCCACACCTCCACTTCTGCGTCGGAGAGGGCGGCCGCGAGGACGGCGTCGGGGGCGGCATCCGTCACGAGCACGTCGATGTCGGAGAGCCGGGCGAAGGAGACGAGCAGTTCGCGACCGAGCTTGTCGGCATCGGCGACCACGATCACCCGTCGCGCCTGGCGCACGATCGCGGTCTTGACGGCGGCCTCGTCGGGATCGGGCGTGCTGACGCCGAACTCGGCCGAGATGCCATTGGCGCCGACGAACGCGATGTCGGGGCGCAGGGTGCCGATCGCGTGCACCGTCTCGGCACCCACGGCGGCCGCGGTGAGGCCACGGACGCGACCGCCGATCAGCGTGAGCGACGACTGGGGGCCGGCAGCAAGGGCGGTCGCGATCGGGAGGGCGTGGGTGACGACGTCGGTGCCGGGTCCGAGCGTGGCGGCGAGCCGCGAGGCGAGCGCCGCCGTCGTGGTGCCCGCATCGACGAAGATCGAGCCCTGGAATCCGTCGCCGAGCGCCTCGAGGGCGCGCCGGGCGATCGCGGACTTCGCCCCGGAATGGCGAGTGAGCCGCTCGTCGAGCGACGGCTCGTTCGTGCTCGCCCGCTCCAGCGCGACCGCTCCGCCGTGCACACGGCGCAGGGACCCGGACCGCTCGAGCATGTCGAGGTCGCGACGTACGGTCTCGGTCGTGACGTCGAAGCGCTGCGAGAGGTCGACGACGCTGACGCGCCCGATGTCGCCGAGCAGCTGCTCGATGTGGTTCTGCCGCTCCGTCGCGTACACCCGAGGCCCTTTCGTCCGGTTCCCACACGTTACAACACATAGCAACATGAAACAAGATCGAATCGCAGATCAGTGGAGGACTAGCCTCGAGACGTGTCCGCCAAGCCCGCCGCAGAACTGGCCGTCGGCAGCGGGATAGCCCGACGCCTGCTCCGCCAGGCAGCCGACGCCGTCCCCGGTGTCGCCGACCTCCCGCTGCACAGTGTGGCCTCCGGCTGGGACTGCGACGTCTGGCGCCTCGGCGCCGACCTCGCGATGCGGCTCCCCCGGCGCGCACTCGCGGCACCGCTGATCCGTCACGAGGCGCAGGCGCTGCCCGTCATCGCGCCCGCGATCCAGAGCACCGGCATCCGCGTGCCCCTGCCCGTCTTCGTCGGCGAGCCGAGCGCCGAGTACCCGTGGCCGTGGTCGGTCGTGCCGTACATCGACGGGATGCCGGGGATCTCGATCGCGCGGGCCGAGCGCACGTCGTGGGCCGAGCCGCTGGCCCGGGCGCTGCGCGCACTGCACGTCGACGCGCCGGTCGACCATCCGGTCAATCCGGTGCGCGGCGTTCCCCTGGCGCGTCGTGCGGATGCCGTCGCCGCCCGATTCCGGGATCTCCCGGCGCTCTCGGGCGCTGAGGAGATCTGGCAGCGGGGCGTCGCGGCGCCGCCCTGGCGGGCCGCGCCCGTGTGGATCCACGGCGACCTGCATCCGGGCAACCTCATCGCGTCGGGCGACGGACTTCGGGGGATCATCGACTTCGGCGACGTGACGGGAGGCGATCCGGCCTACGACCTCGCGGTGGCGTGGCTGGCCTTCGACACCCGCGGTCGTGAACTCTTCATTGCCGCCACGGACCGGCGATACGACTCCGAGACCTGGGTGCGCGCACATGCGTGGGCCGCGGCAGTCGCTGTTCTGCTGCTGTCGCAGAGCGATGACGATCCGCCGTACCGGCTGCTCGCCGTCGAGACGCTGAACGAGATCGCGCGCTGACGAGGGTCGTCGCCGGCTCAGCGCAGGAACAAGAAAACCCCCGCTGAGCGGGGGTTTGTTTCTTGCTGGGGTACCTGGACTCGAACCAAGAACAAAGGTACCAGAAACCTCCGTGTTGCCAATTACACCATACCCCAAAGCGTTCAGCCGAAGCTGTGCCGAAGATCGAGTTTAGTCGATCTCGGCGGTCAGGCCAAACCGAGCGGCCGTCACCTCTCGACGAGCGCGCCGAGGCGCCGGATCGACTCGGCCTTGCCGAGCAGTTCCATGGACTCGAACAGGGGCGGTGAGATGCGGCGACCGCTGATCGCGACGCGCGGCGGACCGTAGGCGACGCGCGGCTTGAGCCCCAGCCCGTCGATCAGCGCGGCCGACAGCGCCTGCTGCACCGCAGCGGCGGTGAAATCGGCCTCGGGGACGAGCTCGAGAGCGCCGACGGATGCCACGAGCACCTCTCCCGCATTGGCGGGAAGGCCCGCGAGGGCATCCTCGGCATAGTCGATCTCATCGGTGAACAGGAATCGCAGTAGCTCGGGAACCTCGCCGAGCATCTGCACGCGCTCCTGGACGAGCGGCGCCGACGCCGCGATGAGCGCACGCTGCTCGTCGGTGAGCTCGTCGCCCACGACTCCCCCGGCGCGCAGGTACGGCACGATGCGCTCGGCGAAATCGGTCGCCTCGAGCATGCGGATGTGGTCGCCGTTGATCGATTCGGCCTTCTTCTGGTCGAAGCGCGCGGGGTTGGGGTTGACGTCGGCGATGTCGAACGCCGCGGTGAACTCCTCGAGCGAGAAGATGTCGCGGTCGGGGCCGATCGACCACCCGAGGAGCGCCAGGTAGTTGAGCAGGCCCTCGTGGATGAACCCCTTGTCGCGCTGCAGGAAGAGGTCGGCCTGCGGATCGCGCTTGGAGAGCTTCTTCGTCCCGGTCTCGCCGAGCACGAGCGGCATGTGGCCGAATCGCGGCACGAAGTCGGTGACGCCGGCGTCGATCAGTGCCGCGTACAGCGCGAGCTGCCGGGCGGTCGACGGCATGAGGTCTTCGCCGCGGATGACGTGGGTGATGCCCATGAGCGCGTCGTCGACCGGGTTCGTGAACGTGTACAGCGGCTGACCGCCGGCCCGCACGACGACGAAGTCCGGGAAGGATCCGGCCGGGAACGTGACCTCGCCGCGGATGAGGTCGACGTAGGTCACGTCGTGCTCGGGCACGCGCACGCGCCAGGCAGGCACGCGACCCTCGGCACGGAAGGCGTCCTTCTGCTCGTCGGTGAGGTCGCGATCGAAGTTGTCATAGCCGAGCTGCTTCGCGCGACCGTTCGCGGCGTTCCGCGCGTCGATCTCGTCGGCGGTCGAGTAGCTCTCGTAGACGGCGCCCGCGGCGATGAGCTTCTCGAGCACCTCGACGTAGATCGCGGAGCGCTCGGACTGGCGGTACGGCGCGTGGGGCCCGCCCACCTCGACACCCTCATCCCAGTCGATCTTGAGCCACGTGAGGGCGTCGACGAGCTGCAGGTAGCTCTCCTCGCTGTCGCGAGCCGCGTCGGTGTCTTCGATGCGGAAGATGAGCTTGCCCCCGGTGTGGCGTGCGTAGGCCCAGTTGTAGAGGGCCGTGCGCACCATCCCCACGTGGGGAAGTCCGGTCGGCGAGGGGCAGAAGCGCACGCGCACGTCGGTGCCGGTGGCGGTCGAGGTGCGGGGATCGGGTGAGGAAGACATCACAGCCGAGTCTAGTTGCGGGATGCCGCGAGCTCCGGGTCGCCCAGCACGCGCGCGAGCGCCGCGAGCGTCGTGCGCACCGACGGCACGCGATCGGCGCCGTGCGCCGTCACGACATGCAGGGTGCGCCGCTCGCCGGCCGGAAGCGGGACGATCGCGATACCCGGCAGCTGAGGGAACGAATCCACCGCCAGTCGGGGCAGCGTCGCGACCCCGATCCCCTGGGCGACGAACCCTTCCACGGCCACCACGTTGTCGGTCTCGAACGCGATGCGGGGGACGAACCCGGCTCGCCCGCAGAGCTCGAGCAGGTGACCGCGGCACCGTGGGCATCCCGCGATCCACGACTCCTCCGCGAGGGCGGCGACATCGATGACGTCACCCCCGGCAGCCGGATGCCCGGCCGGCACGACGGCGACCAGGTCATCGGAGCCGACGGTGCTCACCGAGAGCCCGTGCGCACTGGAGCCGTGCGGGTCGTCGCGGTCGCCCGGGTAGCTGAAGGTCAATGCGATGTCGGCGCGGTCCTCCCGCACGGCCTCGACGGCCTCGGGCGGCTCCGCCTCGACATAGGTGAGCGAGACACCGGGATGCCGTGCGGCGAGATCCGCCAGAAGGCGCGGCACGATGGTGGGTGATGCCGACGGGAACCCGACGAGACGCACGCGTCCGGCGCGCAGACCGCGCAGCTCGGCGAGCTCTTCGGCCGCGGCATCCAGAGCAGTCGTCACGGCGGGTGCGTGGCGCGCGAGCACCCGGCCGGCCTCGGTCAGCCGCACACTGCGGCCGATCCGTTCGACCAGAGGCACGCCCAGCCGCAGCTCGAGACGCTTGAGCAGCTGGCTCACCGCGGGCTGGCTGTATCCCAGCGCGACGCCGGCGGCGGTGATCGAGCCCTCGTCGGCGATCGCCTTCACGACGCGCAGCGCGTGGACGTCGAAGTCCGCATCATCCGGTCGCGAATCACTCATCCGAAAAGCATAACGAGGCTGCATGACCCGCGCACCCTGGAGGCGGAGGGCGCGCCGATCTATCATTCGAGGGACGAGCCGGAAAGGATCACCATGCTCCGCCGCACGCGCCCCCTGATCGCCCTCGCGGCGATGCTGCTCGCGCTGTCGTCGTGCGCGACGTCGGCACCGGAGGGCGCCACACCGATGACCACACCCGCTCCGTCGCTGACAGCCGAGCCCTCCGTCACCGTCATGCCCGAGCCGACGGAGCCTGCCGACACCACGGCTGTGCCGACGGACTGCTCCGCGGTGAACTCGCAGGGCATCCTGGATCAGCTGAACCTGCAGGGCGACGGCACCGGATTCATCCGCCCCGCACCGACTGGTGCGACGCCGGCGCTCGGCTGCGACTGGTTCGCCGGCGACGCGACGGGGTACCTGCTGCTGATCAGCACCACGGAGGCGTCGACGGCGGACGCCTACATCGCGACTCTTCCCGCCGAGGGCTGGACCTGCGGAGCGCGCGGCGACGGGGGCCGGATGTGCACCATGACGACACCGAACCCGCAATACCCGGTCGACACCGTCGAGACGGTCTTCACGCAGGGAGACGTGTGGATCTACCAGTCCGCGTCGAACATCGACGGAGACGCTCTCCTGTCGAACCTCATCACGTCGATCTGGCAGGCCTAGTGGCATCCACTCGCGGCATGTTTTCGATCCGAAGCCTGACGTAGACGAATGGATGCCGCGCGATCAAGCTGGGGGCATGACCCCGACGCTCGGCGCCACTCCCCTGGAATCCGTCCAGGCTGCCTTCGACGGCGGCCGCCGCTACCTCGCCGCCTGCACGACGGGCCTGCCTCCGCGCGCGGCGCGGGATGCCGTCATCGCCGACATCGAGGCGGCCTCGCGCGGTGGGGTCGACATCACGACCTACCACGACACGGTCGAGCGCTCGCGTGCCGCGTTCGCCCGGCTCGTGGGCGTCGCGGCGGGCCGGGTCGCGATCGGATCGCAGGTCTCGCCGTTCACGGCGCTCGTCGCCGGTGCCGTGCCCGACGGCGGCGAGGTCCTCGTCGCCGAGGGCGATTTCTCATCGGTCATGCGTCCGTTCCTGCACACCGGGCGAGGGCTGCGCGTGCGTGCCGTGCCGATCGGCGCCCTCGCCGACGAGGTGCGATCCGACACCGCGCTGGTCGCCTTCTCGCTCGTGCAGTCCGCGACCGGCGAGGTCATCGACCTCGATGCCGTCGGGGACGCCGCCCGGCGGCACGGCGCGCGCACGTACTGCGACGCGACGCAGGCTGTGGGGTGGATGCCGGTGGACGCCACGGCCGTCGACGCCCTCGTCTGCCACGCGTACAAGTGGCTGTGCGCGCCCCGCGGTGCGGCCTTCCTCGCCGTGAGCGAGGACTTCCAGGAGTGGATTCCGCCGCTGTTTGCGGCCTGGTACGCCGGCGAAGACCCGTGGACGTCGTGTTACGGCCACGACTTCGCCCTCGCCCACGACGCCCGCGCGCTCGACGTCTCGCCGGCGTGGCAGGCGTTCGTCGGCGCCGCGCCGGCGCTGGACCTCTTCGAAAGCCTCGACCCGGCGCTCGTGCACGATCACGTCACCGCGCTGGCGGCTCGATTCCGAGCGGGCGCCGGGCTGCCGCATCCGTCACGCGACAGCGCGATCGCGACATGGGCGGATGCCGGCGGGACGGACCTCGCCGCGCTGAGCTCCGCGGGCATCACGGCGTCCGGCAGATCAGGTCGCGCGCGCGTGGGGTTCCACGTCTTCAACGACGAGGCCGATGTCGACCTCGCACTCGAAGCACTCGGGCGCTGACGGACGTCGTTGCCCGCGCTTCGGCGACAGCGAGCTCTACGCAGCGCCCCCGGGCGCTGACGGGTCCTTCAGCGCGACTCCCGTGCGCTCACGGGTTCTGCGCAGGACAAGCACCGAGCACGCGACGACCAGCACGACGGCCGACATGGCGACGAGCGCGAGCCCGCTGTAGCCGATTCCCCCCAGGATGAGACCGGCGACGACGGCCCCGAACGCCCCGACGAGACTCATCGTCAGGTCGCTGCGACCCTGGCGCCGCGTGCGCAGCTGTTCGGTCGTGGCCTCGGTGAGGAGCGCCGATCCGGCGACGGTCGACGCGCTCCACCCGAGGCCGAGCAGGATCAGGGCGACGGTGACGGCGGTCGTGTCCTCGGCTCCGAGCCATGCCGTGACGAGCGACGCGAGCAGCAGAGCCTGACCCAGGAGGATCGTCGCGAGCCGACCCAGCCGGTCGGCGAGGATACCGAACACGGGCGAGAGTGCGTACATCCCGGCGATGTGGAGGCTGATCGTGAGGCCGACGATCGTGAGCGTCGCGCCGTGGTGGAGCAGGTGCACGGGAGTCATGGCCATCACGGCCACCATGACGCCGTGACTCGCCGCGACCGCCAGGATCGCGTAGCGGGCGAGCCAGGGGCGATCGATGCGGTCGGCGATCGCGCCTGCCGTGCCCGCGGCGGCGCGGGCGAGCCGATCGGCGAGCAGCAGCGGGTCGGGCCGGAGTGCGAAGAGATACAGGGCGATCGCGGCGAGCTGAGCGACGATCGTGAACACGTACGGCCCGGTGAGCGCCGGCATGCCGAGCGCCCCGCCGATCGCCTCGCCCGGTCCGACGAGGTTGGGACCCAGTACCGCGCCGATCGTGGTGGCCCACACGACGATCGAGAGATCGCGCCCGCGCGTCTTCTGGGCTGCCAGGTCGACCGCGGCGAACCGCGACTGCAGGTTCGCCGCCTGACCCGCGCCGATGAGCGCGAAGCCGGCGAGGAGGAGCGCGAACGCGGACAGCGCCGCGGCCAGGATCACCACGCCCACGCCGACGAGCGCGACGACCATGCCTGAGGCGAGTGAGATGCGTCGGCCCCGTCGTCGTGCGAGCGCCGCGAGCGGCACCGCGACGGCTGCGGTTCCGAGCGTCAGTGCGGCGGTCGCGAGTCCCGAGAACGCGTCGTCGCCCGAGATCGTCGCGGCGAGCACGGCGCCCAGCGACACCGTCGCGCCGAACGCGATGCCCCCGAGCACCTGGCCGAAGGAGAGGACCCAGACCGTGCGGGCCTGGATGCGGGTGACGTCGTGGAACTCGACGCTCACGCGTTGCGCGCGGTGTTGCGCAGGATGCCGAGCCCCGAGATCTCGACCTCGACGACGTCGCCGGCGACGAACGGACCCACCCCGGCGGGAGTGCCCGTCATGATGAGGTCGCCCGGCAGCAGCGTGAACGCCGCCGAGGCATAGGCGATGACGTCGGCCAGCGAGAAGATCATGTCGCTGATCGGACCCCGCTGCTTCACCTCGCCGTTGAGTCGCGTCGTGACCACGGCGTCGCCGGTCGGATCGAAGTCGGTCTCGATCGCCGGCCCGAGCGGGCAGAACGTGTCGAACCCCTTGGCGCGGGCCCACTGGCCGTCGGTCTTCTGCAGATCGCGCGCGGTCACGTCGTTGCCGATCGTGTAGCCGAACACGTAATCCAGCGCGTTCTCAGCCGAGACGTTCTTCGCGATCCGCCCGATGACGGCGACGAGCTCGCCCTCGAAGTCGACCCGCTCGGACTGCGGTGGCAGCACGATCGCGTCACCCGGGCCGACCACAGACGTGTTGGGCTTGAAGAACAGCAGCGGCTCGGCCGGCACGTCGTTGCCGAGCTCGGCCGCGTGGTCGCGATAGTTGCGTCCGACGCACACGATCTTCGATCTCGGGATGACCGGCGCGAGCAGCGCGATGTCGCCCAGGGGCACGCGCTCCCCCGTGGTCTCGAATCCGGCGAACATCGGGTCGCCTTCGAGGACGACGAGTTCTCCGTCGTCGACGATCCCGAACCTGATGGCATCCTGGTGGCTGAAGCGTGCGATCCTCACCTCTTCAGCCTAGCCAGCGCGAGACGGTTCGACAGGCTCACCGACCGGTTCCCGGCCCGTGAGCCTGGACCCACCCGGTCCCTGAGCCCGGGCCCAGCCGGTCCCCGAGCTTGTCGAAGGGTCAGGCGTCGAGGCGCAGCAGCCAGCCGTGCTTGTCTTCGCGGCGGCCGTACTGGATGTCGGTGAGCTCTTCGCGCAGCGACAGCGCGAGCTCGCCGATGGGCTGCTCGTCGAAGAAGTCCTTGGCTTTGAGCAGGCCGATCGGGGTGACGACCGCGGCGGTGCCGCACGCGAACACCTCGACGATGTCGCCCGATGCCACGCCCTCACGCCACTCGGCGAGCGAGACCGCACGCCCCTCGACCTTGTGCCCACGGTCTCTCGCGAGCTGGAGGATCGAGTCGCGCGTGATGCCCTCGAGGATCGACGGCGATTCGGGGGTGACGATCGTGCCGTCCTTGTAGACGAAGACCACGTTCATGCCGCCGAGCTCTTCGACGTTGCCGTCCGAGTCGAGGAACACCACCTGGTCGCACTCGTTCTCGTACGCCTCGGACTGCGGCAGCAGGGACGCCGCGTAGTTGCCGCCGGTCTTGGCCGCTCCCGTCCCGCCCTTGCCTGCGCGCGCGTAGTCTTCGCTCAGCCAGATCGACACCGGCTGCACACCGCCCTTGAAATACGCACCGGCGGGCGAGGCGATCACGTAGTAGCCGACCTTGTTCGCGGGGCGCACGCCGAGGAACGCCTCCTTCGCGAACATGAAGGGCCGCAGGTACAGGCTCTGATCGGCGCCGGACGGAACCCAGGCTCCGTCGAGGGCGACCAGTTCGCGCAGCGACTGGATGAAGTACGACACCGGCAGCTCGGGAAGGGCCAGGCGACGAGCCGACCGCTGCAGGCGACGACCGTTCTGATCGGGACGGAACGTGTGGATCGAGCCGTCGGCGTGACGGTAGGCCTTGATGCCCTCGAAGATCTCCTGCCCGTAATGCAGCACCGCGGCAGCCGGATCGAGCGACAGCGGGCCGTAGGGCTGCACGCGCGGGCGGTGCCATCCCCCGTTGACGGACCAGCAGACGTCGACCATGTGGTCGGTGAAGTTCGTGCCGAAGCCGGGGTTCGCGAGGATCTCGTCGCGCTGCTGCGCGGTCTTCGCGTTGAGGTTGCGGCTGACGGTGAACTCGAGGGGGGCGAGTCCGGTGTCGGGGTTCGAATCGATGAGGGTCATGTCACGTCCTGTTCTCGGGCGACGCGTCGCGGACTACAGGTTACGCCTGCAGTCGCGCCGCGATGGCGTCGCCGATCTGCGCTGTCGTTCGGGGTGCGGCATCCCGGCCGGCGATGTCGTCTTCGACCGCGCGGGTGACGCGGTCGGATTCGTCCTGCAGCCCGAGGTGATCGAGCAGGAGGGCGATCGAGAGGATCGCGGCCGTGGGATCGGCCTTCTGCTGTCCTGCGATGTCGGGCGCCGATCCGTGCACGGGCTCGAACATCGAGGGGAACGTGCCGCTCGGGTTGATGTTGCCCGAGGCGGCGAGGCCGATGCCACCGGTGACGGCGCCTGCCAGATCCGTGAGGATGTCGCCGAAGAGGTTGTCGGTGACGATCACGTCGAAACGGCCCGGGTTCGTGACCAGGAAGATCGTCGCCGCGTCGACGTGGAGGTAGTCTACGGCGACGTCGGGATGCTCGGTGGCCACGGCATCCACGATGCGCTTCCACATGCCGCCGGCGTGCACGAGCACGTTGGTCTTGTGCACCAGGGTCAGCTGTCGGCGGCGGCGCTCGGCGAGCTCGAACGCGTGGCGGACGACGCGCTCGATGCCGAACGCGGTGTTCACCGAGGTCTCGTTGGCGACCTCGTGCGGCGTGCCGCGGCGGATCGACCCGCCGTTGCCGACGTAGGGACCCTCGGTGCCCTCACGGACGACGACGAAGTCGATGTCGCCGGGCTCGGCGAGCGGGCCCGGAACGCCCGGGTACAGCTTGGACGGACGCAGATTCACGTAGTGGTCGAGCTCGAACCGCAGCTTCAGCAGCAGTCCGCGCTCGATGTTGGCGTCTTTCAGCCGGGGATCCCCGGGCACTCCCCCGACGGCGCCGAGCAGGATCGCGTCGTGCTCGGCGATCGAGGCGAGGTCGGCGTCCGTGAGCGTGTCGCCCGTCTCGAGGAAGCGCGCCGCGCCGAGCGAGAAGTGCGTCTTCTCGAACCGGATGCCGGTGCCCGCCGTCGCGGCATCCAGCACCTTCTCGGCCTCGGCGATGACCTCGGGGCCGATGCCGTCACCGGGGATGACGGCCAGCTTCACGGTGTTGTTCTCGAACGCGCGGGGCATCCCGCCAGCCTAGCGGCGGCCGGCACCGCCGCCGTGGACGACGACCCACTCCGGCGTCCGTCGAGTACGTGCGATCTCGCCGAGACCGCACGCCACCGACGTCGACGGCGTGCGGTCTCGGCGACGAACCGCGGTCTCGACGGACGGGAGGAAGAGGTCGGAGCCTCGGTGCGGGGTCAGCGGCGCGCGGCGCGGCCGAGCGTCGTCGCGGCGATGACGGCCGCCAGGACAACCAGGCCGGCACCGATCAGGGCGGTGGTGCCCACACCGGCGTCGAAGGCGTGGGCGGCGGCATCCTGCAGCGCAGCGCCCATCTCGCCACCCAGCTGCTCGGACGCGTGCACGGCACCGGCGAGGGTCTCGCGGGAGGCCGCAGCTGCGTCGGCGGGCAGACCCGCGGGCAGCACGAGGTTGGCACGGTAGAGCGAGGTCAGGATGCCGCCGAGCACGGCGGTGCCGAGCACGGCGCCGAGCTCGTACGCCGTCTCGGAGACGGCGCTGGCCGCACCGGCCTTCGACGGCGGTGCGCTCGCGAGGATCAGTTCGTTCGACACGGTCTCCGCCGCGCCGATGCCGATGCCGAGAGAGACGAAGGCGGCGATGAGCAGCCACAGGCTCTCGGGCCCGGTCGCCAGCGGGACGACGGCGTAGCCGAGCACCGAGAACGCCAGCGCGACGGGCACGACGACGCGCGGCGGGTTGCGCTTGGCGATCGGCACCACGATGAGGCCGGACGCGATCATCGCGGCCAGTCCGGGGACGAGGGCGAAGCCGGCGTTCATCGGGCTGAGGCCCACGACGAGCTGCAGGTGCTGGGCGACGAAGAACAGGAAGCCGACCAGACCGACGACGCTGAGCAGATTCACCAGAAGGGCGCCGCTGAAGGTGGGATTGCGGAACAGCCGCATGTCGAGCATCGGCGTCTCGGCGCGGAGCTGCCGTCGCACGAACAGCCAGCCGAAGACGACGCCCGCGACGAACCAGAGTCCGGCGGTCGAGGCGAAGCCGTGCACGGCGAGCTCCTTGATCGCGTAGACGATCGGGATCATCGTCAGCAGCGACAGGGCGATGCTCACCGGGTCGATGCGACCCGGCTTCGGGTCGCGGCTCTCGGGGACGAGGATCGGCGCGAGCACGAGCAGCGGCACGAGCACGGGCACGGCCATGAGGAACACCGAACCCCAGCCGAAGTGCTCGAGCAGGATGCCGCCGACGATCGGTCCGAGCGCGGCGCCCGCCGAGAACATCGAGGCCCACACGGCGATCGCGATGCGGCGCTGGTCGCGGTCGGTGAAGATGCTGCGCAGCAGCGACAGGGTCGACGGCATGAGCATGGCGCCGAAGACGCCCATCAGGGCGCGTGCGGCGATCAGCAGCTCGGCGTTGGGCGCGAAGGCCGCGAGTGCCGAGACGGCGGCGAAGCCGGTGGCGCCGATGAGCAGCATCCGTCGCCGGCCGAATCGGTCGCCGAGGGTACCCATCGTCACGAGGAGACCCGCGAGCACGAGCGGGTAGGCGTCGATGATCCACAGCTGCTGGGCGCTGGAGGGCTCGAGATCGAGGGCGATGGCCGGCAGCGCGAAGCTGAGCACGGTGTTGTCGACCGACACCAGCAGCACCGGCAGCATGAGCACGATCAGCGCCGCCCAGCCGCGCCAGCCGACGCGCTGCGTCTGCTCTGCTCGGATTGCTGCCGTGATGGTGCCCGTGGTCATGTCCTGCTCCAATTTATATACCGTCTAGCCGGTATACTAACAGAATGCCCGAGACCCTGTCGATACGATCGAGCGCATGAGCCGCCCTCCCCTCGCCCGTGAGAAGGTGCTCGACGCGTTCGAGGCGATCCTCGTCGACGACGGTGAGAGAGCGGCGACAATGGATGCCACGGCTCGTGCCGCAGGCGTGTCCAAGGGCGGCCTGCTCTACCACTTCGCGTCGAAGGAAGCCCTCGAGGCGGGCGTCATCGATCGGCTCGGCGCTCTCGTCGACGCCGATGTCGCGGCGATGTCCGCCGCGGCGGAAGGCGCCGTCGCATACTTCCTGCGGTCCTCCGTGATGGAGAACGATCCGCTGGATCGCGCGATCCTCGCCACGGCACGCCTCGCGCAGGGCGGCAACCCGGCTGCCGCCGACGCGCTGCGAGAGATCCGCGAACGCTGGGCGGACGCCATCCGCCCGGTCGCGCCCGACGAGACCGCGCTCGACCTCGTCATGCTCGTGAGCGACGGCCTCTACTTCAACAATGCGCTCGCGGGCGGGTCGATCCCCGGGCCCGTCCCCCGCGGCGCCGCGATGGACGCGCTGATCGCCCTCGTGGAGCGCGCGATCCGCGGCTGAGACCGCGTCAGGACTCGGTGATCTCGATCTGGCGCAGCAGGTCGGCGTGGATCGCCGAGCTGACTTCGTCGAGCAGGGCGTCGTCCACCGGCGAGTCGACGGTGAGCACCGAGAGCGCCTGGCCGCCGGCTGCACGCCGAGCGATCTGCATGCCCGCGATGTTGATGCCCGCCTCGCCGAACTTCTGGCCGTAGACGGCGACGATGCCCGGGCGGTCCGTGTAGACCATCACGAGGTGGTGCTGTTCGATCGGGAGTTCGATCGCGTAGTCGTTGATGCCCACGAGCTTCTCGATCTGCTTCGTGCCGGTGAGCGTGCCCGACACCGAGAGCTGCGAGCCGTCCGAGAGCGCGCCGCGCAGCGTGATCAGGTTGCGGTACTCGGGGCTGTCATCGTCGGTGAGCAGGCGCACCTCGACGCCGCGCTGCTCGGCGAGCAGGGGGGCGTTGACGTACGACACGGTCTCGCTGACGATGTTCGTGAAGACGCCCTTGAGCGCGGCGAGCTTGAGCACGCTGACGTCGTAGGAGTTCAGTTCGCCGTGCACCTCGACGTCGAGCGACGTGAGCGGCGAGTGCGCGAGCGACGCGAAGATCTGGCCCAGCTTCTCGACGAGCGGGATGCCGGGACGCACGTACGGGTCGATGACACCACCCGCGACGTTGACCGCGTCGGGAACGAGGTCGCCGCCGAGGGCGAGGCGCACCGAGTTCGCGACCGAGACGCCCGCCTTCTCCTGCGCTTCTTCGGTCGACGCGCCCAGGTGGGGCGTGACGACGACGTTCGGCAGGTCGAGGAGGGCCGCGGCCGTACCGCCCGCCGCAGGCGGCTCCGAGGTGAAGACGTCCAGGCCCGCACCTGCGATCTCACCCGTGGTGAGGGCCGTGTGCAGCGCCGTCTCGTCGATGAGCCCACCGCGTGCGACGTTGACGACATAGGCCGTCGGCTTCATAAGCGCGAACTGCTCGGTGCCGATCATGCCCGTCGTCTCGGGCGTCTTGGGCATGTGGATCGTGATGAAGTCGCTCTGCTGCAGCAGCTCGTCCAGGCTCAGCAGCTGCACACCGAGCTGCTGGGCGCGAGCGCTCGTGACGTAGGGGTCGTAGGCGACCACGCGCATGTCGAACGCCTGCAGGCGCGCAGCGATGAGGGCCCCGATGCGGCCGAGGCCGATGATGCCGACGGTCTTCTCGAAGAGCTCGGTGCCCGTGTACGAGCTGCGCTTCCACTGTCCCTGGGCGAGCGAGGCATGCGCGGCGGGGATGCGGCGCGCGAGCGACAGGATGTGTCCCACCGTCAGCTCGGCGGCCGAGATGATGTTCGACGTCGGCGCATTGACGACCATGACCCCCGCGGTCGTGGCGGCCCTGATGTCGACGTTGTCGAGTCCGACGCCGGCGCGGGCGACGACCTTGAGCACCGGAGCCGCGGCCAGGGCTTCTGCATCGATCTTCGTGGCCGAGCGCACGAGCACGGCGTGCGCCTCTGCCAGAGCCGCGAGCAGCGCGGGACGGTCGGTGCCGTCGACGTCACGCACGTCGAAGTCCGGACCGAGGGCGTCGATCGTGGCGGGCGAGAGTTCTTCGGCGATGAGCACGACGGGCTTCGTCACGGGTGGATCCTTCGGGGGTGCAGCGACGGCATTTCAGACGGATGCCACGCCGCACGCCATGGGGACGAGGCTGACGCCAGCCTACCGGGCGGGCGATGCGGGCCCCGACCGTGTGACGCCGAAGGTCAGCTGCCGTAGAGCACGGGGCTCGTCGCAGAGTACGCGAACACGTTCAGCCAGAACACCGCGGTCAGGCAGAGCCCGGCGAAGAGAATCAGCGAGAACTGCCACCCGCGGCGTCGCCACCCGATTGCAAACGCTGACGCGAAAACCACGAGCGGAAACACAACTCCGACGAGGAGGACAGACCAGCCGATCGCGTTGAGTCCAAGGAGGTCGGCGGCACGAAGAACGAGGAGATCGACCGCCGCCCACACGACGTAGGCGTAGAACAGCCCGAAGAATCCTGCGATGGTGGCAATCAGCCAGGTCGGCAGTGCGACGCGCGATGCCGGCGAGTCGGTCATTGGCCAACCGCCCCCACCATCAGGAACGGCCACGGTACAAGAAGCACCACACCGGCGACGAGCCACGTGACGCGCAGCCACGTGCGGCGCCCGCGGGTGAGCAGGTAGACCGTGAGGAACCATATCGCCGGAGCGAGGACCGCGAGCGCGAGTGACACGAAGTAGAAGGGCATCGCAAGGGTCGCGAGCGCCAGCACCTGCAGCCGCAGCCCGCCGACGAGCCAGCCGATCGCGTAGAGCAGATAGACGCCGCCGAAGACGCCGAGCGAGATCAGCGTCGCGTTGTTCATCGACTGCGGCTCGGCTTCGGCCTCCGCCTCGGCGGCCACCCGCTCGTCGAACTCCGCCGCTCCCCCTCCGACTGCCGTGTAGCCGTCGGGCAGGGCGGCCGTCTTCTTCGGAGCCTCGAGCGTCGGGTCGTCATCGCCGTCCCATGCGAGGGCGTCGTCATCAGCGTCACGAACCATGGGCCCAGCGTACGACCTCAGCGGCGCGCGGCAGCCGCGGCGGCGCCGACGAGCGCAGCGTCCGTCTCATCGTGACCGTCTTCGCCGCCGCCCGGTCCGCTAGGCATCGACGTGCCCACGCGCGAACGCGCCGACAGATGGACGGCGCGCACGCCGGCACGGCGCAGCGCGGTGATGTCATCGACCCGCACGCCGCCTCCGGCCATCACCTCGATCGCTCCCCCACCTCGCTGCACGAAATCGCTGAGGCGCGGGATGCCGTCGGCCGACCGCGCCGCTCCGCCCGAGGTCAGCACGCGGTCCACGCCCTCCTCGAGAAGCGCCTCGAAGACGACCGCCGGATCCGGTGCGGCGTCGATGGCCCGGTGGAAGACGAGGGCGGCGGAGCCCGCGGCATCCCGCCACCGACGCACCGCCTCGCGGTCGACGAGACCCTCGACCGTCAGGGCACCCACGACCACGCCGCCGACGCCGAGGGCCGTGCTCGCGGCGATGTCGGAAGCGACCACCGCGACCTCTTCGTCGGTGTAGACGAATCCTCCGCCGCGCGGACGCACGAGCACGTTCACGAGCCTGGGCTCCACGGCGTCCACGACGGACTGCAGCAGTCCCCACGACGGCGTCAGACCGCCGACGCCGAGCGCCTGGCACAGCTCGAGGCGGTCGGCGCCGTGGGCGAGCGCGGAACGCGCGCCCGCGGCATCCTGAACGGCGATCTCGACGACGAGGGGCTCGATCATGCGATCAGGATAACCACCGTCGACGCCGGAAGCCCGGCCCCCTTGTAAGGGGCCGGGCTCCGTGTGGCTCTTGCAAGCCGTCCTCGGCGGGGTGCGCCGAGAATTCTCCGGGAACAGCGGGCGGCTGGTTCGATACGCGGCTTCGCCGCTACTCGACCTGAACCGTCTCGACTAGCGGGCTGCGCTGCCCTCGACGTAGTCCGTGTCGGTCTGCTTCCACGCGAAGAGGGAGCGGAGCTCCTTGCCGGTCGCCTCGATCGGGTGATCGGCGCCCTTCGCACGCAGGGCGAGGAACTCGGGAGCACCGGCATCCTGGTCGTCGATGAAGCGCTTCGCGAACGCGCCCGACTGGATGTCGGCGAGCACGGCCTGCATGTTCTCCTTGACACGCGGGTCGATGACGCGCGGGCCCGAGACGTAGTCGCCGTACTCGGCGGTGTCGGAGATCGACCAGCGCTGCTTGGCGATGCCGCCCTCCCACATGAGGTCGACGATGAGCTTGAGCTCGTGGAGCACCTCGAAGTAGGCGATCTCGGGCTGGTAGCCGGCCTCGACCAGCGTCTCGAAGCCGTACTGGACGAGCTGCGACGTGCCACCGCAGAGCACCGACTGCTCGCCGAACAGGTCGGTCTCGGTCTCTTCGGTGAAGGTGGTCTTGATGACGCCGGCGCGCGTGCCGCCGATCGCCTTCGCGTACGAGAGGGCGGTCTGCCACGCGGTGCCCGAGGCGTCGCGCTCGACGGCGATGATGTCGGGGATGCCGCGACCGGCGACGTACTCGCGACGCACCGTGTGGCCGGGAGCCTTCGGGGCGACGAGGATCACGTCGACGCCCTCGGGGGTGTCGATGTAGCCGAAGCGGATGTTGAAGCCGTGCGCGAAGGCGAGGGTCTTGCCCTCGGTCAGCTTGTCCTTGATCGAGTCGGTGAAGATGCCGCGCTGGTGCTGGTCGGGCGCGAGGATCATGATGACGTCGGCCCACTCGGTCGCGTCGGCGACCGACTTGACCTCGAAGCCGTCCTCCTCGGCCTTGGCGGTCGACTTCGAACCGTCCTTGAGGGCGATGGCGACCTCGACGCCCGAGTCGCGCAGGTTCTGCGCGTGGGCGTGGCCCTGTGAGCCGTAGCCGACGATCGCGACCTTCTTGCTCTGGATGATCGACAGATCGGCGTCGGCGTCGTAGAAGATCTCAGCCATGGGTGTTTCTCCTTGATTTCTGGGTTCTGAAGACAGGTAGGGGATGCCGCGGCTCAGCCGCGCAGCACGCGCTCGGTGATGGACTTGCCGCCGCGGCCGATCGCGAGCAGGCCCGACTGCGCGAGCTCCTTGATGCCGAACGGCTCGAGCGCGCGCAGGAAGGCCTCGACCTTGCCCTTGTCGCCGGTGACCTCGACGACGATCGCGTCGGGCGAGTAGTCGACGACCGATGCGCGGAAGAGGGTCACGACCTCGAGCACGTTGGACCGCGTCTGGTTGTCGGCCTTGACCTTGATGAGCACGTGCTCGCGCTGCACGGATGCCGCGTAGTCGAGCTCGACGATCTTGATGACGTTCACGAGCTTGTTGAGCTGCTTGGTCACCTGCTCGAGCGGCAGCTGGTCGACGTCGACGACGACCGTGATGCGGGACAGCCCCGGCACCTCGGTCACGCCCACGGCGAGGGACTCGATGTTGAAGCCGCGACGGGCGAAGAGCCCGGCGACACGGGTCAGCAGACCCGGCTTGTCCTCGACGAGGAGACTCAGAACGTGCGTCGACATCTCAGTCCCCCTGCTCGAACGCCGGAGCGTGGTCGCGTGCGTACTGCACGTAGCTGTTGCTGACGCCCTGCGGGACCATCGGCCACACCATCGCGTCGGCGCTCACGACGAAGTCGATCACCACGGGGCGGTCGTTCGTCTCGAGGGCCGTCTTGATCGCGGCATCCACGTCTTCTTCCTTCTCGACGCGGATCGCGAGGCAGCCGTACGCCTCGGCGAGCTTGACGAAGTCGGGGATGCGGATGCTGCCGTGGCCGGTGTTCAGGTTGGTGTGCGAGTAGCGGCCGTCGTAGAACAGCGTCTGCCACTGGCGCACCATGCCCAGGCTCGAGTTGTTGATGATCGCGACCTTGATCGGGATGTTGTTGATCGCACAGGTCGCGAGCTCCTGATTGGTCATCTGGAAGCACCCGTCGCCGTCGATCGCCCACACCTGGCGGTCGGGCTCGGCGACCTTGGCCCCCATCGCAGCAGGAACCGAGTAGCCCATCGTGCCGGCGCCGCCCGAGTTGAGCCACGCGTTCGGACGTTCGTACTTGATGAACTGCGCCGCCCACATCTGGTGCTGTCCGACACCCGAGGCGAAGACGCCCTCGGGTCCGGTCAGCTCGCCGATGCGGGAGATCACGTACTGCGGGGACATGAGGCCGTCGGTGGGCTGCGTGTAGCCGAGCGGGAACTCGGCGCGCAGACCGTCGAGGAACGCCCACCAGTCGGTGATGTCCGGCTTGTCGCCGCCCGACGCCTTGGCGAACGCGGCCTCGAGGTCCACGAGCACGTCCTTCAGATCGCCCACGATCGGCACATCGGCCGCGCGGATCTTGCCGATCTCGGCCGGGTCGATGTCGACGTGCACGACCTTGGCGTGGGGGGCGAACAGCGCCGCCTTGCCGGTGACGCGATCGTCGAAGCGGGCACCGAGCGAGACGAGCAGGTCTGCGTCCTGCAGCGCGAGCACGGCGGGCACCGTGCCGTGCATGCCCGGCATGCCGAGCTGCTGCGGGTGCGAGTCGGGGAATGCGCCGCGGGCCATCAGCGTCGTGACGACCGGCGCCCCTGTCGCCTCGGCGAGGGCGAGCAGCTCGGCCGAGGCCTGGGAGCGGATCACGCCGCCGCCGACGTAGAGCACGGGCTTCTTCGCCTCGAGGATCAGCTGGGCCGCGGCCTGGATCTGCTTGCCGTGGGCCTTGGTCACGGGACGATACCCGGGCAGGTCGATCTTCGGGGGCCAGATGAAGGGGGCCTCGGCCTGCTGGGCGTCCTTCGTGATGTCGACGAGAACCGGGCCGGGGCGTCCGGTGCCGGCGATCTCGAACGCTGCGGCGATCGCACCGGGGATCTCGGAGGCGTCCTTCACGAGGAACGAGTGCTTGGTGATCGGCATCGTGATGCCGACGATGTCGGCCTCCTGGAAGGCATCCGTCCCCATCAGGTTAGAGAAGACCTGGCCGGTGATGCAGACGATCGGCACCGAGTCCATGTAGGCGTCGGCGATCGCGGTGACGAGGTTGGTGGCGCCCGGACCGGACGTCGCGATCGCGACGCCGATCTTGTTGGACGCGGACGCGTAGCCCTCGGCGGCGTGACCGGCACCCTGCTCGTGGCGCACGAGGATGTGACGCAGCGCCGTGGAGTCCATCAGCGGGTCGTAGACGGGGAGGATCGCGCCGCCCGGCAGACCGAAGACGTCGGTCACGCCGAGCAGCTCGAGCGAGCGGACGACGGCCTGTGCACCCGTGAGCACGGGCGCAGCCTGGGTGCGGGCGGGTGGCCGGGGAACGGCCGACAGGGTTTCGGCGGGCATGGTGAGGATCCTCGAGTTTCAGATGTCGGTACGCGGCTTCTGCGCCGCTCCACCACCGTGGTGGGGTGCGGCTCAGCCGGTCGTCGCGCCCTCTGCAGCAGAGCGCACGAGACGGGAGTACTTGGCAAGGACGCCACGGGTATAGCGCGGAGGTAGCGGCTCCCAGCCAGAACGGCGGGAGGCGAGCTCTTCATCGTCGACGAGTAGGTCGAGCGTGCGAGCCGCGATATCGACCCGTATCAGATCACCATCGCGCACGAAGGCGATCGGACCTGCGTCGACCGCTTCGGGTGCTATGTGGCCGATGCACAGGCCGGTTGTGCCGCCTGAGAATCGTCCGTCCGTCAAGAGTAGTACATCTTTTCCGAGCCCGGCGCCCTTGATGGCCGCGGTGATCGCGAGCATCTCGCGCATGCCGGGCCCGCCCTTCGGGCCCTCGTAGCGGATCACCACGACGTCGCCGGCCGCGATCTGGCCGGCTTCCAGCGCGTCCATCGCCGCCCGCTCGCGCTCGAACACCCGCGCGGGGCCTTCGAACACATCGGCGTCGAAGCCGGCGGACTTCACGACGGCGCCCTCGGGGGCGATCGAACCGTGGAGGACGGTGATGCCGCCCTTCTCGTGGATGGGGTTGTCGAACGTGTGGATGACCGTGCCGTCGACGGGGTCGGGGTTCAGATCGGCGAGGTTCTCGGCGAGCGTCTTGCCGGTGACCGTGAGCGCGTCGCCGTGCAGGAGGCCTTCGTCGAGCATGGCCTTCATGATGACCGGGATGCCGCCGTGACGGTCGACGTCGTTCATGACGTACTTGCCGAAGGGCTTCATGTCAGCCACGTGGGGAGTCTTGTCGCCGATGCGGTTGAAGTCGTGGAGGCTCAACTCGACCTCGGCCTCGCGGGCGATGGCGAGCAGGTGCAGCACCACGTTCGTCGAGCCGCCGAGCGCCATCGCGAGGGCGATCGCGTTCTCGAACGCCTCTTTCGTGAGGATGTCGCGCGTCGTGATGCCCTGGCGCAGCAGGTTGACGACCGCCTCGCCGGAGCGGTGCGCGTAGTAGTCGCGGCGACGGTCGGCCGACGGCGGGGCGGCGGAGCCGGGGAGCGAGAGCCCGAGGGCCTCGGCGACGGAGGCCATGGTGTTGGCCGTGTACATGCCGCCGCACGCGCCTTCGCCCGGGGCGATCGCGCACTCGATGCGCTTGAGGTCTTCCTCGCTCATCTTGCCCGCGAGGCACGCGCCGACGGCCTCGAACGAGTCGATGATCGTGACGTCCTTCTCGGTGCCGTCCGAGAGCTTGACCCAGCCGGGCGCGATCGACCCGGCGTAGAGGAAGACGCTCGACAGGTCGAGGCGGGCAGAGGCCATGAGCATGCCGGGGATCGACTTGTCGCAGCCGGCCAGCAGCACCGATCCGTCCAGGCGCTCGGCCATCATCACCGTCTCGACCGAGTCGGCAATGACCTCGCGCGACACGAGCGAGAAGTGCATGCCCTCGTGGCCCATCGAGATGCCGTCCGAGACCGAGATCGTGCCGAACTGCAGCGGGTAGCCGCCGCCGGCGTGCACGCCCTCTTTCGCGCCCTGCGCGAGCCGATCCAGGCTCAGGTTGCAGGGGGTGATCTCGTTCCAGCTCGACGCGATGCCGATCTGCGGCTTGTCCCAGTCCTCGTCGCCCATGCCGACGGCGCGGAGCATTCCGCGCGACGTCGTGGCTTCGATGCCGTCCGTGACGACGCGGCTGCGAGGTTTGATGTCGATGTCTGTACGATCCTCGGGCATGTCGTAAGCCTATTCCCGTACAGCAGCCCGCTCGGTCGCGACGCTCTCCAACAGACTCGCCATATCTTCGACGTCTGCCACGAAGACGGATGCCGCGCTCGGCCCCGCGCCCACGCGCACCCCCAGGTCGTCGGCACCGAGCGTGCGCAGGGCATCCTCGTCGGTGACGTCGTCGCCGGCGAAGACGACGGCGGTCGCGCCGAGCCGCTCGCGCAGGGCCGCGATCGCCGAGTCCTTGCCCTCGTGTCGGAACGCGTACTCGACGATGTCCTTGCCGGTGCGGCGCCGCCAGTGCGGGGCCTCGGCGGTGATGATCGCGTCGACGGCGGCGTTGGCGGCATCCGCTGTCTCCGGAGTCGCGATGCGGGTGTGCACACCCAGGCCGAACGCCTTCGGCTCGATCCACACGCCGTCCATCCCCGATGTCGCCTCGATCGCGCGGGCGAGCAGGTCGTCGCGCAGGTCGGCGTCGGCGTCGTCGGCTGCGGAATCCCCCGCTCCCTCCCCCGGCGTCCAGAACTCGGCGCCGTGGCTGCCCGCCAGATACACCGGCGAGTCGTCGCCGTGCTCGGAGATCTCGCGCAGGTCGGCGAGGCTGCGGCCCGACACGAAGGCGACGACAGTGTCGGGAAGCGCGGCGAGGCGTTCGATGGCCGCTCGCGCAGCCGGGATCATGCGCGCCGCCATGGGGTCGTCCGCGAGCGGAGACACCGTACCGTCGAAGTCGAGGGCCACGAGCAGGCGATCGGATGCCGCCACCCGACGCACCGCATCGGCGCGGGCGCTCATCGCTCGGACCCCGTCGCCTGTGCGCGCGAGGCCTCGAGCGCCTCGAGGAACGAGTGCGACCACGCGGCCACGTCGTTGTCGATCACCTTGCGCCGCATCGCGCGCATCCGTCTCCCCTGCTCGGCCGCGGGCATCTCGATCGCACGCAGGATCGTGTCCTTCAGCGCGTCGATGTCGTGCGGGTTGATGCGCAGCGCCGTGCCGAACTCGTCGGCGGCGCCGGCGAACTCGCTGAGGACGAGAGTGCCGCGGTTGTCGGTGCGGCAGGCGACGTACTCCTTGGCGACGAGGTTCATCCCGTCGCGGAGGGCGGTGACGAGCATCACGTCGGCGGCGAGGTAGAGCGCGACCATCTCTTCGCGGGGGAAGCCCTGGTGCAGGTAGCGGATGGCGCTGTGGCCGAGCGTGTCGTTGTCGCCGTTGACGCGAGTGACCATGAGCTCGATCTCGTCGCGCAGCTCGATGTAGGCCTGCACGCGTTCCCGGCTCGGGCTCGCCACCTGCACGAGCGTGGCGTCCTCGACGCTCACGCGGCCGTCTTCGACGAGCTCTCCGAAGGCCTTGAGGCGGTGCCGGATGCCCTTCGTGTAGTCCAGCCGGTCGACGCCGAGGAGGATGCGCTTCGGGTTTCCGAGGCTTTCGCGGATCTCGACCGCGCGCGCACGGATGTCGGGACGCTGGGCGAGTTCGACGTAGGACGCCGTGTCGATCGAGATCGGGAACGCCTTCGCCAGGGCGGTGCGCTCGGTGCCGTCGGCCTGCGGCACCCGGATGCCGGTGGCCTTGGTCTCGTAGCGGAGCTGACGCCGCACGGCGCGCGCGAAGTTGCCGGCATCGGCCACCCGCTGGAAGCCGATGACGTCGGCGCCGAGGAGCCCTTCGAGCACCTGCCGTCGCCAGGGCAGCTGCGAATACAGTCCGTATGCCGGGAACGGGATGTGGTGGAAATAGCCGATCGTGAGGTCGGGTCGCGCTTCGCGGAGGAGCTTCGGCACGAGCTGCAGCTGGTAGTCCTGCACCCAGACCGTCGCGCCCTCGGCCGCGGCGGCGGCCGTCGCCTCGGCGAACCGCTCGTTGACCCGCACATAGGCCTCCCACCACACGCGGCGGTATCGCGGGGCGGCGATGACGTCGTGGTAGAGCGGCCAGATCGTGTCGTTCGAAAAGCCCTCGTAGTACAGCTCGACGTCTTCGGCGGTGAGCATGACGGGGATGAGGCGGGTGCCGTCGAAGTCGAACGGCTCGTGCTCGAGGTCGGGCTGCCCGGGCCATCCCACCCATGCTCCGTGCGTCTCGCGCATGACCGGTTCGAGGGCGGTGACGAGTCCCCCGGGGGACGTCCGCCACGACTCCTCGCCGTTCGGACCGACGACACGGTCGACGGGAAGGCGATTGGCGACGACGACGAAGTCCGCGCGCGGATCGGCGTCGGGATCTGGCGGGGGTGTCACAGATGCAACCTCACTGTCGATGCTCGCTGGCGTCCGGTTCTTCCAGGCTATCCCGCCGATCGGCACGCAATCGGCGCACCCGGCCCGGTCATTGGGTAGCGTTGACGCATGCGCAAGTACCTCTTCGGCACCGGCATCCTCGGCGCGATCATGAGCGGCATGACCCTGCTGCGCGGATCCCGCGATTCGGTGTTCACCTGGCGCGAGGCTCTCGCGTGGCTCAGCTGGGGCATCACCCTCGCCCTCGCGATCGGATCGATCGTCGACACCCGCCGCGCGTCGAAGGGGCACCTGATCTCAGCTGACTCGCCGGTGTCGGGTGACGAGAAGAAGCTGCTGAAGAAGCGTCTCGCCCGCTGACCCTGAGCGCGCGGGCGTTCGGTCAGCCTCCACCCCGCGTCGCCGCCAGTTCCCGCTCGATGCGAGAGGCCACCGCAGCTCCTCCGTCGCGCGACAGCACGACGGTGTAGTGGTTGAACCCGTCGAGCCGCTCGTGACGGACGTCGGAATGGCGCTCGAGGATCGAGGCGAGATGCTGCGGCGCGTAGAGCCCGGGGGCTTCGTCCTGCAGCCCCCGTGAGGTCGTGACGAGCGCCGTCGGGTGGGTCAGCGCGTCGAGCGCCGACGGCAGCGTGTCGCCCGTGTTCATGTCGACGGTGTCCTCGGCGGTGGTCGCATAGCTGGTCGCCGGGCGGAGCGCCGAGCCGTCCGGAACGAGGTCGTAGGCGAGATAGTGCTCGAGCTCGGGCGACCAGTCGCGGCGGAACGCGGGGTGGTCGCGCCAGAAGGCGAGGTACTCCCCCACATCGGCGAACCGCATCGACAGTCGCGCGCCCGTCGGTCCGAGCACACGGGCGATCAGCTCGTCGGCATCCAAACCGCTCGGAACGTCCAACGGCAGACCGCCGTCCACGAGCAGCAGACGCGAGACGCGTTCGGGATGCCGGTGGGCGAACACGACGGCGACGAAGGCGCCCATCGAATGCCCGACGACGAGGGTCTTGTCGATGCCGAGGGCGTCCAGCGCCGCGGCGAGGTCGTCGGCGTGCGCGCGCAGCCCCGCAGGACCGGTGAGTGCGTTGCTGGCGCCGCGCCCGCGCAGGTCGGGGGCTACGACCCGGATGCCGGGGAGTCCCTCGACGACGAACGGGAAGGCCAGGTGCGATGAGGTCACGCCGTGGATCAGCAGCACGTCGTCGGTCGGATCGCCCACCGGGTCCCAGACGGCGACCCTCAGGTCTCCGCCGGTGACGGCGACGTCGAGCGTGCGGTACGTGTGATCGCTCATCGCGCTGTCCATCCGCCGTCGATCGTGTACGACGCGCCCGTGACCATTGCGGCCTTGTCGGAGGCCAGCCACCCGGCGAGAGAGGCCACCTCATCCGGCTCGACGAGGCGCTTGATCGCCATCTCGGTGAGCATGATCTTCTCCACCACCTCGCTCTCGGGGATGCCGTGGAAGACGGCCTGATCGGCGATCTGCTTCTCGACGAGGGGCGTACGCACGTACGCGGGGTTGATGCAGTTGCTCGTGACTCTGTGCGCTGCGCCTTCGAGGGCGGTGACCTTCGAGAGACCTTCGAGTCCGTGCTTGGCCGACACGTACGCGGATTTGAAGGGACTGGCCCGGAGTCCGTGCGCGCTCGAGATGTTGATGATGCGCCCCCAGCCCTTCGCGTACATGCCCGGAAGCGCAGCCCGCACGAGCAGGAACGGCGATTCGAGCATGAGGCGCAACAGCAGGCGGAACGTGTCGGGGTCGAACTCGGGGATCGGGCTCACGCGCTGGATGCCGGCGTTGTTGACGAGGATGTCGACGTCGAGCGTCAGGTCGTCGAGCGCGCTGGTCTCGGACAGATCGACCACCCAGGCGTCGCCGCCGACCTCACCGGCGGCGGCGTGGGCGGCATCCGCGTTCAGATCGGCGATCGTGACGTGCGCACCGCGTCGGGCGAATTCGTGTGCGCACGCCAGGCCGATGCCGCCGCCCCCGCCCGTCACCAGCGCGCGTCTGCCGGCGAGATCCTGCTCGATCATGCTTCGTCACCCTTCTGCGCGGCGCGCGGCGCGAGCGCGTTGTCGATGAACCGCATCATCGCGTCGAACACGGCGTGGTCGAGTTCGGCGGGAGGTGTGCCCTCGGCGTCGCGTTCCCACAGCAGGAAGCGCATGCCGATGAGCTCGCCCATTCCCATGAGCGCCCACGCGGCGATCGCGGGGTCGAGCATCGGATCGACGTCGCCGGCTTGTTGCGCAGCCCGCAGACCCGCCTCGTAGCCGTCGACGATGCGGGTGTAGTGAAGGCGCAGCACATCAGGTGACACGAACTCGGCCTCGCGCACCACGCGGTACAGCGCCGGGTGCTCGGCGGTGAAGCGGAAGAATCCGCGGAATCCCGCGCGTTCGGCCTCGAGGCGTGAAGGGGCTCCGGCCATCGCCTCGGTCATCGAGTGACGCACGCGACGGTTGAGATCGATCACGAGCGCCTCGAAGATCGACTGCTTGCTGTCGAAGTACAGGTAGAACGTTCCCAGGCCGATTCCCGCGCGCTCCGTGATCTTGACGATGGATGCCTCGTGGTAGCCCTGGTCGGCGAAGACGACCTCAGCCGCCTCGAGCAGTCGCAGGCGAGTCGCTTCGCCGCGCTTGGTCAGGGGCCTGCCGGTGGCCGACGACACGATCACGGCCTCGTCGTCAATACGTTCATCGTGGAGACTCATGGCTTCCCTCCGCCCGCAGCCGCCTGGCCCGATCCCGCAGGCGCGAGCGGGCGAGCTTGTCGATCGTCGAGCGCGGCAGGCTCTCGACGAACTCCACGTGCACCGGCACTTTGAAGGCCGCGAGGTTGCGACGCGCGTGCGCGAGCAGTTCGTCGGTCGACAGCGCGGCGTCGGCTGCCCGAACGACGAACGCGACACCGCGCTCGCCCCACACGTCGTCGGGCACGCCCACGACCGCAGCCGCATCGACGAGCGGATGCAGCACGAGAGCGAACTCGACCTCGGCGGGGGCGACATTCTCACCACCCGAGATGAAGATGTCCTTGATGCGGTCGACGATGCGCAGCACGCCCGAGACGTCACGGTGCGCGAGGTCGCCGGTACGCAACCAGGCGCCGCTCATCGCCTTTCGAGTGGCGGCGTCATCGTCGAGGTAGCCCGCGAAGACGCTGGGGCCGCGCACCCACAGCTCGCCGGTCGCCTCGCCGTCGAGGGGCAGCAGCGTATCGGGGTCGACGAGGCGCACCTCGACGTGGGGATAGGGTCGGCCGACGGCGCCGGGGAACGCCTGCGCCTCGGCGGCGGGCAGGTGCAGCACGTTGGGTGCGGCCTCGGTGAGTCCGTAGCCCTGGGTGAGCGGTATGCCGCGGTCGGACCACGCTTGTTGCACCGCCGTCGGCATCGTCGCCCCGCCGACCAGCGCGAGCCGCAGCGAAGAGGCGTCGGTCGCGGCCCACGCGGGATCGTCGGCGAGCATCGCGTACTGGGTCGGCACTCCCATCATGGTGGTGACACGGCGCTCGGCGATGAGCTGCAGCGCGCGGCTGGGTTGGAAGGACCGTTCGAGCACCACCGTCGCACCCACCCACCAGGCGAGCAGCGGCTGGCAGTTCCAGGCGGCGACGTGGAACTGGGGCAACATGGCGAGCACGACGTCGTCGCCGGTGATCGGCAGCGCCTGAGCGAGCGCGAGGTTGTTCCAGAAGCAGTTGGCGTGTGTGAGGACGACGCCCTTGGGCGCCGCTTCGCTTCCCGACGTGAAGATGACGAACAGCGGGTCGTCGTCGCGCACGGCGCGCGGCGTGCGCGGGTCAGCGGAGTTCGGCACCCCCGCCTCGACACCCGTCGTGCCGAGGGCGGCGACGGGTGGCCGCGTGGAGAGCTCACGCAGCGCCTCGCCCGCGAGCGCCGCGTGCTCGTCCTCGACGAGCACGAGTGCGGGCGTCGAGCGCGCCATGACTCCGCGGAGCTCGCGCGGCGTCAGACGCCACGACAGCGGCACGAAGGCGACGCCTGCGAGTGCGCAGCCGAAGAACGCCACGACGTGGTCACTGGAATTGCCTGACACGGTCGCGACACGATGCCCGGGTCCGTAGCCGGCGACGCGCAGACGCTCGCCCAGCGCGACGGCACGTCGGGCGAGCGTGGCGTAGTCGATCGTGACGCCGCGGTCGTCGATCGCTATGCGCTTCGGCGAGCGCACGGCACGGTCGGAGAGCCAGCGTCCGACCGTGTGCGCACCGTCGGCCGGGGTGTCGTCCCACATCACGAGCGCACCTCGACGCGCGCTTCGGCGCCGGCATCCGTCTCGTCGATGGCGCGAAGCGCCCCCCGGGCGCGCTCGCCGCGACGGCGGCGCGCGATCGCTTCGAGAGTGCCGGCGATGCCTCCGGGCAGGAACATCACCACGAGGATGAACAGCATGCCCAGGATGAACAGCGGCTCCGACAGCGGGATGCGGAGCACGTCCGGGAGCCCGGCGATCACCTCGGATCCGGCGAGCACCGTAAGGCGCTGATCGAGGAGCGTGTAGAGCACACCCCCCACGATGGCACCCCAACGGAACCCCACGCCACCGAGCACCACCATCACGAGCACCGTTATCGTCAGATCGGCGGACACCGCTCGCGGCACCGTGCCCGACTGCAACAGCATGTAGGCGACGCCGGCGAGGCTCGCGAGCACCCCGGCGATCACGAACACGATCAGCTTGATGCGGTAGGGCCGTAGGCCCAGAACGGTCACCCGCTGTTCGTTCTCTCGCGTCGCGCGGGCGAGGTGTCCGAGGCGGGACGTGTCGACCCACAGGGTCACGAGGTACACGATCACGAGCACCACGAGGGCGAACCAGTACAGGTTGCGCGTGTTCACGACGCCGATCAAGAAGTCGGGCACCTGCTCGGTCGGCAGACTCAGCCCTTCTTCTCCGCCGGTGACCTGGGCGTTGCGGCGCACGAGCACCGACCCCGCCTGTGCGAAAGCGAGCGTCACCATCGCGAACGGGATGCCCGACACGCGCATCGCCACGGCACCGGTGAGCAGAGCGATGACCATGCCGCCGATGAGCGCGATGAACACACCTGGCCACAGCGGCACGCCGAAATGCTCGAGTGCGATGCCCAGACCGTACGCACCGGCGCCGAAGTACAGGGCGTGCCCGAAGGAGAGCATGCCCCCCGATCCGAGCAGCAGGTTGTACGAGAGTGCGAGGGCGGCGAACACCATGCACAGCGAGAGCAGCGCGAGGGTTCCGGGCATGTAGGTGGGCGTGGGCAGGATGCCGGGGATCGAGATGTTCAGCAGCGGCAGCACCGCCATGAACGCGACGAGCAGCGAGCCCACGACAGCCGGTACGAACCTGCGCATCCGGGCTCCCTGAGGTGCTGTCGGTCCCTGAGCGTGTCGAAGGGTCATGCCTTCCTCCCGAGGATTCCGCTGGGCCGCACGAGCAGCACGAGCGCGAGCAGGATGACGACGATGAAGTCGCCGGTGCCGCCGAGGTAGAAGTTCGCGAACTGCTGCAGAACGGCGACGACCACTGACGCGATGGCGGCTCCGGTGAGCGAGCCGAGACCACCGACGACGGTGACGATGAACGCGAAGATGAGCAGCGTCTGCCCGAGGTGGGCTGAGACGAAGGTCGAGTAGTGCATCGCGAGGACTCCCCCGACGCCTGCCGCGGCTCCGCCGATCGCGAAGACGAGCGTGAACGACGTGCGCACATCGATGCCGAGCGCCGTGACCATCGAGCGGTTCTCGACCCCGGCCCGGATGATCATGCCGTAGCGCGTCTTCTGCAGGAACAGCACGAGTGCGGCCAGCACCAGCACGGCGGCGATCATCAGCACCCAGTACGTGTTCGGAATGCGGGCGCCGAACACGTCGGTCGTCTGCCTGAGCCATGCCGGACCCGAGATGTTGATCGGGTCGGTTCCCCATATGCCTTCGAACAGGGCGACGGATGCGAACGAGAGACCGACGGTGACGAGCACCTGTTCGATGTGCCGCTCGTACAAGGGCCGGATGAGGGCGAGTTCGGTCACCGTGGCGAACACCGCACCGACGAGGCCCCCCACGAGCACCGACAGCAGGAACGACCCCCAGGTGTCGGCGCCGAGCGCCTGGGCGACAGACCAGCCGACGAACGCACTCAGCGTGAGGAACGCGCCGTGGGCGAAGTTCAGCACGTGCATGAGGCCGTAGATCAAGCTCAGGCCGCTCGCGACGAGGAAGTAGAGGGCCCCGAGGCCCACACCGGTTATGAGGGTCAGGATGAGGGTGCTCATCTCGACTCCCTTCTGTCGCTGGATGCATCGCCCACCGGGGCCTCCGCGTGCACACCGAGGAGGCGTCGAGTGAGATCGACGTCGTCGAGGATCTCGGCGGCCCGGCCGGTGTGAACCACGCGTCCGCCGCCGATGACGATCGCGCCGTGTGCGAGCCGGCGCACGACCTCGAGGTTCTGCTCCACGAGCAGGATCGGCACGGTCTTCGACGCCTCGAGCAGCGCGTCGGCGACCTGCGTGACGATCTTGGGCGCGAGGCCCTTGGTCGGCTCGTCCACCAGCAGAATCCGGTTGTCGTTCATCAGCGCCCGCGCGACTGAGACCATCTGCTGCTGACCGCCCGAGAGCGTGCCCGCCTGCTGGTCGCGGCGCTGCACGAGATCGGGGAACAGCTCGGCGACGAACTCCCGCCGCGGGTGTCGCTGCCGCTCGGCGAGGGCGAGGTTCTCGGCCACCGTGAGCTTCGCGAACACTTCGCGGTCTTCGGGCACATAGCCGACGCCCATCCGTACGACCTTGTGGGTCGGCATCCCGTCGATGCGGTCGCCGGCGAGTGTGACGCGTCCCTTGCGCTGGATGAGACCCAGGATGCCTCGCAGCGTCGAGGTCTTGCCGACACCGTTGCGGCCGAGCACCGCGGTGATGCCGGTCGCCGGCACCTCGAACGTGACGTCCTCCACGACCTGCTGGCCGGCGATTGTGCAGCGGAGGCCTTCGACGGTGAGGATCGGGGCGGCACTCATGCGGCGGTGCCCAGGTAGGCACTCTGCACGAGCGGGTCGTTCATGACGTTCTGGGGGGTGTCGTAGGCGATGATGCTCCCGAAGTACATGACGGCCACCTTGTGGACGAGTCCCATGAGCACGTCGATGTGATGCTCGACCATCAGCACGGTGCATCCCTTCTGGGTCTGCAGGGTGCGGATGTTCTCGACCAGTCCCGGCACGTCACCGGAGCCCACACCCGCCATCGGCTCGTCGAGCAGCACGATGGACGCATCGGTGGCCAGCAGCACTGCGATCTCGAGCTTGCGCTTGTCGCCGTGAGACAGGTCGCCGGACGCGGTGTCGAGCTTGTGGGAGAGGCCGACCGCGTCGAGGTTCGCGAGCGCGCGCTCGGTCGCGGCATCCGTTCTCTTCGGGAACCGCAGAAGGGACGCCGAGCCCCCGAGACCGACCTGCGCCGCGAGGCGCACGTTCTCGAGCACGCTGAGCCTCGGGAAGAGGCTGGACGTCTGAAAGGTGCGCCCCAGTCCCGCCCGTGCACGGGCCGACACCGATGCCGACGTGATGTCGGCGCCGTGCATCAGGATCCGGCCCGACGTGGGCTTGACGAGGCCGGAGATCGCGTTGAACAACGTGGTCTTCCCGGCGCCGTTGGGCCCGATCACGCCGACCAGCGAACCCGCGGCGATGTCGAGGGCGACATCCTTCAGAATCGTCGCTCCGCCGATCTGCAGGCCGAGGCCCTCGATCGTGAGCGCGGACGGGACAGGGGCGTTCATGGTCTACTCCGCCTCGGCGGGTGCGACCTCGTCTGCAAAGACGGTGTCGACGAGTTCGGGCACGAAGGTCGCGCCGTCGGCGACGAGCTTGACCTGGAACATGTCCTGCACGAGAGCGTGGTCGCCCGAGCGCACCGTCATCGTGCCCTTGGGTCCTTCGAACTCGAATCCCTCGAGGGCCTCGACCATGGCATCCGGCTCGCCCTTGCCGACCTTGATCGCCTCGACGATCATGATCGCCGCGTTGAAGCCGTCGGGGCTGAACAGGTCGGGCGTGCCGCCCGCGGCTTCGATGGCCTCGACCATCGTCGCGTTGATCTCGTTGTCGGATGCGCCCGGGAAATAGTGGTTGAGGAAGCTGATCTTCTCGGATGCCTCCCCGTAGGCGCCGAACGTCGCCGCGTCGCCGAGCCCGGTGACGACGGGGATCTCGTCCATGACACCCTGCTGGCTCATCGCCTGCCACATCGCGCCCGACGTGGCTCCCGCCCACGCGACGAACACCAGGTCGGGCTGGCCGGCGAGCACCTGCTGGGCGAACGGGGTGAACTCGGTCGCGTCCTCAGGGACGAGAACTGAGTTCACGGTGGCACCCTGGGCACCGAGGATCGCGTTGACCGCGGCTTCGTTGCCCGTGCCGAATGCGTTGTTCTGGGCGAAGACGGTGATCGTCTTGCCCTCGATGTCGTCGAGGAAGGTCCCGGCGGTCGCGACATCCTGAGCGGACTGACGGCCCGAGCGGAACGTGTACTCGTTGATGCCGGTGATCGCGTCGGCCGCGGCCGGACCCGCGATGTAGAGCACCTTGTTCTGCGCGGCCTGCTCGGCGACGGCCAATGCGACGCCCGAGGATGCGGTGCCGGCGATGATCGTGACTCCGGCGCCGATGAGCTCCTTGACGGCGGTGACGGCTTTGTCGGGGTCACCGGCGTCGTCCCTGTTCTCGACGACGATCGTCGTGCCGTCGACCTCGCCGGTACCGTCGGTCGCGTAGGCGAGGCCGGCCTCGAACGCGTCGAGGTACTGCTTTCCGTAGCCGGCCAGAGCCCCCGTCTCGCTCGTGACGATGCCCACCGTGACCTCGGCGGGTCCTTCGGGGGCGGCCGAGCCGTCTCCGCCCGTGCTCGCGGTCGGCGCGCACGCCGCCAAGACGAGGGCGGCCGTGGCGACCACAGAACCCAGGAGCAACTTCTTCGTAACCCGCATGTGCGTGCCTTTCACCATTGGAAGGATGTCGTGCTCCAAGGAGCATACCTGAAACCTGATTCAGGTTCTCGTAATGTAGAAAATGTCGAGCGTGACGTCAAGTCGGCGGGCGCGTCGTTACCGATTCGCGACGTCATGTCCCCGCGCCGCGGAGCCGACACGGTCAGACCCAGCCGCGCCGCGGAGCCGCAGCGGTCAGACCCAGCCGCGCCGCCGAGCCGCAGCGATCAGACCCAGCCGCGCCGCGCTTCCGCCGCAGTCAGATCCAGCCGCGCTCCTCGGCCATCAGCACGGCCTGCTGGCGCGTCGTGACGGCGAGCTTGCCGAGGACCGTCGAAACGTGATTTCGCACAGTTCCCGGGGCGAGCGACAGCGTCTTCGCGATCTGCCCGGTCGTCTCGCCCCGGCGTCCGGCGCGCAGCACGTCGAGTTCGCGGTCGGTCAACGGCGAGCGCTCGTCGCTCAGGGCATCGGCGGCGACCTCGGGGTCGACGTAGCGCGCTCCGGCGGCGACGCGGCGGATGACGGCGGCGACTTCGTCGGCTCCGCGCGATTTCGGAAGGAACCCGGCCACCCCCGAAGCGAGCGCTCGGCGCAGGACGCCCGGTCGGGCGTGGCGGGTCACCACGACGCAGCGCGTCGGGAGCACGCGCCGGAGTCGCTCGGCAACCTCGACGCCGTCGAGGTGGGGCATCTCGAGATCGAGCAGGCACACGTCGGGCTTCAGCTCGAGCGCCCGAGCGAGCGCCTCTTCGCCGTCGGCGCATTCCGCCACGACATCGATGTCGGGTTCGAGCCGGAGGAGCGCCGCGAGGGCGGATCTGATCATCCCCTCGTCGTCGGCGAGCAGCACGCGGATCATCGGGCGCCACCCTGCTCGTCGGGGACGACGATCGCGACCGAGAAGTCGTCATCGCCCCGACGGATCTCCAGGGCGCCACCGGCTTCGGCGGCCCGACGTGCGAGTCCCGGGAGACCGGCGCCGTCCTGAGCCGGTGCAGCACCCGCCACGACGTCGTTGACCACCTCGTACCGCCAGGACGATCCGTCGCGGCGGAGCGTCAGACCGGCCCGGCCGCCGGCGCCGTGTCGCAGCACGTTGGTCGTGGTCTCGCGGATCGCGGGCCCGAGCACGTCCGAGGGGGCGCGGTCGGCATCCGCCGCTATCGACACCTCGACCGTCGTGCCGGCCGCGCGCAGCAGGTCGGCGGCGTTCGCGACCTCGTCGCCCAGCGAGACCGACCGGAACCGCGTCGCGAGATCTCGGGTGCCCTGCCGTGCGTCGTCGACGCTCGCGCGTCCGAGGCGCAGCTGGGCCAGTGCGGCATCCGGATCGGTCGCCATCAGGCGCTCCGCGAGCTCGAGCTGCAGTGCGATGACCTGCAGATGGTGGCCCTGCAGGTCGTGCACGTCGGTCGCGACCCGCAGTCGCTCCTGGGTCGCGGCGAGTCTGGCCTCGGATGCCCGGGCACGGTCGAGTGCGATGAGCACGTCCCACCACCACAGCGAGAACACCGTCATGGCGGGGAGGAAGGTCGAGTAGAAGACGACGAACCACCAGCTCGACCGGCCGCTGTTGGCCGTGATGATGGGGCCGTCCACGACGCACAGAGCGATCAGCAGTACCGTCGCGGCCAGCACGACGCGCAGTCGGGTGCCCGACTGCCAGTTGAACAGCACGACGGTCTGCAGCACGGGGAACGCGGCGACGACCCACAGCCCCGTGATGAGGCCCGTTGCGACTCCGTACCCCGTCGAGGCGATCAGCGGCACGAGCACGATCGACCAGCGCGCGAGGGGCGCCTGCTCTGTGCGGTGCCGGTACGCGAGGAGCAGCGGGACGGTGCAGGCGAGCCAGATGAGCCCGCCGATTCCGACGACCGCGACCGCCGCGGTCGGGAAGCCGGCAGCGAGAACGGCGAGCGTCCAGCTCATGGCCAGGATGAGCTCGAAGAACACGACCGCCGACAGCGTGTACCACCAGGTGGCGGTGACGCCGCGGGTCAGGCGACGGGCGGCTGCGCCGATGGCGACGGCATCCGATCCAGTGCTCATCCGTCCACCATACGGGCGTGACAGATGTCACGACCGCGGCGTGAGAACCACCCGGAAAGCGCTGACACAGCGGCACTTCCGGGGGGATGCCCGGGCGGCTGAACTGGATTCATCGCCGGGGAGCAGCGACGCAGACTCCCCCACCATCCGAAGGAGCACTCCCGTGAACCTCATCGAGAACTTCCAGAACCTGGTCGCCCAGGTGCCCGAGCTCGTGCAGCCGCTCATCGTCGCCCTCGCGGGCGCCGTCCCCTTCATCGAGGGTGAGGGTGCTGCCACGATCGGCATCTTGGGCGGCATCCACCCCGTCGTCGCCGTCATCGCGGCCATCGTGGGCAATTTCGCGTGCGTCGCGGTGCTCGTGCTGCTCAGCTCGGGCGCCCGCAGCGCCGTCGTGAAAGGCCACCGTGCACGACAGACCGCCGCGGTCGGCGTCGGCGCGGGCGCGTCGATCGATTCCGCTCCGGTCACCGCTGCAAGCGGCGGAAGCAAGCGCAACGAGAAGTTCCAGCGTGCGTTCGAGCGCTACGGGGTGCCGGGCGTCAGCCTTCTCGGTCCGCTCCTGCTCCCCACCCAGTTCACCGCCACGATGCTCGCCGCCGCGGGTGTCGCGAAGGCGCGGGTGCTTCTGTGGCAGGCCGTCGCGATCATCGGCTGGACGACGGTCGTGGCCGTGATCATCGGCAGCGCCGTCTACGCCGTGCGCTGAGCGCCGACCGCGACGATCGGGCAGTGACGAGAAGTCGCTGTCCGATCTCCGGTATCCATACCCTCGGTATATACCTTTGGTATGCTTTAGTTCATGACGCACGATCATGACATCGAGACCCTCATCGTCGCCGCCCACGCCCTCACGCGCATCGCGGCTCTCGAGACCGCCGATGACGCACCCGCCGCCCAGTGGCGGGCGCTCACGATCCTGCGCGACAACGGTCCGCTGCGGGTCGGCGAGATGGCCCGCCTGAGCCGGGTGACGCAACCCGGGATGACGCGTCTGGTTGCTCAGATGGACGGTCTCGGACTGGTCGAGAGATCGACGGATGCCGCCGATTCGCGCGTCACGCTCGTGCAGGTCACACCGGTCGGCCTCGAGGCCCTCGAGACGTGGCTGCTGCGGCTGACCGCCGCAGTCGCGCCGCACTTCTCCGATCTGACCGATGCGGAATGGGATGCTCTGCACGTCACCGCGGGCGTGCTCGCCCGTGCCACCTCGAACGTCGAGGCCGCACGGTGAGCGTGTGGCGTCAGCCGTCGCAGGTGTGGGCGGTGGCGTTCGCGTGCGTCGTCGCCTTCATGGGGATCGGGCTGGTCGATCCGATCCTGCCTGCGATCGCCGCCTCGCTCGAGGCGAGCCCGGTCGAGACCGAGATGCTGTTCACGAGCTATCTGCTGGTGACCGGCCTGGCGATGCTCATCACCAGCTGGATCTCGAGTCGTATCGGCGCGAAGGCGACCCTGCTCATCGGGCTCGCGCTCATCGTCGTCTTCGCGCTGCTGTGCGCGCTGAGCGGCAGCGTCGATGCGATCATCGGGTTCCGCGCGGGCTGGGGGCTCGGCAACGCGCTGTTCATCTCGACCGCCCTCGCGACGATCGTGGGTGCGGCATCCGGCGGGAGCGGTTCGGCGATCATCCTGTACGAGGCCGCACTCGGGCTCGGTATCGCCATCGGTCCCCTGCTCGGGGGCATCCTGGGCGAGATCAGCTGGCGCGGCCCGTTCTTCGGCGTCGTGGCGCTGATGGCGGTGGCATTCGTGGCCGTGCTGGTGCTGCTGCAGACGCCGAACGAGAAGCGGGAGCGGGTGTCGCTGGCGGCGCCGTTCCGGGCGCTGCGCATCCCGTCGCTCGCCGTTCTGGCTGTCACCGCGCTGTTCTACAACATCGGCTTCTTCGTGTTGCTGGCGTTCTCGCCGTTCCCGCTCGGTTTCGGAGCCCTCGGCATCGGCCTGACGTTCTTCGGGTGGGGGGTGGCTCTCGCGGTGACCAGCGTCTGGGTGGCTCCGCTGCTGCTGCGATGGATGCCGCGCACCACCGCGATGCTGATCGTGCTGCCTCTGCTGGCGGTCGACCTCGTTGTCGCCGGTCTCGTCGTGAACGATCCAGGTGCCCTGGTCGTCTGCATCGTCGCGGGCGGCCTGCTGCTGGGCATCATGAACACGATCCTCACCGAGTCGGTCATGGAGGCCACCGATCTGCCGCGCTCGGTCGCCTCGTCGGCGTATTCCGCGGTGCGGTTCCTCGGCGGTGCGGCCGCGCCTCCGATCGCGGCGCTGCTGTGGCACGCCTACGGCCCGACGGTGCCGTATCTGTTCGCCGCGGCATCCGTCGTGCTCGCCGCCGTCACGATCCTGTTCGGTCGGCGCGCGCTCGCGCGGGTGGATGCCCGTGAAGCGGATGCCGCGGACGAGGCCGCATCGGTGCTCGTCGGGGACGCGGCCTGAACAGCTTCTGACCTCATCGCCGGGCGGCGATCGTCGGGACCAACCGGCTCATCGCCGGCCGCGCGACCACTCGTCGCGGGTGAGGCTGAACCGGGAGTATCTGGACATGATGCCGAGGAATTCCTCCTCGCAGCCCGGTCCCGCGTCGTTCATCCCGATCTTCTGGAGGATCCGCATCGAGGCGGTGTTGGACTGCACCGCCTCTGCCCAGACCACGGACAGCCCGATCACCTCGAACCCGTAGGCGAGCCCGGCATGCGCGGCTGCCGACCCGAGACCGTTGCCCCACCGTGCGGAGGGACCGATGACGAAGCCGAGTTCGCGCGTGTCGGGGGCACTGCCGTGGAGATCGACATACCCCACCGGCTCATCGTCGCGGACGACCGTCAGTCGGATCAGATCCGGGTCCGGCGTGGCGATCGCCTCGTGCCACCATGCGATCGCTCCGTCGACAGCGGAGCGACGAGTCCACCCGGTGTGGTCGCAGAAGATGGGGTCGGAAGCCCACGACCCGAGCATCTCGGCATCGGAGGGGATCATCGGGCGCAGATCGACGCTCATCTGCTCACGCTAGCGACTGCATCCGTCCCGCCGGCGAGCTCGCCCTCGACCGCCGCCGCGGTGGCGCCGGTCATCCTGCCGGACGGCGCCATGCTCCATCATCCGGATCAGAACGGCGGCGATTCCCCGTCATCGGTGAAGGCGACACCCGGTGGCACCCCGGCGTCGGGGTACTCGCGTCCCGTCGGGCTGGTCCACGTCATCGTGCGGTCGGGATGCAGAACAACCGTCCAGGCGGAGTGATGCTTCAGAACGTGATGTCGACGACATTCGTGAGCGAGGTTGGCCTGCGCTGTCGCACCACCCAGCGCATGGTCGTGCACATGGTCGAGGTCGCAGCGGTGGGCGGGAACCCGGCAACCGGGAAAGCGGCAGCGCTGGTCGCGTGCGCGCAGCAGGCGCCGCAGTTCTGCCGTCGGCCGATAGGTGTCGACCGCCAGCACCGCCTGCGTCACCGGATGGGTGAGCACGCGCTCCCACGACGTCTCACCGGCGCAGAGCAGTCGAGCCGTATCGATGTCGATCGGCGCCGATCCCTCGAGCATCGCCGCGTCGCCGTCTTCACGAGCGAGCGTGAGGGCGGGGACCGTGACGTGCACGACGGCGCGGATCTCAGCGACGAGCCCGCGCTCGTCGAGACCCTGCGGGTCTGCGGTGAGGGCGAGGTCGGCGAGCAGGTCTGCGCGCAGCTGATCGACGGTCCGCTCCTCGGCCGCATCGGCGTCAGCAACCGCCGTCGCCATGGCGGTGAGTCGAGACCGGATGCCGTGCGCGAGCGTGCTCGGCAGCACCGCCAGCAGCTGCGACATCCCGTCGTCGAGGTCGCGTACGTCGACGCATCGACTTTCACGCGCCGCCGCGTGGCGCTCGGAGAGCATCTGCGGCATGAGCCGCTCGGCGAGGAGCCGGGCGATCGGACGCAGACGTGCCGCGGTCTCGCGTTCGGCGACGGCGATCGCCGCGGTCTCGAATCGGATGCGCTCGTCTTCGTCGAGCCGCTCGCCGGCGTCGACGATCACGTCGACGTGAGCGCGGCTGATGCGCCCCTCGGTGAGTGCCGCGAGGGTGACGGGGAATCGGGTGGCGAGTCGGCTCGCCTCACCCAGACGACGCTGAACCGTGCGGTCGGATACACGGAGCGCCGCGCCGACCTCAGCCGCGATCGCTCGCAGGGGCATGTCGCCGTCGCTCCGCGAGGCGTCGGATCGGTCCACGCCGAGGGCCATCGCCGAGGCGAGGAGCGAAGTCTCGAGGGCTTGGAATGCGGCGATGCCCTTGCGGGTCTCGACGAGTGCCGACACGAGCCCGTCGAGCACGATGAGATCGGCTTCCCTCAGCGTCCCCGCGTCCGTCCCCATGCACCAAGACTCTCACCGACCTCCGACATCGAGACCGCGCAGACCACAGGCGTCGAAAACGACGAAACCCCCGGCCGCGCAAGGCGTGATCCGGGGGTTTTCGCTGTGGTGCACCCCCTGGGACTTGAACCCAGAACCCACTGATTAAGAGTCAGTTGCTCTGCCGATTGAGCTAGAGGTGCGTGATTCGCGAAGAGGCGAACCGAGGGTCAACATTAGCATCACGATCACGTCACGTGGAAATCGAGCCACCGATCGGCGACCTATCCTGGAACACGTGACCTCCCCCGCCTCGCCCGCCTCATTCGACGCGCCCTACGCGGGTGATCTCAGCGATGATCTGGCACTGGCGCTGCGCCTGGCCGATGCGGCGGACGCGGCATCCATGTCTCGTTTCGACTCACCCGACCTCGATGTCCAGGCGAAGCCGGACGCGACGTTCGTCACCGACGCCGACCTCGCTACCGAGGAGGCGATCCGCGCGATTCTGACCTCGGAGCGGCCCGACGACGGCGTGCTGGGCGAAGAATTCGGCACCACCGGCGAAGGCGCCCGGCAGTGGATCATCGACCCGATCGACGGCACCCACAACTACCTCAAGGGCATCCCGATGTGGACGGTGCTGATCGCCCTCGCGATCGACGGCGTACCCCGTGTGGGCGTCGTCAGCCAGCCGGCCATAGGTCGGCGCTGGTGGGCGGCATCCGGCCTCGGAGCGTGGACGAACACGCCCGACGGCGACCCGAAGCGCATCACCGTCTCGAACGTCGATGACGTCGCGCGCGCGAGCGTGAGCTTCCAGAGCATCGAGCAGTGGCGGGATGCCGGCGAACTGCCCGCCCTCGAGCGTCTGACGTCGGCGGTGTGGCGGGATCGCGGGTACGGCGACGCGTGGCCCTACATGCTGCTGGCCGAAGGGCGCCTCGAACTCGTGGCCGAGTTCGGCGTCAAGGAGTACGACATCGCCGCGCTCGCACCGATCGTCATCGAGGCCGGCGGAGCGTTCACGGCGTTCTCGGGCGCGCACTCGCTGTCGGAGCGCTCGTCGCTCGCCACCAACCGCGTGCTGCACGACGACTTCCTCCGCCTCCTCCACTCCCCCGCCTGAC
>JASDDH010000022.1 GCA_030407505.1 Planococcus sp. APC 4015
CTCCCACCCGGTCCCTGATCTCGTCGAAGGGCCGCACCTCGTTCTCGACGACGTCGCGGTGCATCGCGGCGACCTCACCCTCGCACCGGTGTCGTTGCGCACCGCCCGCGGTCGCGTGACGCTGATCGAGGGACCGAGCGGCGCCGGCAAGTCCAGCGTCTTCGCCGCACTGCGCGGCGCGGCGACCTTCGACGGCATGGCGGCTTTCGACGAGGTCGACGTGCGGCGGCTCGCGCCCGCGTCGTGGCTCGCGTGGTCGGGCCAGCAGCCCGGACTCGTCACCGGTTCGGTGACGGCGAACGTCGCGCTGGGCGAGGCCGAACCCGATCACGCCCTCGTCGAGCGGGCACTCACGCTCGCGTGTGCCGACGAGATCGATCCCCGACTCGAGCTGGGCGTGCAGGGGTCGGGGCTTTCGGGCGGTCAGGCGCAGCGCGTCGGCGTCGCCCGCGCGTTCTACCGTCGCCTGCGCGGACGGGCGGATGTCGTCGCGCTGGACGAGCCGAGCTCGGCCCTCGATCCCGAGACCGAGGCTCGGCTGTGGGCCGGCATCCGCACGATCGCCGACGAAGGCGCGGCGGTGCTTCTGATCTCGCATCGACAGAGCGCACGGGCGATCGCCGACGACGTCGTGCGGCTCGAGCCGAGCGAGGTGATCGTGTGAGGGCGGACGACGCTTCGACGGGCTCAGCGACCGGGGCGGTGCTTCGCGGGGCGATGCCGTCTCTGCGACGCTTCTGGCCGGCGCTCGCCGCGGGCTTCGTCTCGGAGGCATCCGCCGTCGCCCTGCTGGCGACCAGCGCCTGGCTCATCGTCCGGGCAAGCGAGATGCCCCCGGTCCTGTACCTTTCGGTGGCCGTGGTCGGGGTGCGGCTGTTCGCCCTCACCCGCGCGGTGTTCCGCTACCTCGAACGACTCACCGGCCACGACGCCGCGCTGGGCCAGTTGGCGAGCACCCGCGCCGCGATGGTGCGGCAGCTGGTTCCGCTCGCACCCGACGGACTCGGCCGGACGAGCCGCGGCTCCGTGCTCGGCGCACTCGTGGACGACGTGGACGACCTGCAGAACCTGCCGCTGCGCGTCGTTCAGCCCCTGGTCTCGTCGGCCGCGGTCGCCGTCGGCGCCGTCGTGTTCGTCACCCTCGTCTGGTGGCCCGCCGGGCTCACCCTGCTGGCGTGCCTCCTCGCCGCCGGCGTCGTCGCGACGTTCTGGGGCTGGGCGGCGGGCGCCCGCGCCGAGCGCGCGATCGCGCCGCTGCGGGCACGACTGGCGGATGCCGTGCTGGATCACATCGGCAGCCTCGACGTCCTCGTCGCCTTCGGAGCCGAGGAGCAGAGCCGGGCGCGGATCGCAGCCGCCGACGCCGCCGTCCGGAAGGCCGTCGTGCGTCGGTCGGGCGCGCAGGCGGGCACCGCTGCGGTCGTCTCTCTGCTCGCGGGCGCGGCGTGCATCGCCGCGATCGCGGTCACGGCGGCGTCGGCCCCGACCCTCGACGGGCCCTGGCTCGCCGTCGCCGTGCTCGTGCCGATGGCGGTGTTCGAGGTGTTCGCCTCGGTGCCGCTGGCCGCCTCGTCCTGGCGGCAGGTGCGGGCTTCGGCTCAGCGCATCACCGCATCCGTGCCGGCATCCGTCCCCCGCGAGGTCGTGCGCGAGACTGTTCCCGCCACGGGCTCCGCTCCCCCGCTCGGCCGCGGCCTCCGACTGCGCAACGCGTCGGTGCGCTGGCCGGGGGCGAGCTCCCCGGCTCTCCGCGGCGTCGACCTGGATGTGCGGCCCGGCGAGCGCGTTCTCGTCGTCGGATCCAGCGGAGCGGGAAAGTCGACTCTCGCGCACGCTCTCGTGCGGTTCCTCGAGACCGACGGCGACTACGAGATCGACGGGCGATCCGTTCACGGCCTGGCCGGCGACGACGTGCGCCGCACAGTCGGCCTCTGCGAGCAGCGCCCCATGTTGTTCGACGAAGACATCCGCCAGAATCTCCTGTTCGCCCGGGAGGATGCCACCGACGCAGACCTCGAGGCCGTGCTGGACCGCGTCGGCCTGGGCTCGTGGCTCCGCGAGCGCGGCGGGCTCTCGTCTCGCGTCGGCGAGCGCGGCTCGCTCGTGTCGGGCGGTCAGGCGCAGCGCATCGCGCTGGCCCGCGCGCTGCTGCGCGGGTTCCCGGTGCTCGTGCTAGACGAGCCGACGGCCGGGGTCGACCCGGCGGCATCCGACGCCCTGCTCGTCGATCTGCTCAGCGCCATCGGCGAGGACAAGGCCGTCGTGCTGATCTCGCATGTGGCCGTGCCGGCGGAGCTCGTCGATCGGGTCGTCCGCATCGAGCACGGCCGCATCGTCTGATCGTCAGCGCAGGATCATCCCGAACGCCTGCACACCCGGATGCGAATCCAGAGGCGTGAATCCGAGGCGGGGGTAGAACGCGAGAGCCCGCGCGTTGTCCGCCGACGTCGCGAGATGCAGTCCGCCGACGCCGCGCGACCGAAGCTCGTCCATCACGGTCTCGATGAGCCTGCGCCCCCACCCCTGCCCCTGCGCTTCGGGCAGGAGATCGATGTGCAGATGCGCGGGATGATCCGTTCCGTACGGCTCGGCACCGCCGCGACGACCGTAGGCGTAGATCAGCGTGCCGTCCTGCCTCGTCGATTCGACGTCGGGTCGCGGCCAGCGCGCGCCGCGCTCGGGCCACCACTCGTCGTGGAACCAGTCCTCGAACGCGGGGGTGTCATCCGTGGCGACGACGTAGCCCACGACGTCGCCCGTGTCCGACTCGAGCACGAACGCCAGATCCGGATGCCGTGCGACATACGGCAGCACGAACACCTCGGCCCAGATGCGGTCATCCTCGAACACGCCGGTCGCGTCTGCCCCGGCATCCGCTGTCCTGAGGCAGATATCGGCGAGAGCCGGTTCGTCACCGGACCGGAACGGGCGGATGCGGAAGGTCATGCACCCACCCCGACGAACCGCACCTCGTCGGGTGCGACACGCAGCAGCACCGGCTGACCCGGCGCGAGGCCGAGCCCCGCGGTGCGCTCGGCCGAGAGATCGACGGCGACGTCGGGGTCGGCAGTGCGCACACGCACCCCGACGGGCGTCTGCTCGAGGCGCGTGATCTTCGCGAACCAGTCGCCCGGCGTCGACGGCGCGGGCAGGCGCAGCACCCCCGTCCACGAGGAGGCCTCGACGCGTTCGAGCGCGACCGCCGACGGTGCGAAGACGGCCGCGACCGCGCCGTCGTCGATCCCGGATGCCGCGAGCTCGAGCGCTCCGGCGGCGAAGCGTCCTGCCGTCACGCGACCCGGCACCCGGTTCACTCCCGCGACGGCGGCTGCGAAGCGCGTGGCGGGGCCCGCCAGCACGTCGCGCACGGCCCCCTGCTGCGTGACGCGCCCGTCCTCGAGGACGACGAGGCGCGTGGCGAGCGAGACCGCATCGACCGCGTCGTGCGTGGCCACGACCGCGGTCGTGTGGGTGCTCGCGAGCTGATCGTGCAGAACGGCGCGGATGTCGCCCGCCGTCTCGGGATCCAGGGACGCGAGCGGCTCGTCCAGCAGCAGCACCGCCGGCGCCGTCGCCAGTGCGCGCGCAAGGGCCACGCGCTGCTGCTGCCCGCCCGACAGCTGCGCGGGCCGCCGGTCGCCCATGCCTGCCAGCCCCACCCGCCAGAGCCATTCGTCGGCTTCGGCGCCCGCCACGGTGGCGGTCGCACCACGCGCACGACGACCGAAGGCGATGTTGGCGTGGGCGGACAGATGCGGGAACAGGTGCGGTTCCTGGCCGAGCAGCACGATCCGTCGCTCGGACGGCGTCACACGCGTGCGCGGGCGGGGCGCGGCATCCAGGGTGCGGTCATCGAGCGCGACCCTTCCCTCGGTCATCCCCACGAGCCCCGCGATGACCCCGAGCAGGGTCGACTTGCCCGCGCCGCTCGGGCCCATCAGCGCGACGACCTCGCCGGCCGCGGCGGTGACGTGGGCATCGAGGCGGAACGGCCCCCGTTCGACGACGATCCGCGCCTCGAGCGCACCCCCGCTCATCGGACGGGCTCCGTCCGCCATGCGCGCACGAGCAGCAGCGCGCCGATCGCCGTCACGAGCAGCAGCAGTGACAGAGCGACCGCGGACCCCTGAGACACGCCCGCGCCGTTGAAGGCCGTGTAGATCGCGAGCGGCATGGTCTGGGTGACGCCCGGGGCGTTGCCGGCGAAGAGCGCGGTCGCCCCGAATTCGCCGATCGCCCGGGCGAAGCACAGCACGATGCCGGCGACGAGTCCCGGGGCGGCGAGCGGAAGGGTCACCCTGCCCAGGATCGTCCAGCGACCGGCGCCGAGGGCCGCGGCGGCCTGCTCGTAGCCGACCCCCGTGGTGCGCAGCGCGCCCTCGAGGGCGAGCACGAGGAACGGCAGGGCGACGAACACCTGAGCGAGCACGACGGCGCCGGTCGTGAAGGGCACGCGGATACCCCACTCGTCGAGCACGCCTCCGAGCCAGCTGGAACGACCGAAGAGGAAGAGCAGCGCCACGCCCCCGACCATCGGCGGAAGCACGAGGGGCACGGTGACGACCGCTCGCAGGATCCCCGCGGTGCGCCGGCCCGCACGCGCGATCACGAGGGCGAGCGGCACACCGAGTGCGATGCAGACGACCGTGGCGATGAGACCCGTCAGCAACGACAGTCCGAGCGCCGACAGCGCCTGCGGAGAGGTGATGTCGGCCCAGAGAGTCGACCATTCGACGCGCAGCACGAGCGCGCTGAGCGGCAGCACCAGCAGGGCGAGCCCGATGAGTGCGGGCACGGCCAGGATCCGCGGGACGAAGCCGCCCGCATCGCGCGCTCGCCTCACGGAGCTCCGAATCCGAAGTCGGCCAGCACGGCGCGACCCTCGTCGCTGAGCACGAAGTCGAGGAACGCGGCCGCCGCGGCGGGGTTCCCGGCATCGGTGAGCATCGTCACAGGGTATCTATTCACGACGTCGGCGGCACCCTCCGCCTGAATCGCCTCGACGCCCTCCGCCTGGCGCACATCGGTCACGTACACGAGCCCGGCGTCGGCTTCGTCTGCGGCGACCTTGGTCAGCACCGCGGTGACGTTCTGCTCGATGCTCGCCGGCTCGACGCGGACGCCGGCAATGTCGAGCAGCGTCGCCGCGGCCGCGCCGCACGGGACCTCGGGTGCGCACAGCAGCACCGTGAGGTCGGGATCGCCGAGGCTCTCGAGCCCGGTGACCCGGCCGGGGTTCCCTGCCGGCACCGCGATGACGAGGGTGTTCGTGGCGAACACGGCGGATTCGGTCGCGAGGCCCGCGTCGATCACCCGGGCCATGTTCTTCTCGTCGGCCGAGGCGAACACGTCGGCGGGGGCGCCCTCGACGAGCTGGGTGGCGAGGGTGCTCGACCCGTCGTAGACGATCGGCAGCACGTCCAGTGAGGGATGCTGCCGCTCGAACCGCCCGGCGAGCTCGTCGAACGCGGCACCGAGCGACGCGGCGGCATACACCGTGAGTTCGCCCGACAGTCCGGTCGCAGCATCCGGTGTCGCCGCGGTGGGTCCTCGATCTGCCGCTTGACACCCCGCGAGGGCGAGGGCCGTGACGAGCAGAACGGGGACGAGGCGGCGCACGTCAGCCCTTCGGGGTCTCGACGATGACGGTCGTCGCCTTGACGACGGCGACGGCGAGCGAGCCGGGTTCGAGCGCGAGTTCGTGCACCGCTTCGGCCGACATGAGCGACACGACGCGATGCGGCCCCGCCTGGATGTCGACCTGCGCCATGACGCCGTCCATCTGCACGCGGGTGACGAGCCCGACGAAGCGGTTGCGTGCGCTCGAGAGCACGTCCGTCGGGTCGGATGCCGCCTTCGCGAGTTCGACCGCGTGGGCGGCGAGTGCGTCTCCGGCGATGCGGGTGGGAGCGTCGCCCGTGGTCGCCAGGACGCCACCGTCGACCCAGCGGCGGACGGTGTCGTCGCTCACACCGAGCAGCCGAGCTGCTTCGGAGATGCGGAAGAAGTCCATGAGTCGAGCGTATCAACGCGTGTGCGGTGGGAAGCCTCAGGATTACCCGCTTCTGCGGAATCCGGCCTTCAGACATCTTCCGTGGACGCCATGTCACTTCGGCGATCGGGCCGGCCCTCGTCGACGCGGCGTAGCCTGGGCGCATGCCCCTGCCACCCCTCGTCGAACCGGTCGACAGCCTCGCCGACGGCGAGCGCGTGCGCACCGCGCGCCACCGCGCCCTCGCCGGCTTCGGCGACGTCGCCCAGCGCCGCCTCGCCGCGGCTCACGTCGTCGTCGTCGGCGCCGGCGGCCTCGGGTCGCCGACCGTGCTCGCTCTCGCCTCTGCCGGCGTCGGCGCCCTCTCCGTCATCGACGACGACATCGTCGAACTCTCGAACCTCCAGCGCCAGGTCATGCACCGCGTCGCCGACGTCGGCGCCCCGAAGGTCGACTCGGCCGTGCGCGTGGCGGCCGAGCTCTCGCCGACGACGGTCGTGCACGCCCTCCGCGAGCGACTCACCGGCGACAACGCCGAGCGGCTCCTCGCCGGCGCCGATCTCGTGATCGACGGCTCCGACACCTTCCAGACACGGGATGCCGTCGCCGCCGCGACCGAGCACCTGGGTGTTCCGCTGGTCTGGGGCGTCGTGCAGGAGTTCCACGCGCAGGTCACCGTCTTCTGGACGAACCCGCCTGCCGGCGCCCCCGCCGTGCGGCTTGCCGACCTCTATCCCTCCGACACCGTCGGCGACGTTCCGACATGCGCGCAGGTCGGCGTGCTCGGCTCGCTCTGCCTGCAGGTCGGGGGCCTGCTCGCGACCGAGGCGATCAAGCTCATCACCGGCGTCGGCGAACCCCTGCTCGGACGCGTCCTGCTCGTGGACGCACTGCGCGGCCGCTTCGACGAAGTGCCCCTGCGCACGGCCGTCGCGACGCGTGCGCCGATGTCGACCGACTCGCCGGCCGTCCCCCACCTCGACACCGCGGCCGTCCACGCCGCCGTCGACGCGGGCGCGACGCTCATCGACGTGCGGGAGCCGTCCGAGACGGCGACCGGCGTCATCCCCGGAAGCATCGAGGTTCCCCTCGCCACTCTGCTGACCGACCCGCACCGAGCCGGAGCCGGGCCCGTCGTCGTCGTCTGCCAGGTCGGAGCCCGTGCGCTCCGGGCAGCGACCGCGCTTCGCGCATCCGGTATCGACGCGTCTGTGCTCGCCGGCGGCATCGAGGCCTGGCGACGTGACGCGCAGGTGACCGCGTGAGCGATCTCGTCTCGATCGAGGAGCACCTGGCGACGATCCTCGCCTCCGTCACACCGGTCGGCACCGAAGACCTCGCCCTCGCCGACGCGCGCGGCCGCATCCTCCGCGATCCCGTGCACGCGGCGGTCGACATCCCCGTCTTCGACAACTCGGCGATGGACGGCTTCGCGGTGATGGCCGACGATGTCGCAGATGCGTCGCCCGAGACCCCGGTGTCGCTGCGCGTGGTCGGCGACCTTCCCGCGGGCACAGACCTCGACCCGTCGTTCTCCAGCGGTGAAGCGGTGCGCATCATGACCGGGTCGCCCCTGCCGACGGCGGCGACCGGCGTCATCCCCTTCGAGAGCACCGTCGGCGGTCTCGCGGACTCGCTCGGCGTGATCCAGGTCGTCCGCGCTCCGCGACCGCCGCGCGTGCACATCCGCCGCCGTGGAGAAGACGCCGTCGTCGGCGACGAGATCCTGCCGGTCGGCGTGCGTCTCGGTGCGCTGCAGACGGCAGCGGTCGCGGCATCCGGAGTCGGCCGCGTCATCGTGGCCCGCGCACCGCGTGTCGCGGTGATCTCGACCGGATCCGAGCTCGTCGCGCCCGGCAGCCCGCTCCGTCGCGGTCAGATCCCCGAATCGAACAGCGAGCTGCTCGCCGCCCTCGCCGCCGAGACCGGCGCCGAGGTCGTGCTGCGCACCAGCGTGCCCGACGACGGAGACGGCCCGCGCGAGGCGATCGCGCAGGCCGAGCAGCTCGGCGCCGATGTGGTCGTCTTCTCGGGCGGCGTCAGCGCCGGCGCGTACGAGGTCGTCAAGAACACGCTCGGCGACGTCATGGTCTTCACGAGAGTGCGGATGCAGCCCGGCAAGCCGCAGGCGTTCGGGCGCACACCCGCGGGAACCCTGCTCTTCGGTCTTCCCGGCAACCCGGTCAGCGCCGCGGTCTCGTTCGAGGTCTTCGTGCGCCCCGCTCTGCTCGCGCTGCAGGGCGCGGCTGACACGACGCGTCCGGTCATCGCGCTGCGTGCCGGCGCCGACTGGCGCACGCCGCCGGAGCGCACGCAGTACCTGCCCGTCACGATCGACCGGCGAGCTCCTGGCGACTGGCGGGCTCTGCCCGCGACCGCCGGCGGATCCCATCTCGCGGGCGGTCTGGGACGAGCCGAGGCGTATGCGATCGTCCCGGCGGACACAGCCGCGGTCATGGTCGGCGATCTCGTCGATGTCATGCTGATCTCATGAGCTTCACGCACCTGGATGCCGCCGGCCACGCCCGCATGGTCGACGTGACCGACAAACAGCCCACGGTGCGCGCCGCCACCGCTCGCGGCTTCGTACGATGCGCCCCGTCGGTCGTCGAGGCCCTCCGCGACGGATCGGTGCCCAAGGGCGATGTGCTCGCCGTCGCCCGCATCTCGGGCATCCAGGCCGCCAAGCGCACCCCCGAGCTGCTGCCGCTCGCGCATGTCATCGGCGTCCACGGCGCCACCGTCGATCTCGAGCTCACCGACGGCGGCGTCGCGATCGAGGCGACGGTGCGCACCGCCGACCGCACCGGTGTCGAGATGGAGGCGCTCACCGCCGTCTCGGTCGCCGCCCTCGCCGTGGTCGACATGGTGAAGGGTCTCGACAAGGGCACGTCGATCGAGAACGTGCGCATCGTGCGCAAGACCGGCGGCAAGAGCGGCGACTGGAATCGCCCGGGCGAAGAGTGAGTCTCGGAGCGATCCTGCTCGCCGGAGGCCGCGGGTCGCGAGTCGCCGGCGCCGTCAAACCGCTCTTCGAGGTCGGCGGACAGACCCTGCTGGGGGCGGCGGTGACTGCGGTGACGGATGCCGGTGCCGATGCGGTCGTCGTGGCCGGACCCGATCTCGTGCCCGGCCTCGACGTGACCTGGGTGCGCGAGGATCCCCCCTTCGGCGGTCCGGCGGCCGGAACGGTCGCCGCCCTCGGCGCGATCGGCGATCCGGACTGGATCTTCCTGCTGGCGTGCGATCTGCCGGCGGTCGGTGCCGCCGTCTCGACGCTGGCTGCGGCGATTCCGCTGCTGCCCTCCGACGCAGACGGCGTGTGCCTCGGTGACGGGTCGTCGCGGCCGCAGTGGCTCATCGGCCTCTACCGCACGTCGGCGCTGCGCCAGGCGGCATCCGCTCTGCCGTCGAGAGGTGACGGAGCCTCGATGCGCGACCTGCTCGCCGATCTCGCGATCACGGTGCTCGCCGCCGACGACGCCCGGACGAGCGACATCGACACGTGGGAGGATCTTGCACAGGCCCGCCGGATGCACGAGGAGCAACGATGACCGAGTCACGCACCCTTCCGCCCGAGGCGCTCGACGCGTGGGCGGCGTCCCTGCGGGAGCACTTCGGGCTCGCCCCCGATGACCTGCCCGTCGCCCTGATCCTCGACCTCGCACGTGACGTCGCCCAGGGTGTCGCGCGCCCCGCGGCCCCGTTCAGCGCCTTCGTCGCGGGCCTCGTCGCCGGCCGCGCCGGCGGCACCCCGGCCGACGTGGAAGCGGCCGTCGCGGCGATCTCGGAACTCGCGAAGAAGTGGGACGCCTGATGGCGCGCGTACGCTACTTCGCCGCCGCCGAGGAGATGGCGGGAACGTCGTCCGAGCATCGCGCAGAGACCACACTCGGCGAACTGCGCCTGGCGCTCGCCGCCGAGCGTCCCGGCCTCGGCGGCATCCTCCCCCGATGCGCCGTGCTCGTGGACGGAGCTCGGGTCGACGACGACACACCGCTCGGCGCCGACGACCTCGTCGACGTGCTCCCGCCCTTCGCCGGCGGTTAGGTCGTCACTCTCCTCGACGGTTGCCGAGGAGTTTCACGATCGAGAGGGCGGATGCCGCGGCATCCGTCCTCGGCAACCTCGATCTCCTCGGAATCGGCGATGGGGTATCAGCCGCCGATGCCCTTCCAGGCGGTCGTGCCGTCGGACTCGACCTGGCGCTTCCACACGGGCAGATCGTGCTTGATCGTCTCGATGACGTCACGGCACACCGCGAACGCCTCGGCGCGATGCGGCGACGCGACCGCGATGACGACCGCGAGGTCGCCCACCTCGAGGCGCCCGATGCGATGGGATACGGCGACGATGGCTCCCGTCTCGCCCGCGGCCTCTTCGGCGATGCGCCGCAGGGTCGCTTCGGCATCGGGGTGGGAGGTGTACTCAAGCGCCACGACGGCGGTGGCGGCATCCGGATCGTGATCGCGCACGCGACCGACGAACGTGGTCACCGCGCCGGCGGTCGGGTCCTCGACGGCGTCGAGGTGGGCCGCGATGTCGAGCGGCTCGGCGCTGATCGCGGCGATGCGCACGGTCATCGGTGGTCGCCTCCGGCGAGCTGGTCGATCACGTGCCGTGCGACCGAGAGGACGACCGGCATTCCGGATGCCACGGCCGCCGTCGACCCCGGGAGGTTGACGATCAGCGAACCACCGACCACGCCGGCGAGCCCGCGCGAGAGCATGCCGCCGGGCTTCTCCGCCGTCCCCAGTCGACGCAGCTCTTCGGCGATGCCGGGAACATCGCGCTGGAGCACCCGGCTGGTGCCGTCCGGCGTCTGGTCGCGCGGCGAGATGCCGGTCCCGCCCGTCGTGATGATGAGCTGCGCGCCCGCATCGAGCGCGGTGCGCAGCGCCTGCTCGACGCTGTCGGCACCGTCGGCCACGATGGCGGCGTCGTCGCACGTGAACCCCGCGGCCCTCAGCGCCTCGACGGCGATCGGTCCGCTCCCGTCGGTGCGGGTTCCGGCTGCAGAGCGGTCCGAGACGGTGATGACGACGGCTGAGGGCATGACCACAGCCTAGGAGCGCCGACGCTCGAGGCGGATGACCACCGACTTCGACGTCGGCGTGCCGCTCACATCGGCGACCGAGTCCAGGGGCACGAGGACATTCGTCTCGGGATAGTAGGCCGCCGCGTTGCCTCGTGGCGTCGAGTACGCGACGATCCGGAACGCCTCTGCCCTGCGCTCCTCGACCTGCCCTTCGGCATCCGTCCATTCCGAGACGAGGTCGACGATCTCGGCGTCGGCGAACCCGAGCTCGGCGATGTCGTCGGCGTTCACGAGGACGACCCGCCTGCCGCCGTGGATGCCGCGATAGCGGTCGTCCTTGCCGTAGATCGTGGTGTTGTACTGATCGTGCGAGCGCAGCGTCTGCAGCAGCAGCCGCCCCGGAGGGATGCGCGGGTACTCGAGACCGTTCACCGTGAACCGGGCCGTGCCGTCGACCGTCGCGAACCGTCGCTCATCACGCGGCCCGTTCGGCAGCATGAGGGTGCGGCCCTTCGCGACGCGCTTCTCGAAGTCCTCGAAACCGGGGATCACCCGCTCGATGTGGCGACGGATGAGCGCGTAGTCCGTCTCGAGGGCGGCCCAGTCCGCCTGCGGCACATTGAGCGGATGCCGCAGCTCCGCCGGATCCGGCCCGTCGGCCTCTTCGTGCGGGAGGCGCTCGACCTGGCCGCGGTCGGACGCTTCGACAGGCTCAGCGACCGAGGAGGGCGGCTCAGCGACCGGGGGGTGCGGCTCAGCGACCGAGGAGGGCGGCTCAGCGACCGGGAGGCGGGGGGCTGCGTCGCCGAAGAGGAGCGCGCACAGCCGGGCGACGATCGCCACTTCGCTCAGCAGGTCTTCCGAGGGTGGCGCGAGTCGACCTCGAGACGCGTGCACAGCGCCCATCGAGTCCTCGACGGTCACCCGCTGCTCTGCGCCGCCACGGCGGTCGCGATCGGTACGCCCGAGCGTGGGCAGGATGATCGCGCGGCGCCCCGTCACGACGTGCGAGCGGTTGAGCTTCGTCGACACCTGCACGCTGAGATCGACACGACGCATCGCCGCCTCGACGACTGCGGTGTCGGGGGTCGCCGAGACGAAATTGCCGCCCATCGCCATGAAGAACCGCACACGGTCGTCGCGCATCGCGCGGATGGCCTGCACCGTGTCGAACCCGTGCTCGCGCGGGGCGGCGAACGCGAACTCCGCGTCGAGCGCGTCGAGGAAGGCATCCGACGGCTTCTCGTAGATCCCGACCGTGCGGTCGCCCTGAACGTTCGAGTGCCCCCGCACCGGACAGACGCCCGCACCCGGGCGACCGATGTCGCCGGTGAGCAGCAGCACGTTGACGATGTCGCGAAGTGTGGCGACCGAGTGCTTGTGCTGTGTGAGCCCCATCGCCCAGCAGACGATCGTCGCCGTCGATCGCCGCACCAGCTCGCCGACACGGCGGAGGGTCTCCTCCGGCAGCCCCGTTGCGGCGACGAGCTCGGGCCACGCGGCATCCGTCATCGCCTGCCGATAGGCGTCGAAGCCGCTCGTGTACTGGTCGATGAACCCGTGGTCGAGCCCACCCGCGCCGCCATCGGTCGCTGACTCACCCCCACCGGTCGCTGAGGCGCCCCCACCGGTCGCTGAGCCTGTCGAAGCGTCGGCCTCGAGCAGGTGCTTGCCGATCGCCTGGAACAGCGCCTGGTCGCCGCCGAGCCGGATCTGCAGGAACTCGTCCGCGAGTTTCGTGCCGCCCAGAAGGACGCCCCTGACGGTCTGCGGGTTCTCGAACCGCACGAGACCCGCCTCGGGCAACGGGTTCACCGCGACGATCGTGGCGCCGCGGTTCTTGGCCTTCTCGAGCGCCGACAGCATGCGCGGGTGGTTCGTGCCGGGGTTCTGCCCGGCGACGATGATCAGGTCGGCCTGATGGATGTCGTCGATCGACACCGTCCCCTTGCCGATGCCGATCGTCTCGGTGAGGGCGGAACCCGACGACTCATGGCACATGTTCGAGCAGTCGGGGAGGTTGTTGGTGCCGACGCCGCGAACCAGCAGCTGGTACAGGAACGCCGCCTCGTTCGACGTGCGCCCCGACGTGTAGAACACGGCGTCATCGGGGTCGATCGCGCGCAGCGCATCGGCGACGGCGGCGAGCGCGTCATCCCAGTCGATGGGTCGGTAGTGCGTCGCGCCCTCATCGAGGACCATCGGCTGCGTGAGCCGACCCTGCTGGCCGAGCCACCAGTCGTCGTGGGCGGCGAGCTCGTCGATCGAATGCGCGGCGAAGAACTCCGGGCCGATGCGCCGCAGGGTCGCCTCTTCGGCGACGGCCTTCGCCCCGTTCTCGCAGAATTCCGCGATGTGGCGCTTGTCCTCTTCGGGCCACGCGCATCCGGGGCAGTCGAAGCCGTCCTTCTGATTGACCTGGCGAAGCGTCTGCAGAGAGCGGACGACGCCCATCTGGTCGTTCGCGATCTGCAGCGCGTGCAGCACCGCGGGCACGCCGACGGCGACCTTCTTCGGATCGCCCGCCCGCACGCGCGACTCGTCGATGTCCTCGTGCGGCGGCTTCGTCGGCATGGGTCCAGGCTAAGCCGCGTCGGACGTGCTCTGGCCGATCTGCTCCACCGTCTCGGAGACCGGCTCGTCGACCTCTTCGACGGTCGGCTCGTGGTCTCCGCCCGAGGCGGCCGCCGTGATCCGGTTCGCCATGCCGCTGAAGATGAAGCCGTGGAACGGGAGCACCGCGAGCCAGTACAGGCGTCCGGCGAGCCCGAGCGGGAAGAACACCGCGCGCTGGTCGTAGCGCGAGCCGTCGCCCTCGGGCGTCACCCGCATCTCGAGCCACGCGAGGCCGGGCACCTTCATCTCGGCGCGCAGCCGCAGGAAGGATCCCTGTTCGATCGCCTCGACGCGCCAGAAGTCCAGAGCGTCGCCGACGCCGAGTCGCGCACGACTGCGGCGGCCGCGAGCGAGTCCGATGCCGCCGACGAGGCGGTCCATCCAGCCGCGCACCGCCCACAGGAACGGAGACGAGTACCAGCCGTTCTCGCCGCCGATGCCCTCGACGACCCGCCACAGCGCGTCGGGGGTCGCGGGGGTGCTCGCGGTGCGCACGTCGGTGAAGGCCACGCGGCCGGCCCATTCGGGGTCGCTCGGAAGCGGGTCGCTCGGCACGCCGAGCACCTCGGCGTCGCGCCAGCTCGTCTCGACACTGTCGGCCTCGTCGCGGGTGAGCGCGAGTCGCACCGCGCGACGGTACGGGGTGAGACCGTCCTCGGGCTGCGGGATCAGTCCGTCGACGTCGTGGTTCTTCATCACGCACTCGTTCTGCAGCGACTCGACCAGCGGCATCGCGATCGATCGCGGGATCGGCGTCACGAGGTTCACCCAGTGCGATGCGAGTCGAGGCGTCAGCACCGGGAGCGCGGCGATCGCGCGCTGCGGCAATCCGGCCTCGACGGCGTACCCGTTCATCATCTGGCCGTAGCGGAGCACGTCGGGTCCGCCGATGTCGACGGCGCGGTTGACATCGGCATCCACGCGCGCGGCACCCAGGAGGTAGTGCATGACGTCGCGCACGGCGATCGGCTGGATGTGGTTGCGCACCCACTTCGGCGCCGGCATGTACGGCAGAACCTCGGTCAGGTGACGGACCATCTCGAACGACGCCGACCCCGAGCCGATGACGACGCCCGCCTGCAGCACGAGGGACGGCACGCCGCTGGCGAGGAACGTCTCACCCACTTCGACGCGCGAGCGCAGGTGTGCCGAGAGCTCGACGTCGTCGGGGTGGAGTCCTCCGAGATAGACGATGCGACCGACGGATGCCGCAGCCGCCGCGGTCGCGACGGTCTCGGCCGCCGTGCGGTCGGCGTCTTCGAAGCCCTTGCCGGCCGACATGGAATGGACGAGGTAGTAGAGCACGTCGACGTCGTCGGCCGCCCGGGCGACGGCATCCGGATCAGACGCGTCACCCTCGACGACCTCGACGGAATCGCCCCAGGAGAACGTCGCGATGCGCTCGGGATGCCGGGCCAGCACGCGCACGCGGTATCCCGCGGCCAGCAGCCGCGGCACGAGACGCCCGCCGACGTAGCCCGTCGCACCGATCACGAGAGCCCGCGGCGGTGATCCGTCGGCGCGAGCGACGGCGGTGAGGGCGGGCTCGCGCCCGGTCGGAGAAGTCAGGTCGTCCATGGCACCAACGCTACGGCCCCACCGGCACACGGCGTAGGGCTTGACCGTACCCCCGAACCGTGCCGCCGCTCACCGGCGACCGGTGCCGAAGAGTCCGCGGATGACCCCGCTCAGGATCGTCTGCGTCGACTTCGAGTTCAGGATCTGTTCGATGCCCGACTTCGGCGCCCGGCTCGACGTGCGCGTCGTGCCGCCCGTCTTCTTGAGCAGCCGGTCGTACTCGGCCTGCGCCTTCTTGTCGGCCGCGGCCTGGGCCTTGTCGATCGCAGCCTGCTGCTTCGCCAGCTCGGCGTCGGACTTCGCCTTCGCGAGGGCGACCTCTTCTGCTGCGGCCGCGTCGTCGGCGGCCTTCATCTTGGCTGTCAGGATCTCCCGCGCCGACTCGCGGTCGATCGCGGTGCCGTACTTGGCAAGGAGCGGGGATGCCGAGATCGCGGCCGCGATAGCCGGGTCGGGCGTCGGTGACATCAGGCCCTGCGGCGCACGCAGTCGGGTCCACGCGACGGGCGTCGGCGCACCCTTCTCACTCATCACGGTGACGATCGCCTCACCGGTGCCGAGCTCCTGCAGCACGCGCTCCAGGTCGTAGCCCGACTTCGGGTACGTGCCGACCGTCGCCCGCAGAGCCTTGGCGTCATCGGGCGTGAACGCGCGGAGCGCGTGCTGGATGCGGGATCCGAGCTGTGCGAGCACATCGGACGGCACATCCTTCGGCGTCTGCGTCACGAAGAACACGCCCACACCCTTGGACCGGATGAGACGCACCGTCTGGGTGATCGCCGACAGGAAGTCCTTCGACGCATCCGCGAACAGCAGGTGAGCCTCGTCGAAGAAGAACACCAGCTTCGGCTTGTCGAGGTCGCCGACCTCGGGCAGGATCTCGAAGAGCTCGGCGAGGAGATACATCAGGAACGTCGAGAACAGCGCCGGCTTGTCGATGACACCGGGCACCTCGAGCAGGCTGATGACCCCGCGCCCGTCGGCCGCCGTGCGCAGGAAATCCCGCACGTCGAACTCGGGCTCGCCGAAGAACACGTCGGCGCCGTCGTCGGCGAACGTGATGAGTTCGCGCAGGATGACGCCCGCCGTCGCCGCCGACAATCCGCCGAGCTCCTTCAGCTCGCCCTTGCCCTCGTCGCTGGTCAGGTAGGAGAGCACCGCACGCAGGTCCGAGAGATCGACCAGCGCCAGCCCGTTCGCGTCGGCGTAGTGGAACACGAGTCCGAGACTCGATTCCTGGGTCTGGTTGAGCCCGAGCACCTTGCTCAGCAGCAGCGGCCCGAAGCCCGAGACGGTCGCGCGCACAGGTACGCCCTTGCCGATGCCCCCGAGGGCGAAGTACTCGGTGACGGATGCCGCGGGCTCCCAGTCCTGGCCGATCGCACTCGTGCGGGCCAGAAGCTTCTCGTTCGAGGCGCCGGGCGTGGCGACCCCCGACAGGTCTCCCTTGATGTCGGCGGCGAACACCGGCACGCCGTGGGCCGCGAGCTGCTCGGCGAGCCCTTGCAGCGTGCGGGTCTTTCCGGTGCCGGTGGCGCCGGCGACGAGCCCGTGGCGGTTGATCATGCCGAGCGGGATGCGGATCTGCGCGGCGGGTACGGGATCGGTGTTCACGAGTGCGCCGAGGTCGAGCGTCTCGGCTTCGAAGGTGTAGCCCTTCACGATCGCCGCGACCGCGTCCGCGTCTAGCGGACCGGACGATGCGACGGGCGCAGCGACCGGCTCGCCCGTGGCCACCGCGCCTGCCTCGCTCACTGAGCCCCCCTCGCTCGCCGACCCCACCTCGCTCGCCGAGCCCCCCTCGGTCGCTGAGCTCGTCGAAGCGCCCGAGGCCGCTCGTGCCTGCGCAGCGGCCGCTTCGGCTGCCGCCAGCGCGGCCTTGGCCTGCGCCGCGCGCAGCTGCGCGTCGGCCGCTTCGGATTCCGCCCGGAGGCGGGCGAGTTCGGCTTCGGCGGCGGCGACGGCGGCGTCCTGCTCGGTCATGCGCTCAGCCTAGTGACGGCGTCGCCCGGCGACGCCGTTCCCGTGCGAGGAGGCCCGACAGCGCCCCCGCGACCACGAGTGCCGCGCCCGCCCCGACGAGCGCTCCGCCGACGGTGTCGCTCAGCCAGTGCGCGTGCAGGTGGGTGCGGCTGAACGCCATGAGCAGCACCCAGGCGATGCCCACCGCGAGCAGCCATCGACGGCGGAAGATCACGATCAGCGCCGTCGCGAGGGTAGCCGCCATCGCCACGTGCCCTGACGGGTACGACCCGAAGTCCGCGAGCAGGATGATGTCTTCGGGTCGCGCGCGTCCGAACGTCTGCTTGAGCAGCTGCACGAGTCCGACCGATAACGCCTGGGCAGCGACGAAGTACAGCGCCGCCCAGGGCCGCCGCAGCGCCAGCAGCACCGCGGTGCCGGCGATCGGAACCGCGACGAACGCGAACCACCCACCTCCGACGAAGGCCATGAACAGTGAGAACCCGAGCAGGATCTGGTGGTCCCATCCGCCGGTCAGCACGTTCCACGCCGCGTCGATGTCGAACGGTCCGTTGCCGTGCGCGTAGACCCCGGCGCCGAGCCCGACCGACAGCGCCACGAGCCCGAGCCCCCACGCGATGAGCGGCGTGGCGCGCGGGCGGGCGGCATCCGTCATCTGCCGTCCACGTTCCATCGGCCTATTCTGCCCGGCGCCGGTCTGCGCGAGTATGGCGGCATGCCCCGCGTGCTCGATGTCGTCCGTGCCACGATCGCTCCCCTGACCCGTACCCGGGCGTTCCGGCGTGCGGGTCCGCGCCTCATGCCGATCCTCGAGCGCGTGTGGGCGGCGCTCACCGGCGGGCGCGTGCCGCTGAGCGGTCTGCTCGTGCCGTCGCTCGTGCTGCACACCACCGGCGCCAGGTCGGGAGAGCCCCGCGACGCCGCCCTGATGTACACACCCGACGGCCGCGGCCGGGCGATCGTTGCGGGCACGAACTTCGCGGGCGGGCGGCACCCCGCGTGGACGACGAACCTGGCCGCGCATCCGCGTGCCGCCATCACCGTACGTGGCAAGCGGATGCCCGTGATCGCCGGTCTCATCCCCGATGATGAACGGGATGCCGCATGGGCGCGGATCGAGGCGCAGTGGCCCGGCTACCGCGACTACGAGCGCTCGTCGGGCCGGATGGTGAAGCTGTTCCGGCTGCAGCCCGTGCGCGGATGAGGCCTATGGCGCGAGTCGCGCGACGGTCTTCGGTCGCACGACCAGCCAGAGCGCGAGCACACCGACGATCGAGCAGCCCACCATGACGGAGGCCATCGTGGTCGCCGTGATGCCGGCGTCCCGTGCGAGCCAGCCGACCAGCGGCGAGATGAGCCCGGCGATGCCGAAGTTGGCGGCGCCGATGATCGACTGCGCCGTGCCGGCCGCCTTGCCATGGCGGTCCAGGGCCAGCACCTGGGCGCAGGGGAACGTGAAGCCGCAGGCGAGCAGGAACACGAACAGCGGGATGACGGTGCCCCACAGGCCCAGACCCATCTGGTCCGTGACGATGATCGCCACGGCAGCCATCGCGAGCACGGCCGTCGAGAAGGCCAGCACCCACTGCGGTCCGAACCGCGCGGCGAGACGCGACGCGACCTGCACGCCGATGACGAGACCCAGCGAGTTGGCCGCGAAAAGCAGTCCGTACATCTGCGCATCGAACCCGTAGGTGAGCTGGAACAGGAACGACGACGCCGACAGATAGGAGAACAGGCCGCTGAAGGTCATCGCGCCGATGATCAGCACACCGACGAAGACGCGGTCGCTGAAGACGCTGCGATAGCGCTGCCAGACGGTCGTGGCGCCCTTGTCCTGTCGCCGGGCCCGTGGGAGCGTCTCGGGGATGAACACGATCGCCGACACGAGCATCACCGCGCCGTAGACGGCGAGCACGACGAAGATGCCGCGCCACGGCATGACCAGGAGCAGCGCCGATCCGACGAGCGGGGCGAGCACCGGGGCGACGCCCGAGACGAGGGCCAGCCGCGACAGCATCACGACCAGGCGACGGCCGCCGAAGAGGTCGCGCACGATCGCGGCCGCGACGACGCCTCCCGCTGCGGCACCGGCACCCTGCAGCACGCGAGCGGCCGACAGCAGTTCGAGCGTGGGCGCCAGCGCGGCGGCCGTGCTCGCCACCACGTGGACCGCCGTGACGATCAGCAGCGGCATGCGCCGTCCGACCTTGTCGCTGAGCGGTCCGACGATGAGCTGCCCGAGGGCGAAGCCGACCATCGTTCCGGTCAGCGTGAGCTGGATCGCGGCGGCGGTGGTGTCGAAGTCGGCCTCGAGCACCGGGAAGGCCGGCAGGTAGAGGTCGATCGTGAACGGGCCGAGGGCCGTCAGCGCTCCGAGCAGGATGATGTACAGCACACGCCGACGCGTCGTGATCGCATCGCCCGGGTGCAGCACGATCGGCGCGGTGGCGGGATCCGAGCCCAGGGTGCGGATCGCACCCGTGGCGGTACGCGGGCTCTGGTGTGTGGGCGAAGCGGGCTGGACGGGGATGGAAGCGGTATCGAGCAAAGGAGTCGTCGTTTCAAGCAGCGAGGCGGGCGCAGGAGCCGGTGTTCCGGGGCTGACGCGGGGAGGTGATCGACATCGACCCGTCTCGGCAGCAGGGAGGATCGGGAATCGAATCGATTCGACCCCATGATACCGGATGCCGCCCCCTGACCGACAGGGCGGGTCCCGCATCCCGCTCACATCGCGCACACGGCGCACTCCCAGTCCTGCGACATATGCCGCCGCATAGGATCGAGTCGTTCCCGCCCATGCCCGCACAGCCCTGCGGGCGCCCGAGCCGAGACCCCGTGACATGACCCCCACACCCCCGAGTCCTGCCGACAAGCGGGCGAGCGGCAACCCCGCCACCCAGTCGCAGATCAATCTCACCGTCAAGCAGCAGCGCGAGCAGAAGCGACAGGAGAAGCTCGCCGAGTACCAGAAGCAGCTCGCCAAGCGCAAGCGCGGCAAGATCGTCTGGTGGTCGGTCGGCTCGGCCGCGGCCGTCGTCGTGATCGGCGCGATCGTGGCGTCGGTCGTCTTCGCTCCGCCGCCGCCCGCGAGCTACACCGCCGGTGGCGACGGCGCTTCGATCGAAGGGGTCGAGACGTTCGAGAACGACACCAGCCACGTCGAGGGCGTCGTGGACTACGAGCAGAACCCGCCCGCCGGCGGCCCGCACAACTCCGTGTGGCTCAACTGCGGCATCTACAGCGAGCCGCAGCAGAACGAGAACGCGGTGCACGCGCTCGAGCACGGCGCCGTGTGGATCACGTACGACGCCGCGCAGATCAGCGGCGATGACCTCGAGACGCTCAAGGGCGTCCTCCCCTCCAGCTACGTGATCCTCTCGCCGTTCGAGGGCCTCGACACCCCGATCGCGCTCAGCAGCTGGAACCACCAGCTCAAGGTCGACTCGGCCGACGATCCCCGCATCGCCGAGTTCCTCGAGGAGTACTGGCGCAGCGACAGCGTCCCCGAGCCGGGCGCCCTGTGCACCGGCGCGATCGACGGCCCGGGCAAGGAGTCCTGACCGGCATGAGCGCCGGCGAGCACGACGCAGGAGCGCAGACGCCGAGAGCACCCCGGCGCTGGTTCGTGATCGTGCTCGCGGTGCTGGGCATCGCCGCCCTGGCGTTCGCGATCGGTCGCTTCTCGACGTTCGCCGCGACCGCGCCCGCCGTGACTCCGTCGTCGACGTCCGCCGACGCCGGGTTCGCGCGCGACATGCAGATGCACCACGCGCAGGCGATCGACATGGCCATGACGATCTACCGAGAGACCGACGACGAGGAGCTCCGCATCTTCGCCTACGACATCGCCACGTCGCAGGCCGAGCAGAAGGGCCAGATGTACGACTGGCTCGTCAAGTGGGGGCTGTCGCAGTCGGGTGAGCCGACGATGTCGTGGATGTCCGCCGGCGACGGCGAGCACGCGCACGAGGGCATGACGGGCGAGGCGATGACGGCCGAAAAGGCCCGCATCGCGATGGGCATGGCCTCGGATGCCGAGCTCGCCGACCTCGCCGCGGCGACCGGACCCGCGGCCGACTGCCTGTTCCTGGACCTCATGATCCGTCACCACGAGGGCGCGATCCCGATGGCCGACGCCCTGCTCGACCTCGGATCGGATCCGCGGGCCCTCGCGGTAGCCGAGAGCATGAAGAACGGCCAGACCGCCGAGATCGCCGCGATGCAGTCGATGCAGCAGCGGCTGCAGTGCGGCGCCTGAGCAGTACTCTGGTCGCGTGACCGACGCGCCCTCTCCCCCGCTCCGGCGGCCCGTCGTCGTGACGATCGCCGTCGTGCTCGTCTACGTGACCGCCCTGGCGGGTGTCGCGCTCGGCATCCTGGTGCTGCTGAGCCGCTATCGGGTTCCGCGCGAGAGCATCCTCCTCGTCTCGCTGCTCGGCGCCGCCGTCATCCTTCTCGGCCTGCTCACGATCGCGGTCGCGTCCGGGCTCGCGCGGGGCAGCCGTTTCGCGCGCCTCCTGATCACCGCGTACCTGGTCGTCTCGATCGTCCTGCACGTGGTCACGATCGCGTCGACCGACGTGTGGGATTGGTCACCGACGGTGCAGATCGTGCTCGAGGTGCTGGTCATCGCCGCGCTCTGGCTGCCCCCGGGCACGCGCTTCTTCGCGGCCGCCCCGGTCGCCGTCACACCCTGACGGCCACCGCCGCCAGCGACTTCGCGACGAAGCGGCGGTGGAAGAAGCGCACGACCTCGATCGCGCCGATCGTCAGGACGACGACGCCGGTCAGCAGCCACGAGGCATCCTCACCCGGATCGACGAGCTGGAAGAACTCGGCGGTGATCGGAAGCGTGAAGATGATCACGAGGCCGATGAACATCGCGCCGATCACGAGCGCCTTGACCCTCGTCACCGGCCGCGACAGCACCGTGAGCACCCAGATGCCGACGATCGCCAGGATGATGGTCGACCCGGTGCGCAGCTGGTCCTCGTCGATGCCGAGCATCATCGCCAGTCGCGCGTAGACGGTCAGGGCGATCGCGATGATGATCCCGGTGGGGATCGCGAAGCTCAGCGACCGCCGCAGGAAGCCGGGCACGTATCGCTGAGCGTTCGGCAGCAGGGCGAGGAAGAACGCCGGGATGCCGATCGTCAGGCCGTCGGTGATCGACAGCTGCCGGGGAAGGAACGGGAACTCGAGGACCATGACGCCGAAGAGGATCGCGAGGCCCGTGGCGTAGGCGGTCTTGGTGAGGAACAGCATCGAGACGCGCTCGATGTTCGCGATCACCTGGCGCCCCTCGGCGACGACATCCGGAAGGTGCGAGAACTGGCCGTCCAGCAGCACGAGCCGGGCGACCGCCTTCGTCGCCGCCGATCCGGAGTTCATGGCGATGCCGATGTCGGCCGTCTTGATCGCCAGCGCGTCGTTCACCCCGTCGCCGGTCATCGCGACCGTGTGCCCGCGAGCCTGCAGCGCGGTGACCATGTTCTTCTTCTGCTCGGGAGTGACACGGCCGAACACCTGGTGCTCGTCGAGCACCTTACCGAGCTCGGCTTCGTCGTCCGGCAGCCTGCGGGCGTCGAATCCTTCGTCGACGTCGAGTCCGACCTCGCGCGCGATCGCCGCGACCGTGCGCGGATTGTCGCCCGAGATGATCCGGATGCCGACTCCCTGTCGCCCGAAGTAGGCCAGCGTCTCGGCGGCATCGGGCCGGACCTGCTCGCGGAATGTGAGCACGATCGCGGGGGCCACTCCGGCGGGAAGCCGCTCGGCCTCGACATCGACCTCGTCGATCTGCACGTCGGAGTGCGCGAGCACGAGGGTGCGCCGGCCCGTCGACGCGAGCCGTGTCACGAGCCCGCCGAGGCGCGACGTCGGGTCGGTTGCGCTGTCGCCGAACACCATCTCGGGCGCGCCCAACACCCATGTGCCGGTGTGCAGCGCAACGGCACTCCACTTGCGGCGCGACGAGAACGGGATGTACGCGGTCGGCGCGACGGGCTCGGCCAGCGGATACGGGGTGCGCAGGCACCTCGCGGTCGCGTTTGCGTCCGGGGCGGCTCCGTACCAGGCGAGCGCCTCCTCCCATCCGTGCGGCTCGCCGGCCAGCGGGTGCGCACCGTCGAATTCGATGTCTCCGATCGTCAGCGTGCCCGTCTTGTCGAGGCAGATGACGTCGACGCGGGCGAGACCTTCGACGGCGGGCAGCTCGTTCACCAGCACCTGGCGGGCTGCGAGCCTGGCGGCGCCCACGGCGAAGGCGATGCTGGTCATCAGCACGAGGCCCAGCGGAATCATCGCCGTCAGCGAGGCGATCGTGTTGACCACGGCCTGCACCCACGTGCCGCTCTCGACAGCCGTCACCCAGCCGCCGGCGACCATCATCTGCGCGTTGAGCACGAGCAGCCCGATCGGCCCGATTCCCCACCCGACCCACTTCAGCACCCGGTTGACCGACGTGCGCAACTCGGACGACACGAGCGAGAACCGCTTCGCCTCGCCGGCGAAGCGGTTGGCGTACGAATCCGCTCCGACGCGGGTCACCTGCGCGTCGCCTTCACCGGCCACCACGACCGAGCCGGACAGCGCCTCGTCCGCGGGCTTCTTGTCGACGGCATCCGACTCGCCTGTCAGCATCGACTCGTCGATCTGCAGCGCACGCGAGTCGATGACGCGCGCGTCGGCGGGCACCTGATCGCCCGCGCGGAGGATCAGGATGTCGTCGGCGACGACGTCGGTCGGCGGGATCTCGACCTCGGCTCCATCGCGACGCACCCGCGCCGTCGACGCGTTCAGAAGGGCGAGACGGTCCAGCGCCGCCTTCGCACGGAACTCCTGCCAGCAGCCGATGATCGAGTTCGCGAACGCGGCCAGGCCGAAGATCGCGTCCTGCCACCGGCCCAGGACCAGCAGCACGAAGAAGCACGCGAAGACGATGCCGTTGAACAGGGTGAAGACGTTCGCCCGCACGATGTTCCAGGCGCTGCGGCTGGCATCGGCCGTGAACGCGTTCGTGCGACCGGATGCCACACGAGCGGCGACGTCGGCGGCGCTCAGGCCGGCCGCGGGATCGACCACGACCTCGTCGGTGGACTGCGGGCTCGCGGGGGCGGCATCCATGACTGCCACCCTAGTGACGGCGGGCTCGCCCGCGGGGGTCCGTGCCCACCAGAATGGATGCCGACACGAAAGGTTCGCATCATCGCCGACTTGCTCTCCCGACCCTCTGCCGTCATCCATCTCTCGGGCGCGGGCGTCTCCGTGCTGCTCGATGCGCGCGACGGAGGACTGCCCGCGATCGTGCACTGGGGCGATCAGCTCGACTCTCTGACGGAGGCCGACGCGCAGACTCTCGCCGACGCCGTCGTCCCCGTCGTCGGCTCGAACAACCCCGATGTCGCACCGCGGGTCGCGGTGCTTCCCGAGCACCACGCGGGCTGGATCGGCCGTCCCGGACTCAGCGGCTCGTTCGACGGGGTCGGCTGGTCGCCGCGATTCGTGCTCGACGCGGTCGAGGTCGCCGGCGCCCCGATCGACGGGTTCGTCTCGAGCGGTCCCGCTTCCGCCGTGTTCCAGGCGACGGACGACGCCGGCCGGCTCGGCCTGCGGCTCGAGGTCGAGCTCCTGCCGACGGGCCTCCTGCGGGCGCGGGCCACGGTGACCGACCTCGACGACGCGCCCTACCGGCTCGACGACGTCTCGATCGCCTTCCCGCTGCCCGCCGAAGCGACCGAGATCCTCGACTTCACGGGCCAGCACAACGGCGAGCGGATGCCGCAGCGCTCGGTGCTCGGCGACGGCATCCACCTTCGCGAGAATCGCCGGGGACGCACCGGCGCCGACAGCGCCTTCGTCCTCCACGTCGGCGAGCCCGGGTTCGGCTTCGCCCGCGGTCGCGTGTGGGCGGCCCACACCGCGTGGAGCGGAAACCACCGGCACTACGCCGAGCGGGTCTACACCGGCGAGCAGGTGATCGGCGGCGGCGAGCTGCTGCTGCCTGGTGAGATCGTGCTCGCCGCGGGCGAGTCCTACGAGAGCCCATGGGTCTACGGCGTGTTCGCCGATGGGCTGGATGCCGCGGCCCACCGCTTCCACGCGCACCTGCGCTCGCGCGTCGACGCGCCCGGCGCCGATCGCCCCGTCACGCTGAACGTGTGGGAGGCGGTGTACTTCCGGCACGACGAGGATCAGCTCATCGGGCTCGCCGAGCGCGCCGCCGGGATCGGCGTCGAGCGCTTCGTGCTCGACGACGGCTGGTTCGGGTCGCGGCGGCACGACCGGGCGGGGCTCGGCGACTGGATCGTCTCGAGCGACGTCTGGCCGGGCGGACTGCATCCGCTCGTGGACCGCGTGCACGAGCTCGGCATGCAGTTCGGGCTCTGGTTCGAGCCCGAGATGATCAACCTCGACAGCGACGCCGCACGCGCGCATCCCGAGTGGATCATGGCGGCACGCGAGGATCTGCCGGTCGAATCCCGCTTCCAGCACGTGCTCAACCTGGCGGTCCCCGAGGCGTACGAGCACGTGAAGGCGCAGATGCTCGCCGTGCTGGACGAGTACCGCATCGACTACATCAAGTGGGACCACAACCGCGACCTCATCGAGGCCGGCGACCGCACGGCCGGCGGCCGGCCCGTCGTGCACGCGCAGACCCTGGCTTTCTACCGCCTGCTGCGCGAGCTCCGCGCGGCGCACCCCGCGCTCGAGATCGAGTCGTGCTCGTCGGGCGGAGGGCGTGTCGATCTCGGCGTGCTCGAGCTCACCGACCGCATCTGGGTTTCCGACAACAGCGATCCGCACGACCGTCAGACCATGATGCGGTGGTCGGTGCAGCTCGCTCCGCCCGAGTTCCTCGGTGCGCACATCGCCTCGGAGCGCTCGCACACGACGGGCCGCCGCATGGACCTGTCGTTCCGCGCCGGAACCGCGGTGTTCGGCCACTTCGGCATCGAGTGGGATCTCTTCGCCGCGTCCGACGACGACCTGCGCGTCCTCGCGCAGTGGATCGCCTTCCACAAGGAGCACCGCGCGCTGCTCCTCGGAGGCGACGTCGTGCGCCTCGACGGCACCGACCCGCGCGTCGTCGCCCACGGCGTCGTGTCGCGCGACCTCTCCGAAGCGCTGTACAGCGTCGCGGTGCTCGACACCGCTCACCCGGAGCCCGCCGCGCGTCTGCGGCTGCGCGGCCTGAGCCCCGAACGCCGCTACCGCGTGGCACCCGTCTTCCTCGGCACGCTCCCCTCGGGACTGCATGCCGCTCCCTGGTGGGGCGAGCCGAGCGATGCCGAGCAGCTCGCGACCCAGGAGTACTGGGATCGCGCCGAGCGACGAGATGTCTCGTTCGCGGGCGCCGTCTTCACCGGTGAGGCGCTCGCGCGCGTCGGGGTGGCCTCGCCCCGCCTGCATCCCGATCAGCTCGTCCTGTACCGCGTCACCGCGCAGGACTGACCGACCGGCTCGTCCTGCACCGCGTCACGGCGGAGGACCGGGTGATCACGAGAGAGGGGCGCGGCGCCCCCCGGCGCCGCGCCCCTCGATCGATCGTCGGCTACTTCACCGAGCCGGCGGTCAGGCCTCGGACGAAGAACCGCTGCAGGGCGAAGAAGATCACCAGCGGCACGACGAGCGTGATGAACGATCCCGCTGCGACCCGCTGCCATCCCTGGCCGTACTGACCTAGCAGCGTGTAGAGCCCCTGCGTCAGGACCTGGTTCGGACCGCTCTGGATGAACAGGTAGGCCACGAAGAAGTCATTCCAGACCCAGAGGAACTGGAAGATCGCGAACGACGCCAGAGCGGGCACCGACATCGGCACGATCAGCCGCCAGAAGATCTGGAAGTGGCTCGCACCGTCGACGCGCGCGGCCTCGATGAGCGAGTTCGGAAGGGTCTGCATGTAGTTGCGCAGGATGTAGATCGCCAGCGGGAGAGCGAAGGTGGCGTGCACGATCCACGCCGCCGGGTACTGCCCGATGATCTCGATGCCCGTCGTGTTGCCGAACCACACGAACAGCTGCAGGACGGGGATGACGGCGATCTGGACCGGCACGACCATGAGGCCCAGCACGATGGCGAAGTAGACCTCTTTGCCGCGGAACTCGAAGAACGTGAAGGCGTAGGCCGCCATCGCCGCGAACATCACCGGCAGCACCGTCGCCGGCACGGTGACGGCCACCGAGTTCCAGAACGTGGTTCCCGCGTCGAGCGCGGTCCACGCCTGCGAGAAGGGCTCGAAGGTCCACGCCTGCTGGAACGGCGACAGGATCGCCGTCCACCACCCCGTGGCCTCGACGTCGCTTCGCGGTCGCAGGCTGGTGATCAGCAGACCGAGAAGGGGGAAGAGCCACGCCAGGGCGATGATCCCCATGATGATCGTGATGATGACATGGGGCTTCTTGCGCTCCGTGCCGTCCTTGTTGCGGCTCTTCGAACGCTTGTCGACAGCGACCGTCTCGCGGTGGCCTTGCTCGTCGACGATCGGGGTCGGGATGACAGTCATCGGAGTTCCTCCTGCGACTTGTAGCTGCGGACTTGGTAGACGATGAGCGGTACGACGGCGATGAGCAGCACGACGACCACGGCCGCGGCCTTGCCCGGGTTCTGGAAGCTGAACAGCTGCGCGTAGAAGTCGACCACGAGCACGCTCGTGTTGTACTGGCCGCCCGTCATCGCGTAGATGATGTCGAACGTCTTCATCACGAAGATCGTGACGGTGACGAACACGGCGAGCACCGTGCCGCGGATCTGCGGCACGATCACCAGGAAGAAGGTCTTGCGCTCACTCGCGCCGTCGAGGCGGGCCGCCTCGATCGTCTCTTCGGGCACGCCCTTGATGGCGGCCGAGAGCAGGACCATCGCGAAACCGACCTGCAGCCAGATCACGATGAACATGAGCAGGAAGCTGTTGAGCCGCGCCGCGTCGATCGTGAGCCACGGGATCGGGTCGTTGCCGGTGACCCCCGTCCAGATGGCGTTCAGCAGATAGATCTGCGGATTGCCGGGCGGCGCGTAGAAGTAGATGAAGCGCCAGGTGACCGCTGCGGCGATTCCGCTGATGGCCATCGGCAGGAAGATCATGGCCTTGAACGTCGTCTCCCGCTTCTTGCCGAGACGGTCGGTCAGGATCGCGACCAGCAACCCGATGAGCACGGTGGCCGCCGGGACCACCAGCACCCACAGTGCGTTGTTGAGCAGGACGCCGAGGAAGTTCGGGTCGGTGAAGAGCGAGATGTAGTTGTCGAGGCCGACGAACGAGGCGCCTTCGCCGCGTCGCTGGCTCTGCTCCATGAAGCTCTCGACGAACGTGCGGATCGCCGGGTACAGCAGGAAGAGCGCGACCAGCAGGATCACCGGAAGAAGGAAAACGTAGGGCAGGAGCCGCGTCTTCGTGCGGTCCTTGGTGCGTTCGACGAGCCAGTTGAGGCTCAAGAAGATGAGGAAGGAGACCGAGAGTCCGAGGACCACGGATATGACTGCGCTGAGGATGGCCATCTGAACCGCCTGACGTCATTGTGAGGATCGAGAGGTGATGCTGGTGGAGCGGCGCCGGACCCGAGGGCCCGGCGCCGCTCCCGCTCCGATCACTCGGAGCGACGGCTGCTTACCGCGGCCAGGAGGCGTCGATGGTCTGGAACGCCTGTTCCATCGTCTTCTGACCCGTGAACCAGCTGGTCAGCTCGGTCCACTCGGTGCCCGATCCCACCTCGCCCGGCATCTGGTCCGAAGCGTCGAAGCCGAAGAGCGTCGACGATGCGAGCAGCTCCTGCGCCTTCTTCTGGAACTCGGTGGTGTAGAACGACGTGTCGAAGTCGTTGTGCGGCGAGAGGAAGATCGCCTGGCTGGCGTATCCGTTCGTGCCGAACTCCACACCGGTGATGTACTCGACGACCTCCTTGACGGCCTCCGAGTTCGTGAAGGCGCCGACGAGGTCGCCTCCGCCGAGCATCGCGGTGTCGGTGCCCTCGGGCGAGGGCAGCTGGAAGAAGTCGATGTTCGTGAGGTCGTTGTCCTGGATCTGCGCCTTGATCTCGTCGGGGAAGAAGTCCGCGATGAACGAACCCTGACGCATCATGAAGCACTGACCGTTGTCCTTGCCCGAGACGAAGAGCTGGTTGCCCGCCGTCTGGAACGCGGTCGTGGCCGCTGCCGAACCGCCGCCGTTGATCTTGCCCGGCTCGAGCAGCTCCTGCGCGACCTTGTCACCGGCTTCGTTGACCACGTCGCTGTCGAAGAGGACGTCTCCGGCGATCCAGTCGTTGTAGGTGTCCAGCCCGCCGAAGCGGAGGACGTACTCCTCGAGCCAGTCTGTGGCCGGCCAGCCGGTGGCTGCTCCGGACTCCAGTCCGACGCACCACGGGTAGCCGAGGTTGTCCGAGATGATCGTCTCCTGGAGAGCGGTCATCTCGGCGTCGGTGGTCGGGATCTCCAGACCCGCCGCGGAGAACGCCGCCGGGTTGTACCAGACGAGCGATTTGACGTTGATCGAGTACGGAAGGCCGTACGTCTGACCGTCGACCTGGGCGATCGTGCCGAGGCCGTTCGCCTCGTCGGCCGTGATGCCCTCGACATCGATGCCGAGCTCTTCGAGCGGGAAGAGCGACTGCGTCTGGCTCTTGAGAACGCCCGGCTGCGGGTAGATCGCGATGTCCGGCGGGTTGCCGGCCGTCGCACGTGCGACGATCGCGGTCTGGAAGTCGGTGTTGCCGTCGTACGTGACCGTGATCCCCGACGTCTCGCTCCAGACATCCAGGTCGGCCTGGAAGGCCGCTGCCTGTGCGTCTGTGAACCCGCCCATGATCGTGACGGTCTCGCCTTCGCCGCCGCCCCCGTCGCCTTCGCCGCCGCCGCTGCAGCCTGCGAGAGCCATGCCGACGATGCCGAGTCCGACAATCGGGACCAGGAACCGTCTGTGCTGTGACATGCCCATGTGTGCTTCTCCTCCTCGAGTCGCGTCTGTGTGGCTCCGCGTAGGGAACCGTTCCCACACACGCTAGGGGAAACGTGCGATTCACACAACTGGCCGATCTCCTCAGACCGCAGAACGGCGTCGATTCGCGCACGATCCGAGCCTCACGCGGCTGGAACCGTTCCCACAAACGCGCGTTCTTGAGTATGCTGACAACGATTCGAGGTCGACGGGATCACGGGAAGGCGGCTCACCGGTGAGCGGTATAGCGGAGGTCGCGCGCAGGGCGGGAGTGTCGAAATCCACCGCCAGCCGCGCGCTCGGCGGCACCGGCTACGTCTCGGACGACACCCGGGATCGCGTCGAGAAGGCCGCTGCCGAGATCGGCTATGTCCCCTCGACCAGTGCTGTCAGCCTCGCCACGGGTCGCACGCAGAACATCGGCGTGGTCATGCCGTATCTGAACCGGTGGTTCTTCGCCGAGGTGCTCGAGGGCATCCAGGAGGTCCTTCTCGCCCGCGGACTCGACCTCACCCTGTACGACGCCAAGCCGCGTACCGAAGGGCGCGCCCGCATCTTCGAGGACTTCCTCGCACGCAGCCGCTTCGACGGGCTGATCGCAGTGGGCCTCGAACCCGACGACGACGAGGTCGACCAACTCGTCCGCATCGGGCGCCCCGTCGTCAGCATCGTCGGCTCCAGCGACGCCACCACCGTCGTCGAGATCGACGACGACTACGCCTCGCGCCGCGCGACGGAGCATCTGCTCGCGCTCGGTCACCGTCGCATCGCCTTCCTCGGCGGGCAGACCGACCGCCACTGGGCGCAGGTCGACCAGCGGCGTCTGGGCGGGTACGAGACGGCGATGACGGATGCCGGGCTCGCCGACAACATCCGCCACATCGAATCCGAAGTGACCCTCCCCGGCGGCTACGCGGCAGCCGTTGATGCGCTCAGCGACACCCGCGCACGCTGTACCGCCCTCGTCGCGACCTGCGACGAAGTGGCGATCGGCGCCATCATCGCCGCGCGCAGACTCGGCGTGCAGGTTCCCGCCGATCTCAGCGTCATCGGCATCGACGACCACGAATACGCCGAGATGTTCTCGCTCACGACGCTGCGTCAGTCGCCCCGCGAGCAGGGACGCGTCGCGGTGGATCTGCTGCTCGCCCAGATCGCGGGCGTCGACCGCGAGAGCACGGCCGTGCGGATGAAGGCGAAGCTCGTCGTGAGAAGTTCGACCGCCGCGATCGACCCCCGCGCCTCGGCCCCCGCCATCGACGGCGGCCTGAGCATCCCGGAATCGGAGTACTGATGGCATTCGACCTGCCCGACTCGTGGGTGTGGGACTTCTGGTTCGCCGACGACGGCGAGCGCTACCACCTGTTCTTCCTCTACGCCTCGCGGGCGCTCCACGACCCGGATCGCCGGCACCTGCGGGCCTCGATCGGCCATGCGGTCTCGGACGACCTCGAGTCGTGGACGCGGGTCGCCGACGCCCTCGTCCGCGGCGACGCGCCGGCATCCGATGAGACTGCCACCTGGACCGGCAGCGTTGTGCGCTCCGACGACGGTCTGTGGCACATGTTCTACACCGGTGTGCGCTTCGAGGACGGCCGCAATGTGCAGCGCGTCTGCCGGGCGACGTCGACCGACCTCATGACCTGGTCGAAGGCGCCCGACAACCCGGTCATCGAGTCCGACCCGCGCTGGTACGAGCTCGCCGACTCGTCGCCGTGGAACGAGGAGACCTGGCGCGACCCGTGGGTCTTCCGGGATCCCGAGGGCGCCGGCTGGCATCTGCTGGTCACCGCTCGGGTGCGATACGGCGGGTCGCTGACGCGCGGGGTCGTCGGTCATGCGGTCTCCGACGACCTGTCGTCGTGGCGCGTGGGCGCGCCGCTCAGTGCCCCCGATGAGAACGGATTCGGGCAGCTCGAGGTCATGCAGGTCGAGGAGATCGCCGGTCGACCGGTGCTGATCTTCGCGTGCCTCGCCCCCCAGTCATCGCCCGCGCGTCAGGCGTCGGCTCCCCGCGGAGCGATCTGGGCAGCGCCGGCGGACACCCTCACGGGCCCGTTCCACATCGACCGCGCCTACCCGCTGGCCGAAGACGACCTGTACGTCGGCCGACTCCTGCGGCGACGCGACGACGGGGAGTGGTGCTTCTTCGCGTTCCGGCACAAGGACGAAGACGGGGCGTTTCTGGGCGGCGTCACCGATGCGATGCCCGTCGCGTGGCGCGGAGACCGACTCGAAGTCATCCGCACGCAGACATGAAGAAGGTCCCGGTTGCCAGCATCCGGGACCTTCTTCAGTGCGACGTGATTACTTGAGGGTAACCGTGGCGCCGGCCTCTTCGAGAGCGGCCTTCGCCTTGTCGGCGGCTTCCTTGGTCGCGCCCTCGAGGACGGCCTTGGGAGCACCGTCGACGACGGCCTTCGCCTCGCCGAGGCCGAGCGAGGTGAGCTCGCGGACGACCTTGATGACCTGGATCTTCTTCTCTCCGGCGGCCTCGAGCACGACGTCGAATGCCGTCTGCTCCTCGACCTCTTCGGCGGCGGCAGCGCCGGCAGCAGCCGGGCCGGCGACGGCGACGGGAGCCGCAGCGGTGACCTCGAAGGTCTCCTCGAACGCCTTGACGAACTCCGAGAGCTCGATGAGCGTGAGCTCCTTGAACGCCTCGAGCAGCTGCTCGGTGGTGAGCTTAGCCATGATGTTTCTCCTTGATTTGGGGGTTACTCAACCGGGACCTGATATCAGGCCGCGGACTCCTGCTTCTCACGCAGCGCGTCGACCGTGCGAACGGCCTTCGACAGCGGAGCGTTGAAAAGGTAGGCGGCGCCGAACAGCGAGGCCTTCATCGCACCGGCGAGCTTCGCCAGCAGGACTTCACGGCTCTCAAGGTCGGCGAGTTTGTTGACCTCATCCGCGGTCAGGGGGTTTCCGTCGAAGAAACCGCCCTTGATCACGAGAAGAGGGTGTGCCTTGGCGAAGGCGCGCAGACCCTTCGCGACAGCGACAGGATCGCCGTGCACGAAAGCGATGGCCGACGGACCCTTGAGGTCGTCGTCCAGACCGGTGACCCCCGCGTTACCCGCGGCGATCTTGGTCAGCGTGTTCTTCACCACGGCGTACTCCGCATCCTGACGAATGCTGTTGCGGAGCTCCTTGAGCTCAGCAACCGTCAGACCGCGGTACTCGGTCAGCAGGACGGCAGTCGAACCCTCGAAGTGCTTCGTGAGTTCGGCGACCGATGCATCCTTCTGCGCCATGGCCACTCCTTGTCGTTACGAGGTGCTCCGCGATGGCGGGGCACCAGCCGACGGCATCCGGTCGTTCTCCGCCCGGCAAAAGAGAAAGCTCCGGCGCAAGCGCACGGAGCTTCGAGAAGATCGTGACACCTGCGCGGGCCCCTGCTTTCACAGAGCTTCGATCGTGTGCACTCACGCGCACGACGATGACCAGCGGTCTTCGGTTCCGTCCCAGGGTACGCGATCGAGCATCCCTCGCCAAATCCTTGCCGCCCACTCGCGCGTTCCTCACCGACACGCACCCCAAACCCGACCCTGCGCGGCATACGCGTTCTCGCTGCGCGACTCTCCTTCATCGAGTGAGCCTGTTCGGCACGAGGTGATGGGCTGCGCCCGCGCGCGGGGCGCGTCCTGGAGCGCATCAAGCTCGTTCGGCGCGCTCATGCTCGCGGTGCGCGTACACCGAACGCGGCGAGTCGAGCTCGGAGAGCGGCATCCGTTCGAATGTGTTCATCTGAGACGCGCAGAACGGGCCAGCCTGTCGTGCCGCGAATCCAGTCCTCACGCTGCTTCTCGCGCAGGAGCACCTCTTCGAACGGGATGCCGTCCCGCATCGCCTCGTCGAGGTATTTGCCCTTGCCGTCGAACTCGACGAACACGCGTGCATCGTCGAGGGCGAGGTCCACCCAGTACGTGCGTCCACCACGCGCGGCCACCGCGACCTGACAGCGCGCTCGCGCGAAGCCGAGTCTGTGCAGACGAAGCCGGGTGACGCTTTCTCCCGTGGGTTCGGCTCGGCCGTCCGCGAACTCTGTGATCCACCTCGCCTGCCGCACTCCCCGAGCCCCGCGAGCATCGTCGGCGCGAGCTCGCATCCGCGCTCGCCAGGACTCGGCCGCATCGGCGTCCTGAGAGCGACCGTCCGGGGCGGCGATTCTGCGCAGGACCGCATCGGCGCACGCCACCGCCGTATCGAGGGGCGCCACTCGCATGACGTCGAAGATCGTGCGGTCCAACGTGGTGCAGCGCATTCCCTCGACCATCTGCGTATCGGTACCAGCGATCCGATCCCGATGACGACGTATACCCCCGGACGACGCCGCGCCGAGGGCGCCGGCGATCGTGACGTCGACCGCCGACGGCTTCAGCCGGTGGAGAGGAAGCCCCCACACCGCTGCCGCGGACGCATGCGACACGACCCCGGCACCGCCGCACATCTCGCCCACGCCTGCCAGCACCTCGGCGAGATGCCGGGACTCCGGCCAGAGCTCGTTCCACACGGACGAGGCGATGTACCGGTTACGACGAATACGGTGCACCTCGCCGTCTGCGACGGCGCGGGCCAAGCCACGCACCGACTCCCCCGTCTCCAGGATGTCCCGCCTCGTACGCAGGTGTGCTCGCAGCTCATCGGCGGTCATCTGTCGCGGCATGCCTCATGTTGTGCTCCCGCGTTCCGCACTCTCGACCACACGGTCAGGTGTGTGGGTTGAACCCGAGCTCAGCGCGCTGGGGAGGAGCATCTCCCCGACCACCTCGAGCACGGGGCGCCGGGGTTGTCGCCCCGCTCGCCGAGTGAGCTTCGCGCTCCCCACTGAACACGCTCGGCACGCACCTGCCCCGCGTTCTCGTGAGCTCAAAGCTCACTCGGCGAGGTGGTGGGCGTTCTGCCGGGACGGGGACGACCGCGCAGCACGCGCCCTCCCGGCCAGGCACCTCAGCCCCCAGGTCGCCCCGCTCGCCGAGTGAGCTTCGCGCTCACGACCGAACACCCCACGCCCGTACGGGACCTGCGTTCTCGTGAGCTCGAAGCTCACTCGGCGAGGTGGGTGGGTGAGGGCGGACCCGGTCGGCCGGCGAAGCACGCAGCCGGGTGTCGCGCCGCGCGAGGTCGGCGGGCGGGGTTAGCCTCGTACGGTGACCCCCGAACTCGCCGCCCGAGCCCCTGAGCTCGCGGCGCGCATGGTCGCCGACTCGCGCGATCGGGTCGCGTGGGTGCGGGCGCGCTCGCGGGGGATCACGGCGACGGATGTCGCGACATTGACCTCCGAGCGGGCGATCCACCGCGCGGCGGACTCCAAGCTCATGGGGTCGGGCTTCTCGGGCAACGCCTACACCGCGCACGGCAAGCTGCGCGAGCCCGAGATCGCGTCGTGGGTGGCGGCCACGCACGGCATCCTGCCCTCGTCGGCCCTCTTCCACGCCGTCGTCGAGAAGCGCCATCTCGCGACTCCCGACGGCATCGCGGTGGATGCCGCCGGTCGCGTGACCCTCGCCGAGATCAAGACGACGAACAAGTCGTGGCGCAGCATCCCGCGCACGTATCTGCGTCAGATCTTCTGGCAGCAGCACGTGCTCGGCGCCGAGCGCACGCTCGTGGCCTGGGAGGAGCACGCGGGCTTCGTGCCCGTCGGCGACGAGCCGAAGTGCGCCTGGATCGACCGCGACGACGCCGAGATCGCCAAGCTCGTCACCCTCGCCACGTCCCTCATCGACGAACTCCACCGACGCCACCTGCGCGGCCGGCCCGAGGCACAGCGCCTGCAGCCGCCCGTCACCCCACGACAGCCGTTCCGCGCCCTCGCCCTGGCGGACTGACCGCCGGCGACGCGCGGGCATCCGGAGTCTCGTGACGACATTCACGATCGACGGTTCCGCGATCCGCGGCATCCCGTCGTTCTACGACGAGCTCAACCGCGTGTTCATGACGGGCGAGGACTGGCGACTCGGCGAGAGCCTCGACGCGCTGGACGACATGCTCTACGGCGGTTACGGAGCGCTGGCCGGAGCCGACGGCATCCGGATCGTCTGGACCGATCATGACGCGAGCAGGCGCGCCCTCGGGCGGGAGGCCACGGCCGAGTACTACCGCGAGAAGCTGCGGCACCCCGAGATCTACGACGCGACGCACTTCCGTCGCAGGCTCGCCGGCCTGCCCACCGGCCCGACCTACTTCGAGATCATCCTCGACATCTTCGCCGGCCACCCCGAGATCGAGCTCGTCCTGAACTAGTTGACGTGGATCAACGACCGGCATATAGTTGACTCTTGTCAACTTTCGCGTCAGCGTCGTCGCATCACCCGCAACACCGGAAAGAAGCCCTCGCATGGCCGCATCCACATCGGCGAAAGAGCCGCAGCTCACAGAGTCGGGCATGACCCGACGCCAGGTGCTCGAGGCCCTGTCGGGTCTCCTCCTGGGCATGTTCGTGTCGATGCTCGCGTCGACCGTGGTCTCGACCTCGCTGCCCGTGATCGTCCACGACCTCGGCGGCGATCAGGCCGCGTTCACCTGGGTCGTCACGGCCACCCTGCTCACCACCGCGATCTCGACCCCCATCTGGGGGAAGCTCGCCGACCTGTTCAACCGCAAAGTGCTGATCCAGCTCGCGATCGCGATCTTCGTGCTGGCGACGGCAGCGGCCGGATTCGCCCAGGACCCGGGAACGCTCATCGCCTTCCGCGCCGTCCAGGGCCTCGGCGCCGGCGGTCTCGCGGCGCTCAGCCAGATCATCATGGCCGACATCATCAGCCCGCGTGAGCGCGGCCGGTACATGGGCCTGTTCGGCGCCGTGATGGCCGTGGCCACGGTCGGCGGCCCCCTTCTGGGCGGAGTCATCACCGACTCGCTCGGCTGGCGCTGGAACTTCTACATCTCGATCCCGTTCGCGATCCTCGCCCTGATCCTCCTGCAGGTCACGCTGCACGTGAAGCGGACGAAGCGCGACGTCCACATCGACTACCTCGGGATCGTGCTGCTGTCGGCATCCGTCTCGCTGCTTCTCATCTGGATCACCAACGCCGGCAAGGACTACGACTGGTGGAGCCTCACCACCGTCCTCATGGTCGGCGGATCGATCCTCGCCGCGGCGCTGTTCATCGTGGTCGAACTGCGCTCGCGCGAGCCGCTGATCCCGCTGCGCATGTTCCGCAACCGCACGTTCACGCTCGCCGTGCTCGCCTCGATCGCCACCGGCATCGCGATCTTCGGCGCGTCGGTCTTCCTCAGCCAGTACATGCAGTCGGCGCGCGGTGCGACCCCCACCGAGGCCGGCGTCATGACGATCCCGATGATCGGCGGCCTGCTGGTCGCCTCGATCGTGGTCGGCCAGCTCATCAGCCGGTTCGGAAAGTGGAAGAGCTACCTCGTCGTCGGCTCGATCCTGCTCATCGCGGGTCTCGGGCTGCTCACCACCCTGCAGTACGACACGAACTTCGCGCTCGTCTCGCTGTACATGTTCCTCATGGGCGCCGGCATCGGCATGACGATGCAGAACCTCGTGCTGATCGTGCAGAACACCGCCCGTCCTGAAGAGATCGGCGTCGCCTCGTCGGGAATCGCGTTCTTCCGCAGTCTCGGCGGCACGGTCGGCGTCTCGGTGATGGGTGCAGCCCTCGCGACCAGCGTCACGAGCCTCTTCGCCTCGAGCAAGGACGCCCTGACGACCGCGATCATGGGACTCGGCGCAGACGGGGCGGCGGTGGCCGAGCAGCTGAACTCGGGCGCGCTCCCCGCCGTGCACGCGCTCCCCGAGACGGTGCGGGTCATCGTCGAGGACATCTACGCGCAGAGCATCGCCCACTCGTTCATGATCGCCGTGCCCTTCGCGATCATGAGCCTCATCGCGATCATCTTCCTGCCCAACGTGCCGCTCACCCGCATGACCACGAGCGAGCGGCTGAAGGCCGGCGAGGCTGATCTCGCGACCTTCACCACGGCGGAGGGCATGGACGCGATCGACGCGACCGGCTCGATCCCGACGACGGATGCCGCGGCATCCCGCAACCGTCGATAGTGTCGACCTCGATGGCCGGCGACACCGACACCCGAGAGGCGCGCACCGATGCGGTGCGCGCCCTCGAGGCCGAGTTCGGCGAACTCATCAACAGCGTGCGGCGTCTTCTCGCCGAGAACGCGGAGCGCATGAGTCCGGGCATGCTCCCCGGCGCCTACAAGGTGTTCACGACGATCGTCCGGCGCGAGCAGATCACCCTGTCGGTGCTGGCCGAGTCGCTCATGGCCGACAAGGGCCAGGTGAGCCGCACGGTGCGCGAGCTCGAAGAGCTGGGCTTCATCCAGCGCACGCCCGATCCCGACGACGGGCGATCCAGCCTCCTGTCGCCGACACCGCTCGGACTCGAGCGCCTCGCGATCGCGCGGGCGCCGCAGGAGGACGGGCTGCTGTCCGCACTGGACACGTGGTCGATCGACGACATCCACGACCTGACACGCCTGCTCCACGCACTGACCCAGGGGTCGACTCCGCGCGCTTTGTAGCACCCGCGTAACACGAGTGAGACATACACGCTGTTGACTGTGGTCACGGACGGCGACGAATGCCGCACCGCTCACGATCGGGGAGGAACGACCCATGAGATTCCGACCCCTGCGCGGATCCACCGCAGAGTCCACCGAACTGGCACAGGTGGCCGACCCGCCGCAGTCCATGCGAGCCGTCGTCTTCGACGCCCCGGGCGACGCCTCGGTGCTGCACGAGAGCACCGTGCCGGTGCCCGCACCCGCTTTGAGCGAGCTGCTCGTGCGCATCGTCGCCGCCGGCGTCAACCCCATCGACGCCAAGACGCGTTCAGGCGCCGGGGTCTCGGCTCTGCTCCCCGCACTCCCCTCCACGCTGGGCTTCGACTTCAGCGGCGTCGTCGTGCGCGCCCCCTTCGAAGCACATCCCCTGCAGCCCGGCACGCCGGTCTTCGGCATGGTGCCGTTCCCGCGATCGGGCGGCACGTATGCCGAGTACGCCGTCGTGCCGTCGCTGTCGGTCGCGCGCAAGCCGTCGTCGCTGTCCCACGTCGAGGCCGCCGGGGTTCCCCTCGCCGCCCTCACGGCCTGGGGGCTCGTCGTCGAGACCGCTCACGCGCACGAGGGTCAGCGGGTGCTGATCCATGCCGGAGGCGGCGGCGTCGGACACTTCGCCGTGCAGTTCGCCGCGTACTTCGGCGCCCACGTGACCGTGACGGCGTCGGGCGCGAACTCCGCGTGGCTGCGTGAGCTCGGGGCATCCGTCGTCATCGATTACGCCACGACGCGCTTCGAAGACGTCGTGGCCGACGTGGATGTCGTGATCGACCTCGTCGGCAACGTGCACGGCCACACGGGCACGCGCTCCCTGCAGGTCGTGCGCCCCGGCGGGCTGTACATCCTCGTGCCCACGGGTTCGTGGCCGGGGTACGCGGACGCCGCCGCCCAAGCCGGTGTGCGGTCGACGTCCTACAAGGTCGTCCCCGACGGCGGTGCGCTGGCCACGGTGGGGCGACTGCTCGATTCGGGCGCTGTCCAGGTCTACATCGACAAGGTCTTCGATCTGACGGATGCCGCGGCCGCCCACGTCGCCATCGAAGACGGCCACACACGGGGCAAGATCGTGCTCCGCGTCAGCGACGACTGAGCACGCGGCGTCCTTCGGCGACGATCTCGTCGGCGATGGCGGCCAGCAGCGGGGAACGCAGGTTCCACTGCTGCCAGTGCAGCGGAACGTCGATCGGCGGGCCACCCAGGGCGACGAGCGCGCCGTCGGCCATGGGGTCGCGCGACTGGAAGGTCGGCAGCAGCGACCACCCGAGGCCGAGCATCGTCGCCGTGGCGAAGTCGGCCGATGCGGGCACGTGGTGCCGGGGCGGAGCAGCGGGATCAGCTCCCTGAGCGGTCAGCCATCGTGTCTGCAGATCGTCGCGACGGTCGAAGTCGATGACGGGCGCGGAGGCCAGTGATGCCGCATCGGCTCCGTCCGGCATCCACCGTGCGACGAACGCCGGCGTCGCGACCGCTTCGTACCGCATCGCGCCGAGCGTGCTCACCCGGCATCCCGCCACCGGCGCCGCACGCGAGGTCACGGCGCCCATCACGGTGCCCGACTCGAGCAGTCCGGCGGTGAAGTCCTGGTCGTCGCGATGCAGTTCGAACACGACCGGATGCCGCTCCTGCAGCCGCGCGAGCGGCGCGAGGAACCAGGTGGCCAGCGAGTCGGCGTTGACGGCGAGCGCGACCGACGTGCGCGCCCCGTGCTCGGGGTCGGCGCCGAGCTCGGCGAGCGTGTCGTGTTCGATCAGGGCGGCCTGACGGGCCAGTCGGACGACGGCGGTTCCGGCATCCGTCGTCGTCACGGGTTTCGTGCGGACCAGCACCGTGCGCCCCAGCAGCTCCTCGAGCGCCTTGATGCGCTGGCTCACGGCCGAGGGAGTCACGTGCAGGCGGCGGGCAGCCGCATCGAGCGTGCCCTCGTCGACCACGACGGCGAGGGTCTCGGCAAGATCGAAGGGAATGCGCATCGATAGTCACGCTAATGCACCTGAAGAATCATGAGCTGGATTACTTGGGCCAGCCGTTCTAGCGTCGGAAGGTGCTCACCCCCCTCCTCGCCGGAATCGGCCTCGGCTTCTCGCTGATCATCGCCATCGGCGCCCAGAATCTCTTCGTTCTGCGGCAGGGGCTGCGCCGAGAGCACGTCGTGCTCGTCGCCACGATCTGCGCCGTGTCGGATGCCGCGCTCATCGCCCTCGGCGTCTCGGGCATCGGACTCGTGCTCACCGCGGTGCCCTGGCTCGTCGACGTCGTGCGGTGGGCCGGGGCCGCGTTCCTGATCGTGTACGGACTCCTGGCCGCGAAGCGCGCGTGGCGGCCCTCAGGCGACGTGCTCGGCGCGACCTCTGCGGACGCCGCCCCGCCCTCGTCCGGTGCGACCATGGCGACGCGCACCCGCGCCCTGCCGGTGGTGCTCACGGTGCTCGCACTCACGTGGCTGAACCCGCACGTCTACCTCGATACCGTCTTCCTGCTCGGCAGCATCGCCAACACCCACGGCGATCAGCGGTGGGTGTTCGCCGCGGGCGCGATGCTCGCCAGCGTCGTGTGGTTCTTCGGTCTCGCCGTCGGCGCCCGCTACCTCAGCCGGTGGCTGTCGACGCCGCGCGCGTGGCGCATCCTCGACGGCGTCATCGCGGTCGTGATGATCGGCCTCGGCGTATCGCTGGTGCTCCCCCACTGACGCTTCGACACGCTCAGCGACCGCGGGGCGGCTCAGCGACCGTGGGGCGGCTCAGCGACCGTCGGGCGGGGCGCGTGCGGCACGATGGAGGCATGAGGCGAGTGCATGTGGTCGTACGCGGCGCGGTGCAGGGAGTCGGCTACCGCTACACGCTGCATATCGTGGCCGACGACGCAGGAGTCACCGGCTGGGTGCGCAACCGCCGCGACGGCAGCGTCGAGGCCGAGCTCCAGGGGTCACCCGCCGCTGTGGACGACGTGCTCGCGTGGATGGCCGAAGGCCCGCCGGGCGGACGCGTCGACGACGCGACGGTGACGGATGCCGCAATCGCCGACGACTCCGGCTTCGAGGTGCGCGCGACGGCGTGAACGTCAGTCCAGCGGCCGGAGGATGCGGTCGAGGAACCGCTTGGTGCGCTCTTCGCGCGGAGCGGTGAAGATCTGCGACGGATGCCCCTGCTCGATGATCGCGCCGTGATCCATGAACAGCACGATGTCGGCGGCCTGCCGGGCGAACGCGAGCTCATGCGAGACGAGCACCATCGTCCAGCCCTCCTCGGCGAGCTCCTTGATGACCTTGAGCACCTCGCCGACGAGTTCAGGATCCAGCGCGCTCGTGGGTTCGTCGAAGAGCAGCAGGTCGGGCTTGAGCGCGAGGGCGCGGACGATGCCGACGCGCTGCTGCTGACCGCCCGAGAGCTCGTGCGGGTACGCGTCCTGCTTCTCGGCCAGTCCGACGCGTTCGAGCAGCGCGATGCCTTCGGCGACGGCTTGCGCCTTGGCGACCTTCTGCACTCGAACAGGCCCCTCGATCACGTTCTCGAGGACTGTCTTGTGCGGGAACAGGTTGTGGTGCTGGAAGACCATCGCGGACCGGTCGCGGAGGGCCGCACGATCGCCCTTCGTCACGCCCGAGGCGAAGTCGATCGTCGGTCCGCCGTCGACGGCGACCGTGCCGGCATCCGGAGTCTCGAGACCGTTGAGCGAACGCAGAACCGTCGTCTTGCCCGAGCCGCTCGGGCCGATGAGCACGACCACCTGGCCGCGCCGCAGGTCGAGATCGATTCCCCGCAGCACCTCGTTGGCACCGAAGCTCTTGCGGATTCCCCGCGCCTCGAGCAGCACCGAGCCCTCGGCGACGGGCTTCGGGGCCAGTGGGTCGTCAGTGTGCGACATAGCGATCGAGCCTCTTCTCCAGGATGCCCTGCCCCGAAGACAGCACGAGGCAGAAGATCCAGTAGATCACCGCGGCCTCCAGATAGATGACCATGAACTCCAGGCTGAACGCGGCGATCTCCTGCGCACGGCGGAAGAGCTCGGTGACGAGGATCAGCGAGGCCAGCGACGTGTCCTTCACCAGCGAGATGAACGTGTTCGACAGGGGCGGCACCGAGACGCGGGCCGCCTGCGGCAGGATGATGCGCACGAGCGACAGACGCGACGACATGCCGATCGTGTACGCCGCCTCCCACTGCCCCTTCGGGACCGACAGGATCGCCGCCCGGATCACCTCGGCCGCGTAGCCTCCGACGTTCAGCGAGAAGGCGATGATGGCGCTCGGCCAGGGATCCACGACCAGACCGATCGCGGGGAGTCCGTAGAAGATCACGAACAGCTGCACCAGCAGCGGCGACCCTCGGATGATCGAGATGTAGAAGCGCGCGATCCCCGACAGGACGGGGTTCGGCGACAGCCGCAGCAGCGCCACGCCCAGCGCGATGATCAGTCCGAAGACGAACGAGATGATCGCGAGCGGAATCGTGCCGGTCAGGCCGGCCAGCAGCAGAGGCCAGAACGACGAGACGATGAGGTCCCAGAGCGTCTGATCCATCAGCGTCGCCCTGACCGCGTCATCACTGGGAGACGTCGGCGCCGAAGTACTTCTCGCTGATCTCGGCGAGCACTCCCTCTTCGCGCAGTTCGGCGAGCGCCTCGTCGACGGCCTCGACGAGCGACGTCTTGTCCTTCGTGAAGGCGAAGGCGTTGAAGGCCGGGTCGTCGGTCTCGGCGGCGATCTTCAGGCCGGTCGGGCCGTTGGTCTTCTCGTAGTCGAGGAACGTCAGGTTGTCGTTGACCGTGGCGTCGACGCGGCCCTGCTGCAGGAGGGCGACAGCCTGCGCCCATCCTTCGACGGCCTCGACCGTCGCGCCGCTGGTCTGGGCGAGCTCGTACCAGTTGCTCGTGAGCGACTGAGCGGTCGTCTTGCCGGCGAGGTCGTCGAAGCTCGAGATCGAGTCGTCGTCCTCGGTGACGACGATGACGCCGGGCGACACCGTGTACGGCTCGCTGAAGAGGTACTTCTCTTCGCGTTCGGGGTTGATCGAGACCTGGTTGGCGATGACGTCGAAGCGGCCGGCGTCCAGACCCGTGAAGATCGCATCCCACTGCGTCTCCTGGAACTCCACCTCGAGACCGAGCTTGTCGGCGACGGCCTCGATGATCTCGACGTCGTAGCCGACGAGCGGGCCCGAGCCGTCCTCGTGGAAGGTGAACGGACGGTACGTGCCCTCGGTGGCCACGGTGAGCGTCCCGGCGTTCAGGAGGCCGTAGTCGTCAGCGGCGGCGGAGCCGGCAGGAGTCGATGAGCCGCCGCTGCAGGCGACGAGCGGAGCGGCGAGGGCGCCGATGACGGCGAGGGCGAGGATGCGGCGGCGTGCCATGGAGACTCCTGGTGATGCGACGGCGGGTGAGCCGATGACGGTGCGGGCCGGATGGGCCGAAGGACTACGGTATCCCGCTCTCGGCGGAGCGGGGCAGGCGGTGACGCACAGCGTCACAGAGCCGGGTTCCGGCGCACGTGCCGGTGGCCGCGGTGCCGGGATGTCGCGGCACCCGATGACGAAGGGCCCCACCCGTGGGTGAGGCCCTTCGTTGGTCTGCTGAGCCTGAGCGGATCAGAGGACGTTGACATCCAGCGGGATGCCGGGGCCGAACGTCGTCGACACCGCGCCCTTCTGGATGTAGCGGCCCTTGGCGCTCGAGGGCTTCAGACGCACGATCTCTTCGAGAGCGGCGGCGAAGTTCTCGTCGAGCTGCTCGGCCGTGAACGAGGCCTTGCCGACGACGAAGTGCACGTTGGCGTGCTTGTCGACGCGGAACTCGATCTTGCCGCCCTTGATCTCTTCGACGGCCTTGGCCGCGTTGGGGGTCACGGTGCCGGTCTTCGGGTTGGGCATGAGGCCACGGGGGCCCAGCACCTTTCCGAGACGACCGACCTGGCCCATGAGCTCGGGCGTCGAGACGGCCGCGTCGAACGCGGTCCAGCCTGCGGCGACCTTCTCGATGAGCTCTGCGCCACCGACCTCGTCGGCGCCTGCGGCGATCGCGGCCTCAGCGGCCGGACCCGTCGCGAACACGATGACGCGGGCGGTCTTGCCGGTGCCGTGGGGCAGGATGACGGTGCCGCGCACCATCTGGTCTGCCTTGCGGGGATCGACGGCGAGCTTGAGCGCGACCTCGACGGTCGAGTCGAACTTCGCCGAGCCGGTGTCCTTCGCGAGCGCGACGGCCTCGGTCGGGGTGTAGAACTTGTCTTCCGCGATCTTCGCCGCGGCGGCCAGATATGCCTTTGATTTAGCCATTGCTTCTCTCCCCTCAGCTCTCGACCGTGATGCCCATGGAACGGGCGGTGCCGGCGATGATCAGCGAGGCGGCCTCGATGTCGTTGGCGTTCAGGTCGGGCATCTTCGTCTCGGCGATCTCGCGCACCTGGTCCTTGGTGAGCTTGGCCACCTTGGTCGTGTGCGGGGTCGCAGAGCCCTTGGCGACGCCGGCTGCCTTCTTGATCAGCTCAGCCGCCGGGGGCGTCTTGAGGATGAAGGTGAAGCTGCGGTCTTCGTAGACCGTGATCTCGACCGGGATGACGTTGCCACGCTGTGCTTCGGTGGCGGCGTTGTAGGCCTTGCAGAACTCCATGATGTTGACGCCGTGCTGACCGAGCGCGGGCCCGATCGGCGGCGCCGGGTTGGCGGCGCCAGCCTTGATCTGGAGCTTGATCAGGCCGGTCACCCTCTTCTTAGGTGCCATTCTTCTTCCTTTCGTCGAGCGGCACGTCGACAGGCTCGATGGCCCGGCTTCGTCCGTCTCTCCCGCTCGTCCGGCATTTCCGGACCGCGGTGTGCCTGCGGGCGCACGAAGACGCACCGCAAACCGGTCAAGTCTACCGCATGACCTGCGCGCAGCCGCGCGCGGTCAGCGGGTGATGCCGACGCTCAGCTGCCGGCGCCGCGGCCCGTCTTGTCCTGCAGGCGGTCGATCTGCTCGGATGCCTCTGCCTTGGTGATGTCGGCCGGGATCTGCTCCCCCGCCTCACGCGCGAGGGTGTCGAGGTAGCTGCGCTGCGGAGCGGTCATCGGCTCGTCGCCGGTGACCCAGGTCGAGGGGTCCTTCTCGGCAGGATCGTTCGAGGCGTCGGCGGGGGTCGTCGCGCCGAGCATGTCACGGTCGTCGGATACGGGGGTGCTGTTGGTGTCAGACATGGGCTCGATGCTACGTCTCACCTCCGACATGTCCTCCGGGGTTGACTCTCGCGCCGAGACGCTCGTCGCGTCGCACCGGTTCGCCCGTCACCGCTCACGAAGAACGCCCCGCCGGTGGACCCGGCGGGGCGTTCACGTGACGCGATGCGTCAGAGCTTGGTGACCTGGTCGAACGAGAGCTCGACCGGGGTCTCGCGCTCGAAGAGCGAGACGAGCACGGTGAGCTTGCCGCTCTCGGGCTTGATCTCGCTGATCGTGCCCGGAAGACCCGCGAACGAGCCCTCCTTGATCGTGATGGTCTCGCCGACCTCGAAGTCGACCTCGGCGGGGATGACGCGCGCCGCGGGGCCCTGGCCCTTCTTGGCGACGCCGCCCTTGGCCGGGGCGACCTCCTTGATCTCGACGAGGCTCTTGAGCATGTTGAAGGCCTCTTCGAAACGCAGCGGGGTCGGGTTGTGGGCGTTGCCCACGAAGCCCGTGACACCGGGCGTGTGGCGCACGACCGACCAGGTGTCTTCGTTGAGATCCATGCGCACCAGCACGTAGCCGGGGATGCGCACGCGCGTGACCATCTTGCGCTGGCCGTTCTTGATCTCGACGACGTCCTCCATCGGGACCTCGATCTGGAAGATGTCGTCCTCGACCTCGAGCGTGGACTTGCGCTGCTCGATGTTGGCCTTCACCTTGCGCTCGAAGCCGGCGTAGGAGTGGATGACGTACCACTTGCCCGGGAGCGAGCGGAGCTCGGTGCGGAATGCCTCGTACGGATCCTCGTCCTCGTCGTCGGAGGACTCGTCGTCGCCCGAGGCGTCGTCGCCGGTCGCGCCGTCTTCAGACGCCTCGGCGTCGTCGACCACGGCGGCCGCGGCATCCACCTCGGCGACGAAGTCGGCATCGAGCACGGGAGCGTCCTCGTCGCCGTTGACGTCGGGGCCGTCGTAGGCGGTCACGTCGTCGGCGTGGTCTGCGGCGTACTCGGCAGCCTCTTCGGCGATGGATTCGTTCAGTGCTTCGGCGGCGGCCTGAGCCTCGGCCGCCTCGTCGATGTTCAGCGCGTCGTTCACGATCGCGTCAGCCTCCGGGTCGTCGATGTCGTCAAGGTCGGAGAGATCGTCGCTGTCGGCCTCGGCCTCGTCGTCGACGATGTGGATCGCGAGGTGCTCGGCGGGCTCGACGGAGCGCTCTTCTGCGGCCAGGACGTTGCCCTCCTGGGCCTCGTCGTCTTCTGAGGACTGCTCAGCAGCGGTCGCCCAGTCGGCATCGTCGGTATATCTCTCAGACACGTTTGCTTTTGTTCCGTTCCGCGGGTGATCGTCAGATCAGAACCCGCGTCGTAGATCTCGGGTCAGGCGGGAACGCCGAAGACGGCGGTCGTCACCCAGACGAACAGGAGGTCGAGGCCGTAGACGAGGGCCATCATCACGACGACGAAGCCGAGCACCACCGCCGTGTACTTGACGAGTTCCTGGCGCGTCGGCGTGACGACCTTGCGGAGCTCGGCGAAGACCTGACGGATGAAGAGGGCGATGCGCGCGAAGACGTTGGGCTTCTTCGCGCGGGGAGCGCCGCTCGACGCGACGATCTCGCCGCCGTTCGGCTCGTCTTGAACCATCGATGCCACCTGATTTACCTTCCGTGTGCCTGCACCCACCGGCGTTCGTGCCGATGGAGCCGACGCGCAGGGCGGACAGGAATCGAACCTGCAACCTGCGGTTTTGGAGACCGCTGCTCTGCCAATTGAGCTACCGCCCTAGAGATCCGGAGACCTCGGGATGCCTGCACTTCGTCTGCTGCGACCGGTGGAAAAGGATGTCCCTGATCTGCGGGCACAGCGAAAGAATGCAGACTTCAACTGCACTCTCCAGTGTACGGCATGCCCTGAGACGTGGCTAACCGGGTCAGTGATCCCGGATGCCGTGACGGTCGGGTTCCGGCGGTGGCCGCTTCCTGCCCGCGCGCCCTCGTGCCCACTTGCCCGCGACGCCCGGTGCGCTATTCTGGGCGCAGAGCGAACGATTGTCCGTTCAACGAACGGATCGACAGGGTGAGGAAGCTCGCATGATCGACAAGACGGTCCGCGATGCCGCGGCGGCGGTCGCCGACGTCGCAGACGGCTCCACCGTGATGATCGGGGGCTTCGGGCGAGCCGGCCAGCCGGTGGAGCTCATCGACGCCCTCATCGACCAGGGAGCATCCGACCTCACGATCGTGAGCAACAACGCGGGCAACGGTGATGTCGGGCTCGCGCGGCTGCTCGCACTGGGGCGTGTGCGGAGGATCGTCTGCTCGTTTCCCCGCCAGCACGACTCGTGGGTGTTCGACGAGCTGTACCGGTCGGGCAGGATCGAGCTCGTGATCGTCCCGCAGGGCAACCTCGCCGAGCGGATCCGCGCTGCAGGGGCGGGCATCGGCGCATTCTTCAGCCCGACGGGCGCGGGTACGCAGCTCGCCGAGGGACGCGAGACCCGGACCATCGACGGTCGCGACTTCGTGCTCGAGCATCCGATCGCCGCCGATGTCGCCCTCATCAGCGGACTGCGCGCCGATCGCTGGGGCAACGTCGTCTATCGCGGCACCGCCCGCAACTTCGGCCCCGTCATGGCGACGGCGGCACGCACCTCCGTCGTCCAGGTCGACGAGGTCGTCCCCCTCGGCGCGATCGATCCCGAGACAGTGGTCACTCCGGGCATCTTCATCGATCGCGTGGTCGCGGTGCCGCCGCGGCGCTGGATGCACGAGGGACGATTCGTGGGCGGCGTCGATGTGGAGGGCGAACCGCTCGCGCCCGAAGCCCCCGGCACCGACCCGAGAGGACGAACCCTGTGACGACGCGCATCCCGCGAAGCGAGCTCGCGGCCCGCATCGCGGCCGACATCCCGGAGGGCTCGTACGTCAATCTCGGCATCGGCGCGCCCACGCTGGTCGCCGACCACCTGCCCGCGGGGCTGGAGATCATCCTCCACACCGAGAATGGCCTCCTGGGCATGGGACCGGCTCCCTCTCGGGATCGCGTGGACCCCGACCTCGTCAACGCCGGAAAGCAGCCCGTGACCGCCCTCGCAGGCGCGGCCTACTTCCACCACGCCGACTCGTTCGGGATGATGCGCGGCGGTCACCTCGACGTGTGCGTGCTGGGCGCGTTCCAGGTGTCCGAGCGCGGCGATCTCGCCAACTGGTCGACGGGCGCACCCGGGGCCATACCCGCCGTGGGCGGCGCGATGGATCTTGCGATCGGCGCCAAGTCCGTGTACGTGATGACCGACCTGCTGACCAAGACCGGCGAGTCCAAGCTCGTGCGGGAGTGCGCGTACCCCCTCACCGGCGTCGCGTGCGTCACACGCGTCTACACCGACCACGCGGTCTTCGACGTCGTCCCGGGGGGATTCCGGATCCGCGAGGCATTCGGAGACAACACCGTCTCGCTGCTCTCCGAGCTCACGGGACTCGAATTCGTCGACGAGTCTGCAGAGGATGACTGAGATGACCTCCACTTTCGTCCACGACGCGGTCCGCACGCCCTTCGGTCGAGCCGGTGGAGCGCTGTCGCGCGTCCGACCCGATGACCTCGCCGCGCACGTCATGCGGGTCGCGGTGCAGCGCAGCGGCCTCGATCCGGCCCGCATCGCGGATGTGATCTTCGGCGACGCGAACCAGGCGGGCGAGGACAACCGCAACGTGGCGCGGTTCGGAGCCCTCCTCGCCGGGTTCCCGACCACGGTGACCGGAGTCACGGTGAACCGCCTGTGCGCCTCCAGCGTCGAGGCCGTCATCCAGGGAGCCCGTGCGATCGAGTCGGGCGACGCCGAGATCGTGCTGGCGGGCGGCGTCGAGTCGATGAGTCGCGCGCCGTACGTGCTCGAGAAGGCGTCCAAGGCGTTCCCCGCCACGGGCAACCCGACCCTGTGGAACACCGCCATCGGCTGGCGGATGACGAACCCCGCGCTGCCGACGGCGTGGACGATCTCCAACGGGGAGGCCGCGGAGAAGACGGCGCGCGAACACGGGATCACGCGGGAACGGCAGGACGCGTTCGCGGTGCGGTCGCACCGTCTCGCCGCCCGGGCGTGGGCCGACGGCGTCTACGACGTCGAGACGGTCCCGGTGCCCGGCACGGATCTCGAGCGCGACGAGGGCATCCGCGACGACGCGTCCGCGGAGTCCCTCGCCACGCTCCGCACCCTGTTCGCCCCCGATGGAGAAGGAACCGTCACGGCGGGCAACGCATCGTCGATCAACGACGGCGCCTCGGCCGTGCTCCTGGCCCGGGAGGGTGTCATCCCCGGCGAGCCGCTCGCTCGGATCGCCGGCCGCGCGGCGCACGGGGTGGACCCCGACCTCTTTCCGATCGCGCCCATCGAGGCGGCCAACAAGGCACTCGCCCGCGCGGGCCGCACGTGGGCCGACGTCACCCTCGTCGAGCTCAACGAGGCGTTCGCCTCGCAGTCCCTCGCGTGCGTCGACGGCTGGCCGGACCTCGATCCCGAGCTCGTCAACATCCACGGCGGGGCGATCGCCATCGGCCACCCTCTCGGGGCATCCGGAGGACGCCTGATCGGGCACGCCGCGCATGAACTCGCGCGCCGCGGCGCCGGGGTCGCAGTCGTCGCGATCTGCATCGGCGTGGGGCAGGGCCTCGCGGTCGTCCTCGAGCGCTAGCGGCATCCGCACCGCACACGCCGCCTACGCCTCGGCAGGTCCCGGGATGATCTGATGGACGAACCGAGCCTCGGTGATGATCCTCCGGCGGGTGAACACCCACCGCCCGTCCTCGCGCGCGTAGTCGTCGTCGTAGCGGATGAGGAAGTTGTGGCTCAGGTCGAACGGGAACCGCTCGTTCTGGTGGAAGTCCTCGTAGATGTGGTGCGCGATGCAGTAGACCTCTCCCGATGCCGTGGTGCCGTCGAGGACGATGTTCTGCGTCGTCACCGAGTGGAGGGTCTTCCGGTACCGTCCGAGCTGATCGCCGGGAATCCGCAGCACGTCCTCGAGCCCGCGCACCGAATCGCCGCTCTGGAACGCCACGTCGGACGAGAACAGCGCCCGCCAGGCGGCTGCGTCGTCCCGATCGAGCGCCCGGGCGTACCGATGCGAGAGGTCTCTGATCTCCAGCTCGTCCCGCAGCGACGCGAACGCGTCCCGCGGATGTCCGTCCTCCATGCCGACCCCGTCCTCACCTGTGCGGATGCTTGCGCCGGTACGCGGCCCACGTGACGGCCCACACGTCGGGATCATCCAGTCCGGAGCCGACGATCTGCGCGACGACCTGGTTGTGGGGCGCGGTCCGCACGAGCTCGGGATCGCGACGGCCTTCCTCGAGCACGTGCGCGAGCACCGCGATCCATTCGTCGAGATCCTCCTTCGACCACATCTCCCCCGCCTCGGGGGTGAAGGGCTCCGGAACGATCCACGGCTCGTGCGCCAGCCAGTAGGCGTCGATGCCGAAGTCGGTCATGCGGTTCTGCACGTCCACCGTCGAGAGCCCGGTCTCGGCGCAGTACTCCTCGAGGGAGTACCGGGTCATCTCCATGCGCGGGAGCGCCTTGCCGGCGAACGACATCGTGACGCCGGGCAGCGCCATGATCCCCTTCTCCATGTAGTTGTTGGCCAGGAGCGAGATGTCGGATGCCTCGCGCAGACCGTCCGTGCCCATCGCCCGCGTCCACGAGTAGGCCTTCACGAGCTGCTGCACGTTGCCGAGGAACTCGCGCACACGCCCGACGGTCTCGGTCGGCTCGATGAGATCGTAGGCGTCTCCCTCGCGGATAACACGCGGGCCCGGGAGGAAGCGGGCGAGCTCCTCGGAGCACCCGTACGCACCGACCGACGGTCCGTTGCCGCCCTTGGGCACGCCGAACGTCTTGTGCAGCATGTACATGCACGCGTCGAAGCCGAGGTCGCGCGCGCGGAGACGCGTCATGACACCGTTGAAGTTCGCGCTGTCGTAGAACGCGAGCCCGCCGACCTCGTGCACCGCGTCGATGAACTCCGTGATGTGGGGGTTGTAGATGCCCATGTCGTCGGGGTTGTTCAGCATGAGCGCGGCCGTGTGGGGACCGATCACCGCCTTCAGCGCGGCGACGCTCGGATAGCCGTCCTCCTCGATGGGCAGCGTGATGACGTCGAACCCCGCCGCCTTCGCCGTGGCGGGGTTGCAGGGGTGCGCCTGAGCAGTCGTGACGATCTGCGTGCGCTGGGCGAGCTCGCCGCGCGACGCGTGATAGGCCCGCGTCACGACGGTGTGGAGGTATGCGGCATCCGCTCCCCCGCCCGGCTGGAAGCTGAAGGCGTGCATGCCCGAGAGGTTGCGCAGCTGCTCTTCGAGGGAATGCACGATGCCGAGCAGCCCCTGATAGGTCGACGGATGCTGGCGCGGGTGGACCGCGGCGACCTCGGACCGGGCGGTGATCTGCTCGTTCACGGTCGGGTTGTGCTTCATGGTGCAGGTGCCGAAGAGGCTGATGCCCATCATGCCCATCGTCTGCTGCGACAGGTGCGTGTAGTGCCGACGCACTTCGTACTCGGCCAGCTCGGGGAGGTCGGCATCCTTCTCGCGCCGCAGAGACTCGGGGAAGAGCGAGCCGGCGGTGGCGGGTGCCCACGAGGCCGGCGGCACGACGCCGCGGCGTCCGGGTGCCCCCAGCTCGTAGACGATCGGCTCGTCCCAGGACGCGGCGTGGAATCTGCGGACAGCGCTCATCGCGCCACCACCTCCTCGAGGGCGGAGATCAGTTGTCGGACGTCGTCCTGCGAGATCACCTCGGTGACGCAGTACAGCGCGCACCCGGCGAGCGCCGGGTGACTCCCGGTGAGATCGTGGCCGCCCAGGATGCCGCGCTCGAGCAGTCCGCGGTTGATCTCGTCGACCGTGAGGCCGGTCGCCGAGAAATCGACGACGAACTCCTTGAAGATGCTGTCGCCGTAGCGCACCGAGACTCCCGGGACCGCGGCGACGAGCTCGGCCGTGCGACGGGCGTTGGCGACGACCGTCTCCGCCAGCTCGCGCATGCCCACGGGGCCGAGCAGCGCGAGGTAGACCGCGGCGCGCACCGCCCAGAGGTAGACCGAGTTGCCCGTCCAGTCGTTGCCGAGCTCACGTGCGCCGTATGAGCTCTGCCCGAACAGGGTCATGCCGAAGGCGCGCTCCCCCTCCCGGAGGGTCGGGGCCACGCTCACCTGCAGCGTCGGGAACTGGCGTGCGTATCGCTCGTCGTCGCGCGTCGCGATGAATCCCCCGACGCCTCCTCCGGCGTTGAGGTGGATGCCGAGGGGCTGGATCGATCCGACGACGATGTCTGCGCCGAACGAGGCGGGAGAGGCGAGCGCACCGAGCGACGTCGGGTCGACACCGACGATCGCCTCGGCTCCGGCGGAGTGGGCCGCCTCGATGATGCGCGCGATGTCGTGCTCGATGACTCCCCAGGAGTTGGGTGTCTCGACGTACACGGCCGCGACGTCGTCGCCGATGGCCTGTTCGAGCGCATCGAGGGAGAGGGTTCCCGAGGCCTCGTCGACGGGCACCTCGCGGATCTCGAGCGATCCGCCGAGCTCGCGGTAGCCCGCGTAGGTCTCGATGACCAGTCGGCGTTCGCGATCGATGTTGTCGGGGATGACGACGACGGTCCGCCCCGTCATGCGCGCGGCCATCCGCAGCGCGTGCCCCGCGGCGCAGCCCCAGCTGTAGACGGGGAGGCCGACGAACTCGAGGTCGACCAGGGCCCCGAGCTGGGATGCGAACTCGAACCAGGCCTGGTTCCGGCCGTGGTCAGAGCTCGGAGTCCCCCACACCGAGGTGGAGATCTCGGGACGGCTGACGATCTCGTCGCACAGCGCCGGCACGTGATGCTTCCAATACCCGCCGCCGAGGAACGAGATGTGGGAGTCGGTCGAGATCCCCCCGCGCAGTCGTCCTTCGATGAGGCGACGAAGCTCGAACTCGGAGCGGATGCCGGGAACCGGCTGCACGCGGTCGTCGGAGCGGTGCTCGGCGGGGATCTGTGCGAACAGGTCCTCCACGTCCGTGATCCCGATCGCGTCGAGGAGCGCCTGCCGGCTGCCCTCCGCGGAGTTCGCCATGTACGGGTGCGCTTGACTCATGTGCTTCTCCTGGACTCGTTCTTCGTTCTTCGTGCTTCGGGGGTGTCTCACGCGGCGGCGTCGACCACGCGCAGGACGGTGCTCTGGTGGCATCCGGTGCGCACTCGGCGATAGCCGAGCAGCGGATGCGGGCCCCCGCCGTGGTCGCGGTCGGCGTCGATGAGGAGGACGGGCGGGAAGAGCGCGCCGACCTTCTCCTCGGTGGCGAGGATGTGGATGCGCTCGGCGCCGATCGCGGCGATCACCCGCACGCTGAGCTGCTGGTTGCCGCGCCCGAGCAGGAAGCCCTGGCCTCCCACGACGCCGAGGACGAGCAGCGGATGCTCCGCCGCCCCCGTGACGTCGTTGAGTCGGTCTTCGGTCACGTCGGTCTCGACGGTGCCGTCGGGGTGGCGGACGTCGACGCCGCGCAGGGTCCCGACGAAGCCGAGCTCGTCGGCGACGGCGCCGGCCGTCGCACCCGGCCCGATGATCCACGTCGTGCGCGGGTCGGCCGACGGCACGAGCGATCGCGCGATCGCCCTGCCCGCGGCCTCGGAGGCGGGGCGGGGTGCTGAGGTCTTCGCCCCCTGGAGGGCCTCGCGCGACCGGGGTACGCGCAGCACGCCCACGACGCCGGGGCGGTCGCTCGCGCCGACGTCGAGCACTTCTGCCCGCTCGAACGTCGCTCCCCCAGCCGTGACGGCGGCGAGCAGCCGGCCGGCGGCCTCGGGCGAGCGCGAGAAGACCTCGGAGTGCATCTTGACGCCGGACGGCACCCCGATGACCGGGAGACCGTCGCCGATGGCTTCCGACAGGTCGGTCGCCGTTCCGTCCCCTCCCGCGAAGACCAGGAGCTCGACGGCGGCGTCCTGGAAGCGACGCGCGGCGTCGGCCGTGTCGGAGCCGGTCGTCCGACCCGCCGCGAGCGGCATGTCGAGCACGGCGTGCCGGATGCCGGCATGGGCCAGCGCGTCGGCGCCCAGGACGCCCGGCGCCGCGATCAGCTCGACCTCGCCGGCCGCGGACCCGATCCCGCTCAGTGCGCGCACGAGCCTCCGGGCAGCGTGCGCCGCCAGCACGGCGTCATCGAAGAGCTCCGGTGGCAGCGCATCGGTGCCGTGGAGGGCACGCGCGCCACCGAACCCGGCGATCGGGTTCACCAGCACTCCCACACGCACCGCCATGCACCTATGCTCCGCGAAGCTCGGCGACGGCGCTGTCGAGTCCGGCGCGGACGCCGGCCACCATGCGGGCGAGTTCGTCCGGCGTGGTGATGAACGGGGGCGAGAACGACACCGTGTCGGCTGCCGGCAGAGCCCGCGTGATGACGCCCTCGGCGAGCGCACCCCGGGTGACCGCGCCGGCGAAGGATCCCTGTGCGGCGAACGGCCGCAGCGGCTCTCGGGATTCGACGAACTCGACCGCGGCCATGAGCCCCTGACCGCGGATCTCGCCGACGTTCGGGTGATCGGCGAACGCGTCGTGCAGAAGCTGCTGCAGGAGCCGGCCGTTCTCGGCGACGCGGGCGACCAGCCCGTCCCGCTCGATGATGTCGAGGTTCGTCATGGCCGCCGCCGCTGCGAGCGGATGCGCGGAGTAGGTGTAGCCGTGTCCGAAGCTGCCGTACTTGGCGGAACCCTCGAGCAGCACCTGCCACACCTTCTCGCTGACGAGGACGGCGGACAGGGGCACGTACGCCGACGTGATGCCCTTCGCCACGGTCATGAGGTCGGGGCGCATGTTCACGGCGTCGCTGCCGAACGGCACTCCGAGCCGGCCGAAGCCGTTCACGACCTCGTCGGCGATCAGGAGCACGTCGTGCCTGTCGAGCACCTCCTGGATCTTCGGGAAGTACGTCTCGGGCGGAACGATCACGCCACCGGCGGCCATGACGGGCTCGGCGATCATCGCAGCGACCGTCCCGGGGCCCTCGTTGACGATGAACCGGTCGAGCTCCGTCGCGAGGGCGGTGGCGAATTCGTCGTCGGTCTGCCCGGGCTCGCGCTCCCACAGACGGTGGGGCGGGCGCACGTGACGGATCATCGGCAACGGGAGGTCGAACCCGTCGTGCAGGTTCTGCAGCCCGGTGAGGCCACCCGAGAGCACGGTGACACCGTGGTATCCGCGGCGACGGGCGATGATCTTCTTCTTCTGCGGGCGTCCGAGCACGTTGTTGTAGTACCAGACGAGCTTGGCCTGCGTGTCGTTCGCATCGGAGCCGGAGTTGCCGAAGAACACCTTGCTCATGGGCACGGGCGCCATCGTGATGAGCCGCTCCGACAGACGCGCGGGCAGGTCGGTGCCCATCGAGGAGAAGGCGTGGAAGTACGGCAGCGTGAGCGCCTGCTCGCGCAGCGCCTCAGCCATCTCGGGGTTCGAGTACCCCACGTTGACGCACCAGAGCCCCGCCATGGCATCGAGGTAGTCACGGCCCGTGCCGTCTGTGACGGTCGCGCCCTTGCCCGACACGATCGTCATGTGGGGCCCACTCCGAGCGTGGGCGGCCAGATTGGTCATCGGGTGGAACAGGTAGTTCCGGTCGAGCTCCTCGACGTGCATGTCGTACACCTTCGTTCGTTCGCATTACGCACTTATGGTCGCACTTCGCACATTACCCTCTATGCTTGACCTCGTCCAACCCCCCGCGGAATCCCAGTCAGAAAGTTGAGGGCGACCCATGACGACCACCCGTTCCGAGCTTCTCGAAGGCGACCTCGTGCGCACACAGCTCTATTACGGCGGGCAGTGGCGCGACGGGTCGACGGGTGAACGTCGTCCGGTCACGAATCCCTCGACGGGCGAGGAGATCGCTCACGTCGCGGTCGCCACGGAGCAGGACGTCGTGGCCGCGGTCGAGGCCGCGGGTGAGGCGTTCACCACCTGGTCGAAGGTCCCCGCCCCGCAGCGCTCCCGAATCCTCCGGCGCTGGTTCGACCTCGTCGTCGAGCGCGCCGACGACATCGCCGAGATCCTCACCGCCGAACAGGGCAAACCCCTGGCCGAGGCGAAGGCCGAGGTGCTCTACGGAGCCGGCTTCATCGAGTGGTTCGCCGAGGAGGCCAAACGCCTCTACGGCGAGGTCATCCCCACCAACAACCCCAACAGGCGCATGCTGACCACGCGCAGCGCCGTGGGCGTCACCGCCGCCATCACCCCGTGGAACTTCCCCGCGGCGATGATCCTCCGCAAGGCCTCCCCCGCCCTCGCCGCCGGCTGCACCATGATCATCAAGCCGGCCAGCGAGACGCCCCTCACCGCCTTCGCGCTCGTCGCCCTCGCGGAGCAGGCCGGAGTGCCGTCCGGTGTGCTGAGCGTCGTGAACGGATCGGGCTCGGTCATCGGCGGCGTGCTCACGAGCCACGAGCTCGTGAGGACCATCAGCTTCACCGGCTCGACCGAGGTCGGGCGCACGCTCATGGCCCAGTCGGCGAGCACGGTCAAGCGTCTCGCCCTCGAGCTCGGCGGCAACGCTCCCCTCATCGTGTTCGACGACGCCGACATCGACAACGCCGTCAAGGGCGCGATGGACTCGAAGTTCCGCAACGCCGGGCAGACCTGCGTATGCGCGAATCGCATCATCGTGCAGGAGGGCATCCACGACGAGTTCGTCGCGGCGCTCTCGCGCGAGGTCGCCAAGCTGCGCGTCGGCGACGGCCGCGACCCCGCCACCACCCAGGGGCCGCTCATCTCGCGCGCCGCGGTGGAGAAGGTCGAATCCCACATCGCCGACGCCGTGTCCAAGGGCGCTCGCGTGGTCAACGGCGGCGGAGTGAGCGAACTGGGCGGCACGTTCTTCGAACCCACCTTGCTGGTGGGTGCGACGGCGGACATGCTCGTCGCGAGCGAGGAGACCTTCGGACCGCTCGCCCCGGTGTTCACGTTCTCGACCGAGGAAGAGGCCATCGCGCTGGCCAACGACACCGAGTTCGGTCTCGCCGGGTACTTCTTCAGTCGCGACATCGGCCGCATCACCCGGGTCGCGGAAGCGCTCGAGGTCGGTGTCGTCGGCGTCAACACCGGTCTCATCTCGTACGAGGGTGCGCCCTTCGGCGGGGTCAAGCAGTCGGGTATCGGTCGCGAGGGCTCGCTGCACGGGATCGAGGAGTACATCGATCTGAAGTACATCTGCATCGAGGGCATCCTGTGACCACGGGACGAGCGGCCCAGGCCTGACGAGGAGGCGATCGACGATGACCGATGTCGAGATCGACCGCAAGTCGGGCGAGTTCATCCAGTCCCTGGACCGCGGGCTGGCCGTCATCCGGGCCTTCTCGAACGAGCGGGACCTGCTCTCGCTCGCCGACGTCGCGAAGATCACCTCGCTGAGCCGCGCGTCGGTACGTCGGGCGCTGCTGACCCTCGAGACGCTGGGCTACATCGGCAGCAGGCAGAGCCGCTTCTACCTGCGACCGCGCGTGCTCGATCTCGGCTACGCGTTCCTGTCGTCGTCGTCGCGCATCGACATCACCCAGGACCACCTGAGGCGCCTCTCGGTGCTGATCGGCGAGTCGGTCTCGGCCTGCGAGTACGACGACGGCGACGTCGTGTACGTCGCACGGGCGGCGGCCGAGACGATCATGCCGATCCGCTTGGGCATCGGCCGACGCCTTCCGGCCTTCTGCACCTCCACGGGCCGTGTGCTGCTCTCGGAGTTCGACGACGATCGCCTCGACGCGTACTTCCGGACCTACCCCCGCGAGAAGCTCTCGCCGGCGACGGTCATCGACGAGAGCGAACTGCGCGACCGCATCGCCGAAGTGCGCGCCCAGGGCTGGTGCCTCAACAACCAGGAAGTCGACCTCGGGGCCCGCTCCGTCGCGGCACCCGTGGTCGGCGCCGACGGGCGCTACGTCAGCGCCGTGAACATCTCGGTGTCCACGTCCCGCGTCTCGGCCGATCAGCTGCGCGAGGAGTACCTTCCGCAGCTCCTGGCGGCCACCGGCATGATCAGTGCCGATCTCTCGCTCCTGAGCCGTCGTCAGTCCTGACGGCGACGGAATCCTCCCCCACCCGACAGAAGGAAACCCGAGTGCCCCGCCTCACGCCACGCCTGTTCGAACCGATCACCCTGAACGGGCTCACGATCCCCCACCGCATGTGGGTCGCCCCCATGTGCCAGTACTCGTCGGTCGACGGGATGCCGGGCGACTGGCATCTCGTGCACCTCGGCTCGTTCGCCATCGGTCGCGCCGGTCTCATCATGACCGAAGCCGCCGCCGTCTCCCCCGAGGGGCGCATCAGCCCCGACGACGTCGGGATCTGGAACGACGACCACGTCGTCGCGTGGCGCCGCGTCGTCGACTTCGTGCACGGCATGGACAGCCTCATCGGCATCCAGCTCTCGCACGCGGGACGCAAGGCCGCGACCCATCCGCCCACACGCGGGCGCGGGTCGGTGCCCGTCGAAGAAGGCGGCTGGACGACGCTGGGACCCTCCGACGTCGCGTACGGTCCGTTCACCGCGCCGACCGCCCTCGACCTCGAGGGCATCGGCAAGGTCGTCCAGGACTACGCAGACTCGGCGGAACGCGCCGTCGCCGCGGGCTTCGACCTCATCGAGATCCACGCCGCCCACGGCTACCTGCTGGGGCAGTTCCTCTCGCCCACGTCGAACCTGCGCACCGACGAGTACGGAGGGGATGCCGCGGGCCGCGACCGCCTGCTCCGCGAGGTCATCGCCGCCGTCCGCGCACGCATCCCCGCCGAGATGCCGCTCGTGCTGCGCGTGTCGGCGACCGAGTGGGTGCCCGGCGGAGTGACGGTCGACGACACGATCGCGACGCTCCGAGGCATCGACGGGGTCGATCTCGTCAGCGTCTCCTCCGGCGGCAACAGCCCCGAACAGCAGATCCCGGCAGGACCGGGCTACCAGCAGCCGCTCTCGCGTGCGGTGCGGGCAGCGATCGACGTGCCCGTCGGGGTCGCGGGCCTCATCACCACTCCCGAGCAGGCCGAGGCGGCACTCGGCGCGGGCGACACCGACGTGGTCTACGTCGCGCGTCAGTTCCTGCGAGAGCCCACCTTCGCCCTGCGCGCCGCTGCCGCGCTCGGCGGCGAGCTCGCGTGGGCGTGGCAGTACAACCGCGCGAAGTACATCGAGAGCATCCCGTGAGCCCGGCGGGCGGGCGCCGGATCAGCGCCCGCCCGCGTCTCGCGGCCCTGCGCCTTCCTGGTGCTCGATCGTCATGCCCTCGCGCACCCACGTGACGCACGTTCGGGTCTGCGGAACACCGTCGATCACCATCACGCAGTCGAAGCACACGCCCATGCCGCAGTAGAAGCCGCGGCGATCGCCCCGGTCGGTGACGCGCAGGCCCAGCCCGCGGTCGGCCATCACGGCCGCCGCGACGCTCTCGCCCTCGTAGGCCTCGGCCGGCCGGCCGTCGATGAGCACCTCGACGCGGCGACCGCGCTCGAGGCCGTGGCCGGGTACCCTGCCGCTGCTCATGCCGCGCCGCGCTCCTGCGGGAGCAGGCCCTCTTCGACGAGGACGGCGCGCATGGCCGCGAGGTCATCGGGGTCGGTGATGGGCAGACGCGGTCGCCGCACCTGCCCGGCAGGCTGGTCGAGCATGTGCATGAGCGCCTTCAACTGAGCCTGATACGACC
>JASDDH010000023.1 GCA_030407505.1 Planococcus sp. APC 4015
GTAGCCGTACCCCGGCGCACCGGCCTACGGAGCCCCGCCGGCGTACGGCTACGCACCCGTCAAGACCAACGTGCTCGCGATCGTGTCGATGATCGCCAGCATCGTGGGCATCCTGTGGATCGTCCCGTTCTTCGGCTCGCTCGCCGGTGCGATCATGGGCCACATCTCGCTCAAGCAGATCGCGCGCACGGGAGAGAAGGGTCGTGGCATGGCGCTCGCGGGCGTCATCGTCGGCTGGGCGGGTCTCGCACTGCTCATCGTGATCGCCCTGTTCATCGTCTTCGCGATCGCGGCATCCAGCCAGTACAACTGAGCCGGGAACGGGCCCCGCTCCCGGGGACCGGCGTACTCTGGATGTGTGAGGAATTCGTCCGCGCGGCCGTCGGCAACATCGTTGCCACCGTCTCCGCGCGACGGCGCCTCGGTGCGGTCGAGACGGTACCTCGTGATGATGACGATCCGCATCGTCTGCATCGCGCTGATGGTGCTCATCCAGCCGTACGGCTGGTATTCGGCCCTGTTCGCGGCGGGGGCGATCTTCCTCCCCTACGTGGCGGTCGTGATGGCGAACGTCGGCGACGACGTGCACGAGCAGGAGCGGATCGCACCGGAGTTCGCGCTGTCCGAGAAGCCCGATGTCGCCGCGGCAGCCCCCGAGCCCGGGCCGACCGTCATCCGGCTGCAGGAGACCCGCGCCATCGACCCTCGAGCCGGCGACCGGGAATGACCGACGCCGACACGTCCGCGACCTGTTCGCGGGCGGGATGCCGCGCCCCGGCGTCGTGGCGGATCGATTGGCGCAACCCGCGCATCCACACGGGCGACAGACGCAAGACCTGGGTCGCGTGCGACGAGCACGTGGGCTACCTGCGGGAATTCCTCGCCGCGCGGAGCTTCCCGCTCGATGTGAGCGCGCTCGAGGCGGCGTCGTGAAGCGGGCGCCCGCGGCCGCCCGGTGGGCGGGGTACGTCGGCATCGCCATCGTGTTCGCCGTGGCCTGCGCCTTCCTGTCGCAATGGCAGTTCGACCGCAACACCGAGCGAGCGGGTCAGCTCGCCCTCGTCGAGCGCAACTACGACTCCCCCGCCGTACCCTTCGCCGACGTCGTCGCCCCCGGCGGCGACCTCGCGGCCTCCGACGAGTGGCAGCCGGTCACCCTGACGGGCGAGTACCTCTCCGATGACCAGCTGCTCGTGCGCAACCGCCCCCACGGCGGTACCGCGGCCTTCGAGGTGCTGGTGCCGTTCCGCCTCGACGACGGGCGCGTCGTCGTCGTCAACCGCGGCTGGGTGCGGCCCGGTGTCGATCAGCCCGAGCCCGACGCCGTCCCCGCGGCGCCCTCCGGTGAGGTGACGGTGATCGCGCGCGTGCGACCGGGCGAGCCGCTCCCCTCGTCGGGGAGATCCGCCCCCGGGGGTCAGGTTCCGACGATCAGCGTGCCCCTCATCGCCGAGGCCGTATCGCCCGACACCGCCTCGGCGCTCGTGCCCGACGTCTACGCCACCATGGTGTCGGAGGACCCGGCACCGTCGACCGCGCCGAGCGCGCTCGAGGCGCCGACCGAAGACCCGGGCCCTCACCTCTCCTACGCGATCCAGTGGATCCTCTTCGCGATCATGGGCTTCATCTTCATCGGATACGTGATCCGCACCGAGATCCGCGCTCGGCGCGAGGACGCCGAGGACGATCAGCAGACGGATGCCGCCGCGCGCCGCCCCGCGGCATCCCCTCGCCGTCATGATCGTGACGCCGACGACGAAGACGCCCTGCTCGACGCGACCCGCTGATCCGCGCTGTTCGGGCGCAGATCCGTCACGCCATGCCGCCCGGCGCGTCGCGTCGCGAGCGATCGGCGCCCCGGATCGGGCACTGCTGCGGTGGATCGGCCGTCGGTTCGATACGCCGCGGCAGCTCGACCCGGCGTTTGTTGATCAGGCGAGCGTGATCAGGTCCGCGTAGTCGCGGCCCCAGATGTCTTCGACACCGTCCGGCAGGATGAGAACGCGCTCGGGGTTGAGCGCCTCCACGGCGCCCTCGTCGTGCGAGACGAGGACGACGGCGCCCTCGTAGTGCGAGAGCGCTCCGAGGATCTCCTCGCGGGACGCGGGGTCGAGGTTGTTCGTCGGCTCGTCGAGCAGCAGCATGTTCGCCGACGAGACCACGAGGGTCGCGAGCGACAGACGGGTCTTCTCGCCGCCCGAGAGCACTCCGGCGGGCTTGAGCACGTCGTCGCCGGTGAACAGGAACGATCCGAGCACCTTGCGCGCCTCGGTCGCGTTGATGTCGGGAGCAGCCGACATCATGTTCTCCAGCACCGAGCGGTTCACGTCGAGGTTCTCGTGCTCCTGCGCGTAGTAGCCGATCTTGAGGCCGTGCCCGGGAAGCAGTTCGCCCGTGTCGGGCTGATCGACGCCGGCGAGGATGCGCAGCAGCGTCGTCTTTCCGGCACCGTTGAACCCGAGGATCACGACCTTCGAGCCGCGGTCGATGGCGAGGTCGACGTCGGTGAAGATCTCGAGCGAGCCGTACGATTTCGACAGCCCGGTCGCCATCAGCGGCGTCTTGCCGCAGGGCGCAGGCTTGGGGAACCGCAGCTTCGCGACGCGCTCCTCCTGTCGCACCTCGTCCAGGCCCGACAGCATCTTCTCGGCGCGGGCGACCATCTGGTGCGCCGCCGCGGCCTTGGAGGCCTTCGCGCCGAAGCGCGCGGCCTGCATCTGCAGCTGGGTCGCCTTCTTCTCGACGCCGGCGCGCTCCTTCTTGCGGCGCTCCTCGTCGGCCACCCGCTGGCGCAGGTAGTTCTTCCAGTTCATGTTGTACGTGTCGATGACCTGGCGGTTGGCGTCGAGGTAGAACACGCGGTTGACCGTCTCGCCCACGAGCTCGACGTCGTGGCTGATCACGATCAGCCCGCCCTTGTAGTTCTTGAGGAACTCACGCAGCCACACGACGCTGTCGGCGTCGAGGTGGTTCGTCGGCTCGTCGAGGATCATCGAGTCCGCGTCCGAGAACAGGATGCGGGCGAGCTCGATGCGGCGGCGCTGGCCGCCCGACAGCGTCGACAGCGGCTGATCGAGCAGCCGGTCGGGCAGCGAGAGGTTGTGCGAGATCGTCGCCGCCTCGGCCTCGGCGGTGTAGCCGCCGAGTGCCTCGAAGCGCTCGGTGAGGTGCGCGTAGCGCTTCATCGCCTTCGCGGCGACCTTGTCGTCGGAATCGCCCATCGCGATCGCGGCGTCGTTCATCTCGATGGCCAGGGTGCCGAGCCCGCGTGCATCGAGGATGCGCGTGCGCGCCAGCATGGTCGGGTCACCCGTGCGGGGGTCCTGCGGCAGGTACCCGAGCTCACCCGACCGCTCGACCTTGCCGTCGGCGGGCGGCAGGTCGCCGGCCAGCACCTTGGTCAGGGTCGTCTTGCCGGCGCCGTTGCGACCGACCAGACCGATCTTGTCGCCCGCCGACACGCGGAACGACACGTCCGACATGAGGACGCGGGCGCCCACGCGGATCTCGAGATCGTGCACGGCGAGCACAGCGGACGTCCGTTCTTTTCAGGTGGAGAGGATTGCGGCCGATGGGCCAAACCCCCAGTCTACCGGCCGCGCACCTGAGGCTCACCCGAGCGCGACGTTCACGAACCGCACAGAGATCGATGCGGCCGTCGTTGGACGGCATCCAAGAAGTCGCGGGCGGTCACCCCTAGGCTGAGATCCGGATGCCGCCACCCGGCGGCCGCGCACCGCTCGACGCCAAGGAGTTCCATGTCCTCCCTCGCCCCGCCCCGCCGGCTCCCCGTCCTGGCAGACCTTCTCGGCCGTCCGTCCACCCGGGCGCGTGCGTTCGCCGTCGACGCGACGCTCGTGCTCGCCGGCGTCTCGCTCGTGGCCCTGCTGGCGAAGGTCTCGTTCTTCATCGGTCCCGTGCCGATCACCGGTCAGACGCTCGGCGTGATCGTGGTCGGCGCCGCCCTCGGTGCACGCCGCGGCGCCGCCGCGCTCACCACTTACATGCTCATCGGACTCGCGGGGCTCCCGGTGTTCGCCGGCGCCGTCGCCGGACCCGCCTATGTGCTGTCGCCGTCGTTCGGGTTCATCCTCGGCTTCATCCCCGCCGCCTTCGTCGCGGGCTGGTTCGCCGAGCGCGCATGGGACCGCAAGCCCTGGCTGGCCTTCATCGGCTTCGTCGCGGCGAGCATCGTGCCGTTCCTCGTCGGCGTGCCCTACATGGCCGTGATCCTGGCGACCGTCCTCGGAGCCGACGTCACGGTCGCCTCGGTCATGGAGGCCGGCGTGCTGCCGTTCATCGTCCCCGGCCTCATCAAGGCGGCGTTCGCCGCGGTGCTGATCCCGGGCGCATGGCTTCTCGTGCGCGGCGCGGATTCGCGCAAGAGCTGACCGCGGCATCCCTTCACGAAAGAGAACCCCGGCCTCGTGGGCCGGGGTTCTCTTTCGTGTGCTCGGGGGCTCAGCCCTGGGCCGCCGCCGTCGCCGCAGCCAGCTTCTCGATCATGGTCGGAAGGATCCACGGCAGGGTGAGCGGGGTGGGCGTCAGAGCCGAGACCTCGGGTCCGTTGACGAAGGCCGCCACGGCGCCGTTCTTCACGGCCGGGATCAGCTGTGCGGTCGTCGACGAGAGGAAGGCCTCTTCAGCGCCCTCGTCGACGAAGGTCAGGACGACCTCCGCATCGATCTGGTCCAGATTCTCCGGGCTCACCGTCGTGGAGAACGCCGACTCCCCCGTGTCGAGGTCGGTGACGCTCGGCGGAGACACGAAGCCCAGGTCCTCGAGGATCGCGACGCGGGGGTCGGCGGGCAGGTACAGGTACCACGTGCCGGCGAAGTCGGTCGGGGTGGCGATCGTCGTGCCCTCGAACTCGGGGTGCGCCGCTGCAGCCTCCGCGACCTGCGCGTCGAGATCGGTCAGGATGTCGGCCGCCTCGGTCTCCAGCCCCAGCGCCTCGCCGGTGAGCGAGACGACGTCGCGCCACGGGGTCGTCCACGGCTCACCGGTGTAGGCGATGACCGGAATGCCTGCCTCGGTGACGGCGTCGAACTCCTCCTGGGTGAGACCCGAGTAGGGCGCGATGAGCACGTCCGGGTCGGTCGCCAGGAGCTCCTCGACCGAGATCTCGGTCGCCGTGCTGTCCAGGATCGTGGGCGCTTCTCCGCCGAGCTCGTCCAGTGCGTCCTCGACCCACGGCGAGATGCGGTCATCTCCGCCGGAGTAGTCGTCTGAGGGGATCGCGACGGGGACGATGCCCAGGGCGAGCACCGCATCGGTCGCGCCCCAGCCCCACGTCGCGACACGGGTGGGCGCCGATTCGATCACGGCGTCGCCGAGCGAGCTCGAGATCGTCACGGGGAACGCGCCGTCGCCGGCCGCGCCGGTGTCGGTGTCCGTGGTGTCGGTGGACCCGCCCGAGCATCCGGCGAGGACGAGGGCGAAGGCGGCCGTGGCGACGAGAGCGCCTGCTTTACGGGAGAGCATCATGCTGCTTCCTTTCCTTGGTGGAGGTGGTTGGTGGGTGTCGAGGGGTGTCACGCCTGGGTCATTCGGGATCTGCGGTGGTGTGGGATCCGCCGGGGACGGGCACGACCAGCGGTGTGCCGGTGAGCGGATCGTCCACGACGATGGAGTCGAGGGCGAACGCCGACGAGACGATCTCAGAGGTGAGGACGTCCTTCGGAGGACCGTGGGCGATGACGCGTCCGTCCGCCATCACCACGAGCTCGTCCGCGTAGCGGGCGGCGAGATTCAAGTCGTGCAGGACCGCCACGATGGTCGTCCCCCGTTCCCGGTTGAGTTCCCTCAGCAGATCGAGCAGATCCAGCTGGTGGCTCAGGTCGAGGAACGTCGTCGGCTCGTCCAACAGGAGGATCGCCGGATCCTGCGCGAGCGCCATCGCGATCCAGACGCGCTGGCGCTGGCCTCCCGAGAGATCGCCGACCGGTCGCTCGGCCAGTTCGGAGGTTCCCGTCCGCCGCATCGCCTCGTCGACGATCGACGAATCGCGTGCGCTCCAGCGGGCGAAGAGTCCGCGATGAGGATGCCGGCCGCGGGAGACGAGTTCGGCGACCGTCAGCCCCTCGGGAGCGATCGGATGCTGGGGAAGCAGACCCACCTGACGCGCGTACTGCACGCGCGGGATGCGGGCGACGTCCGCGCCGTCGAGCTCGACGGTGCCCGACATCGCGGGGCGCAGCCGGGCGAGTGCGCCCAGGAGCGTCGACTTGCCGCACGCGTTGGCCCCGATGATCATCGTCACCCGCCCGGGTGCGATGTCGAGATCGAGCCCGTCGATCACGGTGCGTCCCGGGTATCCGGCCGTAAGTCCCCTCACTCCCAGGCGCGGCATCGTCGGAGCGGTCATAGGGCACGTCCTTTCGACGTCGCGAGAAGCCACAGCAGGAAGACCGCGCCCAGCGCGCCGGTGACGACCCCGACCGGGACGGCGACGCCGGGAATCGCGAACTGGGCGACGAGATCGGATGCCGCCAGCAACGCCGCGCCCACGATCGCACTCGCACCGATCGCGATCGAGCCGTGCGCGATCAGCGGACGCGCGATGGCGGGGGCGCACAGGGCGATGAACGAGATCGGCCCCGTGAAGGCGCACGTGACCGCCGTGAGGAGAACAGACAAGAGGACGACGGCGACGCGGACGGCTCCCGGGCGGACGCCGAGGCCCGTGGCGGTGGAGAACCCGAGGACAGCGACGGGCAGCCGGCGCGCGAGCACCACGAGCGCGGGGACGGTCACGACCCAGGTGGCGGCCAGCACGAGCACCTGCCACCAGGGAGTGGTCGACAGGCTGCCGGTGATCCACACGAGTGCCGACTGAGCCTGCGGGAGCTGCGCGCGGGTCAGGAGGTAGCCCACGACCGACGCCGACAGGAAGGACACCCCGATACCCGCGAGGATGAGACGGAAGCCCGCGGCCTGTCCGCGCGCGGCCGCCAGCAGAAGCAGCGATGCCAGCAGTCCGCCGACGAACGCCAACCCCGCCAGCGCCGGCCCGGTGATCCCCAGGACCAGGAGCCCGAAGACCGCTGCGAGCGTGCTGCCGCCCGAGATTCCGAGCAGGTCGGGGCTCGCCAGCGGGTTGCGGAGGATGGACTGCAGCAGGGCGCCCGCGACGCCGAGGGCGGCCCCCGCGAGAAGCGCCATGGCCAGCCGCGGCAGCCTCACCTGGAACACCACATAGCGCTCGGCACGATCACCGCCGCCCACGAGCACATCCCACAGCTGTCCGATCGAGAGGGGGTAGTCGCCGATGGACAGCGACGTCACCGCGATCGCTGCGGCTGCACCGATCAGCACGAGCACGACGGTGCGTGCGCGCCGAGCCGCGTGTCGGCGCGCGAGATCGACCGGACCGGACGACAGCATCACATCCGTCACAGCGCCACCCGACGCCCTCTCAGGACGAGCACGATGAGCACGGGCGCACCGATGAACGCGACCACCACTCCGGCCTGCACTTCGCCGGGGGGCGCGATGACACGCCCGGCGACATCGGCCAGGAGCAGGATGGCCGCCCCCAGCGGCGCGCCGGCGGCGATCAGCCGACCGTAGGACCCACCGATGAGCGCGCGCAGCGTGTGCGGCACGACCAGCCCGAGGAACACGATGGGTCCCGCCAGCGCCGTCGCGCCACCGCTGAGCAGGACGGTGGCCGTGATGCCGAGACCACGCGTGCGGGCGACGCTGTGGCCCAGCCCCGTGGCGGTGTCGTCGCCGAGCGCGACCAGGTTGAGCCCGGGTGCGATGGCGACGGAGAGGACCACCCCCAGGAGGAGGGGAACGAGCACGAGGGCGACGGTCTCGAGATCGCGCCCGGTCAGGGCGCCGACGGACCAGTACCGATAGACGTCCAGGGCGGCCGACTGCGTGGTGAGGATGAGGAATGTGACAGCGGTCAGACCCGCCGTCACCGCCGCACCCGTCAGGGCGAGCTTGGCAGGATTCGCTCCGTCCGGGCCGCGGGATCCGATCAGCGCGACGAGGATGGATGCGAGTGCCGCGCCCGCGAAGGCGAACCACACGAACCCCGTCGGACGCGTCAGTCCGAGCAGCACGATGGCGCCGAGCACCGCGACCGAGGCGCCGGCGTTCACCCCCAGCAGTCCGGGATCGGCGAAGGGGTTTCGCGTGAGGCCTTGCATGACGGTGCCGGCGATCGCCAGCGCGATCCCCACCAGTGCTCCGATGATCGTGCGGGGAACCCGCTGCGTCATGACCACGACATGGTCGTTGTCGGAGGGGTCGAAGCGGAGGAAGGCCTCGACGACCGTTCCCGGCGCGATCGGACGGGCACCGACGCCGAGGCTCAGGACGACCGCGACGACGGCCACCCCCGTCACGATGACGAGGACGGTCGCGAAGCGCGCCGATCCGGGAGCGCGCCGGACCGCCACCGGCGCGCGGAGGACTTCGGTCATGCCTGGCGCTCGGCCTGGCCGAGTCTCCAGTACCCCATGAAGGCGACGCGCCGACGGTCGACACCGCATCCCTGCACCAGATGGCGACGCAGCCCCTTCACGGTGCCGGCTTCGCCGGCGATCCAGGAGTAGAACTCGCCCTCGGAATCCTCGGGGCTGTCCCAGATGAGCTCACGGTCGACGTCGACATCGGCGAGTTCCTGACGACGCGGAGCAGCGGCGGCGGCGAGAACGTCGCGTGCGCGCGACGTCCAGTCCGTGACCGCCTCGGTCAGCGCGGCGCCGTGCTCGCGATCCTGGCGCGCGAGCCAGGTCACGCGCGTGCGCGGCGAGACGTCGACGGCGAGGAAGTCGGCCGCGGTGGGGACTTCGAGGAACGCGTCCACGTCGTACCCGTCATCCAGCGACTCCAGGATCGAGCAGATCGCCGGCACCGCCGTCTCGTCGCCGGCGAGGAGGACCTTCCGCGCGGTTCCGGGGTGCCAGTCCAGGCCGAGCCGTCGTCCATCGCTGCGCTCATCGGGACCGATGATGACGAGCTCCTGACCCACCTCGACCGTCTCAGCCCAGGTCCCGGCCGGTCCGGCGTCGTGGTGGACGACGAAGTCGACGATGAGCCGGCGAGCCTGCGGATCGATGCGGCGGACCGTGTACGTGCGCAGCGGGCTGCGGACGTCGCTCGGCACGGCACGCCACTTCTCGTACCAGCTGCCGGCATCGATGGCCTCGTCATCGTGCTGACCGATGTCGCTGACGCTTCCGTCCGGCAGCGGCAGGATGAGCTTGATGCGCTGATCCAGCCCGGCGGTGCTGAAGACCTCCAGGTCGTCGCCGGCGAACTGGACGCGCACGAAACTCGGCGACAGACGCTGCACCCCGGCGACCCTCGTCAGGTACGGACGATAGGACGGACGGGTGGGGGCTACGGTCGGCGGACGCACCTCATAAGGTTAGCCTTACCTGTGCAAAACGTCGAATCGGATCCCGGGCGGATCACGCCGGCGCAGTGCGGCTCTCGTGGGCATGCCCCATCCGCACCCCCGGTACGAGCGCGAGCGCGGCCAGGACGGCGCCGATGGCGAAGGCGACGGGGAACCCGGCATCCGTCGCCGTCAGCGCGGTGAAGGCGAGCCCCATGACCGCGATGGTCGTCGCCGCCCCCACGGCATCCGAGATCGACAGGGCGGATGAGTTGAAGCCCTGGTTCTGCGGCGTCGAGTAGGCCAGCGTCAGCACCGTCAGGCGCGGATACATCAGGCCCATTCCACTGCCCGCGAGGGCCCAGCCGGCGATGAGCACACCCGGCGGCAGGTGCCACAGCGCCGTCGCGCCGCCCAGCGCGATGGCGGCGAACAGCTGCACCGACCCGATGACGGCGATGCGCGCGTTGCCGATGCGATCGCCGACCCGGCCCTGCACCTCTGCGGCGACCGCCCACAGGATCGCGGCGGCGGTCAGCCCCAGCCCGGCGAACGTCGGCGAGAAGCCGTAATCGGCGATCAGCAGGTAGGGCACGTAGATCTCGGCGCCGAAGAGCGCGCCGGCGATGAGTCCGCGCATGAGCACGACGCTGGGCAGTCCCCTGCCCGAGAGCAGGGTGCGCGGCGGCAGCAGCGGCCGCACGGCGAACCCGATCACGACGGCGGATGTCGCCACCACCGCCCAGGCGAGAGATCCGAGTTCGCCCGCCAGGCTCAGTGCGAGTGCACCCACGGCGACGGCCACGGCGCACGCGAGCCGCGCAGCGACGCGCCCGGTCGCCGGCTCGTCGGTGTGCAGCGGCAGCCCGTGCAGGCGCAGCACCACCATGGTGAAGGCGACGATCGTGAGCGCGGCCACTCCGAGGAACACCCAGCGCCAGTGGAGAAGCTCGGTGACCGCCCCCGCGAGGAACGGCCCGATGAGCGACGGTACGACCCACGCCGCCGAGAACGCCGCGAAGACGCGCCCGTGCAGCGAGGGGGGATACACCCGGGCGACGACGACGTAGAGGGCGACCGCCTCACCGCCGGTGCCGAGCCCCTGCACGAGGCGCCCGACGACCAGAAGCTCCATGGTCGGGGCGAGACCCGCCACGACCAGGCCGATCACGAAGACCACGACGCAGACCGTCAGCGGCGCCAGCGCTCCCCCGCGATCGCACCACGCCCCGGCTGCGACCATGCCGATGACGCTCGTCGCAAGCGTTCCCGCGAAGGCGACGGCGTAGAGCGCCTCGCCGTCGAGGTCTGCACTGACGACCGGCATGACCGTGGTGACGGCGAGCGATTGCATGGCGGCGAGGAAGATCAGCGCGACGGCGCCGACCGTCACCCACACATAGCGGGCGCTCCAGACCCCGGCGACGGCCTGGTCGGTCGTCACGACCTCACCATGTCGGAGACGCGCAGGATGGCTTCACGCAGCATCGCCGGCGAGCATCCGATGTTTATCCTGACGTGGCCGACGCCCTCGGAGCCGAAGAAAGGTCCGTGGTGGAATGCCACCTTGGTGGATTCGAGGATCGTCTGCGCCGGATCGTCTCCCCACCCGTAGGCACGGAGATCGACCCATGCGAGGTAGCCCGCCTCGGGCATCACGAAGCGCGCCTCGGGAAGGTGGTCGGCCAGGAGTTCGGCGAGCAGGTCGAGATTGAGCCTGAGCGCTTCCAGCAGCGAATCCACCCAGTCATCACTCTCGGGCGCGCAGGCAGCGATGTGCGCGAGCGCTCCGAAGAGTCCGGTGCGCCACTCGACCTCCCACGGCAGGCGACGCAGCACGTCGGCCTGACGGTCGCCGCCGGCTACCATGACCGCGCACTTGAGGCCTGCGAGATTGAAGGTCTTGCTGGTGCTGGTGACGGCGTAGCCCACCCGCCGCGCCGCGTCGGACACCGCCAGGAACGGCGTGAAGGCGACCGGCGCGTGCGTGAGCGGGGCGTGGATCTCATCGCTGACGACGACCGCCCCATGTCGCTCGGCGAGCTCGGCGAGAGCAGCGAGGGTCTCGGGCGGGTGCACGGTGCCTGTCGGGTTGTGCGGGTGGCACAGCAGCACGGCTGTCGCACCCGAGGCGAGTGAGGACTCGACCGCGGGCAGGTCGATCTCCCAGCCGGAGTCCGAGCGCGCCAGCGGTACGCGCTCCACGACACCGCCCGCCTCTTCGACGGTGTCGAAGAACGGCGGATACACCGGGGTCATCACGACCACCCTGTCGCCGGGCTCGATGACCAGCCGCAGGATCTCGACGACCCCCATCATGACGTCGGCCGTCCAGAACACGTGCGACGGGTCGATCGTCCACCCGAGGCGGCGCGCGGCGAACCCGACGAACGATTCCCGGATGCCGGGCGCCGGCGGGGTGTAGCCGGTGTCGCCGAGCTCGACGGCGCGGGTGAGCGCCCGCGTGATCGCCGGCGCCAGCGGGTAGTCCGTCTCGGCGACGAAGAACGGGAGGACATCGTCGCCGTACTTGCGCCACTTCGTGCTCGACCGCTGTCGGAGGACTTCCAAGGGCAGGGCCTGCAGGGGGGTGACGCTCACCTGACGAGCCTACTCAGGGCATCCCGCGTCGCCACTCGGGCGTAACGCAGCGGAGCTTTCAGATCGCGAAGCCGAGCGCCCGCATCATGTCGCGACCGTCGTCCGTGATGCGTTCGGGGCCCCACGGCGGCATCCACACCCAGTTGATGCGGAAGCGGTCGACGACCGCATCCAGCGCCTGGGCGGTCTGCTCCTCGAGCACGTCCGTCAGCGGGCAGCCGGCCGACGTGAGGGTCATGTGGATGACGAGCGCGTCGTTCTCGTCGTCCCAGCTGAGATCGTAGATGAGGCCCAGGTCCACGACATTGATCCCCAGTTCGGGGTCCATGACGTCCTTGAGCGCCTCGGTGACCTCGTCGTACTTCTCGGGTGCGAGCGTGGCGGTCATGATCGCGATCCTACGCGTCGACGTCGGCGAGATCGGTGCCCGAGCTCGTCGAGGGGTCGAGGAAGCGGTCGTAGCCTTCGTCTTCGAGTCGGTCGGCGAGCTCGGGGCCGCCTTCCTCGACGATGCGTCCGGCGACCATGACGTGGACGAAGTCGGGGTGGATGTAGCGGAGGATGCGCGTGTAGTGCGTGATCAGGAGAAGACCGAGGTCGGTCTCCTGCTTCGCGCGGTTGACGCCCTCGGACACGATCTTGAGCGCGTCGACGTCGAGGCCCGAGTCGGTCTCGTCGAGCACCGCGATGCGCGGCTTGAGCAGCTCGAGCTGGAGGATCTCGTGGCGCTTCTTCTCGCCGCCCGAGAAGCCCTCGTTGACGTTGCGCTGCGCGAACTTCGGGTCCATGCGCAGGTTCTTCATCGAGGACTTGACGTCCTTGGTCCAGGTGCGGATCGCGGGTGCTTCGCCGTCGATCGCCGTCTTGGCGGTGCGGAGGAAGTTCGTCACCGTGACGCCCGGGATCTCGACGGGGTACTGCATCGCGAGGAACAGGCCCGCGCGTGCGCGCTCGTCGACCGACATGGCCAGCACGTCTTCGCCGTCGAGCGTGATCGAGCCGCTGACGACCTTGTACTTGGGGTGACCGGCGATCGTGTACGCCAGAGTCGACTTTCCCGAGCCGTTGGGACCCATGATCGCGTGGGTCTGACCCGTGCTGATGGTGAGGGTCACGCCGTTGAGGATCGGGGTGGTGCCGGCATCCGTCTCGACCGTCACGTGGAGGTCGCGGATTTCGAGGACAGACATTCAGACTTCCTTCGTCAGAGCAGGATCGATGAGCACGTCGTCGCCGTCGATCTCGACGACGTAGACGGGGACGGGCTCGTAAGCGGGGAGATTGAGGGGCTTGCCTGTGAGGAGCGAGAACGCCGAGCCGTGAGCCCAGCACTCGAGGGTGTCGTCCTCGACGAAGCCTTCGGCGAGCGAGACGTCGCCGTGCGTGCAGACGTCGCCGATGGCGTGCACGTCGCCGTTGCCGTCGAGCACGACGGCCATCGGCACACCGTCGACCTCGACGCGGATCGCGGTGTCCTGTTCGAGCTCGCTGAGGGCGCACACGCGCTGCGCGGTCACGCGACGACCTCCTTGGCGAGCTCTTCCTCGATCGAGGCGAACAGCTCGGCCTCGATCTCGGGGATGCCGATCTTCTGAACGATCTCGGCCAGGAACCCCAGCACGACGAGGCGTCGCGCCTCGTCTTCGGAGATGCCGCGTGCCTGCAGGTAGAACAGCTGCTCGTCGTCGAACCGGCCGGTCGCGCTGGCGTGCCCGGCTCCGCGGATGTCGCCGGTCTCGATCTCGAGGTTCGGGATCGAGTCCGCGCGCGCACCGTCGGTGAGCACGAGGTTGCGGTTCGCCTCGTACGAGTCGGTGCCGACGGCATCCGGACCGATCAGCACGTCGCCGATCCAGACGCTGCGTGCACCCTCGCCCTGGAGCGCGCCCTTGTAGAGGACGTCCCCGCTGGTCTCGGCACCCTTGTGGTGAAGGTAGACCTGGCTCTCGAGGTGCTGGCCCGCGTCGGCGTAGCTGAGACCGAAGAGCTCGGCTCGCGAGCCTGTGCCCGCCAGTTCGACGCTGGGGTTCACCCGCACGACCGCGCCGCCGAAGCTGACCACGATGTGGCGCAGCGTCGCGTCGCGGTGCACGCGCGCCTGGTGGGAAGAGAGGTGCACGGCGTCGTCGTCCCACTGCTGCAGTGACACGACGTCGAGGTGAGCGCCGTCCCGCACGATGATCTCGACGTTCTGAGCGTGCGAGGCGGTGCCGGTGTGCCGCAGCACGATCGTTCCGCGGGAGTTCGGCATCGCCTCGAGCACGACGTGCGCGTGGGCGGTTCCGCCCGTGCCGCGAAGCTCGATGAGCACAGGGCGGTCGAGTTCGACGTTCGCGGGGATGCGCAGCAGCGGGGCGACCTCTTCCTGCGACCACGCGATCGCGCTCACGAGGTCTTCGGGATCGAACACCTCGCCGCGCGGGGCCTCGCCTGCGCGCAGCTCGAGCTGCTCGACCTCATCGGGCGCCGTCACGGTGACGTCGACGACGCCGTGCGGGCCGGCCTCATCGACGAAGAGCGAGCCGATGCGGTCGATCGGCGTGTGCTTCCAGTTGACCTCGCGACCCGTGGGCGCGCCGAAGTCGGCGGGAACCGTCGAGGTGAAGCGCTCGGAACGGGTCTGGATGGGGATCACGGCCCACGCGCCGTCGGTGTGCGCGGTGGAACCTGGCACCAGCGGAGGTGCCTGCGTCGTCGCCGTCATCTAGCCGACACTGCCTTCCATGCCCATCTCGATGAGCTTGTTCAGTTCCATGGCGTACTCCATGGGAAGTTCACGCGCGATCGGCTCGATGAAGCCGCGCACGATCATCGCCATCGCCTCGTCCTCCGGCATCCCGCGGGACTGCAGGTAGAAGAGCTGCTCCTCGCTGACCTTCGAGACCGTCGCCTCGTGACCCAGCTGCACGTCGTCGACGCGGATGTCGATCGCCGGATAGGTGTCGGATCGCGAGATCGAGTCGACCAGCAGGGCGTCGCAGCGCACCGTGTTGGCGGAGTGGTGCGCGTTCGCGTCGACGCGGACCTCGCCGCGATATCCGGCGCGTCCACCGCCCCGGGCTATCGACTTCGACACGATCGAGGACTGCGTGTACGGCGCCATGTGGATCATCTTGGCGCCGGCGTCCTGGTGCTGACCGGGGCCCGCGAACGCGACCGACAGGGTCTCGCCCTTGGCGTGCTCGCCGACCAGGAAGATCGACGGGTACTTCATCGTGACCTTCGAGCCGATGTTGCCGTCGATCCACTCCATCGTCGCGCCCTCGTGCGCGATCGCGCGCTTGGTGACGAGGTTGTAGACGTTGTTGGACCAGTTCTGGATCGTCGTGTAGCGAACGCGGGCGTTCTTCTTGACGATGATCTCCACGACGGCCGAGTGCAGCGAGTCGCTCTTGTAGATCGGCGCCGTGCAGCCCTCGATGTAGTGGACGTACGAGCCCTCGTCGGCGATGATCAGCGTGCGCTCGAACTGGCCCATGTTCTCGGTGTTGATGCGGAAGTAGGCCTGGAGCGGGATCTCGACGTGCACGCCCGGCGGAACGTAGACGAACGAGCCGCCCGACCAGACGGCCGTGTTGAGCGCCGCGAACTTGTTGTCGCCCGAGGGGATGACGGTGCCGAAGTACTCCTCGAAGATCTCGGGGTGCTCCCGCAGCGCCGTGTCGGTGTCCATGAAGATGACGCCCTGGGCTTCGAGCTGCTCGTTGATCTGGTGGTACACGACCTCGGACTCGTACTGGGCGGCGACACCCGACACGAGGCGCTGACGCTCGGCCTCGGGGATCCCCAGCTTCTCGTACGTGTTGCGGATCTCTTCGGGGAGCTCCTCCCACGATCCCGCCTGCTTCTCGGTGGAGCGCACGAAGTACTTGATGTTGTCGAAGTCGATCTCGCTGAGGTCGGCTCCCCACGTCGGCATCGGCTTGCGGCCGAAGAGCTGATAGCCCTTCAGCCGGTTCTTCAGCATCCATTCGGGCTCGCTCTTGAGCGCCGAGATGCCGCGCACGACGGTCTCGTCGATACCTCGCTTGGCGACGGCACCCGCGGCATCCGCGTCGTGCCATCCGAATTCGTAGACGCCCAGGCTTTCCAGCTCGGGCCGGTCGATCAGCACATCCGACATCGTCACACTCTCCTCCGGGCCTCAACGGTGTCATCCGCCCCGGCATTCCGGACCGACGATGTATTCGCCGGAATGGATGCCGCTGGTGGGCCCTCTCAAGTGGCGCCGTCCATCGCGCCTAAACTGTCATTGGAGTGCGGTGCCTCAAGCGGCCGCATCCGACCTCACGATTCTACAGGTTCCACCCTGACAACGGGGCGGGCCACCACTCCGCCCCCTCATCCGGGGCGACCCCACCCAGGAGGCGCACCATGTCCGGCCAGTCGCTCATCGCCCCTGGTCCTCGCTGGCTCCCCGGGCGCGTCGACGCCCGCATCCGCGTGTTCGCCTGGCTCTCGTTCCTCGCGGAGGTGCTGATCATCGGCACCGGCGGTGCGGTGCGCCTCACCGGCTCGGGCCTGGGCTGCCCGACGTGGCCCACCTGCACGCCGGGCTCCCTCGTGCCGACTCCCGAGATGGGCATCCACGGGATCATCGAGTTCGGCAACCGCACCCTGACGGGGCTCGTGGGCATCCTGGCCGTCGTCGTGGTGGTGCTGCTGTGGCGTCTGCGCCGCGCCCGCCGCGATCTGTTCATCCTCGCGCTGATCGTGCTGCTCGGCGTCGTCGCGCAGGCGATCGTGGGCGGCATCACCGTGCTGACCGGGCTGAACCCCTTCATCGTGGGCTTCCACTACGTCGCCTCGGTCACGCTCGTGTGCGTCACCGCCGCCTTCCTGGTGCGGATGCGGCAGGAGCGCGTCACCCGCATCCTGGCCGTCCCGCGGTGGTACGCCATCACGGCGCACATCACGACCCTCGTCCTCGTTCTGACGATCGTCTTCGGCATCCTGACCACCGGAGCCGGTCCGCATTCGGGTGACGCCGAGGCCGGACGCAACGGCTTCAACGCCGAGATCCTCGAGCACGTGCACGCGTGGCCCGGATACGCGCTGTTCGCCCTGTCGATCGTGCTGCTCGTCGGTGCGTGGCGGCGCCGCTCGGACGTTCCGAGCCTCGCGCTGTGGACGGCGCTGCTGGTGGCCGTCGAGGTCGTCCAGATCGCCGTCGGCCTCTACCAGGCCCGCAACGGACTGCCGGTACTCGCGGTCGGCGTGCACATGGTCCTCGCGGCCCTCGCCGCCGCCGCGATGACCGTCGTCATCCTGCACCTCAAGCGACCGCAGGTCGAGATCGCGGCGGAACGCCCGTCGCGCACCGCCGAGGCGAGCCTGCCGGTCTGACGCATTCATAGCGAACCCATCGGAAGCGCACACGAGAGCGTCGGGTGGGCCGACCATGCTGGGAGGATGCCGCAGCCGACCGCGCCGCGGCACCCGGACATCCCAGGAGGACATCGCATGACCGCTCGCCCGTCGCTCACCCGCAGCATCCCGTTCTGGGGCCTCGTCGCCGGCTCCGTCGCCAGCGCAGCCGCCGGCGCCGTCGTCATGAACGGAGCCCTGTCGGAGATGACCGCGAAGCTGCTCGACGGCACCGCCACCGGTGTGGAGGTGTACGTCGGTCAGCCGATCGCCGTCGTCGGCGGCATCCTCATCGGCGCCGGCGTGATCGGCGTGCTGCTCGCTCTCACCGTCGCCGCCCTGTCGACGCTGCGCCCGACGGCCCCCGTCGAGATCGTCGAGCCCCTCGACTTCGACGACGACGAGACGATCCTCGACGAGGAGCCGCTCCCGGCCTCCGTCACCGACAGCCCGGCCGACCAGCCGATCACCCAGCCCGCGCGCTGACCCGCGACGACGAACGCCCCCACCGGATCCGGTTGGGGGCGTTCGTCGTTCCCGCGTCAGAACGGGAGCAGCGGGTCGATCGCGATCGCGACGAACAGCAGCGTGAGGTACGTGATCGATGCGTGGAAGACGCGCATCGGACGCGGCTCGGTGCCGCGTATCGCGCGGTTGTACAGACGATGCGATTCGTAGATGAACCACCCGCCGAAGACCAGGGCCGACACCGTGTAGACCACGCCCATGCCGGCGACCGGGATGAGCAGCAGCGAGCAGGCGATCGTCGCCCACGCGTACAGGATGACCTGCAGGCCGACCTGCGAGCCGTTGCGCGTCGCGCCGAGCATCGGCACGTGCACTTCTTCGTACTGCGCCTTGTACTTCATCGAGAGCGGCCAGTAGTGCGGCGGAGTCCACAGGAAGACCAGCGCGAAGAGGATGAGCGCGGGCCATGCCAGCGAGCCCGTGACCGCGGACCATCCGATGACCACCGGGAAGCACCCGGCGATGCCGCCCCAGACGATGTTCTGCTCGGTGCGGCGCTTGAGGATCATCGTGTAGATCACGACGTAGAAGAAGATGGCCGCCGCCGACAGCGCCGCGGCGAGCCAGTTGGTGGTCACGTAGAGCCAGACCGTCGACGCCACCGCGAGCGACCAGGCGAAGACCAGTGCGCCGCGGGGGGTGACCTCTCCGGTGACGAGCGGTCGGTTGACCGTGCGCTGCATGTGCGCGTCGATGTCGCGGTCGAGGTACATGTTGAACGCCGCAGCCGAGCCGGCGCTCATCGAGCCGCCGACGACCGTGGCCAGCACGAGCCACAGATTCGGCAGACCGCCCTGAGCCAGGATCATCACCGGAACGGTGGTGACGAGGAGGAGTTCGAGCACCCGGGGCTTCGTCAGCTGGATGTAGGCGCGGATCGTGCGCCCGAAGGGCTGCGAGGCCCGGGGTCCGCCGACGGATGCCGTGTTCGCGGCCGTCGTCGTGATGTCCATCGCCCCCGCTATCGCCGTCTTCCGAATCGCCCTCAGTCTATGGCATCGACAGACGCCGGACCCGCTCGCGCCGACCCCGCCGAGACCGACCCCGCCGTGGACGCCCGCCGTGACGACGACGACACGATCTCGGTGCGCCCGACGCGATCCGAGCCGACGGAGTGCGTCACACAGGGTCTCAGCATCCCCGCCCGCGCATGCGCCTTCGCTATGCTGGGACGACACGTGCGCCCCGCGCGCCGGCTGCTTCTCCCGTGGTGACGCGGTCCGCCGACCGGCCTCGACGGGCGCACACTCCCTCTCTCTTGGAAGGCGGCCCGGTGTCGGATCTGCGTTGGGATGAAATCGACAGGCGCGCGGTGGATACCGCCCGGATTCTCGCGGCGGACGCCGTGGAGAAGGTCGGCAACGGCCACCCCGGGACGGCGATGAGCCTCGCCCCGGCGGCGTACCTGCTGTATCAGCGGGTTCTGCGCCACGATCCGACCGACGTCGACTGGCTGGGCCGCGACCGATTCATCCTCTCGGTGGGTCACTCGTCGCTCACCCAGTACGTCCAGCTCTACCTGGGCGGTTTCGGTCTCGAACTCGATGACCTCAAGGCGCTGCGGACGTGGGGCTCGCTCACACCCGGACACCCCGAGTTCGGGCACACGAAGGGCGTCGAGATCACGACCGGGCCCCTCGGTCAGGGTCTCGCCTCGGCGGTCGGCTTCGCCTACGCGGCGCGGTACGAGCGTGGTCTGTTCGATCCGGATGCCGCACCCGGCGCGTCGCCCTTCGATCACTTCGTGTACGTCATCGCCGGCGACGGCGACCTGCAGGAGGGCGTCACCTCGGAGGCATCGTCGCTTGCGGGTCATCAGGAGCTGGGCAACCTGATCGCTATCTACGACTCCAACCAGATCTCGATCGAAGACGACACCAACGTCGCGTTCACCGAAGACGTCGCCAAGCGCTACGAGGCCTACGGCTGGCAGGTGCAGGTCGTGGACTGGAAGAAGTCCGGCGAGTACGTCGAGGACGTCGCCGAGCTCAACGCCGCGATCGTGGCGGCGCAGGGCGAGACCTCCAAGCCGTCGCTGATCATCCTGCGCACGATCATCGGATGGCCGTCGCCCGGTAAGCAGAACACCGGCAAGATCCACGGATCCGCTCTCGGCGGCGACGAGCTCGCCGCCACGAAGAAGGTGCTCGGCTTCGATCCGGAGCAGTCGTTCATCGTCGCCGACGACGTGATCGAGCACACCCGTGCGCTCGCGGCCCGTGCGGCTGACGTGCGCGCAGAATGGCAGACCTCGTTCGACGAGTGGGCCGCGGCCAACCCCGAGCGCAAGGCGCTTCTGGATCGCCTCGAAGCCCAAGCGCTGCCCGAGGGCATCGATGACGCGCTTCCGAGCTTCGAGGCCGGAAAAGACGTGTCGACGCGCGCCGCGTCGGGCACGGTCATCAACGCCCTCGCCGAAGAGCTCCCCGAGCTGTGGGGCGGGTCGGCCGACCTGGCCGAGTCCAACCTGACGACGATCAAGAACGCGAAGTCGTTCATCCCCACCGAGTGGTCCACCCACGAGTGGTCGGGCGACCCGTACGGCCGGGTGCTGCACTTCGGCATCCGCGAGCACGCGATGGGCGCGATCGTCAACGGCATCGTGCTCCACGGGCCGACGCGCGCCTTCGGCGGGACATTCCTGATCTTCAGCGACTACATGCGTCCCCCGGTGCGTCTCGCAGCCCTCATGAACGTGCCCTCGATCTTCGTCTGGACCCACGACTCGGTCGCCCTCGGCGAGGACGGACCCACGCACCAGCCGATCGAGCAGCTCGCCACGCTCCGTGCGATCCCGAACTTCGCCGTCGTCCGACCCGCCGATGCGAACGAGACCGCGGCCGCCTGGCTCGAGATCCTCCGTCGCCACGACGGCCCCGCGGGCATCGCCCTCACGCGTCAGAACATCCCGGTGTTCCCGCGCGGCGAAGACGGCTTCGCGACGACCGACGGCGTCGCCAAGGGCGCGTACACGCTCATCGACGCTCCGAACGGCGCGCCCGACGTCATCATCGTCGCCACCGGCTCCGAGGTGCAGCTCGCCGTCGCCGCCCGCGCCACCCTCGCCGAGGAGGGCATCGGCGTCCGCGTCGTGTCGGCGCCGTCGCTCGAGTGGTTCGCCGAGCAGGACGCCGAGTACCGCGAATCCGTGCTGCCCGCGTCGGTGAAGGCCCGCGTGTCGGTCGAGGCCGGCATCGCGCTCTCTTGGCGCGACATCGTCGGCGACTCCGGCCGCTCGGTCTCGATCGAGCATTTCGGGGCTTCAGCCGACTACAAGACCCTGTTCGAGAAGTTCGGCATCACCGCCGATGCGGTCGTCGAAGCGGCCCGCTCCACCCTCAAGGAGAACAACGCATGAGCACTCCCACCCAGCAGCTCTCCGACGCCGGAGTCAGCATCTGGCTCGATGACCTCTCACGGTCGCGGATCACCTCGGGCAACCTCGCCGAACTCATCGAGACGCGCAACGTCGTCGGCGTGACCACCAACCCGTCGATCTTCCAGGCCGCGATCGGCGGCGGGGCAGAAGCCTACGACGCCCAGATCGCCGAGCTCGCGAAGGCCGGCGCCGACGTCGACGAGGCGATCTTCTCCGCCACGACCGACGACGTGCGCGACGCCTCCGACATCTTCCTCCCGCTCTACCAGTCCACGAAGGGCGTCGACGGACGCGTGTCGATCGAGGTCTCCCCCGACCTCGCGCACGACACCGACGCCACCATCGCCCAGGCCAAGGAACTGCACGCAGCGGTCGGACGCGAGAACGTCCTGATCAAGATCCCCGCCACCAAGGCCGGTCTGCCGGCGATCACCGCGGTCATCGGCGCGGGCATCAGCGTGAACGTGACGCTGATCTTCAGCCTCGAGCGCTACAGCGCGGTGATCGACGCCTACCTCCACGGCCTCGAGCAGGCGCAGGCCGCCGGACACGACCTCGCCGGCATCCATTCGGTCGCCTCGTTCTTCGTGTCCCGCGTCGACACCGAGGTCAACAACCGCCTCGACAAGGTCGGCACCGACGAGGCCGAGGGCCTGAAGTCGCTCGCGGGCGTGGCCAACGCGCGCCTCGCGTACGAGCTCTTCGAGAAGCGCTTCGCCGAGCCGCGCGCGGATAAGCTGATCCAGGCGGGTGCGAACGTGCAGCGTCCGCTCTGGGCGTCCACGGGCGTCAAGGACCCTGCGCTTCCCGACACGCTGTATGTGACCGAGCTCGTCGCGCCCGGCACCGTCAACACGATGCCCGAGAAGACGCTCGAGGCCACGTACGACCACGGCGAGATCGCCGGCGACACGATCACCGGCACCTATGAGGCGGCCCACAAGGTCTTCGCCGACCTCGCGGCGGTCGGCATCGACCTCGACGACGTCACCCAGGTGCTCGAGGACGAAGGCGTCGACAAGTTCATCGCCTCGTGGCACGACCTCCAGGCCACGGTGTCCGAAGCCCTGAAGGCGGCCGCAACGCGATGAGCTTCGACATCCACCTGACCGGTCACGTCAAGGCCGTCGTCGACCAGACACTCCCCGGCCTGGTCGCGAGCCTCGTCGCCTCGGGAATCACCGCCGGCGATCCGAGCCTGTGGGGCCCGGCCGCCGAGCAGGAGGCGTCGCAGCGGCTCGGGTGGGTGCAGGCCGTCAGCGTCTCCCGTCCGCTCGTCCCCGAGATCGAGGCTCTGCGCGCCGATCTCGTGCGCGCGGGCCTCACTCGTATCGTGCTCGCCGGCATGGGCGGATCCTCGCTCGCCCCCGAGGTCATCGCCCAGACAGCCGGGGTGCCGCTGGTGATCCTGGATTCCACGTCACCCGGTCAGGTGCTCGCCGCCCTCGACGGAGACCCCGAGTCCGGTGGGCTCGCCCAGACGGTCCTCGTCGTGTCGTCCAAGTCGGGATCCACCGTCGAGACGGACTCGGCGAAGAGGGCTTTCGAGACGGCGTTCGATGATGTGGGCATCGACCCGCTCGAGCGCATCGTCATCGTCACCGATCCGGGATCCCCCCTCGACCAGGCTGCGCGCGCGGAGGGATACCGCGTCTTCAACGCCGACCCGACGGTGGGCGGACGCTACTCCGCGCTCACGGCCTTCGGGCTCGTCCCGACCGGACTCGCCGGCGTCGACATCGCGGAGATCCTGGACGAAGCCGAGGCGACGCTTCTCGAAGTCGCGATCGACGGTCCCGAGAACCCCGCCCTCGTGCTCGCGGCGGCCATCGCCGGCGGCGAGCCCCGGCGCGACAAGCTCGGCCTCGTCACCGACGGCACGCACATCGTGGGGCTTCCGGACTGGATCGAGCAGCTCGTGGCCGAATCCACCGGCAAGGGGGGCACGGGCATCCTGCCCGTCGTCCTTCTGCCGGTGTCGCCCGAGCTCGAGAACACGCCCGCCGACCTGCAGATCGTGCGCCTGGTCGACGAGGCCAAGCAGTTCCACCTCTTCGAGCACCACTCGGGTGAGGTCCTCGTCAGCGGATCGCTCGGCGCGCAGCTGATCGTGTGGGAGTACGCCACCGCCATCGCGGGTCGCATGCTGGGCATCAACCCCTTCGACCAGCCCGACGTAGAGTCGGCGAAGATCGCGACGCGCGGTCTGCTGGACGCGCGGCCCGCAGCATCCGCCCCCGCATTCGTCGTCGACGGCGTGGAGGTGCGCGTCTCCGACCCGGCCCTCGCCGCCTCGGGCACGGTCGCCGGTGTGCTCGACGCCCTGTGGGCGTCGGTCCCCGTCGACGGCTACGTGTCGATCCAGGCGTACGTCGACCGCCTCCGCCTCGCCCAGCTGCAGGGTCTGCGCGAGATGGTCGCCGCCGATTCCGGTCGCCCGGCGACATTCGGGTGGGGCCCGCGCTTCCTGCACTCCACGGGGCAGTTCCACAAGGGCGGGCCGGCGAACGGCGTGTTCCTGCAGATCCTCGAACAGACCGACGTCGACCTCGAGATCCCCGGGCGCCCGTTCACCTTCGGTCAGCTGATCCAGGCCCAGGCAGCCGGAGACGCCGAGGTGCTCGCGGGGGGCCACGGCCGGCCGGTCGTCACCCTGACGCTGACGGACCCGCAGGCGGACGTCCTGACCCTCTTCGAAGCCGCGCAGTAGGAGACCTCACGCAATGACCGTCGCGATCTCACACGGGCAGAACCCTCTGCGCGACCCGGACGACCACCGCCTGAACCGCATCGCGGGTCCGAGCGCGCTGGTCATCTTCGGGGTCACGGGAGACCTGTCACGCAAGAAGCTCATGCCCGCCGTCTACGACCTCGCCAACCGCGGTCTGCTCCCGCCCGGGTTCGCCCTCGTCGGGTTCGCCCGCCGGGACTGGGAGGACCAGGACTTCGCGAAGGTCGTCTACGACGCCGTGCGGCAGAACGCCCGCACGGAGTTCCGCGACGAGACGTGGCAGCAGCTCCTGCAGGGCATCCGCTTCGTCTCGGGGCAGTTCGACGACCCGGACGCCTTCCGCCGCCTGAAGGAGACCGTCGACAAGCTCGACGTGGAGCGCGGCACGATGGGCAACCACGCGTTCTACCTCTCGATCCCGCCGAAGGACTTCCCGGTCGTGGCCGAGCAGCTGAAGACGTCAGGGCTCGTGGACGACACCGCCGACCAGCCCGAGCGCTGGCGGCGCGTGGTCATCGAGAAGCCGTTCGGGCACGACCTCGCTTCTGCGCGATCGCTGAACGACGCCCTCCGCTCGGCGTTCCCGACCGACTCGATCTTCCGCATCGACCACTACCTCGGCAAGGAGACGGTCCAGAACATCCTGGCGCTGCGCTTCGCCAACGAGCTGTACGAGCCGATCTGGAACAGCAACTACGTCGACCACGTGCAGATCACCATGGCCGAAGACATCGGCGTGGGCGGTCGCGCGGGGTACTACGACGGCATCGGCGCGGCGCGCGACGTCATCCAGAACCATCTCCTGCAGCTCCTCGCGCTCACGGCGATGGAGGAGCCCATCTCGTTCGACGCGAAGAATCTGCGCGCCGAGAAGGAGAAGGTGCTCGCCGCCGTCACGCTGCCCGACGACCTCGCCCGCTCGACCGCGCGCGGGCAGTACGCCGGCGGCTGGCAGGGCGGCGAGAAGGTGCTCGGCTTCCTCGAGGAAGACGGCATGAACCCGGAGTCCACCACCGAGACCTACGCCGCGATCACGCTCGAGATCAACACGCGGCGTTGGGCGGGCGTTCCGTTCTACCTGCGCACCGGCAAGCGGCTCGGACGCCGCGTGACCGAGATCGCCGTCGTGTTCAAGCGCGCCCCCGAGCAGCTCTTCTCCCGAAGCCAGACGCAGGGCCAGGGCCAGAACGCCCTCGTCATCCGGGTGCAGCCCGACGAAGGCGTGACGATCCGCTTCGGCTCGAAGGTGCCGGGCGCCGGAGCTCAGGTGCGCGACGTGACGATGGACTTCGGCTACGGTCACGCGTTCACCGAGGCGAGCCCCGAGGCCTACGAGCGACTCATCCTCGACGTGCTCCTCGGCGATCCGCCCCTGTTCCCGCGCCACGAAGAGGTCGAGCTCTCCTGGAAGATCCTCGATCCGATCGAGGAGTTCTGGGAGTCCCAGGGCGGACCGCTCGAACAGTATTCACCCGGGTCCTGGGGCCCGGAGTCCGCGGACGAGATGCTCGCCCGCGCCGGCCGCACCTGGAGGCGCCCGTGATCGTCGATCTGCCCGACACCACCGTCAGCAAGATCTCGCGCGCCCTCGTGAGCGTACGCGAAGAGGGCGGTGCCGTCGCCCTCGGGCGCGTGCTGACCCTCGTCATCATGACCCGCGAGGGCGCGATGGAAGAGGTCATCGAGGCCGCCAACGACGCCTCTCGTGAGCATCCCATGCGCGTGATCGTGCTCATGATCAACGGCGCCGACGACGACCCCCGGCTCGACGCGCAGATCCGCGTCGGCGGCGACGCCGGGGCGAGCGAGGTCGTGACGCTCCGCGCGTTCGGCGAGGCCGGCAGCTCGAACCTCGAGAGCCTCGTCACCGGCCTGCTGCTGCCCGACGCACCGGTCGTCGTCTGGTGGCCGAACAAGACGCCCGAGTCGCCCTCGACCACATCGATCGGGCGCATCGCGCAGCGGCGCATCACCGACGCCGCCACGAAGTCCGACCCGTCGGCGTGGGTGGCGGCCCTCGGCGACAACCACGCCCCGGGTGACACCGATCTCGCCTGGACGCGGCTGACGCACTGGCGCGAGCAGCTCGCTGCGGTGCTCGACCAGCCGCCATACGAGGAGGTGACGCGCGTCGAGGTGCAGGGAGCCGCCACGTCGCCGTCGACCGCGCTCCTGGCCGCCTGGCTGCGACTCAAGCTCGATGTTCCCGTGGACTGGCGCTATCTGCCCGAGAGCGAGTGGGCGGACGGCATCAAATCGGTGCGCCTGACGCGCGCGGGCGGCGACGTGCTGCTGGAGCGCTCGAACCCGACGGTGGCGTGCCTCACGCAGCCGGGTCAGCCCCAGCACGACCTCGTCCTCCCCCGGCGGACGCTGCGGGAATGCCTCGCCGAGGAGCTCCGTCGCCTCGACCCGGACGTCCTGTATGGTCGAGTGATCACCGAGGGCTGGGAGCTCTTGGACCCACCGGCGACGCAGGAGACGCATGGCTGAATACTGGGCCGACAAGAGGGTCGTCATCTCTCCCGATGCGAAGACTCTGGCCCGGTCCGTCGCGAAGCGGTTCGTCCACAGGGTCGCGAAGCGCACCTCGCGCGGCAAGACCGTCCACGTCTCGCTCAGCGGCAGCGCGATCGGGATGACGGTTCTGGCCGAGGCAGCGTCAGACCCGCGCGTCTCCAAGATCGACTGGTCGCTGGTGCATTTCTGGTGGTCGGACGAGCGCTTCGTGCCCCGCGCCGATCCGGAACGCAACGAGACGCAGTCGCGTGCGGTGTTGCTCGACAGCCTCGACATCCCGCCCGGCAACATCCACTCCGTTCCCGCGAGTGATGACGGAATCGATCTGGATGCCGCGGCTGAGCGCTACGCCGACGAGCTGGACCGCAACTCGTGCGAGGAGTTCGCGTGGCCCTCGTTCGACGTGTGCTTCCTCGGCGTCGGCGCCGACGCGCACATCGCCGCGCTGTTCCCCGACCGTCCCGAGATCCAGGTCACGGATCGCGCCGTCGTCGCCGTCCGCGACTCACCGGCACCGCCGTCCGAGCGCATCACCATGACGCGCCCCGTCATCAACTCGTCGGAACGGGTGTGGATGGTGCTGTCAGGCGTCGACAAAGCCGCCGCGCTGGGCCTCGCCCTCGCGGGTGCGAGCTACGAGAGCGTCCCCGCCGGCGGCGCCAAGGGCCGCCGGCGCACAATCTTCTTCGTCGACGAGGCCGCGGCTTCGCAGGTTCCTCCCGAACTCATCGACGGCGAGTACTGAGATGAGAAGAGCGGATGCCGTCGGGCATCCGCTCTTGTCATGAATCGGTCTCAGGAAACCTGGCCGCGGCGCTCCTTGAGCTGCTGCAGCGCGTCGCCGAGAAGGGTCTCGGCCTCTTCTTCGGTGCGGCGCTCCTTCACATAGGCGAGGTGCGTCTTGTACGGCTCGGCCTTCGCGAGGGCGGGAGGGTTCTCTTTGTCGCGACCTGCCGGCAGCCCGGAGTGCGGGGAGTCGATCGTGTCGGGGATCTCGTCTTCGGGGATCCCTGCGGCGAAGTAGCGGACGGTCTCGTTGCCGAGGGCGTCCCAGTACGGGACGGCGACCCGGTCGGCGTGGAAGCCGTGGTCCTGCTCGCCCATGGGGCCCGCGCCTACACGCGTGCCGCGAATCGCATTTCCGCCACTGGCCATCAGAGTCCCTGGAATTTCGTGATGAGCCCGAGGGCCACGATGGATACGAACCACGCCAGCGCGAGGATGACGGTGAACCTGTTGAGGTTGCGCTCTGCGAGACCGGACGAGCCGAGCGACGAGCTCATGCCGCCGCCGAACATGTCGGACAGGCCGCCGCCGCGCCCCTTGTGGAGCAGGATCAGCAGGGTCAGCAGGAGACTCGTGATGCCGAGGATCACCTGCAGGACGAACTCGAGGATCTGCACAGTCGTTGAAGCCTTTCGCTGCGATCCCGCGGATCGCACAAGGGTCAAGTATAACGACGTCGGAGCCCGACGCTTCGACAGGCTCGGCGGGCGATGCTGATCGCGCCTCCGAGCCCGTCGAGGACCGCGTCAGACGCCGACGTGCTTCTGGAACCGGATGATGGCGGCGAACTCGTCGACCACCAGGCTCGCGCCGCCGACCAGGGCCCCGTCGACATCGGGCTCACGCATGAAGCTGGCGATGTTCGCGGACTTCACCGACCCGCCGTAGAGGACGCGGGTGCGCGCAGCGGCATCCTCGCCCAGCTTCGCCGCGACGACTTCCCGCAACGCGGCGCAGACCTGCTGCGCCTGCTCGGGCGAGGCGACCTGACCGGTGCCGATCGCCCACACCGGCTCGTACGCCACGACGATGTCCGCGTCTGCGGGCACACCGGCGAGGGCCACCTCGAGCTGGGCGACGGAGACCGCGGTGGGCCCCGACTCCTCGCGCTGCTCGAGCGTCTCACCGACGCAGATCACGGGAGCGAGCCCGTGACGCAGCGCAGCCTGCACCTTGGACGCCACGACCTCGTCGGTCTCGGCGTGGTACTGCCTGCGCTCGGAGTGCCCGATGATGACGTACGTGTTGTCGAGCTTCGCCAGGAACGCGCCCGAGATCTCACCCGTGTAGGCGCCGGAATCCTGAGCCGAGAGATCCTGGGCGCCGAGCGCGAACGGGATCTTGTCGGCATCGAGGAGCGTCTGCACGGTACGCAGGTCGGTGTACGGCGGGAAGAGGGCGACCTCGACCGAGCCGTCCTCGTGCTTGGCGTCCTTCAGCGTCCAGTGCAGCTTCTGGACGAACGCGACCGCCTGAAGGTGGTCGAGGTTCATCTTCCAGTTGCCTGCGATGAGCGGGGTACGTGTCACTGCCATCCGAGGACCTCCAGTCCGGGTAGCTTCTTGCCCTCGAGGAACTCGAGGCTCGCGCCGCCGCCCGTCGAGATGTGGCCGAATCGGTCGTCGGCGAAGCCGAGCTGACGCACCGCGGCCGCGGAATCGCCGCCGCCGACGACGGACAGTCCGTCGACGTCGGTGAGCGCCTGGGCGACCGTCTTGGTGCCGTCGGCGAAGGCGGCCATCTCGAACACGCCCATAGGCCCGTTCCAGAAGACGGTCTTGGACGATCGGATGACGCCGGCGAACTGCTTCGCGGTCTCGGGTCCGATGTCGAGCCCGAGCCCCGAAGCGCCGAAGGGTGTGTCTTCGAGCGCGTCGGCTGCGGCGACGACATGATCGGCGTCAGCCGAGAACGATGCCGCGACGACGGCGTCGACGGGCAGCACGATCTCGACACCGGACTCCCGTGCCGTCACCAGGTAGCCCTTCACCCGGTCGATCTGGTCTGCTTCGAGCAGGCTCGCACCGACCTTGTGCCCCTGCGCCGCGAGGAACGTGAACATCATCCCTCCGCCGACCAGCAGGCGATCCACCCGTGGGAGCAGGTGCTCGATGACGCCCAGCTTGTCGCTCACCTTGGAGCCGCCGAGCACCACCGTGTAGGGGCGCTCGGGATTCTCGGTGAGCCGGTCGAGGACGTCCAGCTCCTTCTCGATCAGCGTGCCCGCTGCCGAGGGGAGGATCTCGGCGAGCTCGTACACCGATGCCTGCTTGCGATGCACGACGCCGAATCCGTCTGAGACGAGGGCGTCGCCCAGCTGGGCGAGCTCGCCGGCGAAGGCGCGACGGCTGTCGTCGTCCTTCGCCGTCTCGCCCGCGTTGAAGCGCAGGTTCTCGATGACCGCGACGTCTCCGTCTTCGAGCGCGGCGACCGCTTCCTGCGCGGAGGTGCCCACCGTGTCGAGGGCGAAGGCGACGGGCTTGCCGAGCAGCTCCGAGAGCCGCTGGGCGACGGGCGCGAGACTGTACTTCGCATCCGGAGCCCCGTCGGGGCGTCCGAGGTGCGAGCAGATCACGAGCCGAGCGCCCTGGTTGATGAGGGCGTTGAGCGTGGGGAGCGACGCACGCACGCGGCCATCGTCCGTGATGACGCCGTCCTTGAGGGGGACGTTCAGATCACAACGGACGATGACGCGCTTGCCTGCGAGCGAACCCAGCGACGCGAGGGTGCGCAGAGCCATGGTGGCGGCTTAGAGCTTCTCGGCGACGTATTCGGTGAGGTCGACGAGACGGTTGGAGTAGCCCCACTCGTTGTCGTACCAGGCCGAGACCTTGACCAGGTTGCCGCTGACGTTGGTCAGCTCCGAGTCGAAGATCGAGGAGTGCGGGTTGCCCTGGATGTCGCTCGAGACGATCGGGTCCTCGGTGTACTGGAGGTAGCCCGCGAGCGCGCCCTCAGCGGCGGCCTTCTTGTAGACCTCGTTGATCTGGTCGGCCGTCAGGCCCTCGGTCGGGGTGACGATCGTGAGGTCGACGATCGAGCCGGTGGGCACCGGCACGCGGTACGACGAGCCGCTGAGCTTGCCGTTCAGCTCGGGCAGCACGTGGCCGATGGCCTTGGCGGCGCCGGTCGATGCCGGAACGATGTTGATGGCGGCACCGCGGGCGCGACGCAGGTCGCTGTGCGGGCCGTCCTGCAGGTTCTGGTCGGCGGTGTACGCGTGAGCGGTCATCATGAAGCCGCGCTCGATGCCGAACGCGTCGTTGAAGACCTTCGCGAGGGGGGCGAGGCAGTTCGTCGTGCAGGATGCGTTCGAGATGATGACGTCGGTCTCGGGGTTGTAGTCGCCCTCGTTGACACCCATCACGATGGTGACGTCGTCACCGGTTGCCGGTGCGGAGATCAGAACCTTCTTGGCGCCGCCGGCGATGTGCTTGCGGGCGTCCTCGGCCTTGGTGAAGCGGCCGGTCGACTCGATGACGATGTCGACACCCAGCTCGCCCCAGGGGAGGTTGGCGGGATCGCGCTCTTCGAAGACCTTGATGGTCTTGCCGCCGACGGTGATGGAGTCCTCGGTGTACGACACGTCTTCGCTGAGGACGCCGCCCACGGAGTCGTACTTGAGCAGGTGAGCCAGCGACTTGTTGTCGGTGAGGTCGTTCACCGCCACGATTTCCAAGTCCGCGCCCTGCGCGAGCGCGGCGCGAAGGTAGTTGCGTCCGATGCGGCCGAAGCCGTTGATGCCGATCTTGACGGTCACGGTGTCTCCCGTTTTCTCGTCGCGCCGGGAACTCCCGATCGGAGCCACTGCCACGCGATCTCCTTGAAAGAAGAGGATGCTCTGCCACCCCGTCCGGGGGTGTGCTGAGGCATCCTCACCTGTCTACGACACTAGCGCAGACAGAGGTTCGGAAAGTAGATCCGAAGCGGGTCGAGCACGCGACGTGCCGCGATCGACCCGGACGACGGATGCCCGGTCCGCGCGACGAGCGCGGCACCGGGCATCCGTTCGGAGAAGTCGATCAGACCAGGAGTCCGGCCGTCTTCTCCTGGGCGGTCGTGAAGCGGCGCTGTACGTCGGCCCAGTTCGCGATGTTCCAGAACGCCTTGACGTAGTCGGCGCGGACGTTCTTGTAGTCGAGGTAGTACGCGTGCTCCCAGACGTCGAGGAGCAGCAGCGGCACGGTGCCGGCGGCGAACTGCGCCTGCTGGTCGAAGAACTGCTGGATGATCAGGTTCTGACCGATGGAGTCCCAGAACAGACCCGCCCAGCCCGAGCCCTGCACGCCGAGCGCGGCAGCCGAGAAGTGGGCGGTGAACTTGTCGAACGAGCCGAAGTGGTCATCGATCGCGGACTCGAGCTCACCGGTGGGCTTGTCGCCACCGTCCGGCGAGAGGTTGGTCCAGAAGATGGAGTGGTTGGTGTGGCCGCCGAGGTTGAACGCGAGGTCCTTCTCGAGCTTGTTCACGTACGCGAAGTCGCCCTTCTCACGGGCGTCGGCGAGCTGCTCGAGAGCGGTGTTCGCCCCCGTCACGTAGGCCTGGTGGTGCTTGTCGTGGTGCAGCTGCATGATCGTCGCGCTGATGTGCGGCTCGAGCGCTGCGTAGTCGTACGGGAGTTCGGGCAGCGTGTAGTTCGCCATGTTCTCTTCTTCCGGTCGGCGCCGCGCGGAGCGATGGAGAAGGCTCCGACGAGGCGAGGGTGACGGCTCTCATCTTACTGAGGGGCAACGCCGCAGTGAGGGGGTTGCTTCCCGTTCCGCGACGGTTTATGACGAGCCGGTCAGTCCTCGACGCCGGCGGGAACGGCCGACTCGGTGTCGGGCAGTCCCTCGACCTCGGCCTTCTTGTCGGCCATGGCCAGCAGGCGGCGGATGCGGCCGGCCACGGCATCCTTCGTCAGTGGGGGGTCGGCGTGGTGGCCCAGTTCGTCGAGGCTGGCATCGCGGTGCGCGAGACGCAGCTCCCCCGCCTCGCGGAGGTGCTCGGGGACGTCTTCGGCGAGGATCTCGAGGGCGCGTTCGACGCGCGCGCACGCGGCCACCGCAGCCTGCGCGGAGCGGCGGAGGTTCGCGTCGTCGAAGTTCACGAGGCGGTTGACCCCGGCGCGCACCTCGCGGCGCTGACGCAGCTGATCCCAGTCGGATGCCGCACGGACGGCACCCATCTCGGCCAGCGCGACGCGGATGGCCTCGCCCTCGCGCACGACGACCCGGGGGATGCCGCGCACTTCGCGTGCCTTCGCGGCGATGCCCAGGCGGTGCGCCGCTCCGACGAGCGCCATCGCGGCTTCGGGCGCCGGGCAGGTGATCTCGAGCGCCGCCGACCGACCGGGCTCGCTGAGGGAGCCCGCCGCGAGGAACGCTCCGCGCCAGATCGCGGCGAGATCGCCGCGCGAGCCGGTCGTGAGCTTGTTGGGGAGTCCGCGGACGGGCCGTCGACGCTGGTCCAGGAGCCCGGTCTGACGGGCGAGCGTCTCACCTCCGTCGATGACACGCACCGCGTAGTGGCTGCCCGTACGACCGCCCGACCCCTGAACATGGACGAGCTCGGGCCTCACCCCGTAGATCTCCATCAGATCGCGGGCGACGCGTCGTGCGAGCTGGTCGGTGTCGAGCTCGGCTTCGACCGCGACGCGGTTGGCGATGGAGTGCAGCCCGCCCGAGAACCGCAGGAGAGACGTCAGCTCGGCCACGCGGGCGGTCGGGCGCGGGTCGCGCACGGCGGTCAGCTCGGCCTTGACATCGGCGGTCAGCGACACGGGTCTCCTCACGGATGGGGGTACGGGACGATCGTCCAGCCTACTCGGGAGCGCGGCGGCTCGCCGCCGTCACTCTCGTCCGAGGTCTCGGTGCTTCACCCGTACGGCCACGCCTGGAGAATCCGCGAGACGCTCGGCGAGCTCGCGCGCCGTGACCACCGAGCGGTGCTTGCCGCCGGTGCAGCCGACGGCGATCATCGAGTGCCGCTTGTTCTCGCGCTGGTATCCCGCGAGCACGGGTGCGAGCGCGGCGGCGTACGCGTCGATGAACTCCTCCGCGCCCTCCTGCGCGAGCACGAAGTCGCGCACCTCGGGAGTCTCGCCGGTGAGCGAGCGCAGCTCCTCGCTCCAGAACGGGTTCGGCAGGAACCTCATGTCGGCGACGAGATCGGCATCGGGCGGCAGCCCGTACTTGAAGCCGAAGCTCATGATGGTGAGCGTGTGGCGGGCGGCCCCTTCGTCGGAGAAGAGATCTGCGATGCGGGTCGTCAGGTGGTGGATGTTGAGAGACGAGGTGTCGACGATGATGTCGGCGCGCTCGCGCACAGATGCGAGCCGCTCGCGTTCGAGACGGATGCCGTCGATGATCGTCCCCTCCCCTTGGAGGGGATGCGGGCGCCTGACCGCCTCGAAGCGGCGCACGAGCACGTCGTCCGATGCGTCGAGGAAGATCGATCGCAGTCGTCGGCGGTCGCGCAGGGTGCGCATCACCTCGGGCAGTTCGGCGAACAGGTCGCGGCCCCGCACATCGACCACGGCCGCCATCTTCGGCAGCGCGCCGCCCGCGAGCTCGGTGAGGTCGAGGAGGGGCTTGAGCATCTGCGGCGGAAGATTGTCGACCACGTACCAGTCGAGGTCTTCGAGGGCGTTCGCGGCGGTGGATCTGCCGGCGCCCGACATGCCCGTCACGATCAAGACCTCGCCGGAGTCCGACTCGTCGCTCATGCCCACCCTTCGCCCGGGATCAGCCTACCCAGTCGTGAGATGTGCGTGGACGGCCGCGGCGAGCTTCGGCCCGACTCCGGGCAGCTCGGCGATCTCGTCGGGCGTCGCCTTCTTGAGGGCGGTGACCGAGCCGAAGTGACGCAGCAGCGCCCGGATGCGGTTCTCTCCGAGACCGGGAACCTCGGCGAGGACACTCTGGATGTCGCGCCGGCGACGCTTGCGCTGATGCGTGATCGCGAAGCGGTGGGCCTCGTCCCGGAGCCGCTGGAGGAGATAGAGAGCCTCGCTCGTGCGCGGCAGGATGACGGGGAAGTCCTCACCGGGCATCCACACCTCTTCGAGGCGCTTGGCGATGCCGCACAGTGCGATCTCCTCGTGGCCGGCGTCGCGCAGCGCACGTGCCGCAGCCTCGACCTGAGGCTTGCCGCCGTCGACGACGAGGAGCTGCGGCCGGTAGGCGAAGCGGGGCTTCTTGCGCGTCGTCACGACGGTGGCATCGGCCGTCGGGTCCTGCACGGCATCCGGAATCAGGTCGTCTTCCTCTTCGGGACGATCGAGGTAGGCCAGGCGCCTCATCAGCACCTGATGGAGCGAATCGGTGTCATCCGTGGTCTCGGCGACGCCGAACGAACGGTACTGGTCCTTGCGCGGCAGGCCGTCCTCGAAGACCACCATCGAGGCCACGACGTTGGTGCCGCCGAGGTGCGAGACGTCGAAGCATTCGATGCGCAGCGGCGCCTCGGACAGGCCCAGGGCCTCCTGCAGGTCGGTCAGCGCCTGCGTGCGCGCGACGTAGTCGCTGGTGCGCCGGGTCTTGTGGAGCATGAGCGCCTGCTGCGCGTTGAGAGTCGCCGTCTTCATGAGCTCGGCCTTGCGCCCGCGCTGCGCCACCTGGATCGTCACGCTCTTGCCCCGGCGCTCCTGCAGCCACGCCTCGAGCTCCTCCGCGTCGTCGGGCATCGACGGCACGAGGACCTGCTTGGGGACGTCGGCGGCCGACGCATCGCCGTAGGCGCGCTGGAGGATCTGGTCGACGAGCTCGCCGCCCGAGATGTCGAGCTCCTTCTCGACGGTCGAGGCCCGCACCCCGCGCACCCGCCCGCCGCGGATCACGAAGTGCTGCACGGCGGCGGCCAGCTCGTCTTCGGCGATGCCGAACAGGTCGGCGTCGGTGTCTTCGGCGAGCACGAGCGCGCTGCGCTTGAGGACGGCGTCGATGGACTGCAGCCGGTCGCGGTAGATCGCGGCGGCTTCGTAGTCCATGGCCGCCGACGCCTCGCGCATGCGGGCCGTGAGCTGCTTGGTGAACCGCTGGTCGCCGCCCGCCATGAACGCGACGAAGTCGTCGACGATGGCGCGGTGCTCCTCGATCGTGACCTTCATCGAGCACGGCCCGCCGCACCGCCCGATCTGCCCCGGGAAGCACGGTCGACCCGACGCCATCGCCTTCTTGTACGACGCGTCGCTGCACGTGCGGATCGGGAAGACCTTGATGAGCTGGTCGATCGTGTCGTGCACCGCCCACACCTTCGGGTACGGCCCGAAGTACTTGGCGCCGGCGATCCGGCGGTTGCGCGTGACGATGACCCGCGGGGCCTCGTCACCGAGGGTGATCGCCATGTAGGGGTAGGACTTGTCGTCGCGGTAGCGGACGTTGAACGGCGGATCGAACTCCTTGATCCACATGTACTCCAGCTGCAGCGAGTCGACGTCGCTCGGGACGACCGTCCACTCGACCGAGGCCGCGGTCGTGACCATGCGTCGCGTGCGCTCGTGCAGGGTGTGCAGCGGCGCGAAGTAGTTCGACAGGCGGGCGCGCAGGTTCTTGGCCTTGCCGACGTACAGCACGCGCCCGTCGCGGTCGCGGAAGCGGTACACCCCGGGGTTGGTGGGGATCTCCCCCGGCTTCGGCTTGTACGCGACCGTGGGAGTCGACCTCGCCACGGGGCTCAGCCGGCCTTGCGTGCGGCCTGCGGTGCGCCGAGCACCTCCGCCAGGAAGACCCCGGTGTGGCTCGCCTCGACGCGGGCGACCTGCTCGGGCGTGCCGGTCGCGATGACCTCGCCGCCGCCGGATCCGCCCTCGGGACCCAGGTCGATGACCCAGTCGGATGACTTGATGACGTCGAGGTTGTGCTCGATCACGATGACGGTGTTGCCCTTCTCGACCAGGCCGTTCAGCACCTCGAGGAGCTTCCGGACGTCTTCGAAGTGCAAGCCCGTCGTCGGCTCGTCGAGCACGTAGATCGAGCGCCCGTTGGAGCGGCGCTGCAGTTCCGTCGCGAGCTTGACGCGCTGCGCCTCGCCGCCCGACAGGGTGGTCGCGGACTGGCCCAGACGCACGTAACCGAGTCCCACGTCGACGAGCGTCTTCAGATAGCGGTGGATCGCCTGGATCGGCTCGAAGAACTCCGCCGCCTCGGCGATCGGCATCTCGAGCACCTCGGCGATGTTCTTGCCCTTGTAGTGCACCGAGAGGGTGTCGCGGTTGTACCGCTTGCCGTGGCACACCTCGCAGTCGACGTACACGTCGGGCAGGAAGTTCATCTCGATCTTGATCGTGCCGTCACCCGAGCAGGCCTCGCAACGGCCGCCCTTGACATTGAAGCTGAATCGGCCGGGCAGGTAGCCCCGCACCTTGGCCTCGGTGGTCTCGCTGAACAGGGTGCGCACGCGGTCGAAGACGCCGGTGTAGGTGGCGGGATTCGACCGCGGGGTGCGGCCGATGGGGGCCTGGTCGACGTGCACGACCTTGTCGAGATTGTCCAGACCCGTGATGCGGGTGTGCTTGCCGGCCACACGACGCGCGCCGTTGAGGCGGGTGGCGAGCACCTGATAGAGGATGCCGTTGACCAGCGACGACTTGCCCGAGCCGCTCACGCCGGTGACCGCGGTGAGCACGCCGAGCGGGAAGTCGACCGTGACGTTCTTGAGGTTGTTCTCGCGTGCCCCGACGACCGAGATCTGCCGCTTCTTGTCGATCTTGCGGCGCTTCTTCGGCGTGGGGATCTCGCGCCGTCCCGAGAGGTAGTCGCCGGTCATCGAGTCGGTGTCGCTGAGGAGAGCCTCGAGCGGCCCGGAGTGCACGACCGATCCGCCGTTGACGCCGGCGCCCGGCCCGATGTCGACCACCCAGTCGGCGGCATGGATGGTCTCTTCGTCGTGCTCGACCACGATGAGGGTGTTGCCGAGGTCGCGCAGGGCGATGAGCGTCTCGATGAGACGCCGGTTGTCGCGCTGGTGAAGGCCGATGGACGGCTCGTCGAGCACGTAGAGCACGCCGGTGAGACCGGAGCCGATCTGGGTCGCGAGGCGGATGCGCTGCGCCTCGCCGCCCGAGAGCGTCGCCGCGGCGCGCCCGAGGCTGAGATAGTTCAGCCCCACGCGGATCAGGAAGTCCAGACGCAGCCGGATCTCGCGGAGCACCTGCGCGGCGATCGTGGCCTCGCGGTCGGTGAGCTGCAGCTCGGCGAAGTACTCGCGGGCTTCACCCAGGCTGAGGCGCGAGGCATCGGCGATGGAGTGCCCGTGCACGAGCACCGCCAGGACCTCGGGCTTGAGCCGGTCTCCGTCGCAGACCGGGCAGGGCACCTCGCGCAGGTACTCCGACCAGCGCTGGCGCTGAGAATCGGACTCGGCCTGCGTGTACTGCCGCTCGATGTAGGGCACCACGCCTTCGAAGCCCGAGGTGTACCGCATCTCGCGGCCGTAGCGGTTCTTCCACTTGACGTTGACCTTGTAGTCCTCGCCGCGCAGCACCGCGTCCTGAACGTCGACCCGCAGGTCGCGCCACGGGGTGTCGAGCGAGAACTTGAGGTCGCCCGCGAGTCCTTCGAGCAGGCGCTCGTAGTACTGGAACAGCCCCTTGCCCTGCGTGGTCCACGGGATGATCACGCCGTCGCGGATCGACAGCTCCTCGTCGCCGAGCATGAGGTCGACGTCTACCGACATGCGGGTGCCGAGACCCGAGCACGTCGGGCACGCGCCGAAGGGCGCGTTGAACGAGAACGTGCGCGGCTCGATCTCGGTGAGCTGGAGCGGGTGGTTGTTCGGGCAGGCGAGCTTCTCGGAGAACGACTGCCACGCGTCGTCGCCCTCTTCGTCGACGAAATTGATCTGCACGATGCCTGCCGCGAGACCCAGAGCCGTCTCGACCGAGTCGGTGACCCGGCTCAGGATGTCGGGTGCGGCGACCAGGCGGTCCACGACGACCGCGATGTCGTGCTTGTAGCTCTTCTTGAGCACCGGCGGCTCGGCGAGCTGGATCAGCTCGCCGTCGACGATGGCGCGGGCGTACCCCTTGGCGCCGAGCTCTTTGAAGAGGTCGACGAACTCGCCCTTCTTCTGCGTGACGACGGGCGCGACGACCTGGTAGCGCGTGCGCTCCGGCAGCTCCATGAGCTGGTCGGCGATCTGCTGGACCGTCTGCCGCTGGATCTGCTCGCCGCACACCGGGCAGTGCGGCACGCCGATGCGCGCCCACAGCAGGCGCATGTAGTCGTGGATCTCGGTGATCGTGCCGACCGTCGACCGCGGATTGCGGTTCGTCGACTTCTGGTCGATCGACACGGCGGGGCTGAGGCCTTCGATGAAGTCCACGTCGGGCCGGTCGACCTGCCCGAGGAACTGCCGGGCATACGCGCTGAGCGACTCGACGTAGCGGCGCTGGCCTTCGGCGAAGATCGTGTCGAACGCGAGGCTCGACTTGCCCGAGCCCGACATGCCGGTGAAGACGACGAGTGAGTCGCGCGGGATGTCGAGATCGACGTTCTTGAGGTTGTGCACGCGCGCACCGCGCACGCTGAGGGTTCCACTGGCGTGGACGGAGGAGTTCACGGGGCGGGGGTTTTCAGGCGCGGAAACAGGGACGATGGGCACCTGTCAAGTCTAGGCGGGGCCTCCGACACCGGGTTCGCGGCAGCGTTCGCCGGCCGCGTATCCCCCGCCGACGATGACGGATGCCGCGGGGTCCGGCCCCGCGGCATCCGTTCGTTCATCGCTCGGATGTCACCAGACGAGCACCGGGAACTTGCCGCTCGTCGCGGGCTTGTTCAGGTCGCTCCCGGCGTAGGACGCCGACAGGAGGTGGAGTCCGCGCGTCAGCTTCGTCACCTGCACACGCACGATGCCCCGATCCTTCTCGGTGAGGGTCGCGGTGCCGACGACCTTGCTGCCGTCGTAGACCGTGACCACGCCCGTCGGGTATCCGCCGCTCTCGCCGAGCACGAACGCCGTGTACAGGACCGTCGAGCCCTTCTTGGCGAGGATCTTGTTCGGCACGCCGAGCACGTAGGTGTCGATCTTCTCGAACACCGTGATCGGGACGTTCACCGAGGTGCCGGTGGACGCACCGGTGAGGGTGAGCGACGTGGCACCGACCGGCGCGTTCGCCGGCAGCGTGACCGCGATCGAGGCGGTGCCGTAGTCGTCGTAGACGAGCGTGCCGGTCGAGTTGTCGACGGGGAAGCTGCCGAGCGCCGTGTCACCGAGCGACACGACGATCTCGGAGTCCTTCACGTCGGCGGCCGTCGACATCGCCCACGACTTCACATCGAACGCGACGGTCGCGCCGACCTCGTACGACGCGGGTGCGCCGGCGGGGAAGGAGACCTCCACAGCGCGCTGGGAGTAGTCCACGGCGATCGGCGCCTCAGCGGCGAACTCCTCCATGTAGTCGACCATGGCTGCCAGGTCGATCTTGCCCGTGTCGCGCTTGCCTGCACCGTTGTTCAACTCGAAGAAGTTGTCGCCGCCGGTCGAGAGGAACGAGTTGACCGTGACGGAGTACGTCGCGGCGGGGTCGATCGGCTCGCCGTTCAGCCACATACCGGTGATCGTGCCCTGAGGCGCGGTGTAGGGCGTGAGCGACTCGTCGACCGGCGTGGCCGGGTTGTCGATCGGCGTCGAGGTCACCGGCGCCTGCGTGTAGGTGTACTCGAAGCCCTCCGACACGCCCAGCCGCAGGAACGGCCGGGTGGGAAGAGAGTTGAAGCGGTCGCGCTGCCACTGCTGCTCGAGCACCGTCTCGATCTGAGCGCCGGTGAGCTGCATGTTGACCAGCGTGTTGGCGAACGGCTGCACGACGGCGGCCTGCTTGTAGGTCAGCGTCCGCGGGAAGCTGCCGTCACCCGGGTTCGTTCCGACCATGTCGGCTCGCAGCCCGCCGGGGTTCATGAAGGCGATCTGCGCGCCACCGGATTCGGCGGACTCGGTGGCCCACTGCTGCACCTCGGCGACGAGGTTGCCGAGCGTCGATTCTCCTCCGCGGTTCTCGTTCGGGATGCCCGAGGCGTTGACCGAGCTGAGCTGCGCCCGATTGAACGCGCCGCCGATCTGGCCGAGCGGCACAGCACCGAGGACATCGGCCTCGACGCGAGCCTCTTCGACGATCGGAGTCACCGCGGGGTCGGCGGGGAACGCCGATCCCGTGAGGGCGATGACCTCCTGCGTCTTCGCAGACACCTCGCCGGTCGCGCCGTCGACCGTGTAGACCAACTGGTTCAGATTCGTGCCGTACTGGCCCGCCGAGACGACGGGACGCGTCGTCACGGGACGGTTCTCGTCGACCCATTCCTGCACGGGATACGAGCAGTTGTAGGCGAGGTGCGTGTGACCCGAGACGATGGCGTCGATGTCGGGTGAGACACCGGCGACGATGTCGCCCCACGTCGTGCCCACCGTCGCGTTGGTCGCACAGTCGGTGGTCGCAGCGCCCTCGTGCACCAGCATGACGACCAGGTCTGCGCCGTCGGCGACGAGGCCGGCGGCAGCGGTGTTCACCGACGAGACGATCGGTGCGGTGTCGATCTGCGCGATGCCCCCGGGGCTCACGAGCGACGGCAGGTCTTCGGTCACCGCTCCGACGAACCCGACCGAGACGTCACCGAACTCCTTGACCCAGGTCTCGGGGACGGCCGGGGTGTCGGTACCCGCGAGCTTCAGGTTGGCGGCGATGTACTCCCAGTTCGCCCCGCCCCACGGGTTCGTCACGGGGTCGAACGGCGCCGTCACGCGGTTGATCAGATCGTCGTAGCCCTGGTCGAGTTCGTGGTTGCCGACCGCGGACACCTCGAGACCGGCTTCGTTGAGCGCGTCGATGGTCGGCTTGTCGTCCTGGATGAAGGACTCGAAGGTCGACGCACCGATGAGGTCACCCGCGGCCGCGAAGACTGTGTTCGGGTTGGCGGCACGCAGCTGCTTCACGGCACCCGAGAGCACAGCGGCTCCGGCGGCGTTGGCGCCGTCGGGCAGCAACCGGCCGTGGAAGTCGTTCGTGGCGAGGATCTGCACCTGAGTGGGTGCCGCGTTCGCCGCGGGGACGACGAAGGCGCTCACCCCCAGTGCTGCGATCGTGGCTGCGGCCAGCGCGGCGAGACGCCGTCGTGTGGCTGCGGAATCGGCGTGGGACCGAGATGGCATGGAGCATCCTTCGAATTCGGACGACAGGGACGCCGCAGCGCACGCGAACGTGGTGGGAAACGCGTCGGCATGCCGAGCCTAAGAGTTGGCCGTGAATCTGCCAACGATCATGAGAATGTGTTCACGTAACCGCAATCCGGATGCGGTCTCGGCGCGCGCGGACCGTCAGCGGACCGGTCGACCGGCGAACCTGCCGAGGGAGTTCCGAAGCGTGGCGACTTCTGCGGCATCCATTCCGGTGAGTTCCATGATCTGGCGCGGCACATCGAGAGCCTGCTCGCGGAGCGCGCGGCCCGCATCGGTCACGGTGATGTCGAGTACGCGCTCGTCGGCAGCCCGACGGATGCGGGCGACCCTCCCCTGCGACTCCAGTCGCTTCACGATCGGCGACAGCGTCGCGGGCTCCATCGCGAGCTCATCGGCGAGTTCGCCCAACGACCGCGGAGAGCTGTCCCACAAAGCGAGCATCACGAGGTACTGCGGATGGGTGAGGCCGAGGGGCTCGAGCACCGGCCGATACAGCGAGACCACGTTCCGCGCCGCGGTCACCACCGCGAAACAGAGCTGGTTCTCGAGCTTCAGCAGATCGTCGGATGACATCCCAGCATCCTAATGCCACGAATGCTTAGTACACTAAGCATCATGACCTCTCCGGATGACGTTCCTCGCCCGCCGCTGCGCGAACGCGTGCGCGCCGCCGGCGGGTGGTACGCCTGGGTCAATGCGGGACTCATCCGCGCCGCGGGTCCGGCTGCGGTCGGCCCGTACGAGACGACTCCCCCGCCGACCGTGCAGGAGCGTGCCGAGCGCGCCTGCCCGCTGTGCGGTCACGCGATGAGCGCCCACGACTTCGATCGAACGGGGCCGAAGCCCCTCATGCACTGCCCGTAGCCACGCGGCATGCACTGCTGTAGCCGCACGGCGCGTCAGGCGTGCCCGGCGCGCTCCATCGCTCGCAGCTCCTTCTTGAGATCCTGGACCTCGTCACGCAGGCGCCCGGCGAGCTCGAACTTCAGTTCACCCGCGGCCGCGAGCATCTGATTGCTCAAGTCCGCGATCGTCGCTTCCAGCTGCTGCGCACCTTCGGCCGCGATGCCCTCGCGCCGCAGCTGAGGCGTCGGAGACTTGCCCTTGCCCGACTTGAGCCGCGCAGAATCCTTTCGGGAGAGCATCGCCTCGGTGTCGGACGCCTCGCGGGCGAGCACCTCGGTGATGTCGGCGATGCGCTTGCGCAGTGGTTGCGGGTCGATGCCGTTCGCGAGGTTGTAGGCGACCTGCTTCTCGCGTCGCCGGTCGGTCTCGTCGATCGCCTTCGTCATCGAGTCGGTCATGGTGTCGGCGTACATGTGCACCTCGCCCGACACGTTGCGAGCCGCGCGCCCGATGGTCTGGATGAGCGACGTGCCGCTGCGCAGGAACCCCTCTTTGTCCGCATCGAGGATCGCCACCAGCGACACCTCGGGCAGGTCGAGCCCTTCGCGCAGCAGGTTGATGCCCACGAGCACGTCGTAGACCCCCGACCGCAGTTCGCTCAGCAGCTCGACGCGTCGCAGGGTGTCGACATCGGAATGCAGATAGCGCACGCGCACACCGTGCTCGCCCAGGAAGTCCGTCAGCTCTTCCGACATCTTCTTCGTGAGTGTGGTGACCAGCACCCGCTCGTCTCTCGCGGCGCGGATGCGGATCTCCTCGAGGAGATCGTCGATCTGACCCTTGGACGGCTTGACGATGATCTGCGGATCCACCAGCCCCGTAGGACGGATGATCTGCTCGACCACGCCGTCGGCGATGCCCATCTCGTACCGACCGGGAGTCGCAGAGAGGTAGACCGTCTGCCCGACGCGGTCCTTGAACTCGTCCCAGCGCAGCGGACGGTTGTCCATGGCGCTGGGCAGACGGAAGCCGTGCTCCACGAGGGTGCGCTTGCGCGAGGCGTCGCCCTCGTACATCGCCCCGATCTGCGGAACGGCCACGTGCGACTCGTCGATGACCATGAGGAAGTCGTCGGGGAAGAAGTCCAGCAGCGTGTGCGGTGGCTCGCCGGGCGACCGTCCGTCCAGATGCGCCGAGTAGTTCTCGATGCCGCTGCAGAAGCCCAGCTGCTGCAGCATCTCGAGGTCGAAGGTGGTGCGCATGCGAAGACGCTGGGCCTCGAGGAGCTTGTTCTGCGACTCCAGCTCTTTCAGGCGCTCTTCGAGCTCGTGCTCGATCGTGCCGATCGCCCGCTGCACCGTCTCGGTGCCGGCGGCGTAGTGCGTTGCGGGGAATATCGGGATGGACTCGAGCTTCTGCAGGACGTCTCCGGTGAGGGGATGCAGCATGTACAGCCCCTCGATCTCGTCGCCGAACATCTCGATGCGGATCGCGTACTCCTCGTAGACGGGGATGATCTCGATCGTGTCGCCGCGCACGCGGAAGTTGCCACGCGAGAAGTCCACGTCGTTGCGGTTGTACTGCATCGCGATGAACTTGCGGATCAGGGAATCCCGGTCGTAGCGCTCGCCGACCTGCAGCGCCACCATCGCGCGCAAGTACTCTTCGGGTGAGCCGAGGCCGTAGATGCAGGAGACTGTGGAGACCACGATGACGTCGCGGCGGCTCAGCAGCGAGTTCGTCGTGGAGTGCCGCAGTCGCTCGACCTCGGCGTTGACCGAGGAGTCCTTCTCGATGAAGGTGTCCGTCTGCGGAACGTAGGCCTCGGGCTGGTAGTAGTCGTAATAGCTGACGAAGTACTCGACGGCGTTGTTCGGCATGAGCTCGCGGAACTCGTTGGCGAGCTGCGCCGCCAGGGTCTTGTTGTGGGCGAGCACCAGTGTGGGTCGCTGCACCGCCTCGATGAGCCAGGCGGTCGTCGCCGACTTCCCCGTGCCGGTGGCGCCGAGGAGCACCACGTCGGTCTCCCCCGCGTTGATGCGCGCCGAGAGGTCGGCGATGGCCGCGGGCTGGTCTCCCGCCGGTTCGTAGTCGCTGATGACCTCGAAGGGTCGAACGGATCGCGTCGTCTGCACTCATCCAGCGTAGGCGGGGGCTCCGACACCGGGGCCGCGTGCCGTGCGCGTCAGAAGCCGCCGCCCCCGTCGAAACCGCCGAACCCGCCGCCGTCGAAGCCGCCGAATCCCCCGCCGTCCGACGCACCGCCCCCGTCGAAGCCGCCCGCTCCCGAACTCTCCCAGCCGGTGCCGACGGGATCGAAGGTCTGCCCCACCCACGCCGGCTCGGAGGCGATGCCGACCGACCCGCCGCCGTGCTCGAAGTAGTACATGACGGTCGACGACGCGAGCATGTGGTGAGCCAGGAATCCCACGGTCGCCGCCTGCAGCAGCAGTCCGCGGGAGTCCACGGCGTCGCGCGGGTCGCGGTCGTGGACGGCGGTCAGCGTCGCCTGCTCCGAGGTGTCGACTCCGTTCGCGCGTCGGAGGCGGTGCTCCTCCGCGCGGCGCACGAGGCGGGCGAGCACCGTCGGATCGTCGTCGGCGGCATCCTTCTCGGTGTCCGCCATGAAGGGACGGAGCTGGGCGAACATCTCGCGGCGCTGCTGGACCGGCAGATCGGCGAACGCGGTCGCGTGAGCGCGCTCCACGACCGAGGAGGGCAGCGTGTTGAGCAGGTAGACGTACCGCGCGATGCGCTCTTCCTCGGTGACCGCCGCATACGGGTCCGCGCGTCTGCGCCAACGGGTGAAGATCCCCATGTCGCACCTCCGGATCAGGTCATCCGATGGTACGACGCATGTCCGGCGAACGACAGCGCCCGACTTCTGCCTTCAGCTGCGCGCGGTGCGCTGAGCGATGCGGTCGGGCAGCGTCGCCCACAGATCATCGGTCTGGCGGAGGGTGTCGGCCAGCTCCCCCGACGTGTCGATGACGACGTCGGCGATGGCCAGGCGCTCGGCATCCGAGACCTGCGAGGCGATGCGGGCCGCGGCATCCGCCTCTGTCATCGCGCGCAGTCGCACCATGCGCCCGAGACGCACGTCTTCGGGCGCATGCGCCACCACGACGAGCTCCCACGGGTCTCCTGCGCGCGCCTCGACCAGCAGAGGCACGTCGTAGACCACGACGGCCGCGGGATCGGCCTCAGCGGCCTGCGCGAAGCGGCGGGCCGACTCCGCACGGACCGCGGGGTGCACGATCGCGTTGAGCCGAGCGACCTCCTGCGGGTGACCGAACACGCGGGCGCCCAGCCGAGCGCGGTCCAGCGCTCCGTCCGGACCGATCATGTCGGCTCCGAATTCGGCGGCGATCGCCGAGAGCACGGGCGAACCCGGATGCTGCACATCCCGCACGATCTGATCGGCGTCCACCACCACGGCGCCGTGCTCGGCGAGGCGTGCGGCGATGGTCGACTTGCCGGACGCGATGCCCCCGGTGAGTGCGATGAGCGGCATCCGTCGATGATGCCACGCCGTCGTCTCCGCGATCCATGCGGACGCATGCATTCCTCAGCTTCGGCTCAGGACGGAGATCTGAAGTCGGCGCTGAGGCTGACCCAAGGAGCCCCTGAGGAGGCCCTCATAACGTCTCTCTTGTCGCGAGATACGGGATCTACCGCCTGGGGCAGATCACACCGCACGACACACACTCTCTTCCGAAAGGCCCATCATGTCCGACCTCACCGTTCAGCCCACCGCCCGCCGCGACGCACGTGCCCCCCGCAAGAGCACGCGTCGTCCGCTCATCGCCTTCGCACTGGCCACGCTCGCCGTCGGCGGAGTCGGCGCCGCGATGACCAGCGCCGCCTGGACCGACAACGTGTTCTTCTCGGCTCAGGCCGACGCCGCCACCTTCGACCTGCAGGGCTCGCTGGACGGCAAGACCTGGCTCCAGTCCGACAAGAAGGACGCCATCGAGCTCGTCGTCCCGGCCACCACGTTCGCGAAGCTGCTGCCGGGCGAGACACGCACCGTCACCCTGCACGTGAAGAACCTCGGCAACGTCAGCGCCGCACTGGCGTCGACCGTCGAATGGAAGGGCTCGACCTTCACGACGAACCCGACCGCCGCCGTCTCCGATCTCGCACCGAAGCTCGCCCCCACCACCACGACAGGCGACACCGACGCACTCACCCTGACCGTGACCGCCCCGAAGGACTGGGACGTCGCGAACAAGGGCAAGGCCGGCACCATCATCGTCACGATCAGCGGCGAAGCCACGTCCTGATCCCGACCACCCACCCGCGACGACGACACCCCGAGGAGACAGCCGTGCAGATGCTTCGACGTATCGCCATGACCGCCCTCTGGGCGCTCGCCGCCGTGGGTGTCGCCTGCGGCCTCGTCTGGGGAGCCACCGCCGCGGGCATCATCAAGCCGCTCATCGTGATCTCGGGCTCCATGGAGCCGGTGATCATGACGGGTGACCTGCTGATCGCGACGAAGACGCCTGTCGCCGACCTGGGGGTCGGCGACGTGGTGAGTCTTCCGAGCGAGCTCACGAGCCACCTCGTGACGCACCGCATCGTGGCGATCGAGGCCTCTGGGGAGGGTGCCCTCGTCACGATGAAGGGCGATGCGAACGAGTTCGAGGACGCCTTGGACTACCACGTCACCGGGGAGGTCTGGATGCCGCAGGCACAGATCCCCGGCGCGGGGGCGATCATGACGCGCATCACGAGCCCGGCGGTGGCCATCCCGCTCATGATCGGTCTCGTCGCGCTGCTCGGCCTGACGTGGCTGATCCCGGCACCTGCGGAGCGCCCGCGCACCCCGAAGCGCGCGGACGCCCGCACGGCGGAGGTGTCGCCGTGAGGCGGCGGCTCTTCGCGATCGGCCTGGCCGCGGTCCTGGGGGCCGCGGCCGGTGCCGCGTCGGTGGCGCCGGCATCCGCCGTCACCGTGCCGCTCGACGCCGACTTCGGCGTCGTGATGCCCGGCGAATCGGCCGAGACGTCGACCGTGCTCGAGGTGCCCGTGGCATCCGTCGTCACCGTCGCCGAGTGGTCGATCGCCACGGGGTCGGGCGTGTGGGGCGCCCGACTGTGCTCGCCGTCCTCGTGCACCGAGCTCGAGGAGCTCACGGGCACGTCGATCGCCGCGGGTTCGTACCGCGTCGAGATGAGCGTCACCATGCCGACGGATGCCGTGGGCACGGGCGCGACCGCCGCGAGCGGACGCATCTCGCTCATGGAGGCCGCGGACTTCCCGCTCACCGACGGAGCAGGGCTCGCCGTGACCGGCGGCACCCTGTCGTGGATCGCGGTGGTCGCCGGAGCCGCAGCCGTCGGCGGTGGAGCAGGTCTGCTGCTGCGTCGCCGGCGCGCCGACGACGAGGAGGCCTCCCGGTGAGCGCCGTCTCGACACGCCGCCGCCTCGCGTCGATCGCCGCGGGGCTCGCGCTCGTGATCGGTCTCGGCGCAGCGGCCGTGGCCGTCGCTCCGACGCAGAGCGCATGGACCGATGCGACCTACACGTCCGCCGTCGTCACGTCGGGCGAGTGGTCGGCTCCCGTCGCGGCCGACACGTGCCGCGCCTGGAATCAGAACGGCCGCGAGGTCGCCTGTACGGTCAGCCGCGTCTGGTTCACGACGTGGTCGGAATCCTCCACGCGACGCGCCCGGGAGTATCACGTCGACTTCTCCGCCCCGAGCGGCAAGACGATCACCTTCTCGGTGAACCTGCAGTCCGCCACCACCACCAGCGCACCGGAGACGCCCACGTGGTCGTGGACGAACGCGGGAGTCGCATCCAGCGGCCAGTTCACGCCGGCTGCCGGCTGGAACTGCTCGAGCCTTCCCTCCGTCTCGGGTCAGGCTCACGACTGGCAGACGTCGATCTATTTCCACGTGTACGAGAACCGCACCATGTATCCGACGATGTGCCGATGATGGGCGGGGACACGGAGCCGGGTGCCGCGTTCACCCGGATGTTCTGGGATATCATCGCGGATGTCAGGGAGTCGGCGGAGTCCGACGGGCGCGACAGCAGGGATGTGCACGTGCAAGAGAACCGCGTCGCCGTCGTCATCGAAGACGAGGCCGACATCCGGCAGCTGCTGAGCGACGTCCTGGCCTCGGCCGGGTTCTCCGTGCACGCAGCCGGCTCGGGTACCGAGGGCATCGAGCTCGTCCGAACCCATCGCCCCATCGTCACGACGCTCGACGTCAGCATGCCGGGGATCGACGGTTTCGAGACGGCCAAGCGCATCCGGGCGATCAGCAGCACCTACATCGTGATGCTGACCGCCCGCAGCGAAGAGATCGACGCCCTGCAGGGTCTCGAATCCGGTGCCGACGACTACGTGACCAAGCCCTTCCGGCCGCGCGAACTGCGCGCCCGCATCGAAGCGATGCTCCGCCGGCCGCGCGCCCACAGCGCCGCGCCGGCCGAGGCGGTGTCTTCGGCACCCGCTCTCGACACGCGAGGCGACGAGACGCAGCGGGACGACGACGACGGCACCTGGCTGGAGCACCGCGGGCTGCGCGTGCATCCCGCGATGCGGCTCGCGCGGCGCGGCGATGTCGATCTCGATCTCACCCGCAGCGAGTTCGACATCCTCGCCGATCTGCTGTCGGCGCGCGGACGCGTCGTCGGCAAGACCGATCTCGCCCTGATGCTCCGGGGCGACCACCACCGGGGAAGCGACTTCGTCAGCGACGCGGACGCACGTGCCATCGAGGTGCACATGGCTAACCTCCGCCGGAAGCTCGGCGAGACGCCGACGCAGCCGCGCTGGATCGAGACCGTGCGCGGCGTGGGCTACCGCCTCACGCGCTGATCACGTCCCCGAGGCGATCACGACGTTCGTCTCGGTGCTGCGCGCCGCCTCTTTTGCGGCATCCCTCGCCGCGCGCATGAGCACGGCGGGTTCATAGCCGGTCGCCTCGCTGAGGGCGATCCCCACCCCCACCACCGGGATCACGACGCCGACCACTCCGCTGAGCTCGTCGAACAGTCCGCGGCGGATGCGGGTCGCCAGACGCCGGGCATCCGCCGCGGTTTCGGGCTGGATGCCCACGAGCAGACCGGTGGGTCCGTCCTGTCCCACGAACGACGTCGTCGGCGCGAAGCGTCGCACCACCTCGCGGAAGGCTGCGCCGACACTCGCGGCCGCTTCACCTCCGAACGCGGTGGCGATCGCCGGAAGATCGTCGATGCGGAGCGAGACGACGCCGACGAGCTCGGAGCGGCGCCGAGCGCGACCTGTCATGTCGAGCAGGACGTGCGCGAACGACACCTCCGGGAGGACGTCGTCGTCGCTGAGCGAGAGCTTGCCGGGATCGACGGAGCCGGTCAGCCGGGTGCGACTCGACAGCAGCACCGATGTGACGACCACCGCGACGATCGACAGGGTGATCGTGAGCATGCTGGCGGGGACGGTGTCGAAGTACAGGATGAATGCCTCGCTGTCGACACCCCAGACCAGGATGACGACCGTGCGCGCCGCGAAGAACACGGCCACGATACCGAGTACGACACCGAGTCCCCACGAGATGCGGTTCTCGCCCATCTCCCCGCGCGCGCATTCGACGGCACCGAGAGCGGCGAAGATCAGGATGCCCGAGAAGAAGACGGGCGCGCCCGCCCAATCTCCGCCGTCGGGACCCGCGATGATGACAGCGGCGAAAGCGGCGAGGGCGGCGAACGAGACGAGGACGATCGAGGGTGTCAGCGGGCGGCGGTTGAACGCGCGGCATCCGAGCCACATGCATCCCAGATTCGAGACGAAAGCGGCGTTGCCGACGGCGACCGCCCACCACGAGTCCGGAGTCGTCGCCCACACGAGGTACGAGATCACCGTCATGAGCCCGAGGAGGAACGCGAGCCCCCAGACGCGGCCCGGCACATCGTCTTTGCGGATCAGCATCCCGACCAGGAAGACGATGCTCGCGACCGAGACGACGAGGGTCGTCAGCGCCGAGACGGTGTACAGATCCAGATTCATGAGGACCCCTCCGGGGCGTTCTGCGGGCTGGCAGCGCCGACCGGCAGGCGCACGACGAACGTCGTGCCCACGCCGACCTCGCTCTGGGCCGTGATCTCGCCGCCGTGCGAGCGCACGATGTCGCGGCTGATGGAAAGACCGAGCCCGCTGCCGTGCGTGGACGTCTTGCGCACGGCATCCGACCGGTAGAAGCGCTGGAAGAGTCGCGGCAGCTCGTTCACAGACACGCCGGTGCCCGTGTCGCGCACGACGATCCAGGCGTGGTCGCGGTCGACGGTCGTGCCTACCTGGATCGAGCCCCCGTCGCGGTTGTACTTGACGGCGTTCGACAGCAGGTTGTCGAGCACCTGACGGATACGCGACGGGTCGACGTCGGCAATGGCGGTCTCGAGGCCTGAGGTGTCGATCTCGATGCCGCGCTCCGCCGCCCGCGGGGCGTGCAGCTCCGCGGCCGATGCCGCGATGAGCGAGACGTCGGTGGGTTCGGGATGGATGCTGAGCTCGATCGTCGCTCGACCGGACCCGGAGGCGGTGAGGATGTCGGCGATGATGGTGAGCAGTCTGTTCGCGTTGCGCTCCGCGACCTCGAGCCCGCGGCGCGCGGACGGCGACAGGTCTTCGTCGAGCACGAGTTCGAGATAGCCGACGATCGAGGTGAGCGGCGTGCGCAGTTCGTGCGACACCGAGGCCACGAGATCCTCGCGGGCGCGGATGGCGCTCAATTCCGTGGTGATGTCGCGTGTCACCACGACCGACCCGGCGGGCGTCCCGTCGTCGTTGTGCACCCGACGTGCCGTGACGGTCAGCGCTCGGCGATCGTCGCCCGGATCGCCGAACCACACCACCTCGTCGTCGAAGGTCTCTCCGCGCAGAGCCCGCGCCAGCGGCTGCTGCTCGGTGGTCAGGGGGGTGATCCCGTCGCGACCGAACGCGGGGAGGATGACGGCGGCTGCCGCAGGGTCGCCGGGATCACGGATGCTCTGGATGCGGGCGTGGGCGTCATTGGTCACGGCGATGCGTCCGTCGGCGGCCACTCGGATGATCCCGAAGTCCACCGCGTCCAGCGCCTCGGTGACCGACTCCTCCTGCTGACGGGCGCGGGCCAGCGCTTGGCCGAGCAGGCGGGTCTGCGCGTCGAGCAGATACCGCTGCATACGAGAGCGGCGAGCGGTCAGGTAGCTCGTCGTCGCCAGCGCGATGACGGCGAAGGGCGGCAGCAGCGTCGCCACGGACACGTCGATCTCGGCCGTCTGCACCATGTAGGTGATGCAGATCGCGCTCACCCCGAGAATGAGGCCGGGGACGGCGAAGCTGCCGGCGAGCCACATAGCCGGGAAGATCCACAGCAGACTGAACCCCGACGTCGTGCTCGCTTCGAGCATCATCGCGATGGCGATGATGTCGACGATCGGGATGATGGCGCTGGCGTAGACCGACACGGAGTTCCACGGAACGGCGATCGCCGCAGCGGTGGCGAGGAAGATCACCACGACGCCGGCGAAGAAGAGCCCGCGGTCGCCGGAGAACCGCCCCATCAGCCCGACGGTCGCGAGAACCAGCACGACTCCGCCGAGCAGGAGCTGGTTGAGCACCGTCGTGCGAGCGCGGGTGCGCCCCTCGAAGACTTCGTCTCCACGGCGCAACCACGACGTGCGCGGGGGCGAGACCATACGCAGACGCTATCGCTCCTGGAGTCCTGGCCGCTCCACGCCGCACCGAGACGTCGGGACGCGGAGGCGGGCGGACTGCCTGCAGCGCGCACGCGGAGGCGGGCGGACTGCCTGCAGCGCGCACGCGAAAGGGCCGCGACCCGAAGGTCACGGCCCTTTCGATCAGCGTGTGCGGATCAGCGACCCGAGAGCTTCTCGCGGAGTGCCGCGAGAGCCTCGTCATCGGCCAGCGTGCCGACCGAGCTGCTGTCGGACGAGAACGACGAGGACGACGAGCCGGGCTCGACGGCCGGGGCGTTCGCCTCGGCCTCGATCGCCTTGGCGACGGCGGCCTTATGCTGCTCCCAGCGAGCCTGGGCAGCCGCGTACTCGAGCTCCCACTTCTCGCGCTGGGCGTCGAAGCCCTCGAGCCAGACGCCGTTGACCGAGTCGAACCCCTCGGGGTACTTGTACTCGCCGTTGTCGTCGTACTCGGTGACCATGCCGTAGAGGGCCGGGTCGAACTCGGTGCCGTTGGGGTCGACCGACTCGTTCGCCTGCTTCAGCGAGAGCGAGATGCGGCGACGCTCGAGGTCGATGTCGATGATCTTGACGAAGACCTCTTCGCCGACCGACACGACCTGCTCGGCGAGCTCGACGTGCTTGCCGGAGAGCTCCGAGATGTGCACGAGGCCCTCGATGCCGTCTGCGACGCGAACGAACGCGCCGAACGGAACGAGCTTGGTGACCTTGCCCGGCGCGACCTGACCGATCGCATGCGTGCGGGCGAACACCTGCCACGGGTCTTCCTGCGTCGCCTTGAGCGAAAGCGACACGCGCTCACGGTCGAGGTCGACCTCGAGGATCTCGACGGTGACTTCCTGTCCGACCTCGACGACCTCGGACGCGTGCTCGATGTGCTTCCACGAGAGCTCGGAGACGTGGACGAGACCGTCGACGCCGCCCAGGTCGACGAACGCACCGAAGTTGACGATCGACGAGACGACGCCCTTGCGGACCTGGCCCTTGTGGAGGTTGTTGAGGAACGTGGTGCGCGACTCGGACTGCGTCTGCTCGAGCAGGGCGCGGCGCGAGAGCACGACGTTGTTGCGGTTCTTGTCGAGCTCGAGGATCTTGGCCTCGATCTCCTGGCCGAGGTACGGCGTGAGGTCGCGGACGCGGCGCAGCTCGATGAGCGAGGCGGGGAGGAACCCGCGCAGGCCGATGTCGACGATGAGACCACCCTTGACGACCTCGATGACCGAACCGGTCACGACACCGTCGTTCTCCTTGATCTTCTCGACGTCACCCCACGCACGCTCGTACTGAGCGCGCTTCTTCGACAGGATGAGGCGGCCTTCCTTGTCCTCCTTCTGGAGAACCAGCGCCTCGACGGCGTCGCCGACCTTGACGACCTCGTTCGGGTCGACGTCGTGCTTGATGGAGAGCTCGCGCGAGGGGATGACACCCTCGGTCTTGTAGCCGACGTCGAGGAGCACCTCGTCGCGGTCGATCTTCACGACGGTTCCTTCGATGAGGTCGCCGTCGTTGAAGAACTTGAGGGTCAGTTCGACCGCGGCCAGGAAGTCCTCAGCAGATCCGATGTCATTGATGGCGACCTGCTTGGTGGCCGGGGCGGTCGTTGCGGTAGTCATGTAGTGGGTTGTCCTTGTTGGGTTAGGGTCTCAGGCCCGGCCGTGGTGAGACGCGGTCGCGCAGGCGCGAACGGATGCCTCTGGCCGAAGCGAAGCGGATTGTTTTCGTGCGATGTCACTCGCACCCCGTCGGGGCGTGGCTGTAGAGCCACAAGAGTGACGTTCCACGTTATCAGAACGAGGCTGTCGACCGCAGTGTTCCCGACTACGGCGACACGACTCCGTCGAGATACCACCACGCGCCGCTCCGGTTCACGAATCTGCTCCGCTCGTGCAGGACGCCTGTCTCGGCTCCGTCGCGCCACGCGGCGCGGAACTCGACGACGCCCCGGAGGTCGTCTTCACCCCCGGCATCCGTCGCCACGATCTCGAGTGCCTGCCAGCGCACCCGCGGATCGAGATCGATCGACTCGGGCCGGGTTCCGGGATGCCAGGTGGCCAGCAGGTGTCGCGCATCGCCCGTGACGAAGGCGGTGTACCGGGATCGCATCAGCTGCTCGGAAGTCGTCGCGGACTCGCCGGCGAGCACAGTGCCGCAGCATCCGTCGTAGGTGCGTCCCGACCCGCACGGGCACCGGTCGAGCGGGCGCGGGCGCGGGAATCCTGCAGCCGAGGTGGGCGGAACGCCTGGTCCGAACGACATCACAGACCGGCCTTCGCGGCGCAGGCCACGCAGCGCGTCGCCGTCGGCCGGGCCACCAGCCGCGCCGCAGGGATCGGCTCGCCGCAATCCGTGCACACGCCGTAAGTCCCGTCGACGTAGCCGGCGATCGCGGCGTCCGTCTCGTCGAGCTCCCGCTCGGCGTCCGCGCGGAGCCCGGCCAGCCGGGACCACTCGTGCGACAGCGTCGCGCCCTCGGGATCGTGTTCGTCGTCGGCCGTCTCGGCGCCCCGGTCCGCGCGCAGGGTGGCGATCGTGAGATCGAGTCGGTGGATACGGCCGACGAGGTCGGCACGCAGCGCGTTCAGCGACGACCGGCCGTGGTCCGGCGTCGCCCTCTGTTCGCGTGCCGCGGGCTCGTCGGGGCTCACGGCCGGAGCAGCACCTTGGTGGCTCGTCGCTCGTCCATCGCGGCGTACGCCTCGGCCGCCTCGGTCAGGGGCAGCTCGAGATCGAACACGCGCCCCGGCTCGATGGCGCCGGAACGCACGTCGGGAAGCAGCTCCTCGATGTAGCCGCGCACCGGTGCCACGCCACCGTTCACCCCGACGTTGCGACCGAACATCTGCCGTACGGGCAGTTCCGGCCCGCCGTTGGGCACGCCGACGTAGCCGACCATGCCGCCCGGTCGGGTGGATCGAAGCGCCTGGTCCATCGATTCCTTCGTGCCGACGCATTCGAGCACGCGGTCGGCGCCGATACCGGCAGTGAGGGCGCGCACAGCCTCGACGCCGGCATCCCCGCGCTCCTCGACGATGTGGGTGGCACCGAAATCGCGGGCCAGTGCCTGGCGCTGCGGATGCCGCGACATCGCGATGATCGTCGTCGCGCCCAGGCGCTTCGCGGCGATGATCGCGCAGAGTCCGACCGCCCCGTCTCCGACCACCGCGACGGTGTCACCGGCGCCGACGCCGGCCGAGACGGCGGCGTGGTGACCGGTGCCCATGACGTCGCTGAGGGTGAGCAGACCCGGGATCTCGTCGTCGGCGACCGGTCCTTCCACGACGACGAGGGTTCCGTCGGCGAGAGGCACGCGCACGCGCTCGCCCTGGCCGCCGTCGGCGAAGCCGCCGACCTTGTCTTCGCTCCCCCACCAGCCGCCGGCGAGGCACGACGTGCTGACGCCGTTGGCGCAGTTCGCGCAGGTGCCGTCGCACACGTAGAACGGGGCGATGACGAAGTCGCCCGGCTTCACGGTCTGCACCTCGGGGCCCACAGATTCGACGACGCCCACGAACTCGTGGCCGATGCGCTCGGGCTCTTCGGTCGGCGTCACGCCGCGGTAGGGCCAGAGGTCGGACCCGCACACGCAGGCCGCGACGACCCGCACGATCGCGTCGGCGCCGGTGGACAGCACGGGATCGGGGACCTCCTCGACGCGGATGTCGCGAGGAGCGTGGATGACGGTGGCGAGCATGCATCGAGCCTAAGCCGTGGCGATGTCGGAGGCGCAGAGGAGGATCGCCGGAACGGAAGGGAATCCCATGCTTCGCGGACTCACGACCATCACGTACTCGGCAGACGATGTCGACTCGGCAGCCCAGTGGTACCAGAAGGTGCTCGGTGTCGAGCCGTACTTCCGTAAGGAGTTCGGCGGCGCGCTCGCGTACGTCGAGTTCCGGATCGGCGACTACTCGCACGAGCTCGGCATCCTCGATCGCCGCTACGTCGGCGACACACCAGCGGTGCAGGGCGGCACCGTGGCCTACTGGGCCGTCGACGACGTGCAGACCGCGTACGAACGGCTGCTGGCTCTCGGAGCGAGCAGCCACACCCCCGTGACCGAGCAGGGGCCCGGCTTCGTCACCGCGTCGGTGTTCGACCCGTTCGGCAACGTGCTCGGCGTCATGGAGAACGCGCACTACGAAGAGGTGCTCGCCGGACGCGACGTCGCGTGAGAGCTGGGAACACGACAGCGGCCGCAACCCCTCTCGGAGCTGCGGCCGCTCGGCCGTCGCGAGGTGCGCCGGTCAGTTGAGGGCGCGGGTTGATTCCGGGATCGCGCCGTCGGCGTAGAGGTCGGTCGCGAGATCCTGCAGTGCGGTGAGGGCGACGCGCTGCGTGAGCGGGCCGTACGAGATCCGCGCGACGCCGAGTGCCTCGTACTCGGCTGCCGTCAACGCTCCTGGGAAGCCGATGACGCTCAGCTTGCCGACGCCGAGTCCGTCGACGAGGGCCCGCGTCGTGTCTGCGTCCAGGAGTCCGGGCACGAACACCGTCGTGGCTCCAGCGCCGAGGTAGGCGCGGCCGCGTTCGATCGCGTCGGCGAGGGACTCTTCGGCCGGACGCCCTCCCCCGCGCACGAAGGCATCGGTACGGGCGTTGAGCACGAACGGCACACCTTCCGCGGCACCCGCGGCGATGATCGCCTCGACGGCGGCCACGGAGTCGGTGAGGGGCGCGAGCCGGTCCTCCACATTGGCGCCGACGACGCCCACGCCGATCGCGCGACGCACGGTCTCGCCGGGGTTGCCGAAGCCGGCGTCGAGATCGGCCGAGACGGGCAGATCGCCGACGGCGGTGACGATGCGGCCGATCATGTCGAGTGCGATGTCGAGGGGGATCTCGCCATCGGGATACCCGAAGGTCGCCGCGATGGAGTGTCCTGCGGTGGCGATCGCCTTCGTCTCGGGAAGCTCCGCGACGGCTTTGGCCGACACGGCGTCCCAGACGTTGACGACACGAAGGATCTCGGGCGCAGCGTGAAGCTGCGCGAGGGTGGTTGCCTTATCGCTCTGCTCAGTCATACATCCACGCTAGCGGCGGGCGCGCAGGGGTCGGGTCGCGCGTGGGATAGTGCGTGGGGTCGGGGCGGG
>JASDDH010000024.1 GCA_030407505.1 Planococcus sp. APC 4015
GGCGACGGGCTCGAGCACGGCCGCGGCGCTGGCCGCGGCATCCGTCGACTGCTCGTCCTGGCGGCAGCTGAAGGTCATGCGGTAGGCCGTCGGCGTCGTGCCGAGCGCACGCGCGAAGTTCTGCCGCAGCACCGCCGCCGAGCCGAACCCGCTCTCGTAGGCGACGCGATCCAGTCCCAGGTCGGTCTTCTCGAGCAGACGCTGCGCGTGGATGATGCGCTGCCGCGACAGCCAGGCCGCGGGCGTCGCGCCGAAGTCGGCCTTGAACCGACGCGCGAACGTGCGCGGAGACATGTGCGCCTTCGCGGCGAGCTGGTCGACGGAGAGGTCGTGGCGCAGGTTGTCGAGCATCCAGTCGCTGACCGGGGCGAGGGACTGCGACTGAACCTGCGGGAGCGGGTGGTCGATGAACTGCGCCTGCCCGCCGTCGCGCTGCGGGGGCACGACCATGCGCCGGGCGATGCGGTTCGTGACCTCGGCGCCGAGCACCTGACGCAGCAGGTGCAGACACGCGTCGATGCCGGCGGCGGTGCCGGCGCTCGTGATGATGCGGCCGTCCTGCACGTAGAGCACGTCGGGGTCGACGTCGATCCGGGGATACATCGACGCCATGGTCTCGGCGTACATCCAGTGGGTCGTCGCCCGGCGGCCGTCGAGCACACCCGAAGCCGCGACGACGAACGATCCGCTGCAGACGCTGAGCACCCACGCACCGCGATCGACCGCACGCCTGATCACGTCGAGCACGCGCTCGTCGACGCGGCCCCACGTCGCCCGCGGAATCGGAGCGGCGATCACGAGGTCGGCCTCATCGGCGAACGTCAGGTCGTGGTCGACGTTGATCGAGAACCCGAGGTTGCTGCGGATGACGCCCGGCTCGGCGGCCACGATCCGGAAGTCGAACGGCTCGATCCCGTCATCGGATCGATCGAGCCCGAACGCCTCGCACGCGAGGCCGAACTCGAACGGGGCGAACCCATGCTGGACGATGAGTGCGACGGTCCTCATGGGCGACCTTCCCGGTGGCAGTAATCGTGCGAACTGTGTCCAGTCTGCCACTCGTGGCAGTCCTAACGCAATCGTAGCGTTACTGCCATGTTCATCGTTCTCGCTCTCACCGCTCTGGCGGCCTTCGCCGTCGCCTCCACCGTCGCCGCGCTCACGAACGACGGCTACCGGCAGGTCCCCACCGATCGCACCCGGCTCCCCTGACCGGCGCCCCGGTCAGGCCCGCACGCGGTCATAGACCTCGACCATCGCCGCGGTGCGCGACGACTGCCGGAACCGCTCGCGAATAGTCGGATCCGGCGTCACCGCGTCACCCGAGACGATGTCTGCGGCCGCCCGGCGGATCGTCTCGGCGAGGGCCGCCACCGACGCATCCGCCGAGGCCGGTGCGGCATCCACACCGCCGCCGACGGCCCAGAAGCCCGACCCCAGCTCGGCCGCGAGGTCGGGGTCGCTGACGATGGCCGGCGTGCCGAGCGACGCGGCCTCGAAGATCGTCATGCCCTGCGTCTCGAAGCCGATCGAAGTCTGCACGACGGCATCGGCTGCGGCGATCCGGCGCAGGGTGTCGGCGTACGGCATCCGGCCCGCGAAGACGACGGATGCCGCGCCCGCGCCCCTCTCGACGAGTCGTCGGGCCTCGGTCAGCTGACCGCCACCGCCGATGACCTCGACGTCGACGGTCGCTCCCGATGCGGCGACCGCCTCGAGGAAGGGCAGCAGGCGCTTCTCCGGGCTCATGCGCCCGAGCCACACCAGCCGGGGCGCGCCGGGCGCGCGCGCCTCGGGCGATCCGTCGGGGCCCTGAGCCTGTCGAAGGGTCTCATCGAGGAGCCCGTCGTCGATACCGTTCCAGATCACGTCGACGCGCGAACCCGAGCCCGGCACGACCCCGTGGGCTTCGAGCCGGCAGGCGAAGTGCGTCGAGGGCGCCGTGACGGCATCCGATCTCTCAGCCATCCGGCGCAGGAACGCCCAGCCGTCGGAGCCCGGCGAGGACGAGCCGAGTGAACGGCGTTCCCACGCGTTCAGCGCCCGCAGCGTAGTGGTGGGAAAGGGCGCCGTCGCCTCGATGCCGACGTCGACGCGATTGTGCATCGTGTGCACGACCGGCAGCGCGTGGCGGGCGGCGAAGCGGTGACCCGTGAACGCCCCCCAGAAGTCGGCCTGCACGTGCACGACGTCGACAGGCGGACGCCCGGCGAGCCCGCGATCGACCCACCGGTCGGTGCGCGAGCCCGGGAGCGTCATCGAGTACTCGCGATCAGGAGTGATGGGCACCGACGGGGTATCGAGGTACGCGGCATCCCAGGCGACGGATCGTGCGCGGGCACCGTGCAGAGCGGGCGCGACGAGCGTGACCGTGTGCCCCGCCTTCTCGAGGAACCGTCGCTGCAGCCGCATCGACACCTGCGCCCCGCCGAGCGACTCGACGTGCTGATCGCCGAACATCACGACGTGCACGGGCGCTACTCCGGCAGGGGTTCGTCGCGGTACAGCGCCTCGAACGTCGAGAGCGTGCGCTGGATGTCGTGGATCTTCACGCCGTCGAGCGACGCCTGCTGCATGCGCAGGCGCTCCTCGGGGGTCTGGGTGAGCACGGTGGTGAGCTTGGCGGCGAGCTCGTCGACGTTGCCCGGCTCGAACAGGTAGCCGTTCTCACCGTCGTGGACAAGGTGGGGCAGGGCGACCGCATCGGCGGCGACGATCGGAAGACCCGACGCCATGGCCTCCATGGTCGCGATGGACTGCAGCTCTGCGATCGAGGCGATGGCGAACACGCTCGCGCGCGACAGGTAGCCGCGCAGCTCGACGTCGGGGGTGCGCCCGTGGAAGGTGACGCGGTCCTCGATGCCCAGCTCGGCGGCGAGACGCTCGAGGTTGCGCTGCTGGTCGCCCTTGCCGACGATGTCGAACGTGACGTCGAGTGCGGGGTCGAGCTTCGTGATCGCGCGCAGCACGACGTCGATCTGCTTCTCGGTCGTCAGTCGCCCGACGAAGACGATGCGGTTGCGATCGCGCGGCGAGAGATCGGGGGTGTAGTCACGAGCGTCGATGCCGCACGAGATCGGGATGACGTTCTCGATGGCGATCGTCGACTCGAGGAAGTCGGCGGCGCGCCGGGTGGGTGTCGTGACGGCGCGGGTCAGCGCGAACGTCCGCTTCGCGTCGTCCCACGCGAGCTTGACGACGACCTTGTCGAGGAAGGGCGGCAGCGTGGTGAAGTCGACGACGTTCTCGGCCATCACGTGGTTCGTGGCGATGATCGGGATGCCGCGCTTGCGCGCCTCGCGGGCGAGACCCCGCCCGATGACGATGTGCGACTGGATGTGCACGACGTCGGGCTTGACCTCGTCGAGGATGCGCCTCGAGTGGTGCTTGGTGCGCCAGGGCAGCGCGAACGTCAGCCAGTCGTGCGGCAGGTAGCGGAACGCCGGAAGACGGTGCATCGTCATGGGCTGCCCCTCGACGACCTCGGTGAAGGTGCCGTGCTCACGATGGGTGGCGCTCGGGGCCATCACGTGCACGTCGTGGCCGCGCTCGACGAGCCCTGCGGCGAGTCGCTCGGTGAAGCGGGCGGCGCCGTTCACATGGGGCAGGAAGGTGTCGGTCCCGATGAGGACGGTGAGCGGGGGCTTGCTCACCGCATCGGCGGCGGAATCGGCGGGCGTCGCGTTTTCGGTCACGGGGAGGGCGGCCTGTCTGTGCGGCGGAGGCGCACGCGAGGTTGCTCGCGCGCCTGGCCAACTGTACCTGAGCGCCCGTTCCGCTTCCGGGAGCCCGGGCCGCTTACGCTGGGAGCATGCCTCGACTCCAGGCCGACGCCGACCAGGCCCTCTGGGTGCCCGTGACCGAATCACTCGGATGGCGCGGGCGGCGTCACCGCAAGGCCGCGATCCGGATGCTGCTCGCCCAGGCCAACCGCGCGATGGGCGCAGACGAGCGCCCGGGAAGCGGGGTCGCCGCGTGGGCGATGAGCCAGGCGGCTCCCCTGCTGATGCGTCGCGCCGCCGGTCGCGTGCTGGTGTGGGTGTGGAAGAGCGACCCGGAGCTGGTCGTCGTCATGGCCCAGGTGCAGGAGGCCACATCGCAGCTGCGCGCCGCACGGGCGATGATGCCGATGGAGTACGACGACACCGAATCCTTCCGCGGCACCTACCTCGGCGTCGGCGAGAAGCTGGCGATGCCGCTGCCGGCAGACCCGCGCACGCCTCCGTTCGCGACCTACACGTGGGACACCGTGACCCACTTCGTCACGGTGACGGCGGTGTGCGCCGACCGCGAGCGCTTCGGCACGGCGATCGGACAGGTCGACGACCTCGCGCGGTCGCTCCGGGTGGTCGACGACCTCGCCGTCGGCGAGAGCGCGGGAGTGCTGCGCATCGACCCGGCCTGAACCACCGGGGGGAACCTCACCCCCGCGCGCGGCCCCTGGAAGTTCGGCGATCCCGCGAGGCGAACAACCCGTGGCGCGGCATAACGCGACCCCTGGCCCGAGAGCGGGAATGCCGCCATCATGGCAGTGCTGCCACGTCTCATCCGCGTCCTCCGATGCGGACGGATGCCGCGGCCTCCAGCTCACGGAAGGAACACCATGGCAGATTTCCGGTACGGACCGGTCGAGCTCTATCTCGTCGGGTTCGAAGGCGAAGCCCCGGACACGGGCGTGATCGACGCGCTCGGCGACCTCGTCGATGCGGGGACCGTGCGCGTCCTCGACTTCCTGATCGTCTCGAAGAGCGAAGACGGCGACATCACGATCGCCGAGGTCGAGGACGACGACTTCGCGCTGGACCTGCACGAAGTCGGTATCGCCGGCGAGGAAGACATCGAGGAGCTCGCCGAGCTCGTGCCGCCCGGCGGGTCGGCGGCGGTCGTCGCCCTCGAACTCGTCTACGCACGCGCCCTGGCCGAGAAGCTCGCCGCCTCGGGAGGCGTCGTGCTCAGCGCGGAGCGCATTCCGGCACCCATCGTCAACGCCATCGTCGACCTGGCCGACGAGAACTGAAAGAGAGACATCATGCTCAGAAGAGGACGCCCCGGGCTCATCGGCCTCGCCGCCCGCACCGCCGTCGTGGCCGGCACCGCCAGTGCCGTGAGCGGCGCGGTGGCGAACAGCCAGCAGCAGAAGTCGCAGGCCGCGTACGAGCAGCAGCAGTATCAGGCGGCGCAACAGCAGGCGCAGATCGACGCCGCCGCGCAGGCCGCCGCCGCGCAGTACGCGTCGCCTCCGGCTCCCGCTCCCGCCGCCGGCGTGGACATCGTCGCCGAACTGCAGAAGCTCGCCGCACTCAAAGAGGCCGGCATCCTCGACGACGCCGAGTTCGCCGCCGCGAAGGCCAAGCTCCTCGCCTGAGCGCCGCATGTGCACCCCGGGTTCGGGGCGCCGAACACGGCCAGCCGCGAAACGGCGACCGGCCGCCTTCACGGGGAAGGTGACCGGTCGCCGTCGTCGTACTGTCTAGTCTGCGGTGGCCGCGGCCGTGGGAACCGCGCCCGTCTGCGCGCTGCCCGATGCCTCGGCGAGCGCGTCGTCGGCATCCGGATCCTGCGCCGCCTGTTCGAACTGCGACTGGTACAGCCGCCAGTAAGCGCCGTGGGCCGTGATCAGCTCGTCGTGCGAACCCTTCTCGACGATGTCGCCGTGCTCCATCACGAGGATCAGGTCGGCGTCGCGGATCGTCGAAAGCCGGTGCGCGATGACGAACGAAGTGCGCCCCTGACGCAGCAGGTTCATCGCCTGCTGCAGCAGCAGCTCGGTGCGGGTGTCGACCGACGAGGTCGCCTCGTCGAGGATCAGCACCGACGGCTGCGCGATGAAGGCGCGGGCGATGGTGATGAGCTGCTTCTCGCCCGCCGAGACGTTCGAGGCGTCCTCGTCGAGGACCGTGTCGTAGCCGTCGGGCAGCGAGTGCACGAAGCGGTCGACGCGGGTCGCCGTCGCGGCCTCGACGATCTCGTCGTCGGTGGCCGACTCGCGACCGTAGCGGATGTTGTCGCGGATCGTGCCGGCGAAGAGCCAGGGATCCTGCAGCACCATGCCCGTGCGCGAACGCACGTCGTCGCGGGTGAGCTCCGCGATGTCCTGCCCGTCGAGGAGGATGCGCCCGCCGTCGAGCTCGTAGAACCGCATGATCAGGTTGACCAGCGTCGTCTTGCCCGCGCCGGTCGGCCCGACGATCGCGACCGTCTGACCGGGCTCGACACGGAACGACAGGTCGGTGATCAGCGGCCGCTCAGGGGTGTACGAGAACTTGACGTGCTCGAACTCGATGACGCCCTCGCCGTCGACCGGCGTCGGTGCATCGGGTGAATCGGGCTGCTGCTCTTCGGCATCCAGCAGCTCGAAGACCCGCTCGGCTGACGCGACACCCGACTGCACGACGGCGGCCATGCCGCCCAGCTGCGACAGCGGCTGGGTGAACTGCTGCGAGTACTGGATGAAGGCCTGCACGTCGCCGAGGCGCAGCTGGCCACCGGCGACCATGACTCCGCCGAGCACCGCGATGCCGACGTAGGTGAGGTTTCCGATGAAGGTCATGCCCGGCATGATCACGTTCGAGAGGAACTGGGCGCGGAAGCTGGCCTGGTAGAGCTCCTCGTTCTCGGCCTCGAACTTCTCGCGCGAGTCCTGCTCGCGCCCGTAGACCTTGACCAGTGCGTGGCCCGAGAAGGACTCCTCGACGCGGGCGTTGAGCAGGCCCACCTTGCGCCACTGGATGCCGAACGCCTTCTGCGACTTCGGGCCGATGACCCCGAAGATGACCGCCATGAGCGGCAGCGAGACGAGGGCGACCAGCGCGAGCTGCCACGAGATGGAGAACATCATGAACAGCACGCCGACGACGGTCAGCACCGAGGTGAGTGCCGACGACAGAGACTGCTGCATCGTCTGCGTGATGTTGTCGATGTCGTTCGTCACCCGCGAGATGAGGTCACCGCGCTGCACCTTATCGAAGTACGACAGCGGCAGGCGGTTGATCTTGACCTCGACGTCTTGGCGCAGGCGCCACATGGTGCGCACCATGATGATGTTGATCACGTAGCCCTGGATCCACCCGAGCAGCGACGAGCCGACGTAGATCGCGAGCACGGCCACGATCACCATGCGGAGCGCGTCGAAGTCGACGCCGGCGCCCACGGTGAAGTCGTTCATGGCCCCGACGATGTTGGCGAAGTCGTTCTGACCTGCGGCCTCGAGGGCGGCGACGACGTCTGCTTGCGACGTTCCGGGCGGGAACTGCTCGCCGAGCCCCGACGAGACGGCACCTTCGAAGATGAGGTTCGTCGCCTCGCCGAGGATCTTCGGCGCGATCACCGAGAGCACGACGCCGATCGCGCCGAGGATCGAGACGATAGTGAAGGCGACGGCGTGGGGCTTGAGAAGACCGATGAGCCGGCCGAAGCTCTTGCCGAAATCGCTCGCCTTGCCGGGCTTCACGCTGTCCCAGTCGCCCGAGCTCTGTCGCGCCTGCTCGGCGAGCTCGAGTTCGAGCTGCTCTTCTTCGCTGAGGGTGTCGGGAGTGCTCATGCCTGCACCGCCAGCTGCGAATCGACGATCTCTCGGTAGGTCGTACTGGACTCGATCAGCTCCTCGTGCGTGCCGAGCCCGACCATGCGGCCGTCCTCGAGCACGACGATGCGATCGGCCTCGGTGATCGTCGAGACGCGCTGCGCGACGACGATCTTGGTCACATGGGGCAGCTCGCGCCACAGCGCCTGGCGCAGCCGGGCATCGGTGGTGAGATCGAGCGCCGAGAACGAGTCGTCGAAGACCAGGATGTCGGGCTGGTGCACGATCGCGCGGGCGATCGCGAGCCTCTGGCGCTGACCACCCGAGACGTTCGTGCCGCCCTGAGCGATGCGTGCGCCGAGCTGCCCGTCCATCTGCTCGACGAAGTCACGCCCCTGGGCGATCTCGAGGGCGGCCCACAACTCATCGTCGGTGGCGTCCTCCCGGCCGAAGCGCAGGTTGGAGGCGACGGTTCCGGAGAAGAGGAACGGACGCTGCGGCACGAGGCCGATGCCCTTCCACAGCAGATCGAGATCGGCCTCGCGCACGTCGACGCCGCCCACGAGGACCGCCCCGCTCGTGACGTCGAACAACCGCGGGATCAGCGAGACGAGAGTGGTCTTGCCTGCGCCCGTCGACCCGACCACGGCGACGGTCTCGCCGGGAGCGGCATCGAACGTGATGTTCTTCAGCACCGGCGACTCGGCACCCGGATAGGTGAACTCGGCGTCGCGGAAGCTCACGGCGCCGCGGGACGGGAAGACGGCCACGGGGTTCTCTGCGCGCACGAGGGTCGACTCGCTCGCGAGCACCTCGCCGATGCGCTCGGCGGAGACCGCGGCCCGCGGGATCATGATGACCATGAAGCTCGCCATGAGCACGCCCATCAGGATCTGGGCGATGTACTGCATGAACGCGAACAGCGTGCCGATCTCGATCGTGCCCGCATCGACTTCGATGCCGCCGAACCAGATGACGCCGACGACGGTGACGTTGAGCACCAGCATCGCGAGCGGGAACAGCAGGACGAAGAGCGAGCCGACCTTGCGCCCGACCACCATGATGTCGGTGTTGGCGACGCCGAAACGCTGCTCTTCGATGTCTTCGCGCACGAACGCCCGCACGACGCGCACGCCGGTCAGCTGCTCGCGCAGCACGCGGTTGACGGCGTCGAGCTTCTTCTGGAACTGCCGGAACAGCGGCACCATGCGGCTGACGACCAGCAGCACCATGACCAGCAGCAGCGGAACGGCGACGGCGATGAGCCACCCGAGCCCGAGGTCTTGGCGCAGCGCCATGATGACGCCGCCGATCGCGAGGAGCGGGGCGGTGACCAGCATGGTCGAACCCATCATCGCGAGCATCTGCACCTGCTGCACGTCGTTCGTGTTGCGGGTGATGAGCGATCCGGGGCCGAAAGCCGAGACCTCGCGCTCCGAGAACCCGCTCACCTTCTCGTAGATGTCGCGGCGGATGTCGCGGCCGGCGGCCATCGAAGCGCGGGCGGCGAAGTACGTCGCGATGATCGCCGCGATGATCTGCCCGAATGAGATCATGAGCATCAGCATGCCGGTCGACCAGATGTAGGGCACGTCGCCCTGCGAGACGCCCTGGTCGATGATGTCGGCGTTCAGACGTGGCAGGTAGAGCGTCGCCGCCGCGGACGCGACCTGGAACACCAGCAGCGCGATGAGCAGCCAGCGGTAGGGCTTGAGATATCGGATGAGGAGTCGGCCGAGCACGAGTTCTCCAAAGATGAGTCGACGGCGCAGAAGCGCGCTCTTCAGGGTACGACCCTCCGCCGACACCCGACACGCCGATCGCGTACGCCGTGAGCGAATCAGCCCGATCGATCGGATGCCGGCGGGCGTGCGGCATCCGGATCACCTGACAGCCACCGCAGCCAGCGCGTTCCCGGGTCGCCCTCGAGGACGAGCGCACGCACGAGCAGCGTCAGCGGGATCGACAGGATCGCGCCCAGCGGCCCGATCACGAACGTCCAGAAGATGACAGAGAAGAAGCTCAGCGTGAGGCTCAGGTTGACGGCGTCGCTGACGAACTTCGGCTGGATGAGCACCTGCAGCGTCACGTTGACGACGCAGTAGATCGCGATGACGGCCAGCATCATCGGCCATCCGCCCACGACGAGCGCGAGGAGCGCCGGCGGGATGACGCCCAGCACGAACCCGATGTTCGGCACGAAGTTGGTGACGAAGGCGAGGATCGCCCAGACAATCGGCGCGGGCACTCCCAGCGCCCAGAGTGCGAGTCCGTCGATGACCGCGACGATCGCCCCGAAGACGGCGTTGACGATGTAGTAGCGGCGCACGCCCGTGTTGAAGGCCTGGAAACGACGCACGGTCGGTCGGATCGCCGAGCCGAACGAGGCCTCGGCGCGGGCGTACCGGGCGCCGTCGGCCGACATGAAGATCACGTAGGCCAGCACGAAGAAGAAGGCGGTGAGCACGGTGAGCACGGTCCCGCCGAGGGATGCGGCGAACGACGCGATCGTCGACGGATCGAGCAGATCGCCCGTCGCGTCGGCGGCCTGGGAGTCGAGTCCGAGCGACTGCAGCCAGGCGATGACCGCCTGCGCCGTCGCCCGCAGCTCATCCGAGAAATCCGCGACGAGACGGACGAACTGATTGCCGGCGAACCAGAGCAGACCGACCATGACGGCCAGCACCGTGAAAGCGAGCAGGATGACGGCGGTCGTCGCGGTCCACGACGGCCACCCGCGCCTTTCGAGCGGATGCCGCAGCGGATGGCAGATGATGACGATCACCGCCGCGAGGGCCAGCGGTCCGACGAGCTCACGGGCGAACGAGAGTCCGGCGAGGGCGATGACCGCCGCGGCGAGCCCGATGAGCACACGCAGCGTCGGTGAGAGCAGGGGCGCGGCGGGCTGCGGTGCGGCCGGCTTCTTCAAGACGCGTCCTCCGCGGCATCCGCCTTCTCGGCATCGCCGAGGTGCTCGGGTTGCGCCTGCGCGTTCGCCACCCGTTCGAGCACCGCCGACGAGATCGTCGCCACGATGAGCCCGACCAGCACCACCCCGCCGGCCATGAGCACCACGGCCGCGACACGTCCGGGAACCGTGACCGGCACGAAATCGCCGTAGCCGACGGTGGTCACGGTGCAGAAGGCCCACCACACGGCGTCGCCGAAGCTGTCGATGGATGCGCCCGGCGCGTCGCGCTCGAACTGCAGGACCACGAGCGAGATGTACCAGATCAGCAGCAGCGCCGACCCGACGCCGTAGATCAGAAGGCGCGCGCGCAGGGTCGACCCCGCCGAGCGTCGGAAGGTCGCGAGACGCGTCGAGGCGTCGAGCAGCCGCACGGGCCGCAGAGCCGGCATGACCACCATCGCGAGCGATGAGAGATGCGATCTGACCCAGGCGCCGCGCGGACGGGAGAGCGCCAGACGCACGAGGTAGTCCGAGACGAACAGCAGCCACGACAGACCGATGATGAGCGACGTCAGCACGGCCGCGCCGCCGGTCAGGCGCCCGATGACGTGGACCGTGTACGAGACGAGGAACAGGAGCGCGGCGATCGTGAGCGGCCAGTACATCGCCGACGACCAGCGCCGTGTCGCATCTGTCTCGCCGGGCTTGGTCTTGATCGGCACCGCGGGCGCCCGGACCCCGGCGGCCGCACCCGTCTCATCGGTCACGGTCGAACTCTAGGGCGACGACGTCGCCGCGCACCCGAGCCTCGCCGCGCGACCGATCGGCGTGAGGTGCGCACACGGGATCAGCGCTCCGTGTCCTGCTGCAGCGCCGACGCGTTGCGGATGAAGAGGATGATCCAGGTGAAGACGAGGATCCCCGCGACGAGCTCGACCGCGGTGAGGGTGTAGTAGCCGACGGCGAAGAAGACCGCGAGCACGACGATCACGGCGACGAACAGCCAGCCCAGCAGCACGAAGGCGCGCGGCATGCCGGGGATCCAGCGATGCAGGTTGAAGATCAGCACGGCGAACGCCACGACCATTCCGGATGCCACGCCGGTGTGGATCGCGAAGAACCTGTCGACGGGGAACACACCCACGAGACCCAGGAACACACCGACCACGATGAGGCATGCCCGTACCCGCCCGACACCTTTCGGATCGGGCGTCGGGATGCCGGCGGTCGCGTACCGCGCGAGGGTCGTCACGATGATGCCCGCGACGATGAGCGTCAGGTTGAAGGTCTTCGACGACAGGTCGTCGTTCATGCCCAGCGCGCTCAGGTTGTCCTTCCACCAGTACGGATCGCTCGCGGTGAGCATGCTGGCGATCACCCCTTCGGCGAGGAAGACCGCGAGCACAACGGCGAGCAGCTCGAGATCCATGTGCGTGGCCGAGTAGAAGACGATGTACGCCGTCACGGCTGCGATCGCCCCCGCGAGGATGATGACCGGGAAGGCGAACACCTCGGCGCCGATGAAGCCGCGTTCGAGGATGTCGGCGAGCAGCGTCCACGTCAGCAGGGCGATGATCGCGTGCGCGAACGAGAGCGCGGCGATGTCGACGACGTCGAGGAGGCCCATGCGTCCGCCCTCGCGCACGACGAGTCTTCCGGCGACGAAGGCGAGGATCGCGATCACGGCGGCGGCGATCGCGGCGAACTGACCCAGCGACCCGGGCCCGGCGATCGGGGCGTCGTCGAATCGGAAGACGATGAGCGCCGCCAGTCCGGTCACGATGAAGGCGACGGCCCCGACGCCGAGGGCGAGACTCTCGAGCGATCGCTCACCCGTGCCCTCGGCGGTCGCCGTGGCGAGGAGCCGGGACTGCCGGCGCGATGCGGGTGACGAGACTGTGCTCACGGCCAGAGATTACTGCCCACTGACGCGAACGGGCAGGGGTAGGCCACAATGACGCCATGAGCACACCGTCCGCACCGCCCGTCGCCGGGGCTTGGTCGCATCCGCCGACCGTCGCCGACCGCATCGCCGAGGGCCGCCTCGCACGTCGGCGCGTGGCGCGCAGCACGCTCTCGCGACTGACGGCGACGGACCGCGACCCGCTCGGCATCCTGAACAGGCAGAATGCGACCCGGCTGCAGGAGCTCATCCCGCTGAGGACCGAGCGGATGTCGGCGAGCCCGTTCGCCTTCTATCGGGGGACCGCCGCGATCCAGGCCGCCGATCTTGCTGCCGACCCGCACACCGGCATCCTCGTGCCCTCGTGCGGTGACGCGCACATCGCGAACTTCGGGTTCTACGCGTCGCCGCAGCGCACACTGGTCTTCGACCTGAACGACTTCGACGAGGCCGCGTGGGCACCGTGGGAGTGGGACGTCAAACGGCTGGTGACGAGCATCGTCATCGGCGGGCAGGCGACGTCGCGCGACGAGCAGGTCGTGACGGATGCCGCCCTCGCTGCGGTGCGCACGTACGCCCGAGCCATGGCCGCCTACGCCAAGACCAGCCCGATGACGCGATACTTCGAGCACTTCGATGCCGGCGCCGCCGTCGCCTCGGCCGACCGCGCCACGCGCGCCGTCGTCGACGAGGCGATCCGCGACGCGCACAAGCGCACGGCCCGGCGGGCGATGAAGCGCCTCACCGAGACCGGTCCCGACGGAAGGCTGACGTTTGTCGAACTGCCCCCGACGATGATGCACGTGGATGCCGGCACCCACGGACGCCTGCACGAGAATCTGCGTCTGTACCGCGAGACGGTCAACATCGACATCCGCATGCTCCTCACGCACTACACGGTCTCCGACATCGCGATGCGTGTCATCGGCGTCGGAAGCGTCGGAACACGGTGCACCCTCATCGTTCTGCAGGACGGCGACGGCGACGCCCTCCTGCTGCAGGGCAAGGAGGCCGGGCAGAGCGTGCTCGTGGAGTACGGCGGCATCGCGCAGCCCGAGGCATTCACCGAGCACGTCGCCGAGTTCGGGGAGGGCGGCCGGGTCGTGGCGATGCAGCGCATCCTGCAGGCGGTGTCCGACCCGTTCCTCGGCCATCTGCGGGCTTACGGAGGCGACTTCTACGTACGCCAGTTCCATGACATGAAGGGCGGGATCGAGGCCGAGGAGCTCGAGGACCGGCCGTTCCGCGCCTACGCCGAAGCGTGCGCGGCGACGCTCGCCCGCGCGCACGCGCAATCACCGAACGCCGCGGTCATCGCCGGCTACATCGGCAACGGCCGGGTCATCGGCGAGTCGCTGCTCGAGTGGGCCTACGCCTACGCTGCGCTGTCGAAGCAGGATCACGACGCGTTCGTCGCGGCATCCGCCTGAATCACTCTTCTTCGTCGGTGTCTTCGACCGGTGCGATCGGATGCCGGGGGCGCCACAGCACCACGTCGGTCGCACGCCGCACGCGGGTGCCGTGGCGCAGCGACACGACGGCGCCGGTGGCCCCGGCGGCGAAGACCCGCGCACCCGGTCGCCGGTCGAGCTCCGAGCGCATCGCGTTCTCGAGGTCGCGCACGCGGTGGTGCAGCTCGCGCACGCGGCTCTCGAGCTCGAGGATGCGCACGATCGCGGGCAGCCCGATGCCGTCGGATGACATCCGGGCGACCTCGCGAAGCTGCTCGACGTGGCGAAGCGAGTAGCGCCGCGACCCGCCCCGGGTGCGGGCGGGCACCACGAGACCGAGCCGGTCGTACTGCCGGAGGGTCTGCGGATGCATGCCCGAGAGCTCGGCGGCCACGGCGATCGCGAAGATCGGGGCGTCCTCGTCGATGTTCTCGCTCATGGTCTCACCTCGTCTCAGCCGTGCGACTTCGCCATGAGGTCGCCGCGCGGGTTCTCCTTGGGCTCGAGCTCGCGGAACCGCTCGAGCGCCTCGCGAGCGGCTTCGTCGAGGTGGGCGGGAACCGCCACCTGCACCTCGGCGAGCAGGTCGCCGGTGCCCTTGGCCGTGTCGACGCCGCGGCCCTTCACGCGCAGCACCCGACCCGACGGGGTGCCGGGGGCGACGCGCAGCTTGACGGGGTCGCCCCCGAGCGTGGGGACCTCGATGGTGGCGCCGAGCGCCGCCTCGGTGAAGGTCACCGGCACGACGACGCGCAGGTTGAGGCCTTCACGCGAGAACACGGGATGCGGCCGCACGTTCACCTGGACGACGATGTCGCCGGTCTCGCCGCCGTCGGGCGACGGGCGACCGCGGCCGCGCAGCCGGATCTTCTGACCGTCCGACACCCCCGCGGGGATCTTCACCTTGAAGGGCTTGCCGTCCTCGCCCTGCAGCGTGATCGTCTCGCCCTTGGTCGCGGTGAGGAAGTCCACCGTCGTGCGAGCCGTGACGTCGGAGCCGCGGGTCGGACCGCCGTAGCCGCGGAAGCCGCCGCTCGTCTGGCCGAACCGGCCCGAGCCGAACCCGCCGCCGGCCTGCTGGCCGAACATCGAGAAGATGTCGTCGAAGTCCTGCGGGGTCGTCCGGGCGCCACCTCGGCCCTGGCCGAACTGCGAGAACACGTCCTCGAAGCCGGCTCCCTGACCGCTCGCGGCGAAGCGCGGCGCGCCCGAGCCCATCGCGCGGATCTGGTCGTACTCCGCCCGCTGCTCGGTGTCGCTGAGCACCGAGTACGCCTCGCTGACCTCTTTGAACTTCGCCTCGGCCGTGGCATCACCCTGGTTGGAGTCGGGGTGGTACTTGCGGGCGAGCTTGCGGTACGTCTTCTTGAGGTCGGCGTCGGAGATGTCCTTCGAGACGCCGAGCGTCTTGTAGAAGTCCTTCTCGAACCAGTCCTGGCTGGCCATGGCCTACTCCACCGGAACGGCGACGACGACCTTCGCGGGCCGCAGCTCGATCGAGCCGAGTCGATAGCCCACCTCGACGACCTCGAGGATCGTCGGTGCGGTCGCCCCGGGGGTCGGAGCCTGGAAGATCGCCTCGTGCTGCTGAGGATCGAACGGCTCGCCGGCCGTGCCGTACGCGACCATGCCCAGGCGCTCGGCGACGCCGCGCACCTTCTCGGCGATCGCGAAGAATGCGGTGCCCTCTTCGAGGTCGCCGTGCTTCTCAGCGCGGGCGAGGTCGTCGAGCGCGGGGATGAGGCCCTTGGCCGCAGCACCCTTGGCGCGCTCGATCTCGATCTCGCGCTGCTCTTCGGTGCGCCGACGGTAGTTGGCGTATTCGGCCGTCAGGCGCTTGAGGTCGGCGAGATAGGCGGCCGCCTCGGGGGGAAGGTCGACGGCGTCGTCACCGACGATCGCCTCGTCGGTCTGCGCGGCACCGAGGATGTCGTCGACGGTCAGCGCGTCCTCCTGCGGAGCGGGGTCGGAGGCTTTCGCCTCCGACCCCTCTTCGCCGAGGACCTCGTCGCCGTTCGGCTCTTCGAAGTCCTTGGTCATATCCCTACTTCTTCTCGTCTTCGTCGTCGACGACCTCGGCGTCGATGACGTCCTCGTCGGCGTTCGCCGACTCGGTGCCCTCGGACGGAGCGTCGGCGGGAGCCTCGGGCGCGGCCTGGCTCGACGCGTAGATCGCCTCGCCCAGCTTGCCCTGGCTCGCGTTGAGCTTGTCGAACGCGTCCTTCACGGCATCGTCGTTGTCGCCCGCGAGAGCGGCCTTGAGAGCGTCGACGTCGGCCTGCACCTCGGACTTGACGTCTTCGGGCAGCTTGTCGTCGTTCTCCTTGATGAGCTTCTCGATCGAGTACGAGAGCGTCTCGGCCTGGTTGCGGGTCTCGGCGAACTCGCGACGCTTCTTGTCGTCGGCGGCGTTCTCCTCGGCCTCGCGCACCATGCGCTCGATGTCTTCCTTCGGCAGGCTCGAGCCGCCGGTGATCGTCATCGACTGCTCCTTGCCGGTGCCCTTGTCCTTCGCGGACACGTGCACGATGCCGTTGGCGTCGATGTCGAAGGTGACCTCGACCTGCGGGATGCCGCGCGGAGCCGGCGCGATGCCGGTCAGCTCGAACGTTCCCAGCGGCTTGTTGTCGCGCGTGAACTCGCGCTCGCCCTGGAAGACCTGGATCGCGACCGACGGCTGGTTGTCGTCGGCGGTCGTGAAGGTCTCGCTGCGCTTGGTCGGGATCGCGGTGTTGCGCTCGATGAGCTTCGTCATGATGCCGCCCTTGGTCTCGATGCCGAGGCTCAGGGGGGTGACGTCGATCAGCAGAACGTCCTTGCGCTCGCCCTTGAGGACGCCTGCCTGGAGGGCCGCGCCCACGGCGACGACCTCGTCGGGGTTGACGCCCTTGTTGGGCTCCTTGCCGGCCTCCTGCTTGACGAGCTCCGACACCGCAGGCATGCGGGTCGATCCGCCGACGAGCACGACGTGGTCGATGTCGGCGACCTTGATGCCGGCTTCGCGGATGACGTCTGCGAAGGGCTTCTTGGTGCGGTCGAGCAGGTCCTTCGTGAGGTCCTCGAACTTCGCGCGCGTGATGGTCTCCGACAGCGACACGGGGCCGTTCTCGGTCAGCGACAGGTACGGGAGGTTGACGCTCGTCGACGTGGACGACGAGAGCTCCTTCTTGGCCTGCTCCGCAGCCTCCTTGAGGCGCTGGAGTGCGATCTTGTCGCCCGAGACGTCGACACCGGTCGTGTCCTTGAACTGCTTGATGAAGTAGTCCACGAGACGCTGGTCCCAGTCGTCGCCGCCGAGTCGGTTGTCACCGGCCGTCGAGCGCACCTGGATCGTCGAGAAGTCGTCGTCCTTGCCCACTTCGAGCAGCGAGACGTCGAACGTTCCACCACCGAGGTCGAAGACGAGGATGAGCTCGTCCTCCTTGCCCTTGTCGAGGCCGTAAGCGAGCGCGGCGGCGGTGGGCTCGTTGATGATGCGCAGCACGTTGAGGCCCGCGATCTCGCCGGCTTCCTTCGTGGCCTGACGCTCGGCGTCGTTGAAGTACGCGGGGACGGTGATGACGGCATCCGTCACGGTGTCGCCCAGATACTGCTCGGCGTCGTGCTTGAGCTTCTGGAGGATGCGCGCCGAGATCTCCTGCGGCGTGTAGTTCTTGCCGTCGATCGACTGCGTCTTCCAGTCGGTGCCCATGTGGCGCTTGACCGACGCGAGCGTGCGGTCGACGTTGGTGACGGCCTGGCGCTTCGCGGTCTCACCGACGAGCACCTCGCCGTCTTTGGTGTACGCGACGACCGACGGAGTCGTGCGGAATCCTTCGGCGTTGGCGATGACCTTGGGCTCGCCGCCCTCGAGGACGCTGACGACGGAGTTCGTCGTACCCAGGTCGATTCCCACAGCACGTGGCATGTATCTCTCCTTCTGTGTGGGCCTGGGCGTCTGCCGCGGCCCGAGTTTCGGATGAAGTCGTTGCCGGCTCAGACCTTTCGGTCATCGAGCTCGTACCTTTCGGTCATCGAGCTCGCCGAGATGTTGAGCCGGGATGACTCAAGGTTAGCGCGGCATCCGGAATCCTGCAAACGCAACTTGCTATGAGTTGGCTCAACTTTGTCGATCGGGGTGACGCTGTCGGCGACCGTGTGGAGCAGGCAGGATGATGCCATGGGACTCCCCTGGGACTTCACACCCCTGCACGGCGAGCGCATCGTCCTCGACACGCTCCGCCCCGACGACCTCGACGCGCTGTTCGCGATGCAGTCGGACCCCGAGGTCTGCCGGTACCTGCTCTACGAGGCGCGGTCGCTGCCCGAGGTGCGTGCTGCGCTGGCACGGGATGCCGCCGCCACCCGCCTCGCGTCGCCGGACGACTATCTTCAGCCCGCGATCCGCGATCCCGAGGGGCGGTTCGCTGGCACGATGTATCTCAAGCTCGAGAGCGTCGATGACCGCACCGCCGAGATCGGCTGGATCCTCGCACCGTGGGCTCACGGGCGCGGGTACGCCTCGGAGGCTGCCCGACTGCTCCTCGACCTGTCGTTCGGCGAGCTCGGCCTGCACCGGGTATACGCCGAACTCGATCCGCGCAACTCGGCATCCGTCGCGCTCTGTCGGCGCCTCGGCATGCGGCACGAGGCACACCTCGTCGAGCACATGTGGCTCAAGGGCGAATGGACCGACACCGGCGTGTACGCGATCCTCGAGCGCGAGTGGCGCGACCCCGGAGTAGTTTGATCCCAGTCGCAGCGGCGCGGCGCGGCATCCCGGACATCATCGGGGCCACGAAACCGCTCGTTCATCGAAGGGCCCTAGCGTGACGAACATGTCGCTCCCCGATCAACCCGCCCCGGACTCCGAGGTCGCCGCCGCGACGATCGGAACGACCGATCAGACCCGCCGGCCCGGCGTGGTCGCCTGGGCACTGTGGGACTGGGGCTCGGCCGCGTTCAACGCCGTCGTCACGACCTTCGTCTTCTCGACCTACCTCGCGAGCACGCTCTTCGTCGATCCGGAGATCGTGGCGGCGGCGGGCGGCGACCGCGACGATCCGGCGCTGGTGAAGGCGCTCGCCGACAACGCGTCGTTCATCGGCATCGCGCTCATGGTCGCCGGCATCCTGATCGCCGCCGTCGCCCCCGTGCTCGGTCAGCGCTCCGACGGCTCGGGCCGGCGCAAGCTCTGGCTCGGCGTGAACACATTCCTGGTCGTGGCGGCGATGGGCGCGATGTTCTTCGTGCAGGGCTCGCCCTCGTACCTCGTGCTCGGGGCCGTGCTGCTGGCGGTCGGCAACATCTTCTTCGAGTTCGCCGGCGTCAACTACAACGCGATGCTCGTGCAGGTGTCGACGAAGCAGAACATGGGCCGCGTCTCGGGCTTCGGCTGGGGAATGGGCTACGTCGGCGGCATCGTGCTGCTGATCCTGCTGCTCGTGCTGTTCATCGGCCTGGTCGACAGCCCCGGACCTCTGGGCATCACGACGGACAACGGGCTGAGCATCCGCCTCGCCATCGTGGCCTCGGCAATCTGGTTCGGTGCGTTCGCCCTGCCCGTGCTGCTGAAGGTGCCCGAGATCCCGGCGCGCGAGCGACAGGTGCGAGTCGGCTTCTTCCGGTCCTATGCCGTGCTGTGGGGCACGCTGACGAAGCTGTGGCGGGGCAATCGACAGGTGCTGATGTTCCTGCTCGCGAGTGCGGTCTTCCGCGACGGTCTCGCCGGCGTGTTCACGTTCGGGGCGATCATCGCGCAGCAGGTCTTCGGCTTCTCGTCGACGCTCGTGCTCTACTTCGCCGTCGCGGCGAACGTGGTAGCCGGGATCTTCACGATGCTCTCGGGCCGGTTCGACGACCGCTTCGGCCCGAAGGTCGTCATCGTGGTCTCTCTCATCGGCCTCATCGTGGCGGGCAGCGCGGTGCTGTTCATCGGATCCGCCCCGATCGGCTTCTGGATCGCCGGGCTCATCCTGTGCGCGTTCGTCGGGCCGATCCAGGCCGCGAGCCGCTCGTTCCTGGCCCGCATCACACCCCCGGGGCGCGAGGGCGAGATCTTCGGCCTGTACGCCACGACGGGGCGCGCGGTCTCGTTCCTCGCTCCGGGCCTGTTCGCCCTGTTCGTGGGCCTGTCGGGCGACACCCGCCTGGGCATCCTGGGCATCGTGATCGTGCTGCTCGCGGGGCTGCTGCTGATGCTGCCCGTCAAGAGCAAGCAGGCGACGATCGACTGACCCGGCGTCGGGTCAGCGGGGCCAGGATGCCGCAAGCTTCGACAGCAGCGCGGCCAACTGTGCCCGCTCGTCGGCCGTGAATCCCGCGAGGGCCGTGGCGACGGCATCCGTTCGCGCGCCCCGGAACTGCGCGATCACCGCCTTCCCCTGATCGGTGAGCACGATGTCGGTGCGGCGGGCGTCGGCCTCGTTGGCATCGCGTCTGACGTGGCCTTCGGCGACCGCGGCCTGCACGAGCCGGCTCGCACGCGGCTGATCGACTCCGATGACGTCGGCGATCTCTGAGACCGACAGCGGCGCGGATGCCGCAGCGAGCGCCTCGAGCAACCGGAAGCGAGCTGCGAACCGACCCATCGGCCCGTGTTCGCCCCGCCCCACCCGATGGGGGTGGTGGTGCTCACTGTGGCCCGGATGCTGCCGCCACGGCGGACCGAAGCGCCCGTCCCCACCGAACGGTGGTCCGGATGGGCGCGGACCGCGCAACTGCGCGAGGGCGGCCGCGATCTGCTCGGCGGGATTCTCGGTCACACGTCGAGGATACATGTGACTTGACATGCATTCAGGATGTATGTCATCCTACATATGCATGCACTTAGACATGTATCACCGGGTCCTCCACGGATCCCCCGAAAGGATCACCATGAACACCTCCGACAACACCGGGACGCCTAAGGGCGTCCCCACCGACCCCCGACCGCTGGGCTACTGGCTCCGCGTCGTCGACGGCCTGCTCACCTCCGAGTTCGCGACCGCGTTCGAAGGCGAAGGCATCGACCGCCGCGATTGGATGCTGCTGAACGCGGTGTCCGGCGAGGCCCTCCACCCGTCCGTCGCGGCGAAGCTCGCTCGACGCAGCAAGCGCCTGCACGCCCTCGCCGAACGAGGCTGGGTCACCGAGACCGACGGACAGTGGTCGCTGACCGACGCAGGCCGCGAGGCTCACACACGCCTCGGCTCGCTCGTCGACGGCATCCGCACCCGCGTGTCGGTCGCCGTATCGCCGGACGACTTCGCCACCACGATGACCTCGCTCGAGGCGATCGCCCGCGGTCTCGGCTGGGACGAGAACGACCGCGCGCGCCGCGGATCCCGCCCGGGCCGGCGCTTCGGCCGCGGCTTCGGTCCCGGTCGCGCACACGGTCGTGGCTTCGGCCACGGACGCCCGGGATTCGGAGCGCGCGACGGCGACGAGCGCTGCCACCCGCACCACGGCCAGCACGGTCGTCACGGCGCCGAGCAGGCGTATGAGCGCGGCTTCGACGCCGGCGTCGCGGCTTCGGCACGGATCGCCGGTCCCCCGGCATAAAAGCGCTCGTCGACACCCCGAGGCCGCCCATAGCCTCGGGGTGTCGTCTGCCCAGGGCGGCCCCTTCCCCAGAGGACTCTCCCCATGAAGAAGCTCACCGTAGGCCTCGTCGCGACCGGAACGGGCGTCGTCCTGCTCGCCGCCGGCATCGGCTCGTACGCTCTCTGGAGCGACAGCGCCACCGTCGACGCCGGACCCGTCGATTCCGGTGTCATGACCATCGCCGCCGTCGACGGCACGTGGACCCCCGACATCACCCTGTGGGTTCCTGGCGACACCACGACGTACACGACCGACCTCACCGTCACGCTCGCCGGTGACAACCTCGACTCCCAGCTCGCCATCGACGCCGCCTCGATCACGGGCGACCCCGCCCTGCTCGCCGCTCTCGAGATCGACCTCACGATCGGAGCGATCACGGGCGGCGGCACGGCTACCCCCACCGGACCGCCCAACACCTTCACCCTCGCCTCGGCGACGCCGACCGTCAGCACCGTGCTCACGGTCCCGGTGACGATCACGGTCGACTTCCCCGAGAACTCGGTCACCGACACGACAGCGCAGGATGAGAGCGTCGATCTGTCCGGGATCGAGTTCACGCTCACGCAGATCGCCCCCTGATCGCTCGCCGATCATGGATTCCGACGCGAGACCCTCTCGTTCCGCGCGGCTGCCCGCACGCGGAACGAGAGGGTCCGCGGTCGGCGTCTCGCGCAGGATGCGCACGTGGACCATCCTCACCGCGGCGATCGTGACCCTCGTCGTGAGCGCCGCGCCGGGCTCATTCGCACTGTGGCAGGAGACCGCCGCCGTCGCGGACCTGACGATCACGACAGGGCGGCTCAACGCGGCGATCGCGTCGGGAACGACCACGCCGACGACACAGACGACCGCGAACCTCGGCTCGGTGACGGGCATCCTGCCGACGGAGAACCGCGGACTCACGTTCACGGTGCGCAACACCGGCACGGTGGATCTGACGGTCGCCGCGGCGCTCAGCGCCGCGACGGCCGCCGACTCCGACCTCGCGTTCGGGGTGAATCCCGGCGCCTGCACCACCCCCACGCCAGTCGGCACCGCGCTGTCGACGACGCCCGCCGCGGTGGGCTCGGCGGTGGCCCCCGCGACGAACGCGACGTTCTGCCTGCGCGTGACTCTCACGACGACCGCACCGAACTCCCTTCAGAGCTCGGCGGTCGGCCCGTTCGTCATAGCGCTGACGGCGGCATCCACAGCATGACGGGGCGCTGGGGAGAGTTCTTCGCGGTGATGGGGGTCATCGTACTCGGCATCGCCGGAGGGCTGGCGGCGGGCCCGTCCGCCGGTGCGACGTGGACCAAGACGCTGACGGCGTCCGGGACGGTGTCGGCTGGGGCGGTGGCCGTGACGTCGGCACGCACCAACCTGCTGGCGACCGTGCGCAATCAGTCGTTCCAGACGACGCAGTACGTCACGGCGACCAACACGCAATCCTCGACGACTTTCACCGGCACCTCGAACGTGACGATCACCGCGCGACCGTCGGTCGTGTCTCCCGCGCCGGCCCTGTCCACAGTCATGGACGTCACGATCTGGCCAGTGGCCACGTCGGCGAGCTGCACGGCGGCGGCGACGCCGCCGGCAGGCTCACCGACCGGCGTGTGGTCGACCGGCGTCACGAGCGCGCCGGTCGCACTGACGCGCTCGCAGGTGGCGGGCTTCTGTGTGCGCGGGTTCCCCACCGGGGCACCGAACGCCTCGAGCACCGTCCCCCAGAACCGGGCAGCGGTGGCATCCGCTCTCGCGACCGCCTCCGGCATCCAGAGCTTCACCCCGACCTACGTCGCGACGCTGACGCTCGGGTCGTTCACGGCGACCACCAGCGGGAACTCGACGGCCATCGGAACGCAGTACATGTTCCCCGTGCAGACGACCTCGACCACCACCTACTCCCAGGTGAGGGCACTGAACAGCACCGCACGCTGCCTCAGCATCACAGGCGGACTCAGTGCCGCCGTCGGCTCGGCAGTCGCCACCGCTACATGCCAGGGAGCGACGAGCAGCATCGCGAACGGCTATCAGTTCATTCGGATGGTCCCGATAGCGGGGACCACCGCGGTCTCGCTGAAAGCCCGGCTGAATCCCGCCACGAACGGGTACTTCCAGGCGACGAGCGACCTTACGAACTCCGCGGTCACCGTCCAGAACCTCGACACCGCGAATCTGCTGCAGCAGTGGATCCCGCAGCGCACGAACGGCACAACGAACCCGGCGCAGTATCAGCTCGTCAACGCCTCCTCAGGCCTGTGCCTCACGGCACCGGGATCGGCCGGCGTCACCACCCTGACCACCTGCGGCGGCACGACGAGTCAGCGCTTCACCTGGACGGCCGTCGGTGTCACCTTCCCGTAGCGCCGGGATCGCCCTCATCGCTGCGCTCGGCATCGTGCTGACGGCGAGTCCCTCCACCGCATCGGCCGACGTCGTCGTGTCATCCGACGGCACGCTGTACACGCACGAGATCTCGGGTCTGCTCGACCGCGGCGTGCTCGTGCCCCTCGAAACCGCGACGGACTCGTTCTCGGTGCGCTCCGAAGCGGGGACGCCCGGATACCTCCGGGTGCTCCTGTCCGACGTGACGTCGTCCGACCCGGCACTGCAAGGCGCCCTGAGCGTCGCCGTCGCGACCGCGGACGCGGCGGGTTCGGCGATCCCGCTCACCTCCGCCGAGCCCTGCGCGCAGCTGCTCACGGCCGTGCCGCTGCGCCCCGGGCAGTCGGTCACCGTGAACACCTCGCTCGCGATGGGCGACCTGAGCGGACGCGAGGGACAGGGCGCGAGGTTCTCGTTCCTCCTGCAGGTGGTGCTCAGCGACGAGATCCAGGATTCCGACGCCTGCGCCGGGGCATCCGGCGGTGACTCGGGACGCGGACTCAGCCCGACGGGCGGCACGATCCCGGTGCTCGCCATCGCGGCCGGCGTCGCTGCCGTCGCAACGGGTGCGGCTGCCGTGGCCGGTGCCCGCAAGCGGCGGGCGGTCCGATGACCGGCTCGACGGGCGACGCGGGGACGTCGCGCGGCGGCCTCGGCGCGGCGGTCGGCGTCGGGGTGACCGCGGCGATCCTGACGATCGTCGCCCTGATTGCGCTCGCGTCCGTCGCGATGCCGGCTCTCACCGGCGCGCAGACGTATTCGATCCTCACCCGTTCGATGGAGCCCGCCTACCCACCGGGCACGCTCATCATCGTCCGGGACGTGCCGGCGGAAGAGCTGCGCATCGGGGATGTCATCACGTTCCAGCAGGTGAGCGATTCGGCGGCCGTCGTCACCCACCGCATCATCGGCGTCACGGTCACCACGACCGGCGAGCGCACCTTCGTCACGCGCGGCGACGCGAACGGCGCGGAAGACCCCGAGCCCATCACCGAACCGCAGATCCGCGGGGTGCTCTGGTACGCCGTGCCGTGGATCGGCTGGATCGCCACCGCCCGGAACCAGGGACCGCTGGGCGTGCTGATCCCGATCGCAGGAGCGCTGCTCATCGGTGGCGGCGGATACGCCGTCATCTCGTCGCTCGTCGAGCGCATCCGGGCACGCCGCGTCGGGCGCTGACGGCGTCGGCGCCCGTGGCGACCGCATCCGTGTGGCGCCGTGCCGCTCGACCGCTGCAGCCTCCTGCGAGCGCTGCGTCGCGCCACGGGTGCTCTCGCAGGAAGGTGCCGCGCCGGGTCGGCGTGACCTTCGGAGTCCGCCTCAGCGGCTCAGGATGCGGGCGACCCAGGTGTCGCGCGCGGCGCGCGCTGCCGCCGAGACCTGCGCGGTCGGGATCATGTCGAACCCGTGGAATCCACCCGCCCAGACGTGCAGCTCGGCGTCGCCGCCCGCCGCCCAGATGCGCTCGGCGAAGGCGATGTCCTCATCGCGGAAGACCTCCGGGCTCGCGCAGTCGACGAACGTCGGCGGAAGGCCCGAGAGGTCGGTGGCCCGCGCGGGCGCCGAGTAGATCGACACGTCGTCGGTGCCCTTGCGGTCACCCAGCAGGGCGGTCCAGCCGACGACATTGGATGCCCGATCCCACACGCCGACACCGTCGATCTGCCGCGTCGACACCGTCTCGTCGCGGTCGTCGAGCATCGGCGAGATGAGCAGCTGGCCGGCGATCGCAGGACCTCCGCGGTCGCGGGCCAGCAGCACGGCGCCCGCCGCGAGTCCGCCGCCGGCGCTGCCCCCGACGACGAGGAGGCGGGCAGGGTCGATGCCGAGGTCGTCGGTGTGGTCCGCCGTCCAGACGAGTCCCGCGTAGGTGTCTTCGAGCGGGTACGGGTCGGGGAACTCGGGGGCGAGGCGATAGGCGACCGAGACGACGACCGCGTCGTGCTGTTCGATCCACCCGGCGACCCGCGCGATGGCGCTCAGCGGCGATCCGAAGACCATGCCGCCGCCGTGCACGTTGTAGATGCCCGGCCCGGTGCCGGTGCGACCGCGGCGGTGGATGACCGTGACGTGGATGTCATCGCCTCGGTGACCGGGGATCGTGACGTCACGCGACTCGAGGTCGAGACCCGGCAGCTGCTGCTCGAGCGGCGGCACGACCATGGCCGCACGCAGGCCCGGGATCGCGTCGACATCGAATGCCGCTGGCGACATGCCACGGAACATCTCGAGCGCCTCGACGACCTCGGGGTCGAACGGAGGGTGGCTGGGCACGTTCATGGTGACTCCTGGTCAGCCGCCGAGGGAACCGGCATCCGTCACGCCGACATCGGTCCGGTGGAAGTTCTGGAACGACCGGGATGCCGTCGGCCCCCGCTGCCCCTGATAGCGGTTGCCGTAGGGACCCGAGCCGTACGGGTTCTCGGTCGGCGACGACAGCCGGAAGAAGCAGAGCTGGCCGATCTTCATGCCCGGCCAGAGCTTGATCGGCAGCGTCGCGACGTTCGAGAGCTCGAGGGTCACGTGACCCGAGAATCCCGGATCGATGAAGCCGGCTGTCGAGTGCGTGAGCAGGCCGAGGCGACCGAGCGACGACTTGCCTTCGAGGCGCGCAGCCACGTCGTCGGGGAGTGTGATGAGCTCGTAGGTCGAGCCGAGCACGAACTCGCCGGGGTGCAGGATGAACGGCTCATCGGGGGCGGTCTCGATGAGGTGCGTGAGCTCGGGCTGATCCTGGGCCGGATCGATGAACGGATACTTGTGGTTGTCGAACAGGCGGAAGTACCTGTCCAGCCGCACATCCACGCTCGACGGCTGCACCATGGCCGCGTCGTAGGGCGCCAGTCCGATGCGGCCGGCGTCGAGTTCGAGTTTGATGTCGCGATCCGAGAGCAGCACAGTCACAGCCTAGAGCGAGCGGATGCCGCCCTTTGTTATGCTGACGTTCGACCACCGGGTCACCCCGGGGCTGTAGTTCAATGGCAGAACTTCTGCTTCCCAAGCAGATAGCGCGGGTTCGATTCCCGTCAGCCCCTCCGCAAATGTCACAGAAACTTCAGGGTTCCTCACCCTGAATCGCGACGCGTGATGGAGTCGCGTGCCAGGCGCGTGCCATAAGGTGCGTTGGGCGCTCAGCACATTGGATGAGCCGGTCCGCGAAATGACGTTCTCCGCGGTACGCGATGCCGGTTTGTCCGACGTGGTGCGCGGTGCGGCGGATCCAAACGTCTACCGTCTAAGAATGGCACGATCCGGTCAGGCAGATCCCGCGCGGCACATCAACAATCTGACGACAGTCCTGGTCGCCGTCGGCTTCGTAATCTGCGGTGCGACTTTCTTGTGGTTGTCAACCAAGACGTATGCACCGGCCGACATCTGGATCCTGTCCCTGTACGGTCAGCTAGGCGGCCTCCTCCTAGCAACCGGACTAATCACGTTCGTATGGGACCTCGTCGGCAAGCGTGCATTTGCGGCCGAAGTGCTGTCGAAGACTCAACTACGAGCCGACATCGTCACATCAGGACTAGAACGCGTAACGGAGCACTACCTCCAGGACGTGGAGTGGGAGGGCCTGTTCGCCACGTCTCGTCAACTCGACATCGTCGTCGCGTACGCATCGACGTGGAGAAACACCCACAGGGCACGCCTCCAGGCACTTGCGTCGAAGAAGAACGGTCGTCTGCGAGTGTTTCTGCCCGACCCTGACGATCTAGAGACGATGGCTGTGCTCTCCCGGCGGTTCAAGATGACCGTTCCACAATTGCAGGAGAAGATCAATGAGGCGATCGAGGACTTCCAGAGCTTCGGAGTCGCAGGTAACGTCGAGGTTTACCTGAGAGCTGGCGACGCCGTATTCAGTTGCTACCAGTTCGACAATCAGAGCGTCATGACGCTCTACTCGCACTCGCAGGAACGTCGGGGGTCCGTGCCAACCTTTCTGGTAGGAGCCGGACTCATCAGCGACTTCATCGCCTCGGACGTCGAAGCGATCCATAGTCAGAGCCGGAAAATCTAGGAGGCGAACGGATGCAAACCATGGAGCCGGTTGTCGTGATGGATGACATCTCCGGCGCGGTGCTAGGCCGAGCCCTCCAAGAGCCGGAAGTGGCATGGGACATCGAGACCACCGGGCTCAACTGGCGGTCCGACCATCTGGCAACTTGTCAGCTAGCAATCGCTGACGAGGTCGTGCTCGTTCAGCTTGAACGCGGAAACGTGCCGAAGAACTTGCGCTCGCTACTCCTCGCAGATGGCACACGCAAGGTCTTTCACCACGCGCCATTCGATCTCCGATTCATGAGCTTTCAGTGGCATGTCCGACCTGTGAATGTCGCGTGTACGAAGATCGCGGCCAAGATCGTCCGCCCGAACTTGCCTCGCGAGGAGTACAGCCTCAAGGAGACACTCGCCGCCAATCTCGGCGTTCATATCGACAAGAGCGAACGCCTGTCGGATTGGTCACAAGTGACCCTCTCAGCAAGTCAGCGAGCGTACGCCGCTAGCGACGTTGCGTACTTGTCGAGGTTGCTATCCGTTCTCGAAGAGCGTGCCGCAACAACCGGCAAGAGCCACATGCTCTCCGAGTCGTTCGCCTACCTGCCAACTCGCGTTGAGCTAGATCTGCTCGGCGCAGAGGACGTCTTCTCCTACTGATGCCAGCCTGCTCCCTAGAAGTGTCGAGCCAGCCCATTCACTTGGGACACACCAAATCCCTGATTTAGAAGGTGATTCTGCGCTGATGAGGCGCTGCGCGTCAGCGATGAGCGAAGCGATCGCAGTCGACGCGGCGTGCTTCACCGACTTGGCTGGATGCTGGTAGTTCAACGATGCGGCGCTCGTCGAATGTCCGAGCCGGGCCATGGGTTCCCTCGACGGCAGGCCCGCGTTCGCGAGCAAGTGGCCGCCGGCGTGCCTCGTGTCAACGCGGCTGCCTCTTCGTGGATGTCCATCATGGTCGCGCGTCCCGATTTGGTCGGCCCCTCAATCCCATCTGGCCCGAGGCTGCGGGCGACATTGATTGTTCGATCTTCGAGGTTCACGTCACACCGCCGGAGCGCGAGGATTTCGCCCCTTCTCATCTGCGTGTGAAGCGCGATCTGTGCCGCAGCACGCACTGGGGCCTTCACCGCATCGATGATCCGAAGGTGTTCCAGAGTCGAGACGTAACGCGGACCGACATAGAAGTTCTGACCGGCCCCGCGGATTCTGCAGGGATCCTTCCGGATCAGATGTTCTTCCACGGCCATACTCATGATGGCCTTCAGCAGCGAGTAGACCAATCGCGAAAGTGAGGCGCTGTGCGGAATCGAGGCGTGCCACTCTTTGACGGCGGAAAGCGTGATCTGATCGAGTCGATTGTGCCCGAACGTGGGAAGTATGTAGTTGCCGAGCTGACCGTCCTATAGCGTTCGAGTCTTCGGTCTCACCGGGCCCGACCGCCCGCGGCGCACGCGGTTAAAATGCTCGACGTAGGTGGCGAGCGTCGGCACCTTGCAAGGGTCGAGCCACTCGCGGTCCTCAATCTGAACGCGGAGCCGATTCAGAGCCGCTTGCGCTTCCGTCACTGTCCGAAAGGTGCCCCTCGCCCTCACGGGCGTACTCCAGGAGTGCCTTGAGCCCGCGGCGGTCATCGCGGGCTTCGGACATCACGTCTTCGTGTCGGTTGTTCATGTCCAATTATACCCTTGGGGGGTATCAGAAGTCGGGGGCATGCCCAAGATGGACTCCCGACTTTTGAGCATCATTTAGGAACGCTGGACACTGCTCAGAGGGGCGTAAGACGGCCTTGGAGGGACCATCTCAAAAGCACGCTAAAGGACGCTTCGTCACACCCAGGTTCTCGGGTCGCTCAAATGCGGTAGAAACAACTCAAGCGATCTGGGGAGAGCAACGGTGAAACAAGGCACGAAGACGATCCTTTGGGCGTCGGCTCTGGGCATTCCGGCGGCTGTGATTGCGGCCGTCATTGCGTGGAACCTGACTGAGGGTCTGCGGTACGACCCTCCGATAGCCGTGCCGACCTCCTCGCGCTCAAGCCCTGGTCCATCAGATCCGGGGCCAGCACCGAGCTCGGACGATCCTTCCCCACTGCCGACCCCAGTGGCAGCTGTATTCACCCCGCTCCCGCTAACGGTTGATGGCGCGGTCGGCGGTGAGAGATGCAAGGTAGACGGAAACAGCGGCGTCCCCTGGAGGGAGGGAGAGGGTTCTTCCATAGCGGGCGAGTTCTATACCTCAAGTCTCGAGTGTGGTCTCGGCCGCTCGGGCACGGTTGGGTACCTTGACTACCTTGTCCCGCGGGGAGCAACTCGGTTCACGGCTGTCGCGGGTCAACCGGACGATGTTCGCAACACGACTCTGATCGTTCGGTTCGAAGTGATTGATACCGTGTCCGGCACAGTCTTGGCCGCGCACGATCTCGCGTACGCGCAGCCGCAGCCGCTCGACGTGGTCGTGGATGGACTCACGCGCGTGACTCTCAAGGTCAGTCTGATCTCGTGGGGCGTCGATCCATACGAATCGAACGGTGCCGGTCAGTTCGCCGATCCACGCTTTCGATAGGTCTGCACTGCCCACAAGGAGTGCAGCCGAACCAACGGAGGGAAACGGGCCTCCGTTTTCACTCGGGATGCCGGCTCCCGAGCGAGCGAGTAGGCGTCTTCCATGAGGTGCCCCCTACGGCTCATGATCGCGACGGGCCACGCGCTCTCTGCTGCTCGTGCTGAGCTGGACGCGGCGACAATGGCGCTGGACAGATCCGTCCCCACAGAGGTCCTCACGTCGACCACCCATGGTTCGAGCCCTGCCACGTCGGTGAAGCAGTTCTCGGGACCGACGAGGTCGCTGAGCTTCGTTGCGTTGTCGGCCGGATCGGCGACGCGGAGGCCGTGTTGCACGAGGTAGATCAGTACGCGGCTCTTGAAGTCCATACCAGCTTCTCGGTTCGAGGTCATCAACTCTCTCCAAGGCGGCAGATCACGCGGTCGCCCACAGGAGGTTTCCCGTACTTGGCGCGGACGATTGCGAGACGCTCTTCGCGATCGAGTTCGTCGGGCGTTGCCATGCTTCGCGCCACTCGGCCACAGCGCACCATCCCCCACCGTCGGATCTGCTCCTCTGGTCGGTCGACGATGTCGAGCCAAGAGTTACCGTTGCGGTCCAGGGACTCGGCGCGAATGGTGGAGGTGATCTCCACCTCATCGCCGTGGAAGCACACGCGACTGCAGTGGCCAGTCCAAGGAATCGTCACGGTCGTGAAGAAGTGCACCCTGATGGCTCGAACACCATAGGTAGCGGGGAATCGGGTTCATCGGGGATGGTTGGGAGCAGGTTGTCGAAACTCATTCGTCAATTACTTTCGGGAGCTGCTTACTCTCCACGTGCTCGGGACAGGAGGGCGTCGGCAACCCGCGGTGCGCCAGCATCACGGAAGTACCAGGCCAGCGCCTCGGCGTCCTGCGGGATCCCAGCCGCTGTTGCGCGACCGAGGCCGCGCACCACCGCCTGCGCCTCTACGAGGAGCTCGGCCGCTTCGAGCGAGTCGACACCGAACCACTCGGCCAGCATCGTGATGATCCGAGACTCTTGCTCGACCGACTGAAGCCCGAGCCGTCCATTGACTTGAGCGGCTGCAGCGTCGCCAACCGCAGCCGACTTCGCAGCGAGTTCGAGGAGTCGAGAGGCGAAGTCGTTCACGGTGATCTTCGCGGCTGGCTCTCTCATCTGGGTGGTCAACCTGGGCTGCATATGGAGCCTGATGTGTCGTCTGGCTGCACTCTCGGAGAATTAGGAATCCGCCGCTACGGTCGAAATCGACTCACCCGCCGCCAACCGCGCCTCCCATCTGGAACGGTCCAGGGACTGGCACCACCCGCAATTACGACCTGTCATCCTCACCACCTCCACGCTGATCGCCGGGACATGAGCGAGTAGTCGCTCGGGTAGCTGGCTTGGCTCTTCCCTTCGGAAGAGCCATCGAGACACTTAGGCGGGTGGACCCCAACAACGCGGCGCCGACAAGTTGTGATGTCCAGGGACGTTGTTGCGTGAAGCGCGGGTTCGATTCCCGTCAGCCCCTCCACGCATCACCACGGCCCGCCACGCGCGCCGGGTCGGACCAGTGATACCGTCCCTGGCATGACCTGGCCCGCACTTCATGTCTCCCGATCGGTGGATGCCGACGTCGCCGCCGTAGCCCGGATCGCCGGCGACCCCGAGAAGCTTCCGCTGTGGGCAGCCGGTCTGAGCACCGGCATCCGTCGCGAATCGGGTCGGTGGATCGCGGACTCGCCGATGGGCGTCGTCGAGGTCGCCTTCACCGGGCCGATCGAGTCCGGCATCCTGGATCACGACGTGACGCTGCCCGACGGCACGGTCGTGCACAATCCGCTGCGGGTGCTCCGGAACGACGCGGGGAGCGAGATCGTCTTCACCCTCTTCCAGCGCACGGGGATGACCGACGAGGAGTTCCGCGCAGACGCCCGGCTCATCGAAGCCGACCTCGCCCGGCTCGCCGCCCTCGTCGAGGGTCGGTGACCGCAGCGGTCACTGTTCGATGAACCGCACAGGCAGATCGGCGACGGGCAGTCCGGAGGCGCGGATGATCCTCTCGATCGCGGCGCGCTCACCGTCGGGCGCAACGACCTGCACCTTGTCGACTCCGTCAGCCTGGGCGCCACTGTCTGCCCAGAAGCTGGTGACGCCCTGGTCCTCGGCGAGTTCGGTCAACATCGCGACGTACGCGTCGCCCTGTCCCGGCTCGATGACGACGCCGAGATTCGCCGAATTGATCTCGACGACCTGATCGCCGTCGAGGCCTGCCGCGTCGAGCAGCTCATCGGCGCGCTCGGCCACCGGGAGCAGATGCGTGAACCCCTCGGACATGTCGTCTTCGAGGGCGACGAGGGCGAACTCGCCGTTGTCCCAGATAGCCGGCTGGACGGCGAGTCCCGGCGCCACCCGGTCCAACTCGTCGACGAGCCGAGGCGCGTCGAACCCGAAGGCCGGGCACTGCGCATCTGTGCGCGTCGGCGACGCATGCAGCGACACCTCGGTCGCCGAGGGCGTGCGCACCCGGATCGACCACGCCACGGGGTCGGGATAGGTCGTCGAGCAGGCCAGGTCGAGGACGTCGGCGAATCCCGCCTCGTCGACCTCCACCGAAATCCACGACGTCGGCCCCGAGAACGTCGGGGCCTCCACCCATCGCTCCTTCACGACGCCCTCGACGGCGGGCAGGCGGGCGAGTTGCGTCTCGAGCTCGTCGAACTGCGCGCTCGGCCGGTCGAAGTGGGTCTCGTCGACCATCCATCCGAAGATGACCACGGCGCCGGTCCCGATCGCCAGGACCGCGAGCGCCAGCGCCGATGTCCACACGCGCGAGCGTCGTCGATCGCGCACCTCTGGCGCCGTGCCCGTCTCAGCAGCCACCGTCAGTCGCGCAGAGGAGAGCCGACGGCGTCGAACCGGAATCCGCCGAACTCGCCCGACAGGAGGGGCCGAGCCTCGGCGATCGCCGCCTGCACCTCGGGCAGCTGGAGCGATGCCTTGTGCGCCTCGGCGCTCGGCCACAACTCGACGACGAACACGGTGTCGGGCGCATCCTCGTCGGTGCCCACCTCGTACGCGAGGCACCCGATCGCGGCGAGCGCACTGTTCCGCCGGATGAGGATGCCGACGAGCTCGTCGCGTCGTCCGGGGACAGCACCGAGGGTGCCGGCGTTCGCGAAGACCATGTGTCGAATGCTAGCGACGAGCGGTGTCGGCGTCGATGGCATCCGCCCCGCCGTCCGCGACGAAGATGAAGCATGCGCCGCATCCGTTCTCTTGCCGCCCTCGTCCTCATCGCCCTCGGGCTGGCGGCGTGTTCCTCCCCCGCTCCCGACACGGCTGCGCCGACCGGCGACGGCACCCTCGTCGCGTTCTACGGCGACTCCTACACGCTGGGCACCGGACTCGACGACCCCGCAGGCCGGTGGTCGACCATCATCAGCGCCGAGCGCGGCTGGCGGGAGTTCAACCCGAGCGTCAACGGGCTCGGCTTCGTCAACAACCGCACGCAGTTCGGCGAGGGCTCCGGCGACCTGCCCGACCTCATCATCGCGGAGCGCCCCGACATCGTCTTCGTCACGATGGGGCTCAACGACAACTTCAGCTACGACTTCGACGCCGACCGCATCCGCACCGCGATCACCGACGACCTCACGCGACTCGGCGAGGCGCTCCCCGACGCGCGCCTGGTCGTCGTCGAGCCGTTCTGGTACACCGACGAGCGTCCCGAGTCGGTCGACGTGATCATCGGATGGGTGCGCGATGCGGCAGCGGATGCCGGTGCCGACTGGATTCCGGGAGCCAGCCGCTGGCTCGACGGTCACTACGCCGACAGTGCCGACAGCTGGATGGCCTCGGACGGCCTGCATCCGAACCAGACCGGATACCGGCAGATGGCGGAGCGCATGGATGAAGAGCTCGCGAAGCTCGACCCGCCGCTCGATCAGAACGGCTGAACAACGGCGCGCACGACGTCGACGCTGACCTCCGTGCCGTCGATCCACCGCCGCACGCGTCCGTCATCCGACACCGACATGCCCGTGTGCGACGGCGCCTTCGCGATCCACGAGAGGTCGTCGAACCCCGCGACCATGCCCACCGTCGCCCAGAGGTCGGCGTCGGTCAGCCGGTCGGCGATCACCGTGACCGAGGCCACCCCCGACACCGGCTCCCCCGACCGCGGATCGATGACGTGTGCTCCGCGCTCGGCCGAACCCGATGTCGCGACGGCGCCGGTGCGCACGGGGACCGTCGCCAGGACACTCGCGGGGTGCCGCGGGTCGGCGATCCCGACGTTCCACGTCCAGTCCGACCCGTCGGCCGTGAAGAGCTGCATGTCGCCGCCGGCGTTGACGCCCGCGGCGATGACACCGGGCCGGTCCACGAGGGGCGCGATGAACCGGCGTGCCGCGCGTTCCACCGCCCAGCCTTTGACATAGCCGGTGGGGTCGAATCCACCGGACCACGACGCGCTGAAGAGCCCGGTCGTCGCCACCTCGGCTTCGCGGCATGCGTCGGCGACCTCGCGCACCTCGGGATCGGCCGCGTCGATCGTGAGGGCGCCGCGTGCGATCCGACTGACGTCGGACTCCGGTCGATACGTCGAGAACGTGCGGTCGACACGTCGCAGATCGGCGAAGCACTCCTCTGACGCTCGATCGACCAGGCTGTCGTCGAGGTCGCCCACGACCGTGACACTCACGACGGTCCCCATGATCTGCGCCACCCGGATGCGGCGGGGCGCGGACGACCCGCTCATGCGGCGGCCTGATCGAGCGCGCTCTGGAGCGACTGGAGGTAGCCCTCGCTGGTGTAGGTGGCGCCCGAGACGGTGTCGATGTCGGCGCTCTGCGCGGCGGTCGTCTCGGACATGAGCGTGGGCAGTGCCCGCTCGTTGATCTGGCGATCCTTGGAGTTGCTGTTCGGATACTCGGGCACCTGCACGTCGGCGATCACACCACCGTTGATCGTGACCCGCACCTGAACCGGCCCGTAGCGGGTGTTCGTCGCGCTCCCGAGATACGTGCCGTCGGTGAGAGCGGTCGCGGTCGCCGTGGTTGCAGCATCCGCCGTCGTCGACCCGCTGCCGGCAGTCGCGGGAGCGCCGGTCGTGCCGACCGCCGTGCTGGAGTCCACGGCCGCCGCGACGACCACGTCGTGCGACGTGCGATAGCCGAGCAGCAGCAGGACGCCGCTGAGTGTGGCGAGGACGGCGTAGATGATCTTCTTCATGATGTGCTCCCTGGGCCGCTAGATCGAGAACGCTTCGGTGTGGATGCGCGGAGCCGGTACCCCTGCGGCGCGCAGGTCGGCACAGACGGCATCCATCCATGCATCGGGTCCGCACACGTACGCATCGACGTCCGACAGGTCGTCGACGAGGTGCCGGAACACATCGGGACCGCCCCACGCGCTGTGCGTCCGCGGCAGCCACGCCGATCCGGCCGCGGCCCTCGGGCCGTCCAGCGGCACGTGACGGATGCCGCGGAACCTCACGAGGTCGGCGATGGCCGCCTGCCGCAGGCCGTCTGCCGAAGACCGGTCGCGGGTGATGAGGATCGCTGTACCGGGGGCATAGTCCTCGCCCTCGAGCAGCGACACGAGCGGTGCGACGCCCGCCCCGGCTCCGATCATGAGCAGACGCCGACTGTCCCGCGCCGCACCGGTCATGCGTCCGTAGGGCCCCTCGATGAGGGCCCGTGTGCCGGGCTTCATCCCCGCCAGTCGCGCGGTGCCGTCGCCCGCCACGCGGGCTGAGATGACGAGTTCGCCACGAGCCGGGTCGGCTGAGAGCGAGAACGGATGCCCGCGCGACCAGCCCGGGCCGTCCAGAAAGCGCCAGACGAAAAACTGTCCGGCCTCCGCGCCGAGCCGGTCGAGGCGGCGTCCCCCCATGCGAACGGTGACTCCGCGGTCGCCGTCGCGCTCGATGCCGGTCACGGTGATGCGATGCCGCAGCGACCGCGCCAGAGGCATCCCGATCCTGAAGACGAGAACGGATGCCGCCGCCAGGCCCCACAGCGTCCACCAGTAGGCGGTGGCCGCCGGCGACGAGATGAAGTCCGCGCCGGTCCAGAGCTGGTGAGGCAGCGCGATTCCGACTCCGAGGTACGCGTAGAGGTGCAGCAGGTGCCACGATTCGTACCTCATCCGGCGCCGCGCCGCGCGGATGGAGGTGACGGCGACACCGATCACGAGCACCGTGCCCACGGTCGCGAGCAGCATCCCCGGGTAGTCCCAGACGAACTCCCACAGCTGGACGAACGGATTCACCCCCGCCTCTGCGGCATACCCGGCGACCAGGAGCACGATGTGCGCGAGCATGGCCCACAACGACCAGAATCCGACGAGCCGGTGCACCCGGATGAGGGCGTCTCTGCCGAAGCCCTTCTCGAACAGCGGTACTCGCGCCATGAGAAGGACCTGGTAAAGCAGCAGGTTCGAGGCGACGAGACCGGTCAGCCGGCCGAGGGCGTTCAGCGACGACGCATCGAGGGCGAGGAGCGCGTCGATGCCGCCACCGAGAACCCACAGCCAGACGACGAAAAGACTCGTCGACCAGATGGCGAGCATGGCTCCGAGGTTCCACGCGAAAGCCCGTCGCCGCCGCGCGACCTGCGCGCTCGGGGTGGGCGCGATCGGCAGGGCGATGGGGGGTGCGGCGGCGACGGTGGTCATGGTGTCGGTTCGCTTCCGGCTGTCAGGGCGTGGCTTCGGGCGCCGGCGAGACGCCGTCGTCGGAGTCGGAGTCGGAGTCGTCATCGCCGCGGTGATCTCCGTCGCGACCCTCGAGATCGCCGCGGGGTCCGCCGTCCGGGCGTTGCAACTGGGAGCCGCGGTCATCGCCGCCGAGCAGCCCCGGCACACCACCGCGGACGGACGACCCCGCGAGCCCTGCGGCGGTGGCCGCAGCCCCGACACCGGCGCCCAGGCCGAGCAGCAGCACAGCGGCGACGGCCGCGCCCGCGACGCGCACCCAGGTGCGCTGCAGCAACGGCCGCCGCTCGGGCGATGCATCCGGAGTCGCGGTCGCGACGGGCGACGGAGTCGTGGGCAGGTGCTCGGGCCCGGAGGCCGCCGTGTCGGAGTACGGTGACGAGCCGGCCTCAGCGGGGACGTCCCTGCCTCCGGTGGATTCAGGGGTGGTGGGGTTGTCTTGTGTCATGCCCCCACTGTCGGCGGCGCGTTCCAAGACCGCTCAAAGAATGCGGCTCACCCAGCAGATCCATAAGCGATCCGCGGCCGGCGGGTTCAGCGACGCGCGGCCGGCAGGACGAGCAGGAAGGTCGTGCCCGACGACGAGGTGCGTTCGACGCCCACCGTGCCGCCGAAGCGCGTCGCGATGTCGCGCACCAGCGGCAGGCCGAGCCCGAACCCGCGATGCGTCGTCGAGGTGTCGTCGCGCGCGAAGCGCTCGAAGAGTCGCTCAGGATCGCCGGCGATGCCGCCGCCTTCGTCGACGACCCGCACCTGGACGCTGCGACCGGCGGCCGCGGCGGTCACCGAGACCGCACCGTCCGGCGGAGAGAACCGCACCGCGTTGTCGAGCAGTGCGACCAGCGCCCGCATGAGCGCCGTCCCGTCGGCGGCGGTCTCGAGTCCGGCCGGGATGGACTGCTCGATCCGGATGCCGGCATCCGCCGCCCGCGGACCGATCACGTCGATGGCCTCACCGGCGGCGGACGCGACAGACGACACCGCGTCGGCGTCGCCGCTGCGCGCCCCCGCTGTCTCGGCGGTGAGGAGCAGATCGCTGAGCACGTCGTCCATCACCGCGGCGTCGCGCCGGAGGTCGTCGAGGACGCCGTCGACATCGCCTCCGCGATCGAGCCGGTGCTGCGCGAGCTGGATGCGGCTGGTCAGCGTGGTCAGAGGAGTGCGCAGCTCGTGACTCGCGTCGGCGACGAACGCCCGCTGGACCTCCAGCGCCTCGGCGAGCGGTCGCGCCGCCCGCCGGGCCATGTACCAGGCGATCACCCCGAGGGCGAGCACGCCGAGGACTCCGAGCACGATCGCGACCGGCACGACGTCGTCGAGGTCGAGGATGCGGTCGTCCCAGCGCTCCCCGCCTCCGCGACCGGGCCGCGGATCGGGGCGCGACGTCGCGAACATCGCCGCGACCGTGATGACCGTGATGAGACCGACGATCGCCGCCGACGCGAGCCCCACCGTGAGCCCGACCCGCAGAGCCGACTGCTGAACGCGTCGGCGGTCCGCCGCGACGCCCGGACGATCGCGTCCGGTCACGTCGGGTCGCCGCTTCGGTAGCCGCGAGCCCGGACGGTCTCGATGACCTCCGGGGTCGCCTTGCGACGGATGTAGTGGACGTACGTGTCGACCGTCGCCGCGGAGCCGCCGGGGAACACGCTCTCGAGGATCTCGTCGCGACTGAAGACGTGCTCGGGCGAGGACGTGAGCAGCTCGAGCAGATCGGTCTCCGCCGCCGTGAGGGCGATGCGGCGTTCGGTCGGCGAGTACAGCGCCTGGGTCCGGGGAGTGAACACCCACGAGCCGATCTCACGGCGATCGCCGATCGCCCGGGTCCCGCGACGCAGCGCCCGCAGCCGGGCGAGGAGCTCGGCGAAGTCGAAGGGCTTGACGAGGTAGTCATCGGCGCCGCCGTCGAGTCCGGTCACCCGGTCCTGGACCGAGCCGAGCGCGGTGAGCATCAGTGCGGGCGTCGTGATGCGCGCCGTGCGCACCGCCTCGAGGAAGTCGACACCCGACATCGCGGGAAGCCGGCGATCGACGACCAGGACGTCGTAGCGACGACGCAGGGCGAGGGCGAGCGCCTGTTCGCCTGTGGACGCGTGGTCGACCTCGTAATCGTCGGACAGCACCTCGACCGCGATCCGGGCGATCTCGTCTTCGTCCTCGACGTACAGCAGCCGCGGGCGAGCGGCGTCGGGGACCGGGGACATGCGCCCAGTCTCCCAGCACGTGACGCGGGTGGGCCGTGAATGTCGCCTGAGCCCCCGCGCTCAGGCGACGCGGACGAACCTCGGCCCGCTGTAGCCGTCGCGCTCGACATGCTCGGTGAACATCCCGAGCGGCCGCATCCAGAAGCTGTAGTCGCCGTAGAGCTGGCGGTAGTAGACCAGTTCTTCTTCGGTCTCGCTGTGCCGCCCGACGCCGATCACCTCGTAGCGTGCACCTGTGAAGTGCTCGTAGATCCCCGGTTCCAGCGTCATGCCCGCGGATCCGGATCGTCGCCACGCGACCACGCGATCGCAATGAGGCGGCGCAGCACGTCGAGATCGAGGTCGTCGAGCTTGTTCGCATAGACGCACCCGGCACCCTGCGTGAATGTGCCGAGCGACGGCAGGAGCGCGGCCCCCTCTGGAAGGTCGGTGAGGCCGTAGAACGTCAGCTTCGCCTTGCGGGGCGAGAATCCGGCCTTCGGCCAGTCGCCGCGCGTGCGGGGGTTGCTCGGCGAGACGTAGTGGAAGCTCCCGTAGCCCACCATCGTCGGTCCCCACATCTTCGGTTCCACGCCCGTCATCTCGGTGAAGACCTCGGCGAGCCGCAGACCTTCCTCGCGCCTTCGCGGGGTCGCAGCGCTCTCGAGGAACGAGTGCACGTCGGCATCCGTCGCCTTCGTCTTGATGTCGCTCATCGCGTCCTCCTTCTCGCCGCCTCCATTATCGGCCGCCGCACCGACACCCACTAGCGATGAGACGCAGTGCCAAATAGACTGAACCGCAGTTTCACGCCCCGCCCGAAGGAGACCGTCATGGCCGACTCATCCCCGTACTCCCCTCCCGTCGAGGACTACACGTTCCTGCTCGGTGAGGCGTTCGGCCTCGATCTCGTCGACCGCGCGACCGGCGGCGAGCTGTCGGTCGACGATGCGACCGACATCCTCGCGGCGGCCGGCGACTTCGCGGCATCCGTCATCGCACCTCTCGAGCGCACCGGCGACCAGGTCGGCGCGCGCCTGGACGACGGCCAGGTCCACCTGCCCGACGGCTTCGCCGAGGCCTACAAGGCCTTCGTGGATGCCGGCTGGGTCACCGCCGAGGCGCCCGTGTCGGCCGGGGGCGACGGGCTGCCGGGCGGCATCCGCGCGGGTCTCAGCGAGATGTGGAACGCGTCGAACGCGGCCTTCGCGCTGTGCTGGCTGCTGACGGCGGGCCAGATCCATGCTCTGGATGCCGCGGCATCCGACGAATTGCGCGAGATCTTCCTCACCAAGCTCGTCTCGGGCGAGTGGACCGGCACGATGAACCTCACCGAGCCCGAGGCCGGGACGGATCTCGGGGCGATCCGCTCCATCGCGACGCCGCGCGACGACGGCAGCTGGGGCATCCGCGGGCAGAAGATCTTCATCACGTGGGGCGACCATGACATCGCCGAGAACATCGTGCACCTCGTGCTCGCCCGCACCCCGGGAGCCCCCGACGGGGCGAAGGGCCTGTCCCTGTTCGTCGTCCCGAAGTTCCTCGTCGACGACGACGGCAGCCTCGGCGAGCGCAACGCCGTCACGACGGTAGCGATCGAGCACAAGCTCGGCATCCACGGCAGCCCCACGTGCGTGCTCGCCTACGAAGACGCGACCGGCTACCTCGTCGGCGAGCTCGGCGGAGGCCTCGCCGGCATGTTCATCATGATGAACTCGGCCCGCGCAGGCATGGGCTTCCAGGCCACCGGCATCGCCGATCGTTCGTATCAGGAGGCCGCCGCCTACGCCGCGAACCGCCTGCAGGGCCGCGTGCTCGACCGCCCCGCCGGCTCGAGCATCGCCGAGCACCCCGATGTCAGGCGTCTCCTGCTGTCGATGTCGAGCAAGATCTTCGCGATGCGCGCGCTGGGCGTCTACGTCGGCGATCTGCTCGACCGCGGCGAGAGCGACGAGGACGTCAACCGGCTCGGCGAGTTCTTCGTGCCGATCCTCAAAGGCTGGACGACCGAGGATGCCATCCAGGTCACGAGCGAGGGCATCCAGGTCTTCGGTGGCATGGGCTTCATCGAAGAGACCGGCGTCGCCCAGCACTACCGCGACGTGCGCATCACGACGATCTACGAAGGCACGACCGCGATCCAGTCCAACGACCTCGTCGGCCGCAAGGTGCTGCGAGACGGCGGAGCGACGGCCGAGGAGCTCTTCACGGCCGTGGAGCAGACCGTCGCCCAGCTTCGCGGCGTCGACCACCCGGTCGCCGCGCGCACCGCCGACCGGCTCGCCCGGGCGCTCGACGCCGGGCGTCGCGCGACCGCCGATCTGCTCGGCTTCGCGGAGTCGCCCCGTGATGTGCACGCGGTCAGCGTGCCCTACCTCATGCTGCTGGGCACGCTCGCCGGCGGGTGGATGCACGCGTCGGCGGTCACCGCCGTGCTCGCGAAGGACGAGCAGACGACGACGGATGCCGCACGTCTGACGTCGGCGGACTTCTACGGCAGCCACCACCTGTCGCGGGTGCACGCCCTGGCCGAGACGGTGGCCGGCGGCGAGATCGACTGATCAGCCCGGGACGCCTGCGGCCAGCATCCGCCTGCCGACCGTGATGAACGCGTCGGCGAGATCGGGCGGCTGCGCAGCCTCGATCTCGACGCCGAAGCGCATCAGGGAAGCCGCGAGCGATTCCCACGACCACGAACCCGCCCGCAGTTCGCTCGTGCCGTCGCCCCGGTCGATGACCTCGGCTTCGCCGATGTAGGGCGCGATCTCGGCGGCGGATGCCGTGAGCACGACCCGCCCCTCGCAGGGCCAGCGATTCTCGTGCGATGAGCCCTTGAACCGCGCCGCCACGAAGGTCGCGACGTCGGCCTGCGGCAGGTCGCGGCGCCGGAACCGCGGCCCCGTAGGCGTGACCGGCGCCATGCGGTCGACGCGGTGGATGCGCCAGTCGTCGACATCGAGATCCCAAGCCACGAGGTACCACCGTCCCCCCGACGCGACGATGTGATGCGGCTCGACCCGCCGCCTCGTCGTGAGACCTCCACCCGATGTGTAGCCGAATCGCAGCACCTCGGTCGCGCGCACAGCGGCGCTGACGGCCAGCAGCACGGTCGGGTCCACGACCGGCTGGGGATCGACCGCGCCGGTCACGGTGAGCGCGTCGAGCCGATGCCGGAGGCGCTGCGGCAAGACCTGGCGCACTGTGGCGAGCGCCCGCTCGGCGTCTTCGGCGATGTCGACCCCGCTCGCGGATGCCGTGCGCAGCGCGACGGCGAGCGCCACCACCTGCCCGTCGTCGAAAAGCAGCGGCGGCAGCTCGGACCCCGCGTCCAGGCGGTACCCGCCGTCCGGGCCCTTGACAGCCGTGACGCGGTAGCCCATCTCGCGCAGGTGCTCGACGTCGCGGCGGACGGTGCGTGCGCTGACATCGAGGCGCTCGGCGAGCACGTCGCCCGGCCAATCCCGTCTGGCCTGCAGCAGCGAAAGCAGGCGCAGCAGGCGCGAGGTCGGTGAGGTCATGTCGTCAGGCTAAGACCAGTAGCGGACAGTATCCGGCCGCTTCTCCTGACAGCGTGTATGCGACCGGGCCGAGAGCGTCCGGCATCCAGAAGGAGAATCATGACCGTCAACGTCACCCCCCACCTCAACTTCCGCGGCGATGCAGGCCGCGCGCTCGAGTTCTACCAGTCCGTCTTCGGCGGCGAGGTCGCGTCGTTCACCTATGCCCAAGCCGGGCGCGTGACCGACCCCGCCGAGGCGGATCAGGTCGTGTGGGGCCAGGTCTCGGCGCCGAACGGCTTCCGCCTCATGGCGTACGACGTGCCCGCCGCCGTGGAGTGGAGCCCCGGCGTCATCCCTCTCTTCGTCTCGCTGCGGGGCGCAGACCCGGACGAGATCGCCGAGCTGTGGACGAAGCTCGCTCCCCCGTCGACCGTGATCGCTCCCCTGGCGCCGTCGCAGTGGGCGCCGTTGTACGGGATGCTGCGCGATCCCTTCGGCATCACCTGGGTGCTCGACGTCGAGGTCTCCTGGGGAGCCTGAGAGCCGGGCTCAGCCCGGGACGCCCCCGGTCCAGATCGCGCCGGCCCACTGGAGCTGAGCCCCCGAGCACGACACGTTGGCGCTGCCGTACCCGCGTTGCGCGGCCATGCAGTTGGCGAGCAGCTCGATGTTGCCGCCGAACAGCGACGAGTAGCCGTTCGAGCTCACCAGTGCGCCCCAGATGGGGAACTGGTACGTGTGGGCGAGCTCATGCGTCATCGCCCAGTGCAGGCGGGCGTCCGACCACGAGGCGAGGCCGGGAGTGAAGCGGATGACGCCCGGCGACGCGCACGCGGCGGCCGTGCCGCCGCCGCACGCGCCGGCGAACTCCTCGAGGCGCACGTGCCCGCCGCCGACACGGTCGAGCGCCGCGCGCACGCGGTCGTACCCGCCTGACACGGGCCCCGCCGCTGCGCTCGACCCCGACCACACACGCGGGGGACGCGAGGCCGCAGCGGCGGCAGCAGCCCGCTCGGCGGCTATGCGCGCCTGCTCGCGGTCGAAGTCGGCGACGGACGCGGTGACGGCCTGGGCGACGCCGTCGGCGGTGGCGGCCGCATCCGTCACGATCGTCGGATCGGTGCGCTCGGTCAGCACCTCCTGCTGGAGTTCGAGAACCTCGGCGCGACGGGCAGCGGTGTCGACTTTGCCGCTCGCGCTGCCGAATGCCGCGTCGACCGTGCCCAGAGAAGCGACGAACACGTCGCGTGCGTCCAGCAGCGCGTCGTACGTGGTCGACACCGTGAGCAGCTCGGCATGCTGCTCGCCGAGGTCGCGGGCGTCGGTCGTCTCGGCGTCGACGGCTGCCTGGCGCACGGCGCCGACCTGGTCGGCGGCAGCGAGTTCGGAGACGACCTGCGCCCGCTCGGCGAGCTGGAACCCCACCAGCACCACCGCACCGGTGACGAGGAGCGCGAGGCCCCTCCGGGTGCCCGGGCTCACTTCAGGAAGCCCTCCGTGGATGCGAGCCGCTCACCCTGCGCGGCCAGGACGAGTCGCAGGTCGGCCGTGCGGATGCGCAGGCGGTCGTTCGCGGCCTGCGCGGCCTGCAGGCGCGTGTCGAGCACGGCGTTCGACGCGATGCGCGCGTCGCGGGCGGCGGCGAGGTCCTGCTCCGAGATCTCGAGAGCGAGCATGCCGACGGCGGTGGCGACGACGACCAGCGACGCGAACATCCAGCGGGGTCGCAGCAGGGCGCCCACGCCGCGCATCGCGCTGAGCGGGGCGGTGGGGTTCCACCGCGGGGCGGAGGAGGTGATCGTCGGCTGTGCCACGGGGATGGCCCTTCACGAACCCAGGGGAAGCCCGACGGGTACCGTCACCGAGCCGTGGGGGCGTCTCGGAACGGGAGGCTGCACGCGGCGGGGGAGTTGGCGCTCCGGATTCCGTCGCTGCGGACCACCCCCGCTGGGCTGGGGGTATGCAGACAGAGTAGGCGACTCGACGGTCTTCCGCGACGCAGCCCCGATCACGCCAGCGGTTCGACGCGAGCCGACGCCCGCACCGCACCGACGCTCGCCGCGACGACGAGCGCGATGCCGACGATCTCGAGAACCGTCATCCCCTGCCCGAGCATCAGGAATCCGGCGAGCGCCGCTGTCGCCGGGGCGAGGCTCATGAGCACCGCGAATCCGGCGGCGGGCAGGCGCCGCAGCGCCACGAGTTCGAAGGCGTACGGGATCGTCGACGACAGGATCGCCACCGCGGCCCCGAGGGCGAGGAGGTCGATACGCAGCAGGGCTGAGCCGGCATCGAGCACACCGATCGGCAGCGCGACGACCGCGCCGATCGCCATGGCGAGGGCGAGGCCGTCGAGCTTCGGGAACTCCCGCCCGACGCGCGCCGAGGCGAGGATGTACCCGGCCCAGCTCACCGCGGCGCCCAGCGCGAAGACGACTCCGAGCGGGTCGAGACGCTCCCAGCCGCCGCCGGCCAGGGCGAGCACGCCCGCGAAGGCGAGCAGCGCCCACAGCCACGCGGATGCCCGGCGGCTCATCACGATCGAGAGCACGAGGGGCCCGAGCACCTCGATGGTGACGGTCACCCCGAGCGCGAGCCGCTCGAGGGCGAGGTAGAAGAAGCCGTTCATGACGGCGAGCACGACTCCGAGCGCGACGACCGCCCTCCACCCGTCCCTCGAGTTGCCTCGCAGGCTCGGGCGCGCGATCGCGAGCAGGATGCCCGCAGAGAACACCAGCCGCAGCATGACCATGCCCAGCGGCCCCACCTCGGGGAAGAGCAGCACCGCGAACGCCGCACCGACCTCTTGGCAGGCGAGTCCCGCCACCACGAGCAGCGCCGCCGAGCCCGCGCCCCCTCGGGTCACGATCTGATCAGGATGCCGGAGGACAGATGGCACCGTCGAGGATCGACTGCGCCTGCTGCTCGGCCGTCCACGGCAGCCCCGCCTCGGGGACCGTCTCGCCTTCGGTCGCGGGCAGCTTGGACGCGAGCGCCGCGAGCTCCCACGAGAGCCACAGCGCGGGGCCCGCACCGCTGGCGGAGTTGTTGAGCACCACGACGACCGTGAGGCCCGTGTCGGGGTCGGCGAAGGCCGCCGTCGAGTACCCGCGGATCGAGCCGTAGCTGCCCACGAGCGACCCGGCGGCCACCGCGCCGCCACCGGCGTTGAGCCAGGTCGGGGCGCCGTTCCACAGCGGGAGCGCGCCGTCGAGCCGACGCTCGGCCATGGCGTCGGGGATGAGGGTGCCCGACGCGAGCGACTGGACGTAGATGCGGAGGTCCTGAACGTTCGAGACGACACCGGCGTCGGTGAAGCCGATGCTCGCCGACATCGCAGAGACGTCGACGGGCGAGGCGCAGTCGAACACTCCGCCCTCGCCCTGCACCGCCAGCAGGCCCGTCAGCGACCCGGCGCCGCCGGTCGGGGTGTCGGCGACGCTGGAGGGCAGTGCGGTCGCGCTCAAGCCGAGTGGCCGCGAGACGTACTGCTGGATGAGCGATGCCGCGCTGCGGCCCGTCGCGCGCTCCAGCGCCAGACCGAGCAGCACATAGCCGGTGTCGGACTCGTTGTACGCCGCGCCCGGCTCGGACAGCCGCGGCTGACCGAGGCCGTAGCTGGCGACTTCGCGGGGATTCCACGCGCGGTAGGGGTTGGAGGTGAGCAGCGGGTTGAGCTGCGTCTTGAACGAGCCGATGCCCGACGTGCTGTCGCACAGCTGCTCGAGGGTCACGTCGTCGAGGTCGGCGACGCCCGAGACGTAGTCCGACACCGGGTCGTCGAGAGCGACGATGCCCTCGCCGACGACGGCGTAGAGCACGTCGCATGTCATGGGGCGCGTCATCTGTCCGATACGGAACTGCATGTCGGCCTCGACGGCCGCGCCACCGGGTGTCTGGGTGCCCAGTCCGCTGACCCACGACCCGCTCCAGGGTGCCCAGACGCCCACGATGGCGCCCGATGAGCCGGATGCCGCCATCGCCTGCTCGACGGCGCCCTGCAGCTGCGCCTGCGCGTCGCTCTGGAAGGTACCGTCGACCTGTGCGGGCATGTCGACGTCGGAGTCGGGCGCGGAACACCCCGCGAGCACCACGATCGTCACGACTGCGGCGGCGATCGCCGCCCCAGCCCTGCGCCATGTCTCGGCTCGCATGAATCAACCCCCCGGAGACCATGAAGATTCAAACACACGCAGGTCACGAGACAGTCACGACGGTCCGTAGGGTGGGCGTCATGGCCCATATCTTCGACGATTCGGTGCGCACCGCGGTGCTCGGACACATGAACGGCGACCACGGTGACGACAACCTGTTGATCAGCCGTGCGTTCGGAGCCGACCCCGAGGTCGTCGCGGCGTCGATGACCGATTTCGACGGCGACGGCGGCCGGTGGCATGCCGAGAGTGCCGATGGGACCCCGGTCACGATCATCGTGCCCTGGCTCGGCGGTCCCATCGCCGAGCGGGCCGAGGTGCGCCGCGAGATCGTGGCCCTGTACGACGAGGCGTGCGCGCTCCTGGGCGTGGAGCCGCGTCCGCACAGCTGAGATCCGCCCTAGGTTAGGTAGCCCTAAGTCGTCTACACTGACGGCATGAGCGACCCGATCCGCTTCTCGACCGCGCTGCGCGAGCGGTCCTCGAACGCCCATGCGGGCAGCGAGCACGCGGGCTTCATGGCCGACCTCATGAAGGGCGACGGCACCCGCGAGGACTACATCTCGCTGGTCGTGCAGCACTGGTTCGTCTACGAGGCGCTCGAGCGCACGGCCGTCCAGATGCGCAACGACCCGGTCGCCGCCGTCTTCATCAGCGAGAAGCTCACCCGGTTGCCGGCGCTCGAAGCCGACCTCGAGTTCCTGATCGGCCCCGAGTGGCGCGAGGTCGTCGAGCCGCTGCCGACGACGCGCCGCTACGTCGAACGCATCAACCAGGTGGGCGCGACCTGGGCAGGCGGGTTCGTGGCCCACCACTACACCCGCTACCTCGGCGACCTGTCGGGTGGGCTGTTCATCGGGCGGCTGATGGCCCGGCGCTTCGGCTTCGAGACCAACGGCATCGGGTTCTACATCTTCGGCGACATCGCCGACCCCGCCGCCTTCAAGGACGTCTATCGCGAGCAGCTCGACGCCGCTCCGTGGGATGCCGCCGAGCAGGCACGGGTGATCGACGAGGTGCTCCTGGCGTACCGCTTCAACACCGAGCTGTTCGAAGACCTCGCCGCGGCGAAGCGCGATCGCCTGAGCGACGCCGTCGCCTAGCCCTCCGGTAGCGCCCGCGTCGACGCCTCACGCCGCACACCGGCCATGAACCGGCGCACGTCGGGGTCGACGCGGATGTCGGCCGGTCGCAGCGGCCGGGTGAGGTACAGCCCGTCGAGCGACGTGAGCCGCGACAGCGCGACATAGGTCTGCCCCGGAGCGAACGCGCCCGACCCGAGGTCGACGATCGCCCGGTCGTAGGTCTTGCCCTGCGACTTGTGGATCGTGACCGCCCACGCGAGCCGCAGCGGGAACTGCGTGAACTCCGCGACGATGTCGCGCGTGAGCGAACGGGATGCCGGGTCGTACGCGTAGCGGTACTTCTCCCACACGCTCGGCTCGACGTCGAATTCGTCGCCGTCGACGTCGACGCGCACGGTGCCGCCGGCGATGCGGGTGACCCTGCCGATCGTGCCGTTGACCCAGCGCGGAGGATCGGGGAACGCTCCGCGGTCGTTGCGCAGGAACATCACCTGGGCCCCGACCTTCAGCTTCAGCTCCGAGTCGGCGGGGAACGCAGCATCCCCCCGCCCGAAATCACCGCTCACCTCGGCGAGCGCCGTCTGCTCGCGGCCGCGCAGCGCCTCGAGGTGGCGCCGATTGATGTTGGTGACGATGTCGTTGCGGGTCGCCAGCGTGATGATGGGCGCCTCGTCGTCGTCCGCCGCCGGCGGCGTGCGGGCGCCGGTCTCGTTGAGCGTCTGTGCGATGTCGGCCGTCACGATGCCGTGACGCACCGCGTTGAGCATCGCCTTGAAGCCGGCGTCGGCCTGACGATGGATGTCGACGAGCTCGCGGATGTGCAGCTCGGCGCCGTGTCTACCGAGTTCGATGAGGCCATCGGATGCTTCACCGGCCCACACGTGCGCGTCGAAGAACCAGAACGAGCGGTAGTGGTCCTGCACGTAGCGCAGCTCGTCGCCGCGCGGCGGCACCGGGGCGAGCTGGTACGGGTCGCCGAACATCACGATCTGCACGCCGCCGAACGGCTCGTGGCGCCGCCCGCGCGCGATGCGCAGCGAGCGGTCCATGGCATCCATCAGGTCGGCGTTGACCATCGAGATCTCATCGATGACGAGCGTCTCGATCGCGTTGAGGATCTTGCGTGTCGCGTCGGACTGCTTCTCGTCGGACGGGCCGATCAGGCCGATCGGCAGCCGGAACAGGGAGTGGATCGTCTGGCCGTCGACGTTGAGGGCGGCCACGCCGGTCGGCGCGCACACCGCGATCTGCTTCGACGTGTGCCACGCGAGGTGCTGAAGCAGCGTCGACTTTCCCGTGCCCGCCCGGCCGGTGACGAAGACGTGCTCGTTCGTGTCTTCGATGAGCCTGAACAGCGCCTCCTGCTCGGCGGACAGTTCGGGCATGGTCACCGATTCATGGTAGTTCGCGATGTCGCGGCCGCAGGCGTCATCCACAGCCGCGTACGTGACGGCGTGCGGCGCGAGATCGTCGCCGGCCCACGGTCGTTCCTACACTGGAGAGGTGGACCAAGGGGCGGTGGACACGCGGGTCGTCGGCGCAACGGCGACGACCGCGTCGATTCCGGATGCCGCCGCCCGCCGCCGTCGGCGGCGCCTGGCGTTCGACCTGACCGTGCTCGCCGTCGTGGGGGCACTGCTCGTGAGCGCCCTCGCGGCGACCGTCGGCATCCTGTATCGGGAGTTCTATTCGCCCACCGCCTTCGTCGAGCGCTATCTCGGCCTGCTCGCCGACGGCCGCGCCGCCGAGGCCCTCGCCGTTCCCGGAGTCGCGGTGGATTCCGCCGAGCTCGAGGCAGCCGGACTTCCGGCCGTGGCCTCCGACGTGCTGCTGCGCCGGGATGCCCTGGCCGCCCTGACCGACATCGCGATCGTCTCCGAGGTCGCCGACGACGACGTCACCCGCGTCACCGTGACCTATCGTGCCGGAGCATTCGCGGGCGAGACGACCTTCGAGGTCGAGCGCGACGGAAGCACCGGCGTCGCCCCCACGTGGCGCTTCGCGCAGAGCCCCCTGGCCCTCATCGATCTCGTCGTGCGGGGCTCGATGGAGTTCGACGTCAACGGCTTCTCGATCGACAAGCGGCAGGTCTCGCCCGACGGACTCGACGCCGATCCGCTCGCGCCGCTGGCGCTGCTGGTGTTCTCGCCGGGCATCTACTCCGTCTCGGTCGACACCGCCATCTCGGCGACCCCCGGGGCGGCCGTGCTCTCGGACAGCCCATTCCAGTCGGTACCGGTCGACCTGCAGGCCGAGCCGACCGACAAGCTGGTCTCGGTCGTGCAGGAGCGCGTCGACGAGTTCCTCGCATCGTGTGCGACGCAGGAGGTGCTGCAGCCCACCGGCTGCCCATTCGGCTTCTCGGTGAAGGAGCGACTCGCCTCGGCCCCCGACTGGTCGATCGCACAGGGACCCGCGGTGGCGCTGGAGCCGGACGGCAACGGGTGGGCGATTCCGCCGACCGAGGCCGTCGCGCACATCGATGTCGACATCCGGTCGCTCTTCGACGGCTCGGTGCGTCCGGTGAGTGTCGACGTGCCGTTCGCCCTCACCGCGCAGATCACGGTGCTGCCCGACGGCACCGTGTCGATCACGGTCGGCGCGCCCGAAGGGTCCTGACCGCGGTTCAGCTCGGGGTGCGCGCGTCGCGCTCGGCCAGAGCGGCCAGCTGCTCGTTGTAAGCCGTGAGCTCGGCGTCGCCGGTGCGGTCGGCGTGGCGGTCGCGGCGCTTCTGGATGCGCTCGTCCGAACGGCTCCACTGGATCGCGACCGCGATCGCCAGGATCAGCGTCGGGATCTCGCCCACCGACCATGCCACGCCACCGCCGGCGTACTGGTCTTCGAGGGGCGTCACACCCCACGTCCGGCCCATCGAGCCGAACCACTCGGCGATCATGAGCCCGGACTGCATCATGATCGCGATGCCGAAGAACGCATGCATCGCCATGACGCCGATGAGCAGCAGCAGCCGGCCGGCGTATGGCAGCCGCCACGGCACCGGGTCGATCCCGATGAGGGTGAGTACGAACAGATAGCCCGTGATCAGGAAGTGCGCGACCATCCACTCGTGTCCGAGGTGGTCGTACAGCGACCAGCGGAACAGGTCGGTGAAGTAGAAGACCCACAGAGACCCGATGAACAGGCCGGCCGCCACGAAGGGGTTGGTGAGGATGCGGGCCACGGGCGAGTGGACCGCCCAGAGGATCCACTCGCGACCGCCGCGGGTGCCGTCGTCGCGCTTGCGGATCGCGCGCGCCGCCAGGCTCACCGGCGCACCCACCACGAGCAGCGTCGGGATCGCCATGCTCAGCAGCATGTGGCCGATCATGTGAACGCTGAACAGATAGTCCTGGTAGACGTTGATCGGTCCGGCGGTGACCCACACGAGCAGCAGCAGCCCCGCCGTCCACGTGACGGTGCGGAACACCGGCCAGCTGTCGCCTCGGCGGTGCAGACGCGCGACGCCGACCGCGTAGAAGAACAGTCCGAATCCTGCCGCGAAGGCCCAGATGAGGTCGACGTTGAACGACGTGAACCAGCGCTCGATGGTGAGTTCAGGAGGCAGGGGGGCGCCGGTGAGCACTTCGGCGGGCGTCGGCACGGCCGGCACGAGCGCCGCCACCGGAGGGGGCGTGCGGGCGAGGGCCGCCGCAGCGCCGCTCGCCACACCCATCAGCGCCAGCTCGAACGCGATGAGGCCCCAGAAGCGGCGAGACGATCCGTCGTCTCGCAGGCGACCGATGAGGCCCTTGCGGTACCAGGCGCCCAGGCCGCCGATGACGACGAGGGCGACGATCTTGACCACGAGGATCAGCCCGTACGGCGAGAACAGCGCCTCGAAATCGCGCAGCCCGATCGCCGCGCGCACGGTGCCGCTCACCGCGACCACGAAGAAGGCGACGAGCGCGAGGCTCGAGTATCGCGAGAGCGCGGTGGCTGTTGCGTCGCGGTCGAGCTGCGGGCGCGCGATGACCATGAGCAGCAGCCCGCCGAGCCAGACGGCCGCGCCGATGATGTGGATGATGAGGGCGGTCATCGCCTCGTGGTGGAAGGCCTCTTCGCCCGAATGCCCCTGCGTTCCCATCGGCACGAGCGAGGCGATGGCGAAGATCGCGACGAGGAGCGTCGGCGTCCAGGTGCGCACGGCGAAGGTCAGCACCGTGAGCACGGCGCCGGCGACCGTCGTGATGAGCCAGGTGCGCCCCGTCTCGGTCTCAACGAGGAACCGCCCGAGCTGTGCTCCGAACTCCGGTCCCGCGTCGATCGCGGGATTGAACGCGTCGACGAACGTGAGGAAGCCGGTCATCGCGGACGCGATGGTGAAGAGCGCCGCCGAGACGGATGCCGCATCCAGCGCCGTGTCGAACGCGCGCTCACCCGCTTTCAGCGCGAACAGCGCCGTCACGAGAACGCCCACCACGCCGGCGGCCGAGATGTTCACCACGAGCTTCGCGATCGGCAGCCCCCAGCGCACGACGGGTCCGGCGTCGCCGATCTCGAGCGGGGCGGCGCCGCCGCCGTACGCGAGGGCCCCCGTGATCGTGGCGAGCGCCGCGATCACGAGGATCGCAGGGCCGGCGGCCCGCAGCGCGCGCGGCGAGAGGTTCACCATCCAAGCCTAAGCGGGCACGAAGAAGGGGGATGCCTGACGGCATCCCCCTTCGAAGTGACTTCGAGGTCTCGGTACGGTCGCCTTCGGCGGCCTACTCGACCTGAGTCGAAGGCGCATCAACGCTGCTGCGCAGCATTGATCCGCCTCGACTCACTTGACGGCGGCCTTCAGCTTCGAGCCGGCCGTGACCTTGACGCGCTTGCCCGCGGGGATCTTGATCTCGGCACCGGTCTGCGGGTTGCGGCCCGTGCGAGCCGACGTGGCGACCTGCTCGAACGAGATCCAGCCCGGGATCGAGACCTTGCTGCCCTTGGCGACGGCCTCCGAGACGGTCGAGAAGAGGGAGTCGAGTACGCCCGACACAGCTGCCTGGCTCTGGCCGGTGGCGCTGGCGATGCTCGCGACGAGCTCGGTCTTGGTGATGGACTTGTCAGCCATTGGGTTGTCCTCCAAGGCGGCGAATCTGCCGCCCCTGTTGCTGGGACCGGTTGGCGCGAGCCCCCCGGCTGGTCGGATCGACCGCCTTCACCATAGCCACAGATCCGCGGAATCTCGCGGATTTCTGACGCTTTTCGACGTTCTGCACGGCGTGTCGAGGGTCAGATGTGACTCCTGTGACCGGTGAGGCGGTCCAAACCCTCGTCTCGAGCCGATGACCGCACGTGCGGTGCGGGCGCCGCGGTGTCCTGTCCGGCGAGGTTCTGGCTCGACACATCCCGTCGAGTGAGCTGGTTGCGCACGAGCGATCCCGCCGCGCGCGCACGCGGGCAGCGCGCTCGTGCGCACGAAGCGCACTCGGGATGCCACGGCCGTCGCCGGCCACACCCGCGCGGCCGGCCACCCCGCGCAGCCGGCTTCAGCCGTGCAGACGGCGCAGGGCGGTCACGACGTCGTCGTGCCAGCGGCGCGCGGCGGGCAGCACTCCCGTGAAGATCGCGGTGTCGTGCGTGACGCCGAGGTACTGCACCACGCTCGCATCCACCCCTGCCGCCCGCAATGCTGCGCCGTAGGCGGTTCCGTCGCCGCGCAGCGGGTCGTACTCGGCCGTGAGGATGACCGCCGGGGGGACACCCGCATGCGACTCCGCGCGCAGCGGTGACGCATAGGGTTCCTTCGCGCGCCGGACCGCCCCGAGATAGGTGGTCGCGACAGAACGCAGCTCGCGCAGTGCGATGAGACTCGGGATGCCGAGGGCCCGCGTCGCGCGCAGATCGAGCTGCCGACCGGTGAGATCCGTCACGGGCACCTCGAGCACCTGCAGCCTCAGCGGGAACGCACCGCGGTCGCGATTGACGAGCGTGAGGGCGGCCGCCAGGTTCGCCCCCGCCGACACCCCGGCGACGCCGAGCCGATCGACGTCGATGCCGAGCTGCGTGCCCTCGGCGACGAGCCACTCGAGCGCCGCGTAGGCCTGCTCGACCTGCACCGGATACCGATGCTCGGGCGCGAGGGCGTAGTCGACGGCCACGATCGCGACGCCCGAGTCCTGCGCGCGACGGCGGTGCGCGGCATCCGTCGTCGGGTAGTCGATGCCCCCGATGCGGAATGCGCCGCCGTAGAACGACAGCACCGCCGGGATCGGGCCGTCGACACCGGCCGGACGATGGATGCGCACGCGGAACGGCGGCGAACCGGGCACCTCGTGCTCGGTGACCGGCACGTCGGGCCCGGGGGTGCCGACGTTCGCGAGTTCGGAGCGGTCCCACGACAGGGCAGCGCGGCGGTGGCGCGCGCGGGGGCTGAGCCGGGGTTTCGATGATCGGGATGCCGGGGGCTCCGGCGACCGCCCGAACGGCCACAGCGCCGTGAGCCGGGTGCGTGCCGAGCTCAGAGCGCGACCGAGCAGGTAGCGCCGGTGCACGCGCAGGCGCTCGGCGAAGAACGGATCGAGGGGCACGGCTCCATTCGACCATGCCGGGAACGCCGAAGGCCCGCAGATCCGGAGATCTTCGGGCCTTCGCGTCAGCGACCTGCGGTCACCGATCTTGTCTCGGTGCTTACCAGCTGGACTTGGTCACGCCGGGCAGTTCGCCGCGGTGAGCCATGTCGCGGAAGCGGACACGCGAGATGCCGAACTTCGTCAGGACGCCACGGGGACGACCGTCGATGACGTCGCGCGAGCGCACACGCACCGGCGAGGCGTTCTTCGGCAGCTTCTGCAGGCCGAGGCGGGCGGCTTCGCGCTGCTCGTCGGTGGACTCCGGCGAAACGAGCGCCTTCTTCAACTCGGCGCGCTTCGCGGCGTAGCGATCGACGATCACCTGACGCTGCTCGTTGCGCGCGATCTTGCTCTTCTTGGCCATGTGATCAGCGCTCCTCTCGGAAGTCGACGTGCTTGCGGATGACCGGGTCGTACTTCTTGAGCACGATGCGGTCGGGGTTGTTGCGGCGGTTCTTGCGCGTCACGTAGGTGTATCCCGTGCCGGCGGTCGAGCGCAGCTTGATGATCGGACGTACGTCCTGTGCCTTCTTGGCCATTAGAGCTTCACACCCTTCGCGAGGATGTCCTTGACGACGGACTCGATGCCGCGTGCGTCAATGACCTTGATGCCCTTAGCCGACACGTTGAGCTTGATGTTGCGACCAAGCGACGGGACGTAATAGGTCTTCTTCTGCACGTTCGGGTCGAAGCGGCGCTTCGTCCGGCGGTGCGAGTGCGAGATTGCGTGACCGAAGCCGGGAACAGCTCCAGTCACCTGGCACACTGCTGCCATAGTGATGTCTCCTTAGTACCGTGAGGCCGGACGGCCCCACCCAAGATCCCTTGTCTGCATCCCACGCCTCAGCGGACCATCTCTGGCCGGAGGAGAAAGGGGATACGAACTGCGAGCAGGGAGTGCGCGCAGACGAAGAGTCAGTCTAGCACGCGGGATGCCGCGGCTCCTCCGGCGCAGAGGAGCGGGAGTAAAAGGATTATCCCGGCCCATACCGGGTGCGGCATCCCCTCGGTGGGACGATGGAGCCCACCTGAGCGGGGGAATCATGACGGATCCGGCAGACGACACGCGGCTGTGGCCCGCGTCGCCCTACGACCTCGCCGACGCGCACCGGTGCCCCGCGTGCTTCACCATCGTGTCTCAGATCACGTGCACCGCGTGCGGGCTGGTGCTCACCGATCCGCGCACGGGGCGGCTGCTCGAGCTGGGACGGGGCATCCTCGCGGCCGAACTGGACCGCCAGGAGATGATCGCCGCGATCCGCTCCGCGCACGCCCCGGCCCATCAGCCCCTCCCGGTCGCTGCACCCC
>JASDDH010000025.1 GCA_030407505.1 Planococcus sp. APC 4015
CGCGCCCCGCGTCACGCGCAACAGCGACTCGACCGAGGGCCGTCAGCGCCAGGCGCAGGGCGCCGGCGCGGCCAAGGGTCGCGGCGTCCAGTCGGGCGCGAAGCGCGGTGCCGCTCAGGCTCCGGCTCAGCGCTCGTCGGGCCAGCGCTTCACGACCGGCAGCACCGTCAGCGACATCCAGCGGGGCACGCGTGCTCCGAACCGTCGCGCGCGCGGCTGATCCGAGCACACGAAGGGGCGGCATCCGGCGACGGATGCCGCCCCTTCGGCGTTCCCCCGCGTGCCGACCTGCGGAGATCCTGGACGACACGCCGCGCTTCGCGCCCGTCCCCGCGCGCCGTCCGCCACCATGGACGCGGCGATGACGGACACGGGGATCACCGGCACCTCGTCACCTGACGCCGAGACACCGGCGGGCCCCGACTATCGCGTCGCGCGCATGTCACCCGACATACTGACGGCATGGATTCCGTGAACGAATGGCTGCTGACGTGGGGCGACAACCTGTGGACGTGGGCGGTGCTGCCCGTTCTGGTGGTGCTCGGCCTGTACTTCACGCTTCGGTCGGGGGTGGTGCAGTTCCGGCTGATCCCCGAGATGTTCCGCACGCTCACCGACAAGACGCCGCGGAAGGAATCCGGTGAGCCGCAGTCGGTCTCGGCGTTCCAGGCGTTCACGATCTCGGCGGCCTCCCGCGTGGGCGTCGGGAACATCGCGGGCGTGGGCACGGCGATCGCGATCGGCGGCCCGGGTGCGATCTTCTGGATGTGGCTCATGGCGTTCGTCGGAGGCGCGTCGTCCTTCATCGAGTCGTCGCTCGCGCAGCTCTACAAGACCCGCGACGCCGACGGCTTCCGCGGCGGACCGGCCTATTACATGCAGCGCGGTCTCGGCGCCCGTTGGATGGGCATCCTGTTCGCCGTCATCCTGATCATCTGCTTCCCGATCGCCTTCAGCTCGCTGCAGGCCAACACGATCAAGGCGACGCTCGCGGGCAGCTTCGGCGGCGACGTCGGGGGGTGGATGCCGTGGGTCGTGGGCATCGTGCTGGCCGTGCTCATGGCACTCGTGGTCTTCGGCGGCGTCCGGCGGATCGCGAACGTCACGCAGACACTCGTGCCGGTCATGGCGCTGCTCTACCTGCTTCTGGGACTCGTGATCGTCGGCATCCACATCGATCGGCTGCCCGAGGTGTTCGCGACCATTTTCACGCAGGCGTTCGGCCCCAACGAGGTCGTCGGCGCGACGCTGGGCTACATCATCCTGACGGGGGTGAAGCGCGGGATGTTCTCGAACGAGGCGGGTCTCGGCTCGGCCCCGAACGCCGGTGCGAGCGCAGCCGTCACGCACCCCGTCAAGCAGGGCCTGGTGCAGACGCTCGGCGTCTACTTCGACACGTTCCTCGTGTGCTCGATCACGGCGTTCATCGTGCTGGTCTCGGTGCCCGACCTCGCCAATGCCGAACGGGGCATCTCGCTCACTCAGGGAGCCATCGTGAGCTCGCTGGGAGAGTGGTCGAACGTCGTCCTCACCGTCATCATCTTCCTGCTCGCCTTCAGCTCGATGCTCGGCAACTACTACTACGGCCAGTCGAACATCGAGTTCATCACCCCTCGCCGGGGTGTGCTGCTGGGCTATCGCATCGTGACGATCCTCGCCGTGCTGGTGGGCTCGGTCGTGTCCGCCGACGTCGTGTGGAACTTCGCCGACGGCGCGATGGGCGTCATGGCGCTCGTGAACCTGACCGCGATCGCGCTGCTGTCGGGCGTCGCCTTCAAGCTCCTGAAGGACTACACCCAGCAGCGTCGCGAGGGCAAGGACCCCGTCTTCACCCGCGACCGTCTCCCGGGAGTCAAGGGCATCGAGGTCTGGGAGGACGAGCTCTCGGTCACCGGTCCGATCGACGTTCCCACCGCGAAGCACCAGAGCGAGAAGCACCGCGACCACCTGCACGGCAAGCGCTGATCACCGCTGCCGGCTCCCGGCTGCGGGCTCGCGGATGCGGTGGCCACCGACGGCGGCATCACGACGACACGACGACACGACGATGACGGATGCCGGTGCCCCGACAGCAGGGGCACCGGCATCCGTCATCGTGTCGTCAGCCGCAGGTGATCGCGGCGAAAGGCACCTGGTAGGTCGAGTGGTAGCCGACACCGTCGACGTAGGAGTACGCCGCGACGGATGCCTCGCCCGCCGGCACGGAAGCCGCACCGCTGCCGACGAGGTTGTAGACGGCCTTGCCCTGTGCGACGCCCGACTGCTTCTTGTCGACTCCGAGCGCGGTGACCTTGATGTCGGCCTTCTGCCCCGAATCGTTGTAGGCGTAGACCGCGACGTGCGCGGTGCCGTTCACGCACTGCGATTTCGCGTTCACGGCAACCCGCACCGGAGCACCCGCTTTCACGACGGCCGTCGCCGACGGCTCCGAGGCGTCCGACGAGCCGTGCGCGTTGACGGCGACCACGGTCGCCTTCCACCGCCCGGCCGGTACTCCCGGGAACGTGACTGCGGTCTTGTCACCGGCGACCTCGAGGGTGAGCGGATCACCGGAGGCAGGAGTCAGCGTCACGACATAGCCGGTGATCGGCGACGTGCCGGCGACCTCGGGCGCCTTCCACGTGACGTTGACGCCGGCGCTCGCGACGCCGATGCCCGGCTTCGCGACCGGCTGCGGCGCGGCGCGCAGCGGCACGTCGGCGAAGTCCATGTCGGAGGCGAGGTAGAAGCTCGTGTAGCTCGGCTGGTTGTAGGTCGTCTGCTGGCGGGCGACCTCGGCACGGTACTGCGGGTCGTGCATCGGGGTGTACAGCTTGTGGCCGGTCACCTCGGTGCTCGTGAAGATGCGCAGCGCGCTCGAGTCGGCGGTGCGCACGAGCAGCTCTTCGCGCCAGTCGCCGAACACATCGGCCACGAGGCTGGGGTTGCCCTTCGTGCCGTTGTTCGTGCGGGTTCCGGTCGCCGCGAGCACGGTGCCGTCGGTCCAGTCGTCGATGGTGACGTCGGCGTTTCCGCTGCCGTTGACGAGCTGGGTGGTGAGGTCGGCCGACCACCGGATGGACTGGTTGGTCCCCGGCGTGGTCGCAGCGAGGACCTCGCCGGTCGCCGACAGGAGGCCCGAGGCATCCGTGCCGCCGGGCATGCTCGACCACGTCTCGATTCCGGGGACGTCGGCGCGCACGTCGCCGATCATGCCGCGACCGGTGTCGCGACCCGAATAGGCGCCGAAGATGATCTCGCCGGTGGCGGCGTCGCGGAGCGCGGTGCCGTAGGGCGCGTACGCGCCGCCCTCGTGCACCGTGAAGATCTCGAGGCCGGGGCGGTTCGGATCGATGTCGGTGACGTGCATCGCATCGCCGTGTCCGAGGCGGGCCTCGACGCCGGGCGTCGCGCTCCCCTCGGGCATGGTGTCCGTCGAGCTGTACATCAGCGATCCGTCGTCGTCGAGCGTGGCCGAGCCGTAGACGAGCTCGTGCTTGCCGTCGGCATCGACGTCGGCGACGCTCAGGCTGTGGAAGCCCTGCGTCGTGATGTTGCCGTACTCGGGATCCGTGCCGTCACGCCCGTGCGGACCGTCGCTGAACGGGTTGGTGAGCGGAACGTGACCGCTGTCGACGAACCACCGCTGGGTGAGGTTCTGGCCGTCCCAGTCGTAGGTCGCGATCGTGGTGCGGGTGTAGTAGCCGCGGGCGAAGATCGCCGACGGCTTCTCACCGTCGAAGTAGCCGACTCCCGACAGGAAGCGGTCGACGCGGTTGCCCGGCTCGATGCGTCCCATCGCGTAGTCGCCCCACAGCAGGCCGTCGTCGCCGCGGCCCGGCTCGTAGTCGATCGTCTCGAGCTCGGCGCCGGTCGCCCCGTCGAAGACGGTGAGGTACTCGGGTCCGTCGACGATGAAGCCGTTGAAGTTCCGCAGCCGGTTGTTGGCGCTGCGGGACGGTGCGTACACGTCGATGAAGTGGTCCACGAGTGCACGCGCGTCGGTCTGCGACAGCGGGTACTCGTACTGCACCGGGATACCGAGGGCCTCCTCGATCGTCGCGGGCCACTGACCCGACACGACCTCGTCGCGCGTCGACCAGCCCTGGAACACCCCTTCGAGGTGATCGGCGTAGTCCGCCGCGCTCATGCGGTAGTCGTCGGTGTGGCTGAAGCCGGCCGCGACGTCGTCGGCGGGCATCGTGACGAAGGCTTCGGATGCCGCCGTGCCATCGGCGGCATAGGTCACCGACTTCGTGCCGGGCGCCGTCTTGAGGATCGTCTCGGACCTGCCGTCGCCGTCGAAGTCGTAGACGAGGAACTGCGTGTAATGCGCACCGGCGCGGATGTTCACGCCGAGGTCGATGCGGTTGAGGAGCGTGCCGTCGAGCTCGTACGTGTCGACGTAGACGGTGCCGGTGTAGCCGACCTGCGAGACGTCCTTCGCGTTGGACGGGTCCCACTTGACGACGTACTCGTACTGTCCGTCGCCGTCGACGTCGCCGACCGCGGTGTCACCGGCGGAGTACGTGAACGCCTCACCCATCGGCGTCGTGCCGCCCGCGGGCACCTGCAGCGGGATGTCGATGAAGTCGTCGGCGAGCGGGGTGACCGCCGCGCTCGGGGCGGACTCGTTTCCCGCCAGCACCCGGGCGACCTGGTACGACGACGAGGCGGTGCCCGCGGCATCCACGAAATTGGTGCTGTCGGTCACCGTGGCGAGCTTCTCGCCGTCGCGGTAGACCACAAAGTCGGCGCCGGTGAGGCCCGTGTCGTTCGCGCCGTAGGCCTCGCCCTGCAGCAGCCGCCAGCTGAGGAAGACGCCGCTTCCCGTCGTGGCGGCGACGAGTCCGCGGTCGAGCGCCTCGATCTGCGGATGCCCGGTGCCCGGCCCTCCCGTCGGCGGCGCCGCCGTGGCAGGAGCCACGGTGAGCGAGAGCGCGGCGACCGTGGTGACGACCACGGAGGCGCGCAGAATCGAGCTGAGTCTGTTCTTCATCGAATAGTCCGTTCGTTGGGAATGCGCTTTCCCCAGTCGCAGTGCCAGCCTACGTCGGCCCTCCGAGGGCGTCAAGGTTGCCCGAGCCGATGGACCGCGTGCGTCAGTCGCGCGCCGGGAACCGCGCGTCGAGCCACGCGAGCAGGTCGGCACGCACGGCATCCTGCTTCTGCTCGTTGAAGATCTCGTGGCGCGCGTCGGGGTAGACGAGCGTCGTGACGTCGGTGAATCCGGAGCGCGTGCGGTACGCGTCGGCCAGTCTGTGGACGCTGCGCGGACCCCCGACGGTGTCGTCGCGGCCGACCATCAGCAGCGCCGGGATGTCATGGCCGAGGTCCTTGCGGGGTCGTCCGATGATGCGCAGGGTGTCGATCGGCCCGAACAGCTTCGCCAGCGGCGTCGAGGTCGTCAGCGGGTCGTCCAGGAACGCCCGGCCGACCGCGTGATCGGACGACAGCCACTCCGCGCCGGTCGCGCCGGCGACCTTCCACGGGGCGTTGAGGTCGCCGGAGTTGAGGGAGCCCGGCCAGCGCAGCGCCGAACCCGAGAGCACGAGCGCGTCGTACATGCCGGGGTCGTCGTTCACGAGCATCTGCGCGAGGAACGACCCCCACGAGTGCCCGAGCAGCACGAGCGGCAGCCCCGGATTCTCGTCGCGGATGATGCCGCTGAGCTGTGCGACCGCGGCGACGGCGGCGCGGAGTCCGCCCGCACCGAGGCGGCCGAGCTTCGCGGCATCCCCGCCCCACTGCTTCATCCCGGTGCGGCCGTGCCCGCGGTGGTCGTCTGCGTACACGACGTACCCTGCCGTCGTGAGGGCCTCGATCGTGGCGGCGTAGCGGCCGGCGTGCTCGCCGACGCCGTGGAGCAGCTGCACGACCGCGCGCGGCGTGCCTGTCGCCGGATGCACGTCGTAGACGATCGCGATTCCGTGTGCGTCGATGAACTCAGGCATGCGCCCGAGTCTAGGTCGCAGGCGTGCCGCGGGGTCGCGTCCGAATTTACTTAACAACGATAATGACCTATGCTAAAGACCTATGACTTCCCCGGATGCCGCCACCGACCTCTCGCGCGAAGCATCCGATCTGCGCATCGCCACCTTCCGGCTCGCGCGCCGCATGCGCACGCAGCGCGCCGTCGATTCGATGAGCGACGGGCAGTTCGCCGTGCTCGCCGCCCTCTGGGTGCACGGATCCCACACCCTCGGCGAGCTCGCCGATCGCGAGCGCGTCTCAGCTCCGGCGATGAACCGCACCGTCAACTGCCTGCAGGAGAACGGCTACCTCGCCCGCAGCGCCGACGAGAACGACGGCCGCAAGGTGGTCATCACCCTCACCGATGACGGTCGCGGAGTGGTCGACGAAACCGCCCGCCGACGTGACGCGTGGGTCGAGGAGGCCCTCGGTGGAATGACCGCCGACGAGCGCGAGATCCTCGCCCGCGCCGCCGAGATCATGCAGCGGATGGTGGCCTCGTGATCCCCTCGTCCCCTCACCGCGCCGCTGGCGCGTCGCGCCGAGCCTCCGGCCGTGGGGCCCCAGCCATGTTCCGATCGTTCTCGGTGTTCAACTACCGCGTCTGGTTCATCGGCGCGCTCGTGTCGAACACCGGCGCGTGGATGCAGGCGACAGCGCTCAGCTGGGTGGTGCTCACCGAGCTCACGGCCAACGACGCCGGCGCGATGGGCGTCACGATGGCCCTGCAGTTCGCGCCTCCGCTCCTGCTCGTGAGCGTCACCGGCTGGGTCGCCGACCGATTCGACCGGCGGCGCCTGCTCATGGTGACGCAGAGCCTGCTCCTCGTGCTCGGCCTCGCGATCGGCGTGCTGCTCCTGTCGGGCCTCATGACCCTGTGGATCATGTACGGCTTCGCGCTCGGCCTCGGCGTGATCTCGGCGTTCGACAACCCGGCGCGCCAGGCGTTCGTCTCGGACGTGGTCGACCGCGAGAACGCCTCGAACGCCGTGGCGCTCAACGCGGCGTCGTTCAACGGCGCCCGCATGATCGGTCCGGCCGTGGCCGGTCTCGTGATCGTGGCCGTCGGCACCGGGTGGGTCTTCTTCATCAACGCCTTCACGTTCCTCGCGATGATCGGCGCGCTGATGCTCATCCGCACCCGCGAGCTCATCCCCCGCATCAAGGCGCCGGGCGGATCGCGGCTCGCCGACGGCTTCCGCTACGTCGCCGGCCGCCCCGACCTCGTCGTGACGTTCGCGATGGTGTTCCTCATCGGCGCCTTCGGCATGAACTTCCCGATCTTCGCCTCGACCATGGCCCTCGAGTTCGGCCAGGCGGCCGACGGCTACGGCCTGCTCAGCTCGATCCTCGCGATCGGGTCGCTCGCCGGCGCCCTGCTCGCCGCGCGGCGCGACCGCGCCCGCATCCGGGTGGTGATCGCCGGCACGCTGCTGTTCGCCGTCGCCGCGGCGGTCTCGGCGTTCATGCCGTCGTACTGGGCATATGCCGCGACGCTCATGTTCACCGGCTTCGCCGTCGTCACGATGCTGACGACGGCCAACGGCTACGTGCAGACGACGACCGATCCCGCCCTGCGCGGACGCGTGCTCGCGCTGTACATGGCGATTCTCATGGGAGGAACGCCGATCGGCGCGCCCATCGTGGGCTGGGTCGCCGCCGAGTTCGGCCCCCGATTCGCGATCGGCCTCGGCGCCGCCGCCGGCCTCGCGGCGTTCGCCATCGGGGCCACCTGGCTCGTGGTCTCGGGGCGCCTGCACCGCCAGGAGGACGCGCGGTTCCGGCTCACGATCGACGAGACCCGGCCGATGGCGGTCGTGGCCCCCGAGGAGTTCAGCGACGAGGTCGCCGCGACCACGCCCGTGCCGATCCCCCGCGACGAGCGCGACCTGCGCGGAACCCGCGCCGGCGCGCAGCGCTCCGTCGCGGGCTGATTGCCTGCACTCCTCGCCTGCGCCCTGGTCGGCGTCCCGCTTCCGCGCCCCGCGTCCCGCGTCCCGCGTCCCGCGTCCCGCGCCAGATTCCCGCGAACTCGTTAGCATCCGCCATCCCGCACCCCGCATCCGCGTCCCGCGTCCCGCGTCAGATTCCTGCGAACGCGCCAGATCTCTGCGAACGCGCCAGAACGCTGCATCCGCCTCGCGAGCGCGGCAGTTTCCTGCGAACGCTGCGTCGCGCGACAGGCGCGCTCGCAGGAAAGTGCAGCGGATGCCGGAAACCGGGGACTCGCGCGACCCCGCCGGCCAAGCTCGGGCCTCGTTCCCGCACCCGCGACCGGTTCCTGCCCTCGCGACAGAACGGTGCGGCGCCTCACGACCGCGGCAATCTCCTGCAACGCGGCAGAACCCTGCATCCACCTCGCGACCGCGGCAGAACGTCGCATCCGCCTCACGACCGCGGCACTTTCCTGCGAACTCTACGTCGCGCGACAGGCGCGGTCGCAGGAAAGTGCAGCGCATGCCCGGGAGCCCGGTAACCCGCGCCCCCGCCGGTCAAGCCCGGGCCTCGTTCCCGCACCCGCGGCCGGTTCCTGCCCCCGCAACCGAACGGTGCAGCGCCTCACGACCGCGGCAGTCTCCTGCGAGCGCGGCAGAACGCCGCATCCGCCTCACGAGCGCGGCAGTTTCCTGCGAACGCTGCGTCGCATGACGGGCGCGCTCGCAGGAAAGTGCAGCGCATGGCCAGGAACCGGGGGACCTACCCGCCCCGCCGGCCAAGCCCGTGCCTCGGCGCGGGCCTCAGACCACCGTCACCGTGACCGTCGCGGGGGCGAGCCCTTCGGCGGTGGCGGTCACCGTGAGGTCCCCGGCATCCGTCGGTCGTACGATCGCGAGCACGCGGCCGTCGTAGGTCGTGTACGAGGGCCCCGCGAACGACTCCTCGGTCCGGGCACGGCCCGAGCCGAGACCCGCGAGCACGCCGGGGCCGTCGACGGTCACCGTCACGGGGCGGTCCGCATCCGCGAGGACGACCCCGTCGGCGTCTTCGATCGTGATCGAGACGTACGCGAGCCCTTCGACGTCGACGACGGATGCCTCGACGCGCGCGGCCAGCGTCGGCTCGCCCTGCGCCGACCGCAGCGTGTGCCGACCCGTCTCGACCCCGCCGCGCCGGGCGACGGCCACGAGATCGCCCGGCCGGTACTCGGTCTCGAACCGCGCGATGAACGCCTTCGGGTCGCCGACCGCACTCACGCCCAGCGTCGCCCCGTCGAGCAGCAGCTCGACCTCGTCGGCGTCGGCGTACACGTCGACCGTCACCGGCGACCCCGGCGCGGCCGCCCAGCTCCATGTGGCGACGGAGTCGTTCCACGACCACGGGGTGGTCGCGGTCGGGCGCCCGTGGTGCTCGGGGCGGTGCACCGCGATGTAGGGCTCGGTGCGCAGCCCGTAGACGATCTCGCGCCAGTACGAGATGGTGCGGCGGTGACCGGTGATGTCGATGTCGCCGCACTCGGCCAGCAGGTAGGGGTAGGGACCCGCGGTACCGGTGGCGACGTATCCGTCGACGTCGGTGTAGTCGACGCGGCCGATGCCGGCCTCGCCGAGGTAGTCCCAGCCCGTCCAGGTGAAGTCGCCGATCACGTGCGGCAGCTTTTGCACGAGCGCCCACATGACGTCGATGCGCTCGGGGAAGGTCTCGGACCCCACGATCACGCGATTCGGGTAGGCCGCGGCATCCTGTCGGTATCGCGAGTCGGAGTAGTTGAAGCCCACGATGTCGAGCACGGCGGCGGATTCCTCGATCGACGCGCTGACGAGTTCCGAGGCGTTCATGAGCCCCATCCGCTCGCCCATGTTCGCCATCATCGTGTTCGGATCGGCGGCCTCGAGCTCGGCCATCGCCTCGTGCATCCGCGACAGGTTTGCGATCACGCCGTTGATGCCGTTCGTGACGAACCGGGTGTCGTCGAGCGCCCGGAAGCCCTCCGCGAGGCGACGGCTCCACGCTGATCCGAGGGGCGTCCCGAGCTCGAGGATCTCGTTGCCGATCGAGTACATGATGACGCTCGGGTGGTTGACGTCCTTCGCGACGATCGCGGCGATGTCGTGCGCCCAGCGCTCGGGGAACGTCGGCGATCCGTCGAACCCGGTCTTGGCGCGCGTCCACGTGTCGGCGAGCTCGTCCATCACGAGCACCCCGTGCCGGTCGCACGCATCGAGCATCGCGCGGCTGATCGGATTGTGCGAGCTCCGGATCGCATTGAACCCCGCCTCCTTCAGCAGCCGCACGCGCCGGTCTTCGGCGGCGTCGATCGTGGCGGCTCCGAGCGGTCCGCTGTCGTGATGCACGCACGCTCCCCGCAGCTTGACCACCTCGCCGTTGATGCGCAGACCCTGCGCGGCGTCGAGCTGCAGACTCCGGATGCCGATGGCCACGGCATCCGTGTCGATGATCGCGCCGTCGCCGTCGGCGAGTCTGGTGCGCACCTCGTAGAGGTGAGGGGTCTCGGGACCCCAGAGCAGGGGATCGGGCACGGCGAGTCGCACCCGTGTCGTGGCCGGCTCGCCCGGCAGAACGGAGACGGGCGAGGTGCCGCGGGCGACCTCGGCGCCGTCGGGGGCGACGACGCTCCAGTGCAGGCGGGTGACCGCGGTGTGCCGCGAGAGGTTGTGGACCGTCGTCGCGATCTCGACGATCGCGCGGCCGCCGTCGATGTCGGGCGTCGTGACCCGGGTGCCGCCGAGCGGGATGTGCACGGGGTCGGCGACGACGAGGTGCACGGGACGGTAGATGCCGGCGCCCGAGTACCAACGGCTGTCCTTGAAGGCACGAGCCTCGACCGTGATCCGGTTCGGGGCGCCGAAGCGCAGGTGGGCGTCGAGGTGCGCCGTGAAGCCGGTGTAGCCGTTCGCCTCGTGGGTGACGACGTCGCCGTCGACGAACACGACGGCATCGCGGTAGACGCCCTCGAACTCGAGCAGCACCGTCTTGTCGCGCCAGGCGTCGGGGACATCGATCGTCGTCGCGTACTCGAAGACCCCGCCGGGGACGTAGCCGGTGTGCACGCCCTGGTCGCTGTCGGCCGATCGCGGGAGATCGCGGACGGCATCGTGCGGGAGCGTGACGGCGATGCGTTCGGTCGCGTCGGTCGGGGATTCGAAGGCGCCGAGCTTGGGGCCGACGGTCCACCCGTCGAGGAGAGGCGTGCGGATCATGCGTGGGTGCTCCTGTCGAACATCGCTGTTACCGGTAACAATGACCGAGCGTACCCGAGGCGGACTCGCAGATCAGTCGGCGACGAGCTCGGCTCGGGCATCGAGCACGGATTCGAGCGACGCCAGGTCGTAGCCCGAGACGAAGCCGCGGAAGAACTCGTTCAGCGCCGAGGCCATGTCGGTCGACTCAGGATCCAGGAGCCACTGCACCTGCAGTCCGTCCATGAGCGCGACGGTGGCGACCGCCGCCCGCCCGGGATCGACGCCCGGACGCAGGCGCCCGCTCGCCGCGATGCGCTCGAACGAGGCGGTGATGCTGCGCCGCACGTAGGCGTAGCGGTTGACGAAGTAGTCGTGCGCGGGGTGATCGGGCGACGTCGCCTCGGCGGAGAGCGTCGTGTACAGCTCGACGACGCCCGGCGTGGCGGCATTGCGTTCGGCGAGGATGACGAGTCCCCGCAGCGACACGACGCCGTCTTCGTGATCGAAGTCGACGTGTGCGCGCGACAGGTCGTCGCGATGGTCGAGGACGGCCTGGAGCAGCGCACTCTTGCTGCGGAAGTGATGCAGGAGACCCGCCTCGCTCATCCCGACGCGGGTCGCGACCTCGCGCAGCGACCCGGCGCGGTACCCGGATTCGGAGAACACCTCGAGGGCGGCGTCGAGGATCGCCGTGCGCGTCGCGGCGCTCTTGGCGTACTCGCCACGCGGCCGCCGCGGCGTCTTCGTCGTGTCCGTCGTGTCCGTCATCGCATTCACCGTACTCCGTGGAGTCGCCGTCATCGACGTCTCGGGGACCCTCCGGAAACCTTTGTACAACGAATCCCGAGTCACCGCTAGTTTTTTGCGTCCAAAACCTAGCGTGCGCTCGGAATTGCTGTTACCGTCTCCCACCAAGAGGCGATCCGCAGGGGAATCGCACATGAAGGGACCAAGGATGTTCCGTTGGAAGGCCACAGCAGCCCTCACCGCCATCGCCGCCCTCGCGCTGACCGGATGCGCGGGTGGCGCGGGCGACGACACGTCGGGTGGCGGTGATTCGGGCCGAGCAGATCGACTGACTCTCACGGCCATCATCGGCCCCACCAGTTACGACATCGGATCCGGCGCGGAATACGGCAACCGCAGTCCGTTCTTCCAGGCCGTGTTCGACACGCTCCTGCAGAAGAACGCCGCCGGCGAGATCGAGCCGTGGCTCGCGACCGCGTGGGAGTACAACGAGGACAACACCGTCCTCACCCTCACCCTCCGAGACGACGTCACCTTCACCGATGACGAGCCGCTCGACGCCGAAGCCGTCGTCGCGAGCCTCGAGCACTTCCGCGACGGCACATCGCCGCAGTCGGCGACGATGGCCGGCAAGGAGTTCGCCGTCGTCGACGAGACCACGGTGACCATCACGCAGGACGCGCCCGACCCGTCGCTGGTGAACCTGCTCTCCATCGCACCCGGCCTCATCCAGGCGCCGTCGACCCTCGGCCAGCCCGACGCGGCGACCAACCCGGTGGGTTCCGGCCCGTACGTGCTCGACAGCGCAGCATCCGTCACCGGAACGACCTACGCGTACACCGCCAACCCCGACTACTGGAACCCCGACGTCGTCAAGTACGACAACCTGACGATCAACGTCATCGAGGATCCGACCGCGACGCTCAACGCCATGAAGGCCGGTGAGGCGAACGGCGCGAAGATCGTCAACAACGACACGATCCCCGAGATCGAGGCATCCGGCTGGACGATCAAGGCCAACGAGCTGGACTTCCAGGGACTGCTGCTGCTCGACCGGGCAGGCACCATGGCGCCCGAACTCGCCGACGTGCAGGTGCGCCAGGCGATCAACATGGCCTTCGACCGCGAGGCGCTCCTCGACGCGCTCCAGGCCGGTTACGGCAGCGTCACCGAGCAGGTCTTCCCCGAGACGTCGGTCGGCTACGACGCGGCCCTCGACGAGACCTACCCCTACGATCCGGAGGCCGCGAAGGACCTCCTCGCCGAGGCGGGCTACCCCGACGGGTTCACGCTCAACATGATGAGCACCCCGGCGTTCCAGACCACCTTCGACCTCGTGGCGCAGCAGCTCGCCGACATCGGGATCACGGTCAACTACACCGACCCCGGCTCGGGCAACTTCATCACCGACATGCTGGCGCCGAAGTACCCGGCGACCTGGATGGCGCTGGAGCAGAACCCGGACTGGCAGCTGATCAACTTCATGATCGCGCCCGGTGCGACGTTCAACCCGTTCGGCTACTCCGACCCCACGGTCGACGAGTACATCACCACGATCCAGATGGGCACCGAGGACGAGGCCGCCGAGGCGACGAAGGCGCTCAACGCCTACATCGTGGATCAGGCCTGGTTCGCGCCGTTCTTCCGGGTGCAGGGCACCTTCGCGGTCGACGCCAACACCGACCTCGAGTTCTGGCCGACCAACGCCTACCCGTCGATCTTCGGCTTCTCGCCGAAGAACTGACCCCTTCCGCCCGCCCGCGCAGCCCGCTGCGCGGGCGGGCGGCACCACACCTCGGGAGAGCCTCATGCTCGCATTCATCCTCCGGCGCCTCGCTTCGGGAATCGTGCTCGTCGCGGTGATCTCGTTCCTCGCGTTCGTGCTCCTCTACCTCGGCGGCGGTGACATCGCCCGCCGGATCCTCGGCGAGAACGCCACGGCCGAGACCGTCGCTCAGAAGACCGAGGAGCTCGGCCTGAACCGCCCCCTCCTCGCGCAGTACGGCGACTGGCTGACCTCTGCCATCACCGGTGACCTCGGCCGCAGCTGGTTCAACGGCGAACTCGTCTCGGTGAGCGTCACGAACCGCCTCGCCGTCACGCTCTCCATCGTGATCGGCGCCACGATCATCTCCGCGATCCTGTCGGTCATCCTCGGTGTGCTCGCCGCCCGACGCGGCGGCGCCGTCGACGGCGCCGTGCAGGTGCTCTCGCTCATCGGCTTCGCGATCCCTGGCTTCCTCATCGCCCTCGGCCTCGTGCTCGTCTTCGCGATCAACCTCGGCTGGTTCAAGGCGACCGGGTACATCCCGATCGGCACATCCGTGAGCGGCTGGCTGTCATCGGTGACCCTCCCGATCATCGCGCTGTCGATCGGCGCCATCGCCACCGTCGCCGCCCAGGTGCGCGGGTCCGTCATCGACGCGATGTCGCGCGACTATGTCCGCACGCTGCGCTCGAGGGGCCTCAGCGCCAACTCGGTCGTCTACAAGCACGTCCTCCGCAACGCCGGCGGTCCCGCCCTCGCCGTGCTCGCGGTGCAGTTCGTCGGCCTCCTCGGCGGCGCGGTGATCGTGGAGCAGGTCTTCGCGATCCCGGGCATCGGACAGCTGAGCGTCCGAGCCACCACGCTCGGCGACATCCCGGTCGTCATGGGCATGGTGATCGCCTTCGCGATCATCGTCGTCATCGTCAATCTGCTCATCGACCTCGCGCAGGCCGCTCTCAACCCGAAGGTGCGACTCTCATGACCGCCATCGACGTCCCCTCCGTCGTCCCGACGGCCCCGGTCCGCGTCTCGCTGATGCGGCGCCTCGTGCGCCGGCCGCTGGGTCTGGCCTCCCTGCTGTTCCTGCTGCTCGTCGTCGTGATCGCGATCATCGCGCCGCTCATCGCCCCGCAGGACGCCAACTACGCCGACATCCGCAGCATCCTGCAGCCGCCCGGTGCCGAGCACCTGCTCGGCACCGACGGCAGCGGTCGCGACGTGTTCTCCCGTCTGCTGATGGCGACCCAGACGAGCGTCGCGGCGGCCCTGCTCGCCGTCGTCGTGGCGATCCTGCTCGGCGTCGTGAGCGGTCTGATCGCCGGGTACTACCAGGGCTGGTTCAACACCGCCGCGACCTGGGTCACCGAGCTGAACATGGCCCTCCCCGGCATCGTCGTGCTGCTCGCGGCACGCGCCGTGCTCGGCCCCTCGGTGTGGATCTCGATGGTCATCTTCGGCATCCTGCTCGCGCCCGCCTTCTACCGGCTCGTCTACGCGTCGGTGACGGCGGTGCGCGAAGAGCTCTACGTCGACGCCGCACGCGTCTCGGGCCTCAGCGACACCCGCATCATCAGCCGGCACGTGCTCGGCGTGGTGCGCGCGCCCATCATCATCCAGTCGGCGATCATCGCCGGGATCGCGATCGCGATCCAGTCCGGCCTCGAGTTCCTGGGTCTGGGCGACGTCATGGTGCCGACGTGGGGCTCGATGCTCAACGACGGCTTCAAGAACATCTACAAGGACCCGATCCTGATGCTCTGGCCGTCGCTCGCGATCGCCCTCACCTGCATCGCGCTCACCCTGCTCGCCAACGTCATGCGCGACGAGCTCGAACGCACCGTAAGCGTGCGCCGCAAGCGCCGCCGTGCCGTCACGACGGCGACGGGCTCGATCGCCGCCGTCACCACCAGCCTCTCGATGACCGGCGGAGACCTGATCGATCCCGACGAGCCCCCGATCGTCGAGAACGTCGGCGTCATCGTGCACGAGACCGACACGCGCAGCAAGGCGACCGCGAAGGTGCTCGAGATCCGCGATCTGAAGGTCGGCTACGACCAGCCCGACGGCTCGCACATCGAGGTCGTGCACGGCGTCTCGCTCGACATCCGCAAGGGTGAGATCCACGGCCTGATCGGCGAATCGGGTTCGGGCAAGACGCAGACCGCGTTCGCCGTGCTGGGGCTCCTCCCCCGCGGAGGCCACGTGACGGCCGGTTCGATCGACTACGAGGGCACCGAGCTCGCCGACGCGAACGAGCGTGTCTACAGCACGGTGCGCGGCAAGCGCATCGGCTACATCCCGCAGGAGCCGATGTCGAATCTCGACCCCGCCTTCACGATCGGCAACCAGCTCGTCGAGCCCCTGCGCAAGAATCTGGGGCTGTCGAAGAAGGACGCCACCGAGCGCTCGCTCGACCTGCTCGCCCGCGTCGGCATCCCGAATCCGAAGCGCACGTTCGACGCGTACCCGTTCGAGGTCTCGGGCGGCATGGCGCAGCGCGTGCTGATCGCCGGCGCCGTCTCGACCGACCCCGACCTGATCATCGCCGATGAGCCGACCACGGCCCTCGACGTGACGGTGCAGGCCGAGGTGCTCGACCTGCTCCGCGACCTGCAGGCCGAGCGCCACATGGCGATGCTGCTCGTGACCCACAACTTCGGCGTCGTCGCCGACCTCTGCGACCGCGTCACCGTGATGCAGAACGGCCTGTTCGTGGAGCAGGGTCCGGTGCGGGCGATCTTCAACGACGCGAAGCACCCGTACACGAAGACGCTGCTCGAGGCGATCCTCGACGAGGGCCCGGCCCGGCCGGCGCTCGTCACGAAGGGAGCATGACATGACCACCCCGCTGCTGGAGGTCACCGACCTCGTCGTCGAGTATCCGGGCAAGGGATTCCGCGCCCAGCCGTTCCGCGCCCTGAAGGGCGTCTCGCTCGACATCCTCCCCGGCGAGACCGTCGGTCTCGTCGGCGAATCGGGATCGGGCAAGACCACGCTCGGCCGCGCGGCGCTCGGTCTCGCCCCGGTCACCGAGGGGACGATCCGCTTCGACGGCAAGGACATCTCGCACATCAGTCGGCGCGAGCGCAAGAAGCTCAGCGCCGACCTGCAGGTCGTGTTCCAGGACCCGTACTCGTCGCTGAACCCGTCGATGACGATCGAGCAGATCCTCGCCGAGCCGCTCACCGTGGCGGGGGTCTCGTCGGCCGAGGCCAAGAAGCGCGTCCGCGACCTGCTGGACCAGGTCGGTCTGCCCGCCGATGCCCGCGGTCGTCTGCCGCGCGAGTTCTCGGGCGGGCAGCGGCAGCGCGTCGCGATCGCGCGCGCGCTGGCCCTGAGCCCGAAGCTCATCGTGTGCGACGAGCCGGTGTCGGCGCTCGACCTGTCGACCCAGGCGCGGGTGCTCGACCTCTTCATCGAGATCCAGGAGCGCACCGGGGTGGCCTACCTGTTCGTGACCCACGACCTCGCGGTCGTGCGTCACGTCAGCCACCGGGTGGCGGTCATGTACCGCGGCGAGATCGTCGAATCCGGCGACGGCGACCGCGTGACCTCTCAGCCTGAGCACCCGTACACGCAGCGTCTGTTCATGGCCGCCCCCGTGCCCGACCCCGACAGGCAGGAAGAGCGTCGCATCGCGCGCCGCGCCCTGCTCGATGCCGAGGCGACCGCCCAGGCCTCGGCCTGACGCTTCGCGCCCGCTCCCCACGAACCCCTCTGATTGGACCCCGCGTTGACTGACGCCGTGAACCACCTCCGACCCCTGCTCGACAGGCTGACCCTCGAGCAGAAGGCCTCGCTCGTGCAGGGCGCGGACTTCTGGACGACCGTGCCGCTGCCCGAGATCGGCCTGCGGGCGATGACCCTGTCTGACGGCCCCGCCGGCGTGCGCGGCCCCCGGTGGGACGAGCGCGAGCCCTCGCTCAACCTGCCGTCGGGCTCGGCGCTGGCGGCGTCCTGGGACGCGGATCTCGCCTACCGGTACGGTGCGGCCGCGGCATCCGAAGCCCGTCGCAAGGATGTCGACGTCGTCCTCGGCCCGACGATCAACCTGCATCGCTCGCCGCTCGGCGGCCGCCACTTCGAGTGCTTCAGCGAAGATCCCGAGCTGTCGGCCGGACTCGGCGCGGCCTACGTGCGCGGCCTGCAGGAGAACGGCGTCGCCGCGTGCCCCAAGCACTACGTCGCCAACGACAGCGAGACCGATCGATTCACGGTCGACGTGCAGATCGACGAGCGGCCGCTGCGCGAGCTGTACCTCGCCCCCTTCGAGCGTGCCGTCGAAGAGGCCGGTGCCTGGACGATCATGAGCGCCTACAACGCGGTCGACGGCGTGACGATGACCGAGAACGACCTGCTCGAGACGCCGCTCAACAGCGAGTGGGGCTTCGACGGCGTCGTCATCAGCGACTGGACGGCGGTGCGCTCGCTCGATTCCGTTCCGGCTGCGCAGGACCTCGCGATGCCCGGACCGGCACCGGCGTGGGCAGACCTCGTCGACGCCATCCGCGATGGGCGGCTCGACGAAGCCGACCTCGACCGCAAGGTGCTGCGCATGCTGCTCCTGGCCGAGCGCGTGGGCGCCCTCGAGGGGACGGATGCCGTCACTCCGGCGCCTCTCGACGGGCCCGCCTTCACGCGCGCCGCGGCGATCGAGGGATCGGTGCTGCTGCAGAACGACGGGATCCTCCCCCTGGATGCAGCCTCGCTGACCCGCGTCGCCGTCATCGGCCACAACGCCCGCGAGGCCCGGACGCAGGGTGGTGGCAGCGCGACCGTCATCCCCGAGAACGTCGTCTCGCCGCTCGACTCGCTGCGCGCCGCCCTGCCGGGGGCCGACGTACGCTACGAGCTCGGGGCGGTCGTGCAGGAGGGCGTGGCGGAGATCCCGCTCGCCCAGCTGACGAACCCGACCACGGGCGAGCCCGGGATGCGCGTGACGTTCTTCGATGCCGACGGCGCCGAGCTCTTCGCCGAGGACCGCCGCGCCACGGCGCTCGTGTGGTTCGGCGGCGACGCCCCGATCTCGGCGAGCCGCACCGTGGTCTTCGCCACGACCTACACCCCCGACGACACCGGCGAGATCCAGCTCGGCTTCGCCGGCGCGAACCCGGGCCGCCTGTTCGTCGACGGCGAGCTCGTGCTCGACGACAGCCCGGTCATCGAGGGCACCGACCTCGGGGCCGCTTTCCTCAACCCGCCGTCGATGACGGCGGCGGTCGCCGTGACGGCGGGAGTCCCGGTCGACGTGCGGGTCGAGTTCACGCGCGAGACCGGCGGCCCCCTGTCGGGTGCGCTCAGCGCGACGCTCGGCATCGCCCCCGAGAAGACCGATCCGGCCGAGCTCATCGCCCGGGCCGTCGCGGCGGCCGCCGCCGCCGAGGTCGCGGTCGTCGTCGTGGGCACGAACTCGAAGGTCGAATCCGAGGGTTACGACCGGGAGAACCTCGATCTGCCGGGTCGTCAGGACGACCTCGTGCGCGCCGTGGCCGCGACCGGCACGCCGACGATCGTCGTCGTCAACGCCGGCTCCCCCGTCGCGCTGCCGTGGGCCGATCAGGTCGACGCGATCCTGCAGGGCTACTTCGGAGGGCAGGAGTTCGGCCACGCCGTGGCGGACGTCCTGACCGGCGCCGCCGAGCCCGGGGGGCGACTGCCCACCACCTGGCCCGCGTCGCTGGCCGACGTGCCGGTCACCGAGACGACGCCGACCGACGGCGTGCTGCGCTACGACGAGGGACTGCACATCGGGTACCGCGCGTGGCTGAAGGATGCCGTGGCCCCGGCATTCCCGTTCGGCCACGGTCTCGGCTACACGACGTGGTCGTGGGGTGTGGCATCCCGTGTCGGAGACGAGCTCGAAGTCACCCTCGCGAACACCGGCGACCGCCCGGGCAAGCAGGTGGTGCAGGTGTACGCCGAGCGGCCGGACTCCCGGGTCGAGCGCCCCGAGCGCTGGCTCGTCGGCTTCGCCGTCGTGCGCGCGGCTGCCGGCGAGACGGTCACGGCCTCGATCCCGCTGCCGGCACGGCGCTTCGCCCATTGGTCGGGCGGGTGGGCCGTGGAATCCGGAGACTTCACGGTGCGCGCGGGCGGCTCGGTCGCCGACCTGCCCCTCTCGGTCGTGTGGAGCCGGTCGTGAGGGCGGGCGGTCTGCTGCACGGCACCGCCGACGCCCGACTCAGCGGCGTGGTCGACCGCCTCGAGGGCTTCCTCGGGGCCGACCCCGATCTCTCCTTCCAGGTCGCCGCGTTCCACCGGGGCGTCTCGGTGCTCGATGCGTGGGGCGGGCCCCACATGGGCGAGGACTCCGTCATCGTGCCGTACTCGGTCACGAAGAACACGATCGGCATCGCCGTCGGACTGCTGGTCGAGCGCGGCGAACTCGACCTCGACGAGCGGGTCGCGCACTACTGGCCCGAGTTCGGCGCCAAGGGCAAGGAGCGGGTCAGCGTCCGGCAGCTGCTGTCGCACCAGGCGGGCCTGCCCCAGGCGACGCCCGCGCTCGGATGGGACGAGCTGCTCGACGACCACGCCGCGGCGGAGCGTCTCGCCGCGAGCCGGCCGTTCTGGCACCCCGGCAGCGCCTTCGGGTATCACGCCATCACGATCGGAAACCTCGGATCGGAACTCGTGTTCCGGGTGACCGGACGAACGCTGCAGGAGTTCTACGAGCACGAGATCCGCCGTCCCCACGGCATCGACTTCTTCCTCGGCCTCCCCGCTTCCGAAGAGCACCGCCGGGTCGGCGTGCTGCCGATGATCCAGCCGGTGTCCGACACGTCGGTGCGCACGTTCTCCGCGCTCGGGCCCGTCGTCTTCCGCGCGCCCGGCCGCGTCGTCGACTCGGGCAACGCCCCCGAGAGCTGGCGGTTCGGCCACCCCGCGACGTCGGGCACGGGCACGGCTCGTGGCGTCGCGCGGCTCCTCGCCGCAGCGGTGACCGGGGTCGAGGGCGCGTCGCCCTTCCTGAGCGCCGACACGGTCGAGCAGATCGGGCAGCAGCAGATCCGCGGCTACGACGAAGTCCTCCACCAGAACGACCGCGCCCACGCGATCGTCTTCCAGAAGCCGTCGCAGCAGCTCGCGTTCGGCGGTCCGCGCGCGTTCGGGCACGACGGCGCCGCCGGCGCTCTCGCCTGCGTCGACCCCGACACGGGCATCGCCTTCGCCTGGACGATCGCCCGTGGGCCGTGGCCGGGCGGAGCAGACCCCCGCGCGGTGGCACTGGCGCGCGAGCTCGGCACGATCCTCACGTGAACACGCCCCTGGACGGAACCCCATGACCACGCTGTACAACCCACTTATCAACGGCTTCCACCCCGACCCGTCGGTCGTGAAGGTCGGTGACGAGTGGTTCCTCGCGACGTCCACGTTCGAGTACCTGCCCGGCATCCCGATCCATCGCTCGAAAGACTTCGAGACGTGGGAGCTCATCGGCCACGTCGCCACGCGCGTCGGCCAGCTCGCCGTCGAGGACATCCCGACCGGCCTCGGCGCCTGGGCGCCCACGATCCGCCATCGCGACAGTGTGTTCCACCTCGTCATCACCGATGCGATGGGCCGCGGGATGCTGCACTTCACCGCGACGGATGCCGCCGGCCCGTGGTCCGGCGGTGACCTGATCCTCACGCAGGACGGCTCGAGGTCGGTCGACGGCATCGACCCCGACATCGCGTGGGACGCGGACGGCAGGGTCTACATCACGTACTCGGGGCTGCTGCTGGGCGGCCCGGAGATCGGGAAGCACCTCGGCATCCTGCAGGTGAGGGTCGACCTCGAGAACCACGTCGCGCTCGAAGAGCCGCGGTCGCTGTGGTCGGGCACCGGCGGGCAGTTCCCCGAGGCGCCGCACCTTTACGAGGTGGACAGCCGGTGGTACCTGATGATCGCCGAAGGCGGCACGGAGCGCGGTCACGGCATCTCGATCGCCCGGAGCCACTCGCCGGAAGGTCCGTTCGAGGCGGCGCCGCAGAATCCGCTCGTGTCGGCGCGGTCCACGATCCGGCCGGTCCAGAACACCGGGCACGGCGATCTGATCATCGGTCCCGGCGGCGACTGGCTCTGCGTGCTGCTCGGGGTGCGGCCGCGCAGCATGACGCGCGCGTTCTCGGCCCTGGGCCGCGAGACGTTCGTGACGCCGGTGCGCTGGGAGGCCGATGGCTGGCCCGCCATCGACCCCGTGCTGCTGCACCCCCGGCCTGGCACGCGGGTCGAGGTGTCATTCGATGAGAAGCTGGACCGGGAGTGGATCGCCGTGCGATCACTGCCGTCGGCGCACGCCGACCTGTCGGCGCAGCCCGGGCGGCTGGTGCTGCACGGCGACGGCTCCACGCTGTCCGACCCGCGCCCCGTCTTCGTCGGCCGCCGACAGGAGCACCTGACGAACGCCGTGACCGTGCGCCTCGACGCCTCTGCGGGGGTCGGCGGTCTCGCCGTGCGCTACGACGAGCGCTTCCACGTCGAGATCGAAGCGGATGCCGTCACCCTCACCGCCCGCGCCGTGATCGGAGGTCTCGTGCAGGAGTGGACGACCCCGTACCCCGGTGGAGCGGTCGACCTGCACCTCGACGCGCGCAAGCCCGAGGCGACCGGGGGGCTGCCGCGCACGAGCGACGTCCTCCACCTCGGCGCGACGATCGACGGCGAGCGCATCGATCTCGCCGAGGTCGACGGGCGATTCCTGTCGTCCGAGACCACCGAGTCGTTCACCGGGCGCGTCATCGGCGTCTATGCGGTCAGCGGCGACATCGTCGTCGACAGCTGGGTAGCGGTGGGAGACGACGAGTGAGCATCTCGGCACCTGCCCGCGTCAGCATGCTGCGCGTGGGCGACGGCGCCGGCACCGGCTTCGTGGCGAGCCCGACCCCGCGCCTCACCTGGCACGTCGACACCGACGAGACGGGGTGGGCACAGGCATCCGTCGACATCACCGACGGGCTCGGCGCGATCGTCACCCTCGACGGCGGTGAGAGCGCGCTCGTCGCGTGGCCCTTCGCCCCCCTCGCACCCGGTGAGCACCGCGAGGTCGCTGTGCGCGCCCGTTCGACGGCCGGTGTCGAGACACCGTGGAGCGACGTCGAGCGGGTGGATGCCGGGTTCCTCGCCGAGGGCGAGTGGATCGCCCAGCCGATCGGCCTCGCCGCCCCCGACCGCGATGCACAGCCCACCGTCGTGCGCACGCGGTTCACCCTCGATCGCGCGGTCGACCGCGTGGTGCTGTTCTGGACGGCGCTCGGCGTCGCCGAACCCGAGGTCAACGGCACGCCCGTCTCGGGCGATGTCCTCAGCCCCGGCTGGACCGCGTACCGCGACCGTCTGGTTCACGAGACCGTCGATGTGACGTCTCTCGTCGACGTCGGCGAGAACGAGCTGTCGGCCACGATCGCCGGGGCCTGGTACACCGAGAAGTACGGGTTCTTCACGTTCACCGACCGCCTCTACGGCACCCAGCCGTCGCTGCTCGCGCAGCTGCGCGTGACGTACGCCGACGGCTCGGCGGCCACTCTCGCCCCCACCGGTGAGGGGTGGGAGGCGGCGGGCGACGGGCCTGTCGTCGACAGCGGCATCTATGCCGGCGAGCACCAGGATCTGCGCCGTGCGGTCTCATCGTGGACGCCGGCGCGCGTCGGCGCCGCCGCGAAACCGGACTATGCGGACATCCCCGTCCCCGAGGCGCGCATCGCGCCACCCGTGCGCCGCATCGAGTCGCTCGCCGTCGTGACGGCGACACCGACGGCATCCGGATCCACGATCCTCGACTTCGGCCAGAACCTGGTCGGGCGCGTGCGAATGCGCGTGTCGGGAGGAGCGGGCGCTCGCGTCAGGATCCACCACGCCGAGGTGCTCGACGGCGACCAGCTGGCCCTGCGCCCGCTGCGCAACGCGGCGGCGACCGCGACGTTCGATCTGTCGGGCGGTGACGACGTGCTCGAGTCGCGGTTCTCGTTCTACGGGTTCCGCTACGCCGAGGTCGCGGGCGTCGACGTCGATCCGTCTGCCGTCGAAGCCGTCGTGCTCCACACCGACATGGAGCGCACAGGCTGGTTCACGGCATCCGACCCGCTCATCGAACGGCTGCACGAGAACGTCGTGTGGGGCATGCGCGGCAATTTCCTGTCGATCCCGACGGACTGCCCCCAGCGCGACGAGCGGCTCGGCTGGACGGGGGACATCCAGGTGTTCACGCCGACGGCGTCTTTCCTCTACGACTGCGACGGCTTCCTGCGCTCGTGGCTGCGCGACCTGGCGCACGAGCAGTCGCACAACGACGGGAATGTGCCCGTCGTCGTGCCACAGGCGCTGTCGGGCTTCGCCGGTCTCGGTGCGACGGCCGCGTGGGGCGATGCGGCGACCGTCGTGCCGACGGTGCTGCACGAGCGCTTCGGCGACACCGACGTGCTGGCCGCGCAGTACCCGAGCATGCGGGCGTGGGTCGATCGGGTCCTCGTCGAGGCCGGCGACAGCGCTCTGTGGGCGGGCAGGATGCAGCTCGGCGACTGGCTCGACCCGTCGGCGCCGCCGGACAAACCTGGCCAGGCGAAGGTGTCCGGCGACATCGTCGCTACCGCCTACCTCGCACGCTCGCTGCGCCAGGTGGCCGATGCCGCCGCGCTCCTCGGCCACGACGACGACGCCGTCGCGTACGCCGCGCTCGCGGAGCGCAGCCGGGCCGCGTTCGTCGCCGAGTACGTCACCCCTGCGGGGCGCATGATGTCGGATGCCGCCACCGGCTACGCCCTGGCGCTCGAGTTCGACCTCGTCACCGACCCCGCCGTGCGCACGGGGCTCGCCGATCGCCTGGCCGACGTCGTGCGCGAGGGCGGCTACCGCATCGGCACCGGCTTCGTCGGCACCCCCCTGGTGACGGATGCCCTCACGTCGGGCGGCCACGTCGCGGCCGCCGAGCGACTGCTGAACCAGACCGAGTGCCCCTCGTGGCTCTACCCGGTCACCATGGGCGCGACCACGGTGTGGGAGCGCTGGGACAGCCTGCTGCCCGACGGCTCGGTCAACCCGGGCGAGATGACGTCTTTCAACCACTACGCCCTCGGCGCGGTGGCCGACTGGCTGCACCGCACGGTCGCCGGTCTCGCACCGGCAGCACCCGGCTACCGTCGTCTGCGCATCGCGCCGGTGCCGCTCACGTCGCTCGACCACGCGAGCGCCCGCCACCGCACCCCGTACGGCGAGGCGTCGGTCTCGTGGGCGCGTGACGGGTCGGGCGTGCGGGTGACGGCCGTCGTGCCGGCGAACACGACCGCCGATGTCGTGCTTCCCGGACAGGAACCGTTCGAGGTGGGATCGGGTCGGCACGAGTGGGAGTTCGACGCGCCCGCCGGCCCGGTGCGTCGTCCGCTGCCGGGAATCGAGGCATCCCTCGCCGACGTCGTCGACGACCCGCGCGCCTATCGCGCGCTGCTCGATACCGTTGCCGAGTTCGACGCCGACCGCGCCGAGGTCGTCCGTCGCGAGACGCTGTGGGGCACGCAGCGTGCCGTGAGCGCCGCGCTCATGTTCACGCCGCCGCACCTCGCCGGAAACGTCGACCGGGCGATCCGCGCCGCCACCGCGGAAGACTGACCGCGGCATCCGGGGGCGGCGTCTCGGTCGCGCCACCGGGAGCGGATGGGGGCGCCAGCCCCGGCCGCACCGCAAGATCGACTCGTCGTACATGCGGGGACACGCCCGGCGTGGCGCGACATATAAGACAAGTCGATCCGCCGTCGGGGCGCGGGATCCGCCGGTGATGCTCAGCCGAGGACGGTGAGGATCACGCGTCGCCAGGCCTTCAGCGGCGAAGACTGCTTGTGCGCCTCGACGATGACGTGGATCGTGTCTCCGTCGCGCGCGTCCTGCGGCACGGTGATCGTCGCCGCCTCGCCCTCGGCCGCGACTGCGACGTCACCGGCGCACGAGCCGGCCTCGTCGTAGATCCACCAGCGCACGTCGACCTCGCCGCCGTCGGGATCGCTCACGCGAGCCTCGAGACGCACACTCTCCCCCGCCCTCACATCGCGGTCGCGCGGATCCACGGCGAGGACGGGATGGTGCGCGGCATCCTCGTATCGCGGAGTCACGCTCCACACGAGTCGTGCCGCGAAATCGGCCTGCGCGTCGGCGAACCAGCGGGTCACCGAGGAGTCTTCGCCGTCGGCGTCCTCGACGCCGACGATCGCCCACGTGTCGGCGCCCACGTCGGTGCGTCGGGCGCGCCCACCCCATCCGCCGTACGACGGATGCTCGTGCCCGCGAAGATCCGGCACCAGCAGGTGGAGCATGTTGGGGGTGTCGCCCTCCGAGATCCATTCGCCCGCCGGCTGCGGGTCGGTCCAGACGCCGTAGCCCTGCGCGCGGAGCTCGTCGGCGGTGAAGCCCGAGAGGTGGAAGTAGTCGGTCGGGTCGCCTTCGACCATCTGCCGACCGTCGCCCCACACGCGGTACAGCCTGCCGAGCGCGCCGACGCCCGTGACGTTCTCGCGCATCCAGGCGGCGCCGAGCAGGTGCTCGTCGGCGGGGCGTACCGTCTTGCGGATCAGATAGCCCCACGCATACGTCATGACGTCGGTGACCCGGATGTCGGGCCAGTGCGGTCGGATGTAGTCGTCGTAGGTGTCGTCCTGCGAGGCGAATTTGGTGATGATCGCCTTCGCCGACACCGTCGCGTGCACGTGCGGCCACTCGGGGGTGTCACGATGGCGCTCCTCGATCGACATGAGCGCCCGGGCGACGGTGCTGGGTCCCGCCCACATCTGCAGGTGCAGCGGACCAGGCCGATCATCGAGGAGCGCGTCGGCGATGAGCCGGGACCCGGGCGACTCGTGCGACGTGTCGCCTTCGAAGTCGATGTTGCCCTCGCGCACGACGGCGCGCAGCTCATCAGGCGAGGGATACCGCGGGTCGTGGACCACCAGGTTGCCGTGCACCTGGGAGTAGGCGTCGAGCGCGTCGTCGATGAAGCGCTCGCCGGGAGCCCACCGCCACGAGGTCTGGGGCTCGGAGTACTCGCGTTCAAGGAGGAAGAAGCCCGTGCCCGCACCGTCGCCGCGCCAGTGGAAGCGGCTGCTCGCATAGATGAGGCCCTCGATGGCGAGCTCGTTGCTGAAGAGCAGGAGGCGGATCATCGAGTTGAGGTCGTCGAGTTCGGGATCGGCCGTGATGATCGTGCGGGGACGGCTCATGACGTCTCCCCCGCGCGCCAGCGTGCGAATTCGGCGAGCTTCAGGAAGAAGTCCTCGAACATGAGTCGCGTATCCACCCACGTGTAGACCCGCTGCAGTCGGGCACCGTCGACCGGAGCATAGGCGCCGGCATCCGTCAACGAAGGCGTCGGCCGCTCGACGTATCTGCTCGAGGTGGGGTCGGGCTCGAAGACCGATTGGAGGGATGTCAGCAGCACGAGCGGCGAGTCGCCGAGCGCATAGGTCTCGGCACCGCCGCCCAGATGAGGGGCGACCATCGCGAAGACCTGCGCCACCTCGTCGTACAGGTGACGGCCCAGCGGACCGGCGGTCGCCACGCGCAGGCGCAGCTCGGCGTCCGATACGAGGCACTGCCGATACACGTCGCGGGGCACCTGCCAGATCGTGAGCTGCGAGTCGTTGAAGACGACCTGTCCGGCGATCGGGTCGATGAGCAGGTTGTACTCGACGGGCATCGCTCCGGGCGGCGGGACGGCGAGTCCGTCATGCTCGGGACCGCCGATCCACACGACGGTCATGCGCTCGGCGATGCGCGGCTCGACCAGAACGGCCGAGGCGAGGTCGGTGAGCCCGCCTCCGGCGACGTAGTACAGCGGGGTCGAGACGTCTTCGCGCAGAGCCTCGGCGATGATGGCGTCGACTGCGTCGGCGGGCTGCGGTGTCGTGCGGTCGGCGAGGGCGTCGTTGGACCCCTCGACGATGATCTCCGTCGAGGTGAGGCCCATCCGCGCGAAGACATCGTGTGCGACGGCGGCTGAGTTCGTCGCGCTGCGCCCCGAGGGGTCGAAGGGGTCGTCGGCACGCAGGTGGGAGGCGACGACGAGCCGGATGTCGGTTGCCGGCGACAGCAGATGGTGCACCAGCTGATACAGGTCGTCGGGGTCGCCTGAGAAGTCGTTGTCGATGATGACGCGGGTGCGCGGACCGCCGACGGGCGGGATCGTCTGCCAGGGAGAGGAGCCGAGCGCCCAGGTCGGCCCGTCGATCGCCGTGCGTTCTGCCGGGGGGATGCGCGTCATCGCACGGACCTCTCTGTCTTCGTCTCGGACTGGCCGCCGCGTCCCGGTTCGTCGCGGGTACGGCGGGCGATCAGCCTGGTGAAAGGGTACACCGGTTGACCAATTCACGGGACGGTGGGGCTGCGAATGGACTGGTGCAACCAGAGCAATGCCCGACGTCACACCGAACACTGCGGCCGGCGCGACGCTTCAGAACCATGACGTGCCCGGTGATCGCTGCGAGCGCGTCGCCATGACGAACAAAGCACCGAACGAACAACCCAGGCCGGACAAGCCGCGGGCATGAAAAAGCCCCGACCGTTACCACGCGGCCGGGGCGAGACGAATGAGAGTCCGCCTATCCCCTCCAGCATACCCCGGACGTCAGATCGCGAGCGCGTACTGCCCGAATCCCATCGCGATGCAGAAGCTGAGCGCAGCGAGCACGATCGAGACGGGCACCATCGCGTTCCGCTCGGGCTTGCTGCGCGATATCGCATTCATCAGGATGCCGAGCACGAAGTACGCGAAGATCACCCACATCGCGACGCCCGAGAACAGCGACGGGAAGAGGTCGACGGCGCCGACGCGATCCCAGGCGATGACGGCGATCACCGCATAGATCAGAACGGACACCAGGCTTCCGACCCGCAGTCGTGCAGGGAGCACGCGGTGCTGCCCTCCCCACGCGAAGCGACCCATCGGCGCTCCCGCGGCGAGCGCGATCTGGAAGATCGCCAGGGCGACGAGCACGACGGTGAGCGCGAGGGCGAAGGGCACGCGCCCAGGCTAGCGAGACGTGGGGTGGGACGTCAGTTGATGATCTCGCCGCGCTCGTCGGCTCTCAGAACGGCCAGACGCTCGTGCCACGTCGCGAGGGCCTCGGGTGTCAGCCGCGTCCAGCCGATCACTTCGCCCGTGATCTTCAGCGGCGCCGTGGTGCGATACGACCGGGTCGGGTTGCCCGGAAACTTCCTGTCCGTCACATTCGGGTCGTTCTCGAACTCGCCGGTCGGCTCGACCTCGTACACCCGGGGCGCGCCGTCGCCGGGCGCGAGCTCGGCGGCCAGACCGGCGCCGCTCTGCAGCGCGGTGAAGTACACGTGGTTCATCACGACGTCGGGTCGATAGTTCGAGCCGAAACCCGCGGTCAGCAGGTCGCCGGTCTGCAGATCGGCTTTCGTGCCGTGAAAGAACGGACCCTCATCCAGCACCTCGCGCACGGCGACAGCCTAGGCCGATCGCGTATGCCGGGCCAGAGTCCCTGTCACTGCCGGCCGAGGAACGACGTCGGGTCGAACTCCTCGATCGGGATGACGCGGATGCGCGGCAGCGGGGCGTCGAACACGCGCGCGTCGTACTCGAGGTCGAACTTCTCGAGCCCGTGGATCGCGTTGAACCCCGCGTTGCGGAACTCGGAGAACGCGACCACTCCGACGCGCCTGCCCGCTTCCATGAGGTCCGACACGTCGGACAGGAAGTCCCCGTCGTGGCTCACGAGCATGACGTCGGCCGCGCGCTCCGAGAGCGCTTGCAGCGTGCGCTGGATCGCGATGTCGACGATCTTCTCGTCGGCTGAACCCGACAGCGGCACGACGATGTAGTCCATCGCCTTGAGCGCCTGAACGAACGACATCGGGATGCCGGCCGATGCGTTGAGGAAGAACACGCCCCGGGCGGGCTGATCCCACACCCGCTCCGAGAACGAGACGAGGCGATCCCAGCGCGGGCGCTCCTCGGGCTGCGGCCTCCTGCCGAGGATCGACGCGCCGAGCGTCGCGTCGATGTTCTCGCCGTCGACGAGCACCCAGGTCGTGCGTGATTCGTGCTCCGACACCGTGCCTCGTTTCGTGGAGTCCCACGCGAATCCTATGCCGCGCCCCTCCCCGCCCGCCTCTCTTCAGGAGGCCGGCGCTCTCGAGTTGCCGGGAGAGGTCCCTGTCGCGGTGGTCGATGCAGCATCCTGTGGCAACTCGTCACATCGCCGGCTCGACCCGCGTGATCCGCAGCGCGAACGGCCCCGCACCGACGAGCTCGACCGGCGCGGCATCGGCGGCGAACGCCTCGTTGCGGTGCACGTCGGTCAGGGCGAATCGCCCGCCCACCGAAGACACCGTCATGTTCCACGTGTCGATCACGTCGACCTCGAACACGTCGCCGACTTCGAGTCGCTCTCCCTTGTTGCCCTGCGGGAGGCGGAAGGTCCAGGTCGCGGCATCCGGAACGTACTGCAGGTACTGACGTCGGGGGTGACCGGCGACATAGGCCGGGTCGTCCCACTTGTCGATCGGGTCCAGGCCCGGGATGACGAGGTCATCGAGGATCGCGCGCAGGAATCCGAGCCGTGCCGGGCTCTCGCCCTGGAGCGGCCCTCCCTGCACCATGTGCAGCGACCCGTTGGGCAGCGTGAAGCTCTCGCCGTGGGAGGCGTAGCAGCCCGAGACGGTCGCGATCCAGAACTGGTGCACGAGTTCGGGCCCCGTGAGGTGCCCCCACCGGTCGGCGATGTCGCCCTCGTACTTGATCTCGTCGAGCACGATCGGCTTGCGGTACGCATCTCGGTACAGCGACGCGCGTCCGAATGCGAGGGTGGCGTCGCCGTTCTGGATCGACGCGTGCGTGACCCACGGCTGGTTGTGGTCGTGCAGCTCCATCCAGTTGTGGATCGAGCGCGGATGATCGTGCGGGTCCTCGGCCGCGAGCAGAGAGCCCAGGCGATCCCACCGCTCTGCGGGGCGATCGGTGAGGATGTCGAACTCGTTGCACAGCGACCACCACACGTTCGGGAACGCCGAGAGCCTGGCCGCCACGTAGCGCAGATACGCGGCATCCTGTTCCTCCGTCAGCCCGTCGAGGCCGAACCGCCCGCCGTCATAGGAATTCAGCAACAGAACGTCGGCTTCGATGCCGTGCGCGCCGAGCAGACGCACCGCGTCGTCGAGACGCCGGAAGAACGCGACGACCGGTCGTGAGACGTCCCACCCGCCGTCGGCATCCTTCTCGAACGGCAGCAGGGTCGGGAAGTGCTCGACGTGGCCGCCCGCCTGCGGGAAAACCATGAAGCGGAACTTGTTGAAGCCGGCCTCGGCGAGCGCCGCGGGCGTCTCGGAGAAGAGCGGCTCGTCCTGATGGAGCCAGTTGTAGGCGGTCGCACCGACAGGGCGGAAGGGCGTGCCGTCGGCATGTGCGAAGTGGAACGTGTGAGCGGGTCGCACGGGCCCGTGACCCGATGCACCCGCGACGTCGAACGCGCCCTCCTGCCCCGCGAGCGGCGCCGATTCCGACTCCGAGACCCACTGCCACCGTCCTTCGCGCTCGGGCGCGAACCGCACGAGGTATCGGTCGCCGCCGTCCCAGAACCCCGGCACGACGATCTCGGTGGCGTCCTCGGTCACGAACCGCACGCGCAGCGGCACCCGGTCGGCGGGAAGCGGGTCGGAAGGCCCGGTGAACGCGAGTTCGACCGGGGAGTACATCGGGTGGGAGGCCATGTGGCGACATCCTTTCAGTGGGCGGGAGAAGTGTCGATCGCGAGCGGCGACCGCCGACGACCGTAGGATTCGAGCGGGGCTCGGAGGCGCCGGATGCAGCCACCCCAGCGCTCGCGATAAGGACGTGCACCATGACCGAGGCCGACCACCGTCGCGCGACGATCGGCGACGTCGCGCGCTCTGCGGGCGTGTCGAGGGCGACGGTCTCGCGGGTGCTCAACGGACGCTCCACGGTGGATGCCGCGCTCGTCGCCCGCGTCGAGGCGACGATCGCCGCCTTGGAGTACCGGCCCAGTGAGACCGCGCGCAACCTGTCGCTCGGCCGCACCAACACCGTGGCCCTGGTCGTACCCGACCTCGGCAACCCGATGTTCCAGGCGATCCTGCGGGGAGCGACCCGCGCGGCGGCCGAGGACGGATTCCAGGTGCTCGTCGCCGACACGCAGGAGCGCCCCGAGGTCGAGAAGCGCGCGGCGATCGACGCTCGTCGACGCTGCGACGCCCTGCTGCTGTGCGCCCCGCGCATGAACGACGACGACCTCGCCGAGGTCCTCCGCCAGGCGCGTCCGCTGACGATCGTGAACCGTGCCGTCGACGACGCGGTCCCCCAGGTCGCGATGGACTACCGGCACGCGATCCGGCTCGTGGCGGATCATCTCGCGGGCCTCGGGCACCGCCGCATCCTGTATCTCGGCGGACCGATCACGAGCGCCTCGAACCAGCTGCGGCTCCGCGGCATCGATGACGCCGAGCGCGAGCATCCGGGCATGGTCATCGAGCGACGCGAAGTGGGTTCGTCGCTGGATGCCGGATGGGAGGTCACGGACGACGTGCTGGAAAGCGGCGCGACGGCCGTGATCGCGTACAACGACCTCGTCGCCATCGGACTGCTCTCGCGCCTGGACGACCTGGGCGTCGCCGTGCCGGGGCGACTGTCGGTCGTGGGCGTCGACGACATCCCGTTCGCGCGCTTCAGCCGCCCGCACCTGACGACGGTCTCGGTGCCGCAGGACGAGCTCGGCACCGCCGCGTGGGCGCAGCTTCGCGGCGCGCTGGCCGGCGAGGCCCCGGGCGAGGCCGTCTGGGTGCAGGGTCGACTCGTCGAGCGTCACAGCACCGGGCCGGCCGCCTGACCGCTCTCGCCGAACTCGGCGAGCTTGGCGAACATGTCCTCGAGGAAGAAGCGCACGTCGATCTGCTCGACCACGAGCACCTCCGACCCGCTTTCGGCCGCGACGCAGTGGCCGTCGTCGGTGAATCTCACGGGGGCCTGCCGGCGGAACGAGGCGCACCACGGGTCGAGCATGAGCGCGATCGCCGGCGAATCGCCGAGCGACCGCGATTCCACCGGCACCCGGTGGTGCGTGGAGTTGAAGTCCACGACGGTCTGAGCGAGATAGCGTCCGAGCTCGCCGTGCGGCTCGACCCGTCGACGCAGCTCGGCGTAGCCGACGCTCGCGAGGCGATAGACGTTGGAGGGCACCTGCCAGATGTCGATCCCCGAGCCGAAGACGACGTTCGCGGCGTGGATGTCGTTGCGCAGGTTGAATTCGGGCCACGTGCCCCGCCACTCGACGTCGCCGTAGGGCGGCCCGCCGATCCAGATCACCGTCGTATCGGTGTCGGCGATCTCGGGCGCGAGCAGCAGTGCGCTGGCCATGTCGGTGAGCGGGCCGAGGAAGCCGATGAACAGCGGCCCGGCATCCGTCCGTCGCGCCTCGTCGATGATGAGACGGGCGCCGGGACTGTCGACGGGCGTCATCGCGTCGGGCAGTCGCTGCGCGGCACCGTTCGCGACGGGAACGGCGTCGGGGCGACCGAGTAGCCCGAGCAGGTGGTCGAGCTCGTCGCGGGAGTCGAGCATCGAGCGCTGCGAGCGCTCGCTGCCGAAGTGGGCCGGGATGATCCCGCGGATGTCGAGGCTCGGCGAGAGCAGCGCGTGCACGACGGCGAACTGGTCGTCGGCCTCGTTCTTGACGTCCGAGTCGACGATGACCCGCCGCGTGCGGGTGTCGTCGATGATCACGGGTGGCCCTCTCCGTCGCGGTCCATGGCGACGGCGGCCAGCGCCAGCCCGCCGGGTAGCACGAGCGCGAGCAGCGGGGCGATGACGACGAGGGCGCCCGCGCACGTGACGGCGAGGACGAGCAGAGCCGAGCCCGCGGCATCCGTCGACATGCGCCGCCAGGCGCGACCGAGGAGGACGCGAGGGGCCTCGCCGCGGCGCCACGTGCCCGCGATGCGCAGCGCGATCGCACCGAGCCCCGCGGCGAGCACGATCGGAAGCACCAGCGACCACAGCTCGCCCGGCGCGGCATAGGGCAGCAGCACGACGTCGACCACCAGAAGGGCCGTCACCGCGGTGGGCGCGAGCAGATGCGAGACCGGATGCCGCACCACACGATCGACGAACGCAGACCACACCGTCCTGGCACGCACGTGGTGGTCGGCGGCGCGGGCGTCGCGGATCGCCTCGACCCCCGCGCTCAGCGCCGCGAACCACGTCACGACCGGGAGGGCGAGCACGAAGATCAGCACCCCGGCGTAGAGCATGTCGGCGAAGGCGTGGAACGTCGAGGAATGCGGGTCGAGAGGGCTCCGTCGGCGCACCGGCCGCTGATCGCCGACGACGGTCATCCTTTCAGCCCCGACGTCGCGACGCCTTCGACCAGGTAGCGCTGGAACACCGCGAAGAAGATGACCACCGGCAGCAGAGCCAGAACACTCATCGCGAACATGGGGCCGAACGCCGACGCGCTGGTCTGGTCGACGAACAGGCGCAGACCCAGCTGCAGAGTGAAGTTCTGCGGGTCGTTCAAGTAGATGAGCTGGGGGAAGAAGTCGTCCCAGCTCCAGATGAACGAGAAGATCGTCGTGGTGATGAGGGCCGGGCGCATGAGCGGCAGGATGACCGACCAGAAGGTGCGGTACGGGCCCGCGCCGTCGATGAGCGCGGCTTCGTCGAGATCGCGCGGGATGCCGCGGATGAACTGGACCATCAGGAACACGAAGAACGCCTCGGTCGCCAGGAACTTCGGCAGCACCAGCGGCAGGAACGTGCCGACCATCCCGAGCTCGTTGAAGATGATGAACTGCGGGATCAGCACGACGTGCATCGGCAGCATGATCGTCGAGATCATGAACGCGAACAGCGCTCCTTTGAACCGGAATCGCAGCCGGGCGAACGCGTAGGCGGCGAGCGCGCAGCTGACGACGTTGCCGATCACCGTCAGGGCGGAGATCGTGACCGAGTTGCCCAGCAGCTGCCAGAGACTGAGGCCTGCCACGCCCTGCACGGCGATCTGGTAGTTCTCGATCGTGAACTGCTGCGGGAAGGGCGTCGGGTTGGTGAGGATCTCGGTGCCCGGCTTGAACGACGAGCCGAGCAGCCACACCACGGGGTAGAGCAGCAGCAGGAGCAGCAGCAGGCAGAAGACGTGCCACGCGATCGATCCGGCCAGCGATCGACGCGTGCGGGGCCGGCGCTCGACACGGCCTCCGGTCACCGGAGTCGCGGTCCGGTCGGCGAGAGCGGTCATCGGTCGTCTCCTGAGTAGTGCACCCAGCTGCGGGAGCTGCGGAAGATCAGCGCCGTCACGATCGCGATCACGATGAGCAGGAACCAGGCCATGGCCGACGCGTACCCCATGTCGAACGCGGTGAACGCGCGGTCGTAGAGGTACAGCGTGAAGAACAGGGTCGAGTCGATCGGACCGCCGCGCCCGCCGCTGACGACGTAGGCCGAGGTGAACGACTGGAACGCGCCGATCATCTCGAGGACGAGGTTGAAGAACAGCACGGGCGAGAGCAGGGGCCAGGTGACCGACCAGAAGGTGCGCCACTTGCCTGCACCGTCGACGGACGCCGCGTCGTACAGCTCGGACGGGATCTGCTTGAGGCCCGCGAGGAAGATCACCATCGGGGCGCCGAACTGCCACACCGTGAGACTCACGAGCACGTAGAGCGCCAGCGACGGGTTGGAGATCCAGCCGCCGAGGTCGAGTCCGAAGACGCCGAGGGTGTTGTCGACGACACCGTCGTTGGAGAACAGGGTGCGCCAGACGATCGCGACGGCGACGCTCGCGCCGAGCAGCGAGGGCGCGTAGAACGCCGAGCGGTAGAAGCCCTGCCCCTTGCGCGGGCGGTTGAGCAGCAGGGCGATGCCGAGGGCGACCGCGAGCTTGAGCGGAACGGCCACCAGCACGTAGTTGAGGGTGACACCGACCGACTTCCAGAACCTGGGGTCCTCGAAGAACATGCGCTCGTAGTTCGCCGTGCCGATGAATTCGGGCGCCGTGAACAGGTCGTAGTCGGTGAACGACAGGATGAGCGAGGCGATCATCGGGCCGATCGTGAGCAGCGCGGCTCCGACCAGCCAGGGCGAGAGGAACACCCACGCCGCACCGTCTCTGCGCTCACGTCGCTTGGCCGGTCGCGGCGCGGCTCGGCGGGCGCCGGCATCCGGCTTCGACATGGTGACCGTCATCGGTGCTCCTCGTTCGTCGTGGAAAGGGGAGGCCGGTCGGGCCGCATGGGGCGACCCGACCGGCCCAGGGTCACGAGATGGCCGACTCGAAGAGCGCGTACAGCGCCTGAGCGGCGTCCGCGTTGTCCTGCTGGCCGAAGATGATGTTCTCGTAGGCGAGCGTGAAGTCGGCGGGGAGCGTGCTGACCCCCGGAGGAGCCAGCGGCGACGGGTCGGAGAACTCGTCCTGGTACTCGAGCACGAAGTCGTTCACGATCTTGTCGCCGCCGGCGAGCGTCGGCGCGAGCGCCTCGTAGTTCGTGGTGTTGAGCGGGATGCCGCGGGTGAGGCCCAGGATCTCGGCGGCCTCGGGGTCGTTGATCAGGAAGTCCAGGAGCTTGGCGGCGACCTCGGGGTGGTCGGACTCGGGCGACACCGCGGCCACGTTCGTGCCCGCCATGCCCAGGCCCAGCCGGTCGGTGTCGGACGGCATCGGCGCCAGCGCGACGCGCTCCTCGCCGAGGGTGTCGACGAAGGCGCCGGTGATCGACGCGGCGATGAACTCGCCGGCCGACTTGCCGAGCGCGAAGCCCGAGTTCTGCATGCTCTGGTCGAGCGTCGACGTCGTCTGGGGGTCGGTGCTGGCGCCCGAGTCGCGCAGCTCCTGCATCAGGTCGAACCAGTCCTCGAGGTCGGACTCCTCGAAGCCGAGCTCGCCCTCCTCGGTGAACATGAGCTTGTCGTTCTGGTCCAGGTAGGTGCCGAAGTGGGCGATGTAGCCGCCGGGGTCGGTGATCGCAGCCTTGGCTCCCCCGCTCGCGGCACGGATCTTCTCGCCGGCGTCGATGAGGTCGTCCCACGTGAACCCGGCGGTCGGCGCGTCGACGCCGGCCTCCTCGAACGCCACGGGGTCGTACGCCCACCCGTAGGTGGCGGTGCCGAGGGTGAAGCCGTAGAAGGTGCCGTCGATCTGGCCGATCTTCTGGTTGGTCTCGGGGATGTCGTCGACCGAGATGACGTCGCCGATGTACTCCGTGAGGTCGGTCGTCGCGCCCTTCTCGGTGTACTCCTTGACCGATTCCATCGGGATGAGGAACAGGTCGGGCTGCGAGCCGGATGCGATCTGCGTGGCGAGCTTGGGGATGTAGGAGTCGATCGCCGAGAACGACGTCTCGACGGTGACGCCGGGGTTCTGCTCCTCGAACAGGGCGATCGCCTCATCCGTGAGCACGGCCCGTTCGTCGTTGCCCCACCACTGGAAGGAGATCGTGACGGGACCACCGCTCTCGCCACCCGATTCTGCGTCGCCGTCGCCCGCGGCGCATGCCGTGGATGCGAGGACGACGCCCGCTGCTGCGAGGCCGACGCCCCATGTGCGCAGCGCGCGGCGCGCTGGTTTCTGTGCCATGTCTGACTCCTCTTTGAGCGGGACGGATGCCCGTTGACGATGATTCCCCCGACATCGCAGGACGTGGGAAACCGGTTCCTCGGTAGGGTAACAGAGGTCAACCGGTTCGCCAAGGGTCTCGATGAGGAGCGCACGATGAGCACAGAGCAGGTCTACGAGAACCCGATCCGGGCGTGGGACATCCCGGATCCCGACGCGATCCCCCTCGACGGCGGCGGCTACGCGCTCGTCGCTTCCAGCTTCGACAGAAGACCCGGACTCCCCCTCTGGCGGTCGGACGACCTGGTCGAATGGACGCCCGTCGGCTTCGCGGGAGGGTGGCAGGAGCTCGTCCAGCCCAGTGGCGGCGTGTGGGCGCCGGCGATCCGGCAGCACGGCGGCCGCCTCTACATCACGTGGGCGGATCCCGACCGCGGCGTGTACGCGACGGATGCTGCGCAGCTCGAGGGCCCGTGGTCGGCGCCGCGCCTCCTGATCGCCGGCGCCGGGCGCATCGACCCGTGCCCGCTCTGGGACGACGACGGCCGCGTGTGGATCGTGCACGGCTGGGCGCGCTCGCGTGCGGGGTCCGCCAACCGCCTCGATCTCGTCGAGGTGGATGCGAGGCTGACGACGTCGCTGGGCGGAGGTCGGGTGCTGATCGACGGCGATGCGATCGACGGATGCCACACGCTCGAGGGTCCGAAGCTGTACCGCCGCGACGGCCGCTACGTCGTCTTCGCCCCGGCAGGCGGGGTCGCGACCGGGTGGCAGTACGTGTTCCGCGCCGATGACCTCGCCGGCCCCTGGGGTCACCGGATCGTCCTGGCGCAGGGTGCGAGCGACGTGAACGGACCGCATCAGGGGGCGTGGGTGGTCGGCGCTGACGGCGAGGAGTGGTTCCTCCACTTCCAGCACACCCCTCGGCACGGCCGGATCCTGCACCTGCAGCCTCTCGTCTGGAGCGATGACGGCTGGCCGCGCGTCGGGCAGGCTGTCGTCGGCGGCCCCGCAGAACCCGTGCCCGCGTGGCGGCGACCGACTCCGCGCCCCGGACGCACGGAGTGGGAGCCCGCGACAGCGGGTGCCGGATGGCACGGCCTCGGCGCAGATCCGGCTGACCTCGTCGTCGAGTCGGGCCCGGCCGGCCCCGTCGCCCTGCGCGAGGGCGGGCGGCTCGGGCGTCCGCTCGACCGGCGCGCGTCGACCGTCGCGGTGACCCTGCTGTCGGGGGCGGGCTCGCTCTCGCTCGTCGGCGCCGAGACGCACACCGTTCACGCGATCGGCCCCGCCCGCCTCGGTGCGGTGATCGAGGGCGACCACGCGCGCTTCGTGGTCGACGGTGAGCCCGGCGAGCGGTTCGAGCTCGCGCCGACGCAGTGGACGGGCGTCGACGTCGCCATCGCCGCCGACACGGGGATCGCCGCCTTCGACCTGCCTTGACCCGACCGACCCGGCCGGGGCCCCGAATCGCCGCCCGACGTCGGTGTTCACTGGCTGGATGAGGCGAGCCGCGACGCCTCGCGGCGCCGCGGCGGGACGGACGCGCAGGGCTACGCTGGCCGACGGAACGGAGTCCCATGACCACCCCGCACCAGCACCCGCGCCTGGCAGTCCTCGGCGCGATGAACGGCGACCTCGTCGCCCGCGTGCAGCGCGCGCCGGGGCGGGGCGAGACCGTCGCCGACGGCATCCTGGCCCGTCAGGCCGGGGGCAAGGGCGCGAATCAGGCCGTCGCGTCTGCGCGCCTCGGCGCCGACGTCTCGATGATCGGCGCCGTCGGCACCGACGACGCCGCGAGCCACCTCGTACGCGCGATCGCCGACGCCGGAGTCGACACGACCGGCATCCAGATCGTCGACGGAGAATCGGGCACGGCGCTCATCGTCGTCGATGCCGACGGCGAGAACTCGATCGTCGTGTGCCCCGGGGCGAACCTGCGGATCGATCCCGAACGGGTCGTCGTCGATGCCGACACGGCGATCCTGGCGCAGCTCGAGATCGCGGATGCCGTCATCGAACGCGCGATCGAGCAGACCAGCGGGTTCGTCGTGATCAACGCCGCGCCGTCACGGCCGTTCAGCACCGACATCCTGCATCGCGCAGACCTGTTCATCGTCAACGAGCACGAGTACGCCGCCCTGCCCGTGCTGCGGGACGCTCCGCTCGTGGCCGTCACCCTCGGCGCCGAGGGCGCGGTGCTTCTGCGCCGGGGTGTCGAGGTCGCCCGTGCCGCGGGGCGGCCCGCCGACGTCATCAACACCGTCGGGGCGGGCGATGCGTTCGCCGCGGCACTGACGCTCGGGATCCTCCGGGGAGACGAGACGGCGACGGCGCTGATGCGCGCCTGCGCCGTGGGCGCCGCCGCGGTGGAGGACGACAGCTCGCAGCCCCTGCTGCACCCGCTCAAGACCTACTGACGGTCCGCGGGCTCCGACGGACCTCAGTCCGAAAGGTCTTCCGACAGGCGGGCTGACGCGGTCGCCATGTGCACGGCCATGGCCGATGCCGCGGCATCCGGATCACCGTCGCGCACGGCCCGATAGACCGCGTCGTGCTCGTCGAGCGCGATGCGGGCGGCGTCCTGGCTGTGCACCGCGCGGTCGGCGTAGACCTGCAGGAGCGAGCGGACGACGTGCAGCAGGTCGACGAGGACGGCGTTGTCCGCGGCCCTGCCGAGGGCGTGGTGGAACTCGAGGTCGGCTCGGGCGAACGACTTCAGGTCGCCGATCGTCGATCGCATCCGCGCCACCTGCTCGCCGACCGCGGCGATCGTCACGGGATCGGCGCGCGCCGCCGCGAGGCGGGCGACGAAGATCTCGAGCCCAGAGCGCAGCTCGAGCAGCTCGACGGTGTTGCGCTCACCGATGAGCAGCCCCCAGCGCAGCGTCTGCGGCAGCAGCTCGCTGGCCGTGCCGCGCAGGTAGGTGCCCGACCCCGGGCGCACGTCGACGATGCCGAGGATCTCGAGGGCGGCGAGGGCCTCGCGCACCGCCGAGCGACCGACCTCGAGCGTCGCGGCGAGCTGCCGCTCCGGAGGCAGCCGGGTGCCGGGTGCGATGGATCCGCTCGTGAACAGATCCATCAGCCGACGTGCGACTTCGGAGACGGGGGTCCCGGTCGGGAGCGCGGTCAGTGCGGCGACGATGTCGCCGGCGCTGTCACCGGGGTAGGCGGGCATGCGAACAACCTAGCAACCGGTTGAAGGGATGAGCACTTGCAATTGGTCAACCGGTTTGCCACACTGAGGACGGCGGCATCCTCGCCGAATCATCGTCGATTGAAATCCGGAGTCATCGTGGACACGACACCAGACACGACCGCGTCCCCCATCGCGCGGTCGGCCATCCGCAAGGTCTCGACGAGGCTCGTGCCGTTCGTCGCCTTGATGTTCTTCATCAACTACCTCGACCGCACCGCGATCGGGTTCGCCGCCCCGAACGGCATGAACGACGACCTCGCCCTGTCGGCGGCCCAGTTCGGCTTCGCCTCGGGGGTCTTCTTCATCGGCTACATCCTGCTCGAGGTGCCCTCGAACCTTGCCCTGCACAAGTTCGGCGCCCGCAAATGGCTCGCCCGCATCATGGTCAGCTGGGGGATCGTCGCCCTGCTGTTCACGTGGGTGCAGAACTTCGAGCAGCTCGTCATCCTGCGCTTCATCCTCGGTGTCGCCGAGGCGGGCTTCTTCCCCGGGGCGATCCTGTTCCTGAGCCTGTGGGTGCCCGCGCAGTACCGCGGCCGCGTGCTGATGCTCTTCTACTTGGCTCAGCCCCTCACCACCGTGATCGGCGCCCCGCTCGCGGGCGCGCTCATCCAGCAGGACGGCGTCTTCTTCGGCCTCGAGGGCTGGCGCTTCATGTTCCTCGGCGTCGCGATCCCCGCGATCATCGTCGGCATCGTCGCCTGGTTCTACCTCAAGGACAAGCCGTCCGACGCGAAGTGGCTCACGAAGGAGGAGCAGGAGTGGCTCACCGACGCCCTCGTCAAGGAGCGCAAGGCGACTGAGGCGACCGCGCCCGGCGGCAAGCACCCCTCGGTGCGCCTCGCGTTCGGCAGCGGGCGTGTGTGGATGCTCTCGTTCATCTACTTCGGCTTCATCTACGGCCTCTACGCGCTCGCGTTCTTCCTGCCCACGATCATCGAGGGCTTCCAGGCGCAGACGGGCCAGACGTTCGACGTGTTCCAGAAGGGGCTCATCACCGCGATCCCGTACCTGCCCGCCGCGATCGTCATGTACTTCTGGTCGCGCGACGCGTCCAAGCGCGGACTCAAGACCTGGCACATCGCAGGCCCCGCCGTCGCCGGTGCCGTCTCGATCCCGCTCGCCCTGTTCGCCGGGTCGCCCGCGGCGACCATCGCCGTCATCACCGTCACGGCGTGCGCGATCTTCGCGGCCCTGCCCAACTTCTGGACCCTGCCCACGCGCTTCCTGACCGGAATCGCCGCGGCGGCGGGCGTGGCGCTGATCAACACGATCGGCAACCTCGCCGGCTTCAGCGCGCCCTACGTCACGGGCCTGCTCGCCGATCTCACGAAGAACGCCGACGGCGAGCCGCAGTACGTCGTGCCGATGATCGCGGTGGGCGTCTTCATGCTCATCTCGGCCGTGCTGATGATCCTGCTGGCCCGTCGCGACAAGACTGCTCCTCAGGCGGATGCCGCGGCCGGCCCGGCCGCATCGGTGGAGGCGACCCGCTGATGACGCGCCTGTGGAACGAGCCCGCCGACTTCGCGGACGAGATGATCGACGGCTTCGTCGCGGCCAACGGCCGTTCGGTGCGGCGCGTGACGGGTGGGGTCGTGCGTTCGACGACCTCGCCGGCCGGTCAGGTCGCCGTGGTCGTCGGCGGCGGCTCGGGCCACTATCCCGCGTTCGGCGGGCTCGTCGGCCCCGGACTCGCGCACGGCGCGGCGATGGGCAATCTGTTCGCGTCGCCCTCGACGCAGCAGATCCACGCGGTCGCGAAGGCGGCCGACACCGGCGGCGGGGTGTTCTTCTCCTACGGCAACTACGCCGGCGATGTGCTCAACTTCGACGCCGCGCAGGATCGCCTGCGGGCCGAGGGGATCGAGGCCGCCACCGTCGCGGTGACCGACGACATCGCGTCGGCTCCCGCGTCGGAGCACCATCGCCGCCGGGGCATCGCCGGCGACCTCAGCGTCTTCCGCACGGCGGCCGCGGCGGCCGAGGCCGGGTACGACCTCGCCGCCGTCACCGCCGTCACCCGCAAGGCGAACGACCGCACCCGGTCGTTCGGCGTCGCGTTCACCGGCTGCACGCTGCCCGGTGCCGCCGAGCCGCTGTTCAGCGTGCCGGCGGGGCGCATGGCGATCGGACTCGGCATCCACGGCGAACCGGGAATCGACGAGACCGGCATCCCGACCGCCGACGAACTCGCCGAACTGCTCGTCTCGCGTCTGCTCGCCGAGCGCCCCGAGGGCGCGGACGGACGCGTCATCCCGATCCTCAACGGCCTCGGGTCGCTGAAGTACGAGGAGCTCTTCGTCGTCTACCGGCGCATCGCGCAGCTGCTCGAGGCGGCGGGTCTCGAGATCGTCGACCCGCACGTGGGCGAGTACTGCACGTCGTTCGACATGGCGGGCACCTCGCTCACCCTCTTCTGGCTCGATGACGAGCTCGCCGGACTCTGGGACACCCCCGTCGACACACCCGCGTACCGCCGCGGTTCGGTGGCCCCGCAGGAGAGGGCGGATGCCGTCGCGCTGACGGACGCCGTCGACGCCGTGACCCCCGGCGACGCGGCGTCGCAGGAGGCCGCGTCGACGGTCCTCGCCGCGGTGCAGACGGTGGTGGACACGATCGACGCCCACGTCGACGAGCTCGGCCGGCTCGACTCGATCGCCGGCGACGGCGACCACGGCATCGGGATGCAGCGCGGCTCGCACGCCGCCCTCGCGGCGGCGAAGAGGGCCGCGGATGCCGGCGCCGGCGCGGCGACGCTGCTCGCCCACGCCGCCGACGGCTGGAGCGACAAGGCCGGGGGAACCTCCGGCGCCCTGTGGGGCGTCATCCTGTCGTCCCTCGCCGCGAAACTCGGCGACACGGGCTCGCCCTCGGCAGCCGACGTCGCCGCCGGCGTCGCAGCAGGCGTCTCGGGCGTCATGTCGTACGGCAAGGCCGAGGTCGGCGACAAGACCATGGTCGACGCCCTCGTGCCGTTCTCCTCGGCGCTCACCCACGCGGTCGACGCGGGCGCCTCGCTGACCGACGCGTGGGCCGCGGCGGCGGATGCCGCGACCCGCTCGGCCGCGGCGACCGCCGATCTGCTCCCCCGCATGGGCCGCGCCCGCACCCACGGGCAGAACAGCGTGGGCACCCCTGATCCCGGCGCGCACTCGCTCGCCCTCATCGTCACCGCCGTCGGCCCCGTGCTGGCGGCATCCCGGAAGGACTCCTCCTCATGACCCAGCCTCTCCGTCTCGTGATCGGCTCGGACGACGCCGGCTTCGACTACAAGGAGATCCTCAAGAAGGACCTCGAGCAGAACCCCGGCGTGGCGTCGCTGGTCGACGTCGGCGTCGACGCCGAGGGGCACACCGCCTACCCGCGCGTCGCGATCGCGGCGGCCGAGCTCGTCGCGAAGGGCGAGGCGGACCGCGCCCTGCTCATCTGCGGCACGGGCCTCGGCGTCGCGATCGCCGCGAACAAGGTCGCCGGCATCCGCGCCGTCACCGCCCACGACTCGTACTCGGTCGAGCGGGGCGTGCTCTCGAACGACGCCCAGGTGCTCACCATGGGCCAGCGCGTCATCGGCGTCGAACTCGCCCGCCGCCTCGTGCGCGAATGGCTCACCTACCGCTTCGACCCGGCGAGCGCGTCGGCCGAGAAGGTCGCCGTGATCGACGAGTACGAGACCACCGGATCCTGCTGATGCGCCGGGTCACGGTCGGGGTGAGCCTGAAGACGTACTTCGGTCGTCAGCAGGCACGCGTGTGGTTCTCGCAGGTCGCCGAGCGCGTGCGGGATCACGACGCGGTGCGCGACGGCGGCGTCGACGTCTTCGTGATCCCGACCTACCTGCAGATCGACGACGCGATCGCCGCCTTCGCCGGCACCGGCGTGCGCATCGGCGCCCAGGACGTCTCGCCGTACGCGCCCGGCGCGTTCACGGGCGAGGTGAGCGCCGCCGAACTCGCCGAGACCGGCGTCGAGTACGCCGAGATCGGCCACGCCGAACGCCGCCGCCTGTTCGGCGAGACCGACGAGCTCACGGCCGCGAAGGCGGCGGCCGCCCTGGGCGCGGGCATCACGCCGGTGCTGTGCCTGGGCGAGACCGAGCACATGAGTGCGACGGATGCCGCGGCGACCACCGTCGCGCAGCTGCACCTCGACCTCGCTGGCGCCCCCGACGGGCCCGTCGTCGCCGCGTACGAGCCCGTGTGGGCTATCGGAGCACCCGAGCCGGCGCCCCCCTCGCACATCGCCGCCGTCACCCGCGCGCTGCGCGATGCACTGGACGCACGACCCGGTCGTGCCGGGTCGCTCGTGATCTACGGCGGCTCCGCCGGCCCCGGGCTGCTGACGCTTCTCGGCGACGATGTCGACGGCCTGTTCCTCGGCCGCTTCGCCCACGACCCCGACGCCTTCGTCGCTGTGCTGGACGAGGCATCCGCCCTCGCGGCCGCCCGGAGCGCCGCATGATCGGGCTGGGCACCTACGCGTTCTTCTGGCAGCACTCCGACCGGGTGGCCGAGCCGCTGACGCTGCGCGGCGCGTTCGAGGCGACGCGCGCGATGGACGTCGACCTGTTCCAGATCTGCGACTTCGCCCCCCTCGAGTCGATGACGGATGCCGAGCTGACCGACGCCGCCGCGACCGCCCGTGACCTGGGGCTCACGATCGAGCTCGGCACGAAGGGGATCGAGCCGGCGCACCTCGCCCGGTTCCTGCAGATCGCCGAGGCATTCGACGCCCGCCTCGTGCGGTCGATGCTCCACGGCCCGACGTCGCGGCCGACCCTCGACGAGGCCGAGACCTGGCTCCGCGAAGCGCTGCCCGCCTACGAGGCCGCCGGCATCACCCTCGCCCTCGAGACCTACGAGCAGGTCGCCACCGCCGACCTCGTGGCCCTCGTCGCCTCGTTCGGCAGCGCGCACCTCGGCATCTGCCTCGACCCGGGCAATGTCGTCGCCCGCCTCGAGCGACCGCGCGACTGCGTCGAGCTCGCCGCCGACCACGTCGTCGGCATCCACGCCAAGGACTTCGCCTTCGCCCGCCAGGACGGCTGGGTCGGCTTCACCTACAGCGGTGCCGCGATGGGCACCGGACTGCACGACTACCCCCATCTGCTCGAGACGGTGCGCCCCCGCGAACGCGGTGTCAACGAGATCGTCGAGCACTGGCTGCCCTGGCAGGGCGACCCCGAGACCACCATCCGCACCGAGCGGGACTGGACCCGCACCACCGTCGAGTATCTGAGGAGTATGTCATGAGCACTGAGTCGTACAAGATCGCCGTCATCGGAGCGGGCGGCAAGATGGGCATGCGCGTGTCCGACAACCTCGTCAAGACCGCGCACGACGTCTCGTACGTCGAGAACTCCCCCGCCGGTCAGCAGCGCACGCTCGACGCGGGTCGCGAGCTGACGGATGCCCCCGCGGCGGTCTCGAACGCCGACATCGTCGTGCTCGCGGTGCCCGACCTCGCACTCGGCCCCGTCACCGCCGACCTCGTGCCGCAGCTGAAGGCCGGCGCGATCGTGCTGACACTCGACCCCGCCGCCGCCTACGCGGGACTGCTCACCACGCGTGACGACGTCATACAGGCCGTCGCGCACCCGTGCCACCCGTCGATCTTCCTGCAGCGCCAGAGCCCCGAGGAGTGGGCCGACACGTTCGGCGGCATCGCCGCCCCGCAGGACGCCATCGCCGCGATCGAGTCCGACGACCCCGCGAAGGCGGCCATCGTCGAGGCGACCGTGCGGGCGATCTACGCACCGGTCATCGATGTGCACTGGGTTACGATCAAGCAGCTCGCCCAGCTCGAGCCGACCCTGGTCGAGACCGTCGCCTGCATGATCGGAGCGCTGCTCAACGAGGCGCTCGAAGAGACCATCAACACGATGGGGGTCCCGGCGGCCGCTGCTCGCAGCATCCTGTACGGCCACACGCAGGTCGCCCTCGCGAACGGACTGCGCGGCGACAACCCGTTCAGCGACGCGTGCCTCATCGCGATGGACTATGGCCGCGAGAACATCATCAAGGAAGACTGGAAGAAGATCTTCCGCGACGACGAGCTCGACAAGAACCTCGCGCGCATGCTGCACCTCGACCACATCCAGCGCTGAGGCCCGTCATGACCAGACTCACCGGCAGGACCGCCCTCATCACGGGGTCGGCGACGGGCATCGGCTTCGCCGTGGCCGAACGCTTCGTCGCCGAGGGCGCGCGCGTCGTCGTGGCTGATCGGGATGCCGCGGCCGCGGCGGCCGCGGTCGAGACGCTCGGCGCACGGGCGCGCGCCGCGGTGCTCGACATCTCGGACGAGGCCTCGGTCGAGGCGGCGTTCGCCGAGCTCGTCGCGGATGGGTGGTCGCCGGACGTCGTGATCGCGAACGCAGGGGTGCAGCTCTTCGGTCTCGATGCGCCGGTCGCGGATCTCGACCTGGACGTGTGGAAGCGCACGCTCGACGTCAACCTGACGGGCACGTTCCTCACGGTGAAGCACGCCGTGCGCGCGATGCTGGAGTCGGGCGGATCCATCATCCTGACCGGGAGTCCGACCGGGCTCACCGGCGAGGGTCGCGACTTCACCGCCTACAGCACGTCGAAGGCCGGCATCCACGGCCTCGCCCGCACCGCCGCAGCGGCATATGCCGATCGCGGCATCCGGGTGAACACGGTCGTGCCCGCCTACACCGAGACGTCGCTCGTGACGACGATCACGAGCGATCCCGAGGCGCGCGCGGCGATCATCGGCCGCATCCCGCTCGGGCGCGCCGGCGCCCCCGACGACGTCGCGGGCATCATGGTGTTCCTCGCGTCGGACGACGGCGCGTTCGCCACCGGTGCGCTGTTCGCGGTCGACGGCGGGATGACCACGATCTGACGATGACCTGGTTCACCGAGTCACGACTGTGGCGCAGCGGCAAGTGGTCGCTCGCACTGCGCGACGACGAGTTCGCCGACATCGCGTTCGACGGGCGCACGGTGCTGCGCAGCATCCGCGCCGTGGTCCGCGACCGCGACTGGGACACCGCACCGCTCGTCGTCGATCGGGTGGACGAGTCGGATGCCACCCTCAGCCTGCACGTGCGCTCCGAGGGACTCGGATCGAGCTTCCGCGGCGTCGTGCGGGTCGAAGCGCGTCCCGGCCGACTGGACGTGATCTGCGACCTCGAGTCCGAGCACGCGTTCGACACGAACCGCACCGGGCTCGTGGTGCTGCAGCCCCCCGGCGTCGCCGGGTCGCCGCTGCGGGTCACGCACGCAGACGGTGAGGTCGAGCAGACCTCGTTCCCTGTCGCGATCAGCCCGCATCAGCCGGTGCTCGACATCGCCGCGCTCGCGTGGCTCGATGAGGGCGTCGAGGTCGCGATCGACTTCGCGGGCGACGTGTTCGAGATGGAGGACCAGCGCAACTGGACCGACGCCTCGTTCAAGACGTACAGCCGACCGCTCTCGCTGCCGTTCCCCTATGCGGTCGCCGCCGGCGAGCGTGTGCGCCAGACCGTCTCGCTGCGGGTGCGCCCCACGGCCGACGTCCCCGTGACGGATGCCGCCCCCGCCCGCATCACGGTGCGCCCCGGCGGGGCGTTCCCGACGATCGGGCTCGGCGCGGCATCCGCCCCCGACCCCGCGCCCGCCTTCACCGCCCTCGGCGCGGAGGTGCTCGTCGAGCTCGATCTCGCGAGCCCGAACTGGCGGGCAGCTCTCGACCGCGCACAGTCATCGGCCCTGCCGCTCGACGTGCGGTTCCTGCTCGACGCCGACGCCCCCGCCACCCTGCGCGACGGGGTCTCGGCCCTCGCCTGCATCGACGTGGTGCGCGTCGCCGCGTTCCACCAGGTCGGCGACGCGCGCCACGTCTCGGACCGCGATGCGGTCTCGGCGCTGCGTGCAGCCCTGGCGGGAGCCGGCCTCGACATCCCCGTCGTCGGCGGCTCGCGCTCGCACTTCACCGAGCTCAACCGCGAGCGCCACCGCCTTCCCGCCGACCTCGCCGGCCTCACCGTCACGACCACTCCGCTCTTCCACGCGCTGGGCACCGAGCAGCTCGTCGAATCGGTCGCGATGCAGCGCCTCGTCGCGCGGCAGACCGTCGAGTACGCGGACGGCATCCCGGTGCACGTCGGCCCCATCACCCTGCGGCCGCGCTTCAACGACGTCGCCACCGCACCGCAGCCGAAGCCTTCGCGCGACGACCTCGACGAAGGCTACGGCGCGGAGTTCACCGGCACGGTCGACGACAGGCAGTCCGCACCCGAACTCGCCGCCTGGACGGTCGCGAGCGCCGCCGCCCTCGCCGTGCCGGGGGTCGCGTCGATCGTCTGGTTCGAGGAATGGGGCGGGCGGGGCATCCGCTCGTCATCGGGAGAGCCTCTGCCCGTCGCCGACGCGATCGAGGCGCTGGCCGCGCTCCGCGGCGGACTGCTGTGGGGCGACAGCCCCGACGGCCTCGTGTGGGCGATCGGCGCCGGGTCGACGATCCTCGTCGCGAACCTGTCGCACGTCGACCGCACGATCACCATCGACACCCCTGCCCGCACCGTCACGACGACGGCGGGCGCGGCATCCGTCGCCCGCATCGTCCTCTAGAGGAGAACCCATGACCGCGCACCGGCGCCGGCTGCTCGTCGATCACGTGCACACGCACACCGAGCAGATGACACGCGAGCCCTCCGGCATCCTCGCGCACCCGTACACGGTGCCGAGCGCGCCCGACTCGCCGTACTACTCCGATGCCCTGTGGGACTGGGACTCGTGGTTCATCAGCGTCGTGATGGGTCAGGTCGAACTCGACACCGATCAGCCCGGCCGTTTCGGATCGTTCGAGGAGGGCACGATCCGCAACTTCCTCGACCACACGGACGAGGACGGCGTGATGCCGATCCTGCTCAAACCCGGTGGCCCCCTCCTGCACGGCGATCCGAGCAGAGCAGCGGGCTTCTCGCAGAACATGCACAAGCCGGTCATCGCCCAGCAGGCGGCACTGCTCGCCGGGCGCCGCGGCAGCGCGGAGTGGCTGCGCGACGACATCCCGATTCTCGAGCGGTTCCTCGAGCGATATCTCGAGAGCCATGTGGATGCCGCAACCGGCCTCGCCTATTGGCAGACCGACTTCGCGATCGGCGTCGACAACGACCCCTCCGTCTACTACCGGCCCGACCGCAGCACCGCGTCGATCTACCTCAACTCGCTGCTCTACCGCGAGATGCTGGCTCTCGGGTCTCTGCTCGAAGACCTCGACCGGCTGCCCGACGCCCACCGCTGGCGCGGCCGCGCGCAGGATCTCGCCGACGCGATCACCACGCACCTGTGGGACGAACGCGACGGCACGTTCTACAGCGCCGACCTCGCCCTGCGCGACATCGACCCCGACGACTGGCTGCACAGGGGCGCGCCCCGCACGTGGTCGTCGGTGCTGCTCCGCGTGGACAACTGGTCGAGCTTCCTGCCGCTGTGGGCGGGCTTCGCGACGCAGGAGCAGGCCGAGCGCATGCGCGAGCGCTATCTCGAGCGACGCACGTTCCGCGCGAACTTCGGCGTGCGCACGCTCTCCCGCCTCGAGAAGCAGTACAACCTGCGCGCCTCGAACAACCCGTCCAACTGGCTGGGGCCGGTGTGGGGCATCAGCAACTACCTGGTCTTCCGCGGGCTCCTGAAGTACGGGTTCATCGACGACGCGCGCGAGCTCGCGGAAGAGACCGTGCGCCTGTTCGGACAGGATCTCGAGCGCACCGGCGGCCTGCACGAGTACTACAACCCCGACACGGGCGAGCCGATCATGACACGGGGATTCCAGAACTGGAACTTCCTCGTGCTCACCATGATCGCGTGGCTCGAGGACCGCCCGGTCGCCTGGGAGTTCTGAGCCGCACGGGGGCCCGGTGGATCACGCCGGGAGCGGGATCACCCACGGGCCTCGTCAGGCGTCGGCGTAGGGCGTCGGCGCCGCACCGAGGCCGGCGAGCGCGGGCCACAGTTCGTCGGGAACGGACGCCGCGCCGAGTGCGGCGAGTTCGTTCAGGCGGCGCGTCGACGAGACCCCCACCACCGTCGAGTCCACCAGGGGCGATCGCAGCGAGAAGTGGAGCGCAGCTGCGGGAAGGGTGACGCCGTGTTCGGCGCAGACGCCCTCCGCCCGGGCGGTCCAGGCGAGGAGCTCGTCGGACGCGGGCCGATAGCCGTAGGAGGCTCCGGCACGCGCACCGGTCGAGAGCAGGCCCGCTCCGAAGGGAGCCGCGTTGAAGACGCCCATCCCGCGCTCTCGAGCCTCTCCGAACAGGGGGACGGCACTCTGGTCGACCAGGGTGAACCGGTTGTGGCACAGCACGACGTCGAACACGTCGGTGCGGACGTACGCGAGAAGGTCGCGCAGATCACCGGCCGCGATGCCGATGGCGTCGACGGCACCCTGCTCGCGCAGCTCGACGAGCGCTTCGACCGCACCGCCGCGGGCGGAGGCCTCGGCGAACGTGACGGTGAACGGATCGTGCAGGTGCAGGATCTCGACGCGATCCACGCCGAGCCGAGCGAGGCTCTCCTCGTAGGAGCGCAGCACGCGGTCGCGGGAGAAGTCCCCCGTCAGCGGATCGCGGTCCACCTTGGTCACGATCCGCGAGGTCGCCCGATCACCGAGCTCCGCGAGCGCCGCTCCGAGCACCTGCTCCGAGCGACCGCCCGCGTATTCGTTCGACGTGTCGACGAGGGCGAACGGCCCGGTGAGGATGTCGATCGCGAAGTCGACCGCGCTCCGCTCCTCCGCGGACCCCTCGTCCGTATCGCGCCCCAGAGGCGACGTGCCGATCGTGATCGCGTCGACGGCGATGCCGGTCGATCCCAGGGTCCTGGTCGGTGAGCTGTGCATGGGGTGCGGATCCGTTCAGCCTGCGAGGGTCGTATCGAGGAGTTCGAGCGGGAAGCCCATGCTGCGCGGAGCAGGCGGGCGCTGTCGAGCGGTCATGTCTGCGGCGGGGAACGCCAGTCGTCGACGGCGGTGAAACCGAGGTCGCGTCGAATGGCGCGCGTCGACATCAGAGACTCGAACTCCCCGAGATCCGGGGCGACCGGTGTCCCCGGGAACCACCGCTCGGCGACTTCGCGCGACGGCGCGGCCGTGCCCGACGTGGGCGCTGCGACGTTGTAGACCCGGAACCCCGGAGTCGCGCCCGACACCGCGAGCGACACGGCTGCGGCGCCGTCGCGGGCATCGATCCACGAACCGAGGAGGTCGCGGCGGTACCCCGGCTCGTCCGCACGGGCGAAGGTGCCGTACTCGTCGGGTCCCACGACGTTGGTGAAGCGCAGCGCCGTGATCGAGGAGCCGTCCCCCCAGCTCGCCAGCTGAGCGGCCATCGCCTCCTCGGCGACTTTGCCGAGCCCATAGGTGTTGTTGGCTTTCGTGAACGTCTCATCCACGGGGAGGCTCGGCGGCGCGTCATCGAAGGGGAAGCCCATCGCCGTGATGCTCGATGCCAGGACCACCGATCGGATGCCGGCGCGCTGGGCCGCGAAGAGGACGTTGAACGAGACGGCCATGTTGTTCTGGAACGTCGTCGCGTCCGGCACGAGCCCGTTGACCGGAATCGCTGCGAGGTGGACGAGGGCGTCCAGACCCGCATGCCGCGCCGTCACTCCGAGGAGGGCGTCGAGCGTCTGACCGTAGTCTGCGAGATCGACCCTGGTGAAGCCGGGCCCGGGTGTTCCGACCGTGTCGAACCCGACGACCTCGTGCCCGTCGGCGCGCAGCCGATCAACGCTCGCGCGTCCGAGCTTGCCGCCACTTCCTGTGACACCGATCCTCATCAACCACTCTCCGGCTTCCCTCGCACGCACCATCGCACGCTACATTTGCATAAAGATTCTATAGTGAAATGATTTGTGAGGAGTCGAGGATGACGACGATCGCCGCACCGCGGATCGAGCACCACAGGGATCCGCGCGGGATCGGCGAGCGGGAGCCGCGTCTGTCCTGGTCCATCCTCGACGCCGAAAGCGATTGGCGCCAGGCCGCCTACCGGATCGATGCGCACTACGCCGACGGCCGCACCGCGATGCACGAGTCCGAATCGGACGAGCAGATCCTCGTGCCGTGGCCCTTCGAGCCACTCGCCTCCCGCGAGATCGTGAGCGTCTCGGTGCGGGTTCGCGATGCCCACGGCTCCTGGTCGGACGCGTCTGCGGCTACCGAGCTCGAGACCGGGCTGCTCGACGCCGCGGACTGGAGCGCCTGGCCGGTGGGCGCCTCGTGGAACGAGGACCCGGATTCCGACGACCGGCGGCCCTCGCTCGTGCGTCGAGACCTCGAGGTGCGACCGGGCCTCGTGCGCGCGCGCCTCTACGCCACCGCCCACGGCCTCTACGAGGCCGAGGTCAACGGCATCCGCGTCGGTGACGACACCCTGTCGCCGGGGTGGACCGTCTACGGCTCGCGACTGCGCTACTACACCTACGACGTGACCGACCTGCTGCAGCCCGGCGCGAATGCGCTCGGCGCGTGGCTCGGCGACGGATGGTACCGCGGCCGCCTCGGCTGGCGCGCCGCGTTCCGCAACCTCTGGGGCAACGACCTGTCGTTCCTGGCCCAGCTCGAGCTGACCTACGCCGACGGGACGCGCGAGACGATCGCGACGGATGCCGACTGGCGGGTGGCGCCCAGTCCGATCCTGCGCTCGGGCATCTACGACGGCGAGGACTACGACGCCCGCGAGGAGCTGCCGGGCTGGAGCACCGCGGGCTTCGACGACAGCGCGTGGGAGGTCGTGCAGCTGCGTCACCGTGACCGCGCGACCCTCGTCGCCCCGACCGCGCCGCCCGTCCGCTGCACGCAGGAGGTCATCCCCGTCGCGGTGACGACGTCTTCGACGGGTCGGCGCGTCCTCGACTTCGGCCAGAACCTCGTCGGTCGCGTGCGCATCCGTGTGCAGGGCCCGGCCGGGACAACGGTCCTGCTGCGCACCGCCGAGGTGCTGCAGGACGGCGACGTGTACACCCGCCCGTTGCGCGGGGCCCGCTCGTCGGACAGCTACACCCTCGCGGGACGCGCCGAGCCCGAGGAATGGGAGCCCCGCTTCACCTTCCACGGATTCCGATACGTCGAGGTCTCGGACTGGCCCGGCGACATCGACGCCGCCGTCGCCGCGGGCGACATCGTCGCGCGGGTGCTGCACACCGATCTCGAACGCACCGGATGGTTCTCCTCGTCCGACCCGTCCCTGGACCGCCTGCACGAGAACGTCGTGTGGAGCATGCGCGGCAACTTCGTCGACATCCCGACCGACTGCCCGCAGCGCGACGAGCGGGTCGGCTGGACCGGCGACATCCAGGTGTTCGGACCGACCGCGTGCTTCCTCTTCGACGTGTCCGGGATGCTCTCGGGCTGGCTGCGCGACGTCGCGATCGAACAGCTGCCCGACGGCACCGTGCCCTGGTACGTTCCGGTGATCCCCGCCCATCACATGTGGACGCCGATCCGACCGGGCGCGGCATGGGGTGATGTGGCCACCATGCTGCCGTGGACCCTGTACGAGCGGTTCGGCGACACCGGAGTGCTGCGCGCCCAGTTCGACAGCGCTCGGCGATGGGTCGACCTCGTCGCCCGCCTCGCGGGGCCGAGCAGGCTGTGGGACACCGGCTTCCAGCTGGGCGACTGGCTCGACCCCGCCGCCCCGCCGCAGGATCCGTCCGACGCGCGCACCGACCGCCACCTGGTGGCGACGGCCTACTTCGCCCGCTCCGCCGAGCTCGTCTCGCAGATGGCCGACCGTCTGGACCTGGCGGACGAGGCGTCGTCCTACGGCACGCTCGCCCGCGAGGTGCGACAGGCGTTCGCCTCGGCCTACATCCGAGACGACGGCCTGATGTCCAGCGATGCGCAGACCGCGTACGCACTCGCACTGTCGTTCGACCTCGTCCCCGACGACGCCCGCCGCGCGATCGCCGCGGATCGCCTCGCCGCTCTCGTCGCCGAAGCCGGCAACCGCATCGCGACCGGGTTCGTCGGCACCCCCCTGATCAGCTCGGCACTGAGCGACCACGGTCACGTCGACCGGGCGTACGACCTCCTGCTGGAGCGCGAGTGCCCGTCGTGGCTCTACCAGGTCGACATGGGCGCCACGACGACGTGGGAGCGCTGGGACTCCATGCTCCCCGACGGCACGGTCAATCCCGGGACGATGACCTCGTTCAACCACTACGCCCTGGGTGCCGTGGCGGACTGGCTGCACCGGACGGTCGCCGGCATCGCGCCGGAGGAGCCCGGCTACCGCACCATCCGCTTCGCCCCCCGCCCGTCGGCCGCCCTGTCCTCGGCGTCGGCGCGGCATCTCACCCCGTACGGCGAGGCGTCGATCTCGTGGACCACGCACGGCGGATCCCTGCACGTCGAGGTGCGCGTTCCACACGGCACCAGTGGCATCCTTGACCTGCAGGGGCACGCGCCGGAGCGTGTCGGGCCCGGAGCCCATGCCTGGACGGTGCCCGCGGGCACCGAGGCCGACTGACATCGAAGGATCGGAGCCACGGGTGTCCATGACCCGCTACACCCGCCCGCACGACGGCCAGGTGCGCCTGATGACGAAGATCGCCCGGATGTACCACGAGCACGGCGCCCGGCAGGCCGACATCGCCGAGGCCCTGAGCATCTCGCAGGCCAAGGTCTCGCGCCTGCTCAAGCGCGCCGAAGCGCTCGGCATCGTGCGGACGATCGTGACGGTCGCCCCGGGTGTCTACACCGAGCTCGAGGAGCAGCTCGAAGCGCGCTACGGCTTGACGGAGGTCGTGGTCGTCGACGTCGATCCGGATGCCGACGAGGCCGAGACCCTCGCCTCGATCGGCGCCGGCGCCGCCGCGCACCTGGAGGCTACGCTCGCCGGCAGCGACCGCATCGGGGTGTCGTCGTGGAGCCAGACGGTGCTGTCGATGGTGGACCGCCTGCGTCCCTTCACCAGCCGCGGCGCCGTCGAGGTCGTCCAGCTCCTCGGCGGTGTGGGAGCACCCGAGGCGCAGAGCCACTCGAACCGCATCCTCGGCGAGCTCGCCCGCATCCTCGGCGCAGAGCCGGTCTACGTCCCGGCACCCGGGATCGTCGCCGGCCCCGAGATCCGCGACAGCCTCCTCGCCGACGCCTCGATGCAGGAGGTGTCCCGGCACTGGCGCGAACTCACGATGGCCATCATGGGCATCGGCAGCATCGAGCCGTCGAACGTGCTGGCCTCCAGCGGCAACGCGTTCTCGCCCGAAGAGCGCCGGCCCCTCCTCGACGCGGGGGCGGTCGGCGACATCTGCCACCGCATCTTCCGCGCCGACGGCTCGCTCGTGCGCGGGGCTCTGGATGACCGGATCATCGCGATCCCCGTCGACGATCTGCTGCGGATCCCCCGGCGGG
>JASDDH010000026.1 GCA_030407505.1 Planococcus sp. APC 4015
CCGGCGGGGCCGTCACCGTCACCTGAGCGGTCTCGACGTCGACCGCGCCGTCGTCGTCGGTCACCGTCAGCGTCACCGTGTAGGTACCCGCTGCGGCGTAGGTGCGCGATGCCTGCGCACCCGTCGCCGTCGTCCCGTCCCCGAACGACCACGCGTACGACGCGACCGTGCCGTCGGCGTCGGTGCTGCCGCGCCCGTCGACCGAGACGGCGAGACCTGTCGGCGTCGAGGTGAACGCGGCGACCGGGCTCTGGTTCGGCGGCGGCGGCGGAGGAGGGGGCGGAGGAAGACCGGTCACGGTCGGGTCCACGACGCGGATCTCATCGAAGGCGACCGTCAAGGGGAACGCATTCGCCGCCGAGGAGACGCGACTGTGGATGCCGACCGTGCCGGCTGTCTGCAGTGCAGCAGTGCTGTCGGTGCGGGTCAGCTGCCACGCCGCCGGCTCGGTCGTGCCGGCGCGCCAGAGCTTCGCCGCCAGCGTGGTCGGCGAGGTTCCCGTGACGTCGAACACCACGTGGTACTTCACTCCCGGCACGATCGTCACGCCGGGCACGGTGTAGGCCGCGCCGATCGCGGTGCCCCCACGCAGCACGTGCAGCATGGCCGAGCCGTTGGCCGCGACCCGCAGTCGCAGCAGGTACTGCTCCGAACCGACCTGCCGGCCGATCAGCATGATGTAGTGCGCGTCGGCGATCTTGTCGACCGACAGCACGGCCGAGATGCGGGTGCGGGTCGACGAGACCGACGGCAGATTGGCCTGCAGACCCGTCGAGGTGGTGAGGGTCAGCAGTCCCGTGCCACCCGCGACCCGGAAGCGCGCCGGCGCCGTCGTGGTCCACGGGCCACCGGCATCCGCCGTGCCCCACCCGCTCGCCACCGCCCTCTCGAACAGGTCGCGCCCGAGCACTCCCGCCTCGCCGGGCGTGCGCACCGTCCAGGCGGGCGACGTCTCGGTCGTCGTGCCGTCGCTCACGCGCACGCGCCACTCGTATGCCGTGTCGGCCGTGCGGCCCTGCCACGTGGTCGTCGCCGTCGATCCCGATGCCGCCGACACCGTCGCGATCGGGGTGAACGGCGCCGGCTGGGCCGGGGTCATCGAAAACGGCAGGGTGAAGGAGGAGTCGGCGTCGGTCTCGTACCGATCGAGGTACGGCGAATAGGTGACCGCGGTCATGGTCGCCGCCGCGGGATCGAAGCGGTAATACCTCAGCCAGCCGTCGCCGCCGTTCGCGCGGGCCTGGTAGTCCGACAGGATCTGGTGCACCGGCTGACCGCAGGCGTTCGCGTCGGTGCGGTTCGCCTCGCCGAGGTCGCCGTCGTTCTCGTGGCCGTTGAGCACGAGGCGGATCTGGCAGTGGGTGCGCACGAAGTTCTGCCACATGACCTCGGGCGTCGTGCCGCCCGGACGCTCCGGCGTCGTGCGCCGGGTGCCGGGCAGATCGAGGAAGGCGTGCGTGAACATGATGACCTGGCGGTCGGGATGCGCCGCGAGCACGCGGTCGGCCCACTCGAGCACCGGTGTCGGCGCCTCCCACTCGAGCCCCAGGACGAGCCAGTCCACCCCGCCCGCGGTGAAGAGCGAGTAGTTGTTCATGTTGGCGCGGTCCGACGCATCGGGCCCGAACTGGTTCTGCCCCATGTAGCCGCCGTAGCGGGCTGTCGACGGCGTCCAGGTGGCGTTCTGGTACCTGCTGGGCGGGAACCACGTGTCGTACTGCGAGTGGTCGTCGTTGGCGTAGTCGAAGTCGTGGTTGCCGGGCACGACCGCATTGGGCATGCCGCTGTCGTCGAGCACCTTCATCCCGTTCGAGGCGAAGGGCCAGTGCCCCGACCACGACCATGTGCCCACGAGGTCGCCCAGCTGCACGGCGAACTGCGTGTTCAGCTGCGCGCGGGTGTCGACGATCCACTGCGCCTGCTGGGCGATGATCGGCGCCCGCGATGCGTTCGTGTAGTTCTGGATGTCGGGGATCGCGGCGAGCGTGAAGGGCTCGGCCGTCGAGGGCACCGGCACCGTGGCGCCCTTCACACGTCCCTCGAAGGTGACCTCCAGCGGATCCCCGTCGGGATCGGACACCGCCACCGACAGCGCCGGTGCCGACGCCGTCGCGGTCGACCCGTCGGCGGGAGCCACGAGGGCCGTGGTCGGCGGGGCGGCGACGGCAGGAGCGGCGATGCCGAGCGACGCAAGAAGCGCCGCCGTGACGGCGAGCGCGCACGCGCCGACCGCCGATCTCCTGCGCGTGACCATCGACGATGACGGGCTCATTGCACCTCCCCAGTCGGGTGCGGGAATGCCGGGTCTGAGCCGGAGTATGGCACTGCCGAGGCGCCTCGGCAAGACCTCTGCCCGCGCGGCCGGATGCCGGGTGTCGCGCGAGCGCGCGAGGGATACGCTCGACGGGTGACAGACGGCGTCGAACGCAACACCCGCACGATCGAGGGGTCGGTCGTCACCGACTTCACCGACCGCATGAGCTACGGCGGGTACCTCGATCTCGAGACGCTGCTGTCGGCCCAGCGACCGCTCAGCGACCCCGAGCACCACGACGAGCTGCTGTTCATCATCCAGCACCAGACCACAGAGCTCTGGCTCAAGCTCGTGCTTCACGAACTCGGTGCCGCGTGCCGTTATCTGCGCGCAGACGAGCTCGCTCCCGCCCTGAAGTGCATCGCGCGCGTCAAGCACATCCAGAAGACGCTGACCGAGCAATGGTCGGTGCTCGCGACCCTGACCCCCGCCGAGTACGTGCAGTTCCGCAGTGTGCTGGGCAACTCGAGCGGGTTCCAGTCGGCGCAGTACCGAGCGGTCGAGTTCACCCTCGGGAACAAGAACGCGGCGATGGTGAAGGTGTTCTCATCCGATCCCGCGGCCCGGGCGCTCGTTCAGGCGGCGCTGGATGCGCCGAGCCTCTACGACGAGTTCCTCGCGATGCTGGCCCGGCAGGGGTACGCGATCCCGGCGGAGGTGCTCGATCGCGACGTCACGCAGGCGTGGACGTTCACCCCCGCACTCGTTCCGGTCCTGACCGAGATCTACGCCGATCCGCAGAAGCACTGGACGGCGTACGAGACGTGCGAAGAGCTCGTCGACCTCGAGGACAACTTCCAGCTCTGGCGCTTCCGCCACCTGAAGACGATCGAGCGCATCATCGGCTTCAAGACCGGCACGGGCGGATCCAGCGGCGTGCCGTTCCTGCAGCGGGCGCTGTCGCTGACGTTCTTCCCCGAACTCTTCGCCGTCAGGACGGAGTTGTGATGGACCCGCTGCGTCTCGCCGAGCTGCTGGGACCCGACGCCTCGGCCTGCCGCCGCGGCCTCACCGGCGAGGTCGGCGTCGCACTGCCGCCGTTCGTGGACCACCACGTGCATCTGCACCTCATCGACGACCGCACCCTGAGCGACGGCGGTATCGCCGGGGTGCTCGACCTCGGCGGAGATCCCGTGCACCTCGCCCGACCGCCCCGGCGCGCGGTGCCGCGGCGCGCGTACGCCGGGGCGTTCCTCACCGCTGCCGGCGGGTACCCCACCGGGCGCTCGTGGGCGCCTGCGGGGACGATCCGCGAGGTGACCGACCCCTCGTCGCACCCCGGTGTCGCCGGAGGCGCGGCCACGGCGGTCGACGAGCAGGCGTCGTTCGGGGCATCCGTCATCAAGGTCAGCCTCAACGCCGAGGTCGGCGCGGTGTTCGACGACGAGACCCTCGCCGCCGTCGTCACGGCAGCGCGCGAACGCGGGCTGCCCGTGGTCGCACACGCGCAGGGCGAGGGGATGCCGCGCCGCGCGCTGCGCGCCGGCGTCGACGCCCTCGCGCACACGCCGTTCACCGAGCGCCTCGGCCCGAGGCTCGTGGCGTCGGCCGTGGCGGCCGGACAGCGGTGGATCTCGACGCTCGACATCCACCGCGGGCGTGTGCAGGAGCGCGCGAACGCCATCGCCAACCTCGCCGCCTTCAGTGCTGCGGGCGGCCGGGTGCTCTACGGCACCGACCTCGGCAACGGCGACCTTCCCGTCGGCGTGAACCCGCGCGAGCTGGCCGCGATGGCCGAGGCGGGCGTCTCGTGGCCCGCGATCATCGCGTCGCTCACCGACCCGTGGCCGCTCGCCCCGGGATCGGGAGCCGTCGCCACCTTCGTCCCGGGCACCCCTCCCGAATCCCCCGGCGAGCTGGCCCCGTGGCTCGCCCGCGCCACCGTCGTCCTCACGGAGGAGCTCGTCCATGACAACGACTGACCTCGACCAGGCGGCATCCGCCCTCGATGCCGCTGACCCGCTCGCGCGATTCCGCGACCTGTTCGTCGGCAGCGAGTCCTCGCTCGTCTACTTCGACGGCAACTCGCTCGGGCGTCCGCCTCGCGCGTCGGTCGAGCGCCTCGCGCGGTTCGCGACCGAGCAGTGGGGCGGCAGGCTGATCCGCGGGTGGGACGAATCGTGGATGCAGCTGCCGTTCGTGATCGGCGACGAGATCGGCCGCACGGCGATCGGCGCCGCGGCAGGGCAGACCGTGATCGGCGACTCGACCACGGTGCTCATCTACAAGCTGGTGCGCGCCGCGTTCGACGCGCAGCGCGCCGCTGACCCCGCGCGGGTCGAGATCGTCGTGGACCGCGACAACTTCCCGACCGACCGGTACCTCGTCGACGGGATCGCGCGCGAGTGCGGCGGACGGGTGCGCTGGATCGACGTCGACCTGTCGGCCGGGGTGACGGCATCCGGACTCTCTGCGGTGGTCGGGCCCGAGACCGCCGTCGTGGTGCTGTCGCACGTCGCGTACCGCTCGGGGCATCTCGCCGACGCCGAGACGCTCACCCGCATCGCCCAGGACGCGGGCGCCCTGGTCGTCTGGGACCTCTGCCACTCCGCCGGATCGGTGCCGGTGCACTCGGACGCGTGGGGCTTCGACCTCGCCGTGGGATGCACCTACAAGTACCTCAACGGCGGGCCCGGTTCACCCGCGTTCGCCTACGTCGCCGAGCGCCATCAGGAGCGATTGGCGCAGCCGATCCAGGGATGGATGGGCGCCGCCGACGTCTTCGCGATGGGCCCGACGTACCGACCGGCCGACGGGATGCGCCGCTGGCTGTCGGGTACGCCGCCGATCGTCGGCATGCTCGCGATGCAGGACACGCTCGCGATGATCGCGGATGCCGGTCTGCCGGCCGTGCGCGCGAAGTCGATCGACCTCACTGAGTTCGCCGTTCGGACGTCGGACGAGCTGCTCGCCCCGCTCGGCGTGACCGTCGCGTCGCCGCGCGACCCGGAACAGCGCGGCGGACACGTCACCCTGTCGCACCCCGCGATGCGGGCGGTCACCGCGCGGCTCTGGGAGCAGGACGTGATCCCCGACTACCGCGACCCCGACGGACTGCGCATCGGCCTCTCGCCCCTGTCGACCTCGTTCGCCGAGACACTCGCCGGGATGCGCGCCGTGCGCGACGCGGTCGTCGCCCTGGGTTGACGGGTCGCGCGGGCGGCGCCTTGCGGCGCCGTTCGTCGAGCGAGCCGGCTACGCACGAAAGCACCCCGCAGACACGTGCGCAACCCGCGCACTCGTGAGCATGAAGCTCACTCGGCGGACGGCGGACGGCGGACGGCGGCGCGACCACACCCCCGCCCTCTCCCGACGTGCCAGACTTGACCACCGCCCGAAGGAGAGCGACGTGCCGCAGGTTCCCCGTTCGACCGCCGTCCATGACGACGAGCTCCACGTCACCCACATCGGGCAGGCGACCGACGACTCCATCGACGCCGCGATCGCCGATCTGACCGTCGGCGCGACGGCGTGGCGGCACGTCACAGCGTCCCAGCGCGTCACGCTGTTCGAACGCCTCCATGCCACGGTGAGCACCGTCGCCGAAGAGTGGGTCGACACGGCCGCGACGTCGAAGGGCCTCGGACCCGGGCATCCCCTGCGCGGCGAAGAATGGCTGTCGGGGCCGTACGCGACCCTCGTCGCGCTCGACGCCTACCGCGACACCCTGCGCAGGCTGGCAGCGGGCGAGAGTCCGCTCGAAGGCATCCCGACCGAATCCGCCCCCGGCGGGCGTCGCCGGGCGCGCGTCTTCCCGATGACCGCGATCGACGGCGTGCTGCTGTCCGGCTACAGCGGTGAGGTCTGGTTCGCACCGCGGGTGACGGATGCCGTGGCCCGCCGGTCGGCCGGACTCGCCCAACTCTCCCCCACGGAATCGGGCGGTGTGGGGCTCGTGCTCGGCGCGGGCAACGTCACGTCGATCCCCGTGCTGGACGTGCTGTACGAGCTCCTCGCCCACAACCGCGTGACCGTGCTCAAGCTCAACCCGACCCAGGACTCCCTCGTGCACGTGTTCCAGCGCGCGCTCGCGCCGCTCATCGAGCCCGGGTTCCTCCGCATCGTCCGCGGCGACGGAGCCGTCGGCGCCCGGCTCACCCGGCACCCGGGCATCACCCACGTGCACATCACCGGCGCCGCCCCCACGTTCGACGCGATCGTGTGGGGCGACCCGGCCGATCCCGAGACGGCGGCCCGGAAGCGCGAGGATCGACCGCTCCTGGACAAGCCGATCACGGCGGAGCTCGGCGGGGTGTCGCCCATCATCATCGTCCCGGGCCGGTGGTCGGACGCCGACCTGACGTACCACGCCGAGCACGTCGTGACGATGCGCCTGCAGAACAGCGGACACAACTGCATCGCGGGCCAGGTCGTCGTGCTGAGCGCCGACTGGCCGCAGCGCGACGCTTTCCTCGAGGCCCTCCGAAGGGCCTACGCCGCTGCCCCCCAGCGCCCGGTCTGGTACCCGCGCAGCGACGAGAAGCTCGCCGATGCGGCATCCGATTTTCCGGATGCCACATGGAGCGCCGCCGGCACGCGCGCACTCGTCGTGGTCGAGCCCGGCGATGACGCGACCGCCATCGAGACGACCGAATTCTTCGCCCCCGTGCTCGGTGTCGTGTCGCTGCCCGGCAACGGTCAGGAGTTCCTCGACGCCGCCGTCGCCTACGCCAACGACCACCTCGTGGGAACCCTCGGCGCGAACGTGCTGATCGATCCCGACACCGAAGCAGCCCTGGGCGGGGGGTTCGAACGCGCGATCGCCGACCTGCGCTACGGCTCGCTCGCGGTCAACGCCTGGACCGCCTTCGTCTTCCTCACCCCCACCCTGACGTGGGGCGGCCACCCCGGCGCGACGCCGCGGAACGTCGAGAGCGGCATCGGCGTCGTGCACAACGCGCTGCTGCTCGACCACGTCGAGCGGTCGATCGCGCGAGGTCCCTTCCGCCCCTTCCCGCGATCGGCGACGGCGCTCTTCGGCGCCGGACGGCGATCGGTGCTGCCGAAGCCGCCGTGGTTCGTCTCGTCGCGCACGGGCGGGGTCGTCAGCGAAGGATTCACCCGATTCCGGATGGACGGCGACCTCGGCCGCCTCGCCGTCACCCTCGTGCAGGCGTTCCGCGCATGAACCTCGACGCCGACTACGTCATCGTCGGCGCAGGATCGGCGGGAGCCGCCCTGGCCGCACGTCTGAGCGAAGACCCCGCCGTCTCCGTGCTGCTGCTCGAGGCCGGCGGGCGCGACACCTCGCCCGAGCTGCACATCCCGGCGGCGTTCTCGAAGCTGTTCCGCGGGCGCCACGACTGGAACTACGACACCGTGCCGCAGCGCGAGCTCGACGGTCGCACGATCTTCTGGCCCCGCGGCAAGACCCTCGGCGGTTCATCGTCGCTGAACGCGATGATGTGGGTTCGCGGCTTCGCGGCCGACTACGACGAGTGGGCGGATGCCGCAGGCCCCGGCTGGTCGTGGAACGCGCTCGTGCCGTACTTCCGCCTCGTCGAGAACACCCAGGACCCGGCCGACGACACACAGGGCACCGGCGGCGCGCAGAGCATCGAGCACCAGCGCGACCCCCGCCCGCACACGAAGGCCTTCCTCGACGCGGCCCGCGAGCTCGGGCATCCGGTCACCGCGCCGAATCTGCCCGTCGGCCAGGGCTTCGCGCAGGTGATGGTGACGCAGCACCGCGGTGCGCGCGCGTCGACCGCCGATGCGTACCTGCGGCCCGCACGGCGCCGGCCGAACCTGCGCGTCGTGACCGATGCTCACGTGCGCCGCGTGACCTTCGGCCCTTCGACGAGCTCAGGGACCGGTGAGGGCTCAGGGACCGGTGAGGGCTCAGGGACCGGCGGGCCGCGGGCGACGGGGGTCTACGTCGACATCGCCGGCGTCACCCGCCAGGCGCTCGCCCGCCGCGAGGTGATCCTCTGCGGCGGAGCCGTCAACACCCCGCAGCTGCTGATGCTGTCGGGCATCGGCCCGGCGGCGCACCTCGCCGAACACGGCATCCCGCTCGTGGTCGACGCGCCCGACGTCGGCGCGAACCTGCAGGACCACCTCGTCGCCGGGCTCGCGCCCGAAGCCCGCTCGGGCACGCTGTTCGGCGCCGAGACGGTGACGCAGCTCGCGCGCTACCTGACGGCGCGGCGGGGGATGCTCACGTCCAACGTCGCGGAAGGCTGCGGCTTCGTGCGCACGCCTGTCGCCGACACGACGGATGCCGCCCCCGGCCTGCCCGACATCGAGATCATCTTCGCGCCGGTCCCCTATGTCGGGGAAGGACTCATCGCCACCCCCGGAGAGGGCATCACCGTGGGCGCGATCCTGCTGCGACCCGCCAGTCGGGGCACGATCCGGCTGGCGTCGGCCGACCCGTATGCCAAGCCGCTCATCGACCCGGCGTACCTGAGTGATCCTGACGGCCTCGACGAGGCGACGATGCTCGCCGGCCTGGCCGAGTGCGGGCGGCTGCTCGACACCGACGCGCTGCGCGCGGTCACGACCGGGCGCTGGATCCAGCCGGCGGACGGCGAGTCCCTGACCGCGGCGGAACGCGCCGAGCTCTCGCTGCGCCGTCACTCGCACACGCTCTACCACCCCGTCGGCACGGCGCGGATGGGGACGGACGCGGCATCCGTCGTCGATCCCGACCTGCGCGTGCGCGGGGTCCACGGTCTGCGCGTCGCCGACGCCTCGGTCATGCCGAACCTGGTCCGCGGGCACACCAACGCGCCCGCGATCGTGATCGGCGAGCGCGCCGCGACGCTCGTGCGGGCCGACGCAGGGGATCGGTGACGCCCGGGCGCCCTGCTGCGCCGTGCACGAGACCGCGCAGATGCGCAACCCCCTCGCGCGCCGTTCCGACGCGGTCCTAGCGTGGAGATACGACACGCGAAGGGGCTGGCGATGCCGCAACGATCGGCTGAGACACGGGAGCGCATCCTGCGCGCCGCGGCCGCCGAGATCCTGGCCGACGGCTACGCCAGTGCGTCGCTGTCGTCGATCGCCGCCCGTCTCGGGCTGACCAAGGGTGCGCTCGCCTATCACTTCCCGTCGAAATGGGATGCCGCCGAAGCTCTCTTCGCGCACACGTCGGCCGTCTACGACGAACTGCGGCAGGGAGTGCGCGACGACGGTCTGCGCGGAGTGCGCGCGCTCGTCGCCATGCTCGCCCGCGGCGCCCTGCGAACACGCACCGACGTCGTGTTCGCCGCTGCGAACTCCCTCATCATGACGCCCGGCCACTTGACCTTCGAGCTTCCGCCCGTGCTCATCATGCTCATCGACACCTACGCCGAGTATCTGACAGAGGCGATCGAGGACGGCGAGGTGTCCGCCGACCTCGATGTGGTCGAAGCCGCAGAAGAGATGATGGTGACCTACATCGGGGGGATGATGCTGTTCACCCGGCATCCCGAACGCCAGGGGCCGCGCCCCATGCGCCTCACCAGGCGCCAGCTGACGATGATGGGCGTCGCGGATGCCGACGCGATCGTCGACGAGATGCTCGCGTGCGCGCTGGCGGTTCCCCCGCGCTTCGACGAGCCGGTCCGCGGGGCCTAGTCGATCGGCACGGCGTGCAGCGCTCGCGGCCCCCGTGCCTGCTCGGCACCCCGCGCGTTCAGCGCGGCATCCCGATGCCGTTGCGGAGTCGTCCCGTGCGTGCGACGGAAGTGCGCGCGCATCACGCCGGCGGTCGAGAAGCCGGCCATCGTCGCGACCTCGCTCAACTGCAGGGTGGGGCGGTCGGCCATGATGCGCTCCGCGGTCTTCACGCGTCGCGCGGCGATGATGCCGGCGATGCCGCCCTCGTCGGGGAAAGCGCGATACAGCTGACGGCGGCTGATGAAGAGCTCGCGCGCGATGTCGTCGACGCCGAAGGCGTGCTCGCGGTGCTGTTCCTCGATGCAGCGCATCGCGGCCTGCCGCACTTCGCCGCTGCGGCTGCCGCGGCCCTCGGCGGCGAGCGCGAACTCCGCGAGCGACTCGACGATGGATGCGAGGGCGTCGCCGCTCTCGAGGGCCGAGGGCTCGTCGTCGGTGAGCGTCGCGATCAGCAGCGTGCCGGCGTAGGCGATCGCCGCTCGCAGCGTCGGAGACACCCCCACCGGCAGCGGACCGCGTGGTGCGAGCTCGGTGTGGACGCGGCGCATACGCGCGGCGGGGAGCATGCCGACCAGCAGCGAACCCGACGCCTCGATCCCGTCGATCGTGACGGAGCGACTGCTGGTGACGAAGCAGGCCGTGCCGGGAGCGACGATTGAGGTCTGATCGCCCGCGCGCACGCGCAGACGGCCGACGAGGCTCACGACGAGGAGGACCGCGGGCTGGTCGCTCGCGTCCAGCGTCCAGGACGCCGTCGGCCCGCACGCCGTCGCGAGATAGATGTCGCCGTAGACGGCGGCGAGCGCCGAGAGCGTCCGGGGACCGGTGTGGTTGGTGACGCGGCCGGGCAGGGGGCCGGTGCCGACCATGTGACCCGGGCGGGCACGGATCTCATCGATGAGGCTGACGGGCACGGGAGATGTGGCGCCCAACGCGATCATCCAATCGCGCAGCATCGCTGTGGACGGGACGTACTCGGGCACCGCCTCCTGCAGGATCACGTTCATTCGTCGCGGCCTCCCCAGCCTCGGGCGCCCGGCCCACGATCTAGACGTTCGTCTATGGGTCGGATTTTATACCTCAGCCGAGAGGCGCCGGACTCGCGGCGCGCCGAGCGCCGAGCCGCTCAGCGCGCGTCGGCGAAGTGGTCGGTCGCGGCACGCAGCGCCCGGGCGATCCCGGGTTCGGTCGCCGAGTGGCCGGCATCCGGCACCACGACGAGCTCCGCCTCGGGCCAGGCACGGTGAAGGTCCCACGCCGTCATGATCGGCGTGCACACGTCGTAGCGCCCCTGCACGATGACGCCCGGGATGCCGCGCAGCGCCGGGGCGCGCGCGATGAGCTGACCCTCGTCGAACCAGCCCCGATTGACGAAGTAGTGGTTCTCGATGCGCGCGAACGCCGTCGCGGCGGCGGGCTCGGTCATGCCGGCGACGAGGTCCGCATCGGGAAGGAGGGTGAGGGTGGCGGCCTCCCATGTCGTCCACGCGACACCGGCCGGCACGTGCACCGCGGGGTCGGGATCGCTCAGCCGACGGTGGTAGGCCTCGATGAGGTGCGAGCGCTCGAGCAGCGGGATCGGCGCGATGAAGTCCTCCCACAGATCGGGGAAGATCGACGACGCGCCGCCCTCGTAGAACCATTCCAGCTCGTGCCGCCGAAGTGTGAAGACACCGCGCAGGACGATCTCGGTCACGGCGTCCGGATGCGACTCGGCATACGCCAGCGCGAGCGCCGAACCCCACGAGCCGCCGAACACCTGCCAGCGGTCGATGCCCAGGTTGCGGCGCAGCAGCTCGATGTCGGCGACGAGGTGCCAGGTGGTGTTGTGACGGAGGTCGGCGGCCGGCTCGCTGGCGTGCGGCGTCGAGAGGCCGCATCCCCTCTGGTCGAAGAGGATGATGCGGTACCGCTCGGGATCGAAGAAGCGGCGCTGCCACGGCGATGTGCCGGCACCGGGTCCGCCGTGGAGGAACACCACCGGCTTGCCGTCGGGATTGCCCGACTGCTCCCAGTACAGACGGTTGCCCTCACCGGCGATGAGCATGCCCGTCTCGTACGGCTCGATCGACGGATAGAGGATGCCGTCGAGGTCGGTGCTCACAGACTCGACCCCGGGACGGCGAACGTGTCGCACGCGCTGACGCCCTGTTCGAGCCCCGTCACGAACCACTGCTGCCGCTGCTCACTGGACCCGTGGGTCCACGTCTCGGGGTTCACCGTCCCCCCGGACGACTGCTGGATGTGATCGTCGCCGACGATCTGCGCGGCGTCGATCGCGTCTCGGATCTCGACATCGGTCGGGGCCTGGAGGAACGGCGTGCCGTTCTCATCGACTTGCTGGCTCATCGCGCCCACCCACGCGCCGGCGAAGCAGTCGGCCTGCAGTTCGGTGCGCACGCCGTTGCTGTCGGGGCCGGTCCCGTCGTTCGGGTATCGGTCCATGATGCCGATGATGTTCTGCACGTGGTGGCCGTACTCGTGGGCGAGCACGTAGAGCTGGGCGAGCGGGCCGGCCGTCGCACCGAACTGCTGGCGCAGGAGTCCGAAGAACGTCGGGTCGACGTAGACCCCCTCTTCGGGCGGGCAGTAGAACGGCCCCGTCGCGTTGGACGCGGTGCCGCACTGCGTCGAGGTCTGACCGTCGACGATCGTGAGCTGGGGCGGCCGGTAGTCCTGCACGGTATCGGCCCAGAACTGATCGATCGCGAGGGATGCCGCCGCGAGCCGGCAGTCGTCGCGCTCGTTGGCGTCGGCGCCCGTCTCGCAGTTCTCGATCTCGGTCCCGGTCTGCGAGCCGCCGGGAATGGTCGATCCTCCGCCGAGCAGGCTCGAGAAGTCCTGGCCGGTGAACAGGCTGAGCAGGAGCACGGCGATGGCGCCGATGCCCGCGATGCCGCCGCCGGCGACCGCGACACCCGCTCCGCGGCGCTTGGCGGTGTTCCCCCCGACGCGCGCGTTGTCGTTGAAGGTCATGCGCTCACGGTACCGCCACCCCACCCTCGCCGTCGGCAACCCACGCGTCGGCAATAGGCTCGGGCCATGACGACTCAGACGGCTCCCGTCACGGTGACGATCACAGGAGCGGGCGGGCAGATCGGCTACGCGCTCCTCTTCCGCATCGCGGCGGGCGGGATGCTGGGGCCCGACCGACCGGTGCGCCTGAGGCTCCTCGAGATCCCCCAGGGGATGCGGGCGGCCGAGGGCGCCGCGCTCGAGCTCCAGGACTGCGCCTTCCCCCTGCTGCACGGCGTCGAGGTGACCGATTCGGCAGCGGTCGCCTTCGACGGCGCGAACATCGCGATGCTGGTGGGCTCGCGACCCCGCGGGCCCGGGATGGAGCGCGGCGACCTGCTCGCGGCGAACGCCGGCATCTTCGCCCCGCAGGGCGCCGCGATCGCGGAGGCGGCGGCCGACGACATCCGGGTCGTGGTGGTCGGCAACCCTGCCAACACGAACGCACTCATCGCCGCGGCATCCGCCGACGGGGTCCCCTCGGACCGCTTCAGCGCGCTCACGCGCCTCGACCACAACCGCGCGGTGGGCCAGCTCGCCGGTTTCCTCGAGGTGGGCCCGGGCGAGATCGCCGACGTCATCATCTGGGGCAACCACTCGGCGACGCAGTTCCCCGACGTCGCCCACGGGATCCTCGCCGACAGGAGGCCGATCCTCGACGCCCTCGCGGAACGCCTCGGCGGCGCAGAGGCCGCACGGATGTGGCTCGACGAGGTCTTCATCCCGCGGGTCGCGAAGCGGGGTGCCGAGATCATCGAGGTGCGGGGATCGTCCTCCGTGGCGTCGGCCGCCAACGCGGCGATCGAGCACGTCCGCGACGAGCGTCTCGGCACCCGTCGCGGATCGACCTCGGCGGCGGTCGTCTCCCGCGGCGAGTACGGCGTGCCCGAAGGACTCGTGTGCTCCTTCCCCGTCGTATCGCGCGGCGACGGAGCGGGCTACCGGATCATCGAGGGCCTGACCTTCGACGCCGCAGCGCGTGCGCGCTTCGACGCATCGGTGGCCGAACTCGTCGCCGAGCGCGACGCCGTGCGAGAGCTCGGAGTTCTCTAGCGCATGACCGAGGTGATCGATCCGCTCATCCTCGTCATCCTCGCGGTGCTCGTCATCGCGGTGGCAACCGCGATCGGCCCCAAGCTGAAGATCGCGGGGCCCCTCATCCTCGTGCTGCTGGGGCTCGGGGTCAGCCTCCTGCCGTTCGTGCACGTTCCCGAGATCGACCCCGAGATCATCCTCGTCGGGGTGCTCCCGCCGCTGCTCTACTCGGCCGCGGTGTCCCTGCCGGCAATCGAGTTCCGCCGCGACTTCGCGCCGATCGCCGGCCTCTCGGTGCTCCTCGTGTTGGTGAGCGCCATCGTGCTCGCCTACTTCTTCCTCGCCGTGATCCCCGGCCTGCCTTTCCTGCTCGCTCTGGCACTGGGGGCGATTCTGAGCCCCACGGACGCCGTCGCCACTTCGATCGTGAAGCGTCTCGGGATCTCGCGGCGCGTGGTGACGGTTCTCGAGGGCGAGAGCCTGCTCAACGACGCGACGTCGCTGGTGATCCTGCGGGTCGCCGTCGCCGGCGCCGCCGTGGGTTCGGTGCAGACGGGTGGAATCGCCGGCGCCTTCGTGTGGGGCGTGATCGTCGCGGTGGTCGTCGGAGCGGTGGTCGGCTACCTGAACCTGCGGTTCCGGTCGCTCATCCACAACTCCGCAGCCAACACCGCGATCGGCTTCGTGGTGCCCTTCGTCGCCTATCTGCCCACCGAGCACCTCGGCGGCTCCGGGCTGGTCGCAGCGGTCGTCGCCGGCATCGTCACCGGGCAGGGCTCGCTGCGCTGGTCGACCCCCGAGCAGCGCATGTCGGATCGCCTCAACTGGCGCACCGTCGAGCTCATGCTCGAAGGCGCGGTGTTCCTCGTGATGGGCCTCGAGCTCAAGGACATCCTCGACAGGAACATCAACAGCGACAGCGGGATCGCCCAGGGCATCGGCATCGCCGCCGTCGCTCTGGGCATCGTGCTCGTGGTGCGCGGTGTCTACGTCTCGATCCTCATCTGGCTCCAGACCCGACGCGCCCGCGGGCGGCAGCGCGCGCGCCTCGAGCAGGTCGACGAGCGGCTGAAGGCGGCGGCGGAAGACCCCGGGCGTGTGGCCCGCGTCCACCCGGTGCATCACGGTCGGCGGATGGATCGCATGCGCGCCTCGCTGTCGCGCGCCTACGCCGACCTCGCGTACTACGAGGCGTCGCCGCTGGGCTGGAAGCACGGCGCCGTGATCGTATGGGCCGGCATGCGGGGCGTCGTGACACTCGCCGCTGCCCAGACGCTGCCGCGCGACACCCCCGAGCGGCCGCTCATCATCTTCGTCGCCTTCCTGGTCGCCGTCGGCAGCCTCGTCATCCAGGGCTTCACCCTGCCCTGGATCGTCAAGGCGCTGGGCCTGCGCACCGACAACGCCGCCGACGCCGTGGGTCTGGGTGACCAGCGCAGTCTCGATGACGAGTTGCGGGATGCCGCGGCATCCGCTCTCGCAGATGCCCACGTCACACGGCGCGACGGCAGCGCGTTCGCAAGCGACCTGCTGCGCGGCGTGGGCGCACGCCTCACCGAGCCGCCCGACGACGAGACCACCGCATTCGCCCGCGACGTGCTCGAGCTGCGCCTGGCGCTCATCGCCCACATGCGGACTCGTCTGATCGAGGTGTCGTCCGGTGGCGAGTACAGCACGGCGGCGCTGCGCCACGCGCTGGCAGAGCTCGACGCCGACGAACTCAGCCTGCGGCTGCGGCTCGACGACGACGACGAGTGACCCCGGTCACCGCGACCGCTCGACGTGGGCGAGAATGGAGCAGACGAGGGAGCCTGGATCATGAGTGAACCGATCGGCACGGATGCCGCGATCACTCGCGACGCGGATGACTCCGCATCCGACACCGCGCCGATCCACCTGCCCCACACGGCCGCGGACTGCCCGAAGTGCTTCACCGAGCTGCAGGCCGACCGCGACTGGTGGACCGCACGGCCGGCCGGAGCCCGCCTGGTGGGGCTCGTGATCTCACGCGACGACATGCCCTCGGTCACCGAGCAGCGCAACGAGCTGACGCGCTTCGGCGTGCCGATCGCCGGGTTCCGGCATCCGTCGCCCGAGAACCTCGAGTCGTGGGAGGACCGGCTCACCCGTGTGCTCGGCCGCCTCGAACGCGGGGATGTCCTCGTGGTCGCGAACGTGCACGCACTCGGTCGCGACATCGACGAAGAGACCCGCACGGTCGCCGAGCTTCACCGCCGCGGCGTGGTCGTGAAGGTGCTGAGCCACGGCGGCAGGCACCTGTTCGACTCGGGGCGCTGACGCCGGACACCACGCGGGTGTCAGCTGCCGACGTAGGCCGCCAGATGCTGGGCGGTGAGGGTCTCGCCCTGCGCGACGAGGTCGGCCGGTGACCCCTCGAAGACGATGCGACCCCCGTCGCGACCGGCACCGGGGCCGATGTCGATGATCCAGTCGGCGTGCGCCATGACGGCCTGGTGGTGCTCGATCACGATCACCGAGTTGCCGGCCTCGACCAGGCGGTCCAGCAGCCCGAGCAGGTTGTCGACGTCGGCGAGGTGGAGTCCCGTCGTCGGTTCGTCGAGCACGTAGACCGCCCCCTTCTTCGCCATCGAGATGGCGAGCTTCAGCCGCTGCCGCTCACCGCCCGACAGGGTGTTGAGCGCCTGACCGAGCGTGATGTATCCGAGCCCGACGTCGATCATGCGCGCGAGCGTCGTGTGGGCGGGACCCTTGGTGAAGAAGGCCACGGCCTCGGATGCCGACATCGCCAGCACTTCGGCGATGTTCTTGCCGTCGAGCAGGTACTCGAGCACGTCGTCGCTGAAGCCCGATCCGCCGCACAGTTCGCACCGCGTCTCGACGGTCTGCGTGAAGCCGAGGGTCGTGATGATGACGCCGAGACCCTTGCACGCGACGCAGGCGCCCTCGGAGTTCGCGCTGAATAGACCGGGCTTGACGCCGTTGGCCTTCGCGAACGCGGCACGGATGGTGTCGAGCAGCCCCGTGTAGGTTGCGGGGCTGCTTCGCCGCGACCCCTTGATCGGAGCCTGATCGACCACCACCACGTCATCGAAACCCGGCACGTTGCCGTGGATGAGCGAGGACTTGCCCGACCCCGCGACCCCCGTGACGACGGTGAGGATGCCGAGCGGGATGTCGACGTCGACGCTCTTGAGGTTGTGCTGGGTCGCCCCGCGGATCTCGAGCGCCGCCGTCGATGTGCGCGTCTCGGGCTTGAGGCGCGCGCGGTGGTCGAGGTGACGGCCGGTGATCGTCCCCGAGGCGCGGAGGCCGGCGACATCCCCCGTGTACTGGATCTCGCCCCCCGCGCGCCCGGCGCCCGGGCCGATGTCGACCACGTGGTCGGCGATCTCGATCACCTCGGGCTTGTGCTCGACCACCAGCACCGTGTTGCCCTTGTCGCGCAGCTGCTGGAGCAGGTTGTTCATGCGCTGGATGTCGTGGGGGTGCAGACCCGCGGTCGGCTCGTCGAAGACGTACGAGATGTCGGTGAGCGGCGAACCGAGGTGGCGGATCATCTTCGTGCGCTGGGCCTCGCCGCCCGAGAGGGTGCCCGACGAGCGGTCGAGCGACAGGTAGCCGAGGCCGATCTCGACGAACGAGTCGATCGTGTCGCGGAGGCCGTGTATGAGGGGCGCGACCTCGGGGTCGTCGACGGTGCGCAGCCACGCGGCGAGATCCGTGATCTGCATGGCCGCGGCATCCGCGATGCTGATGCCGTTGATCTTCGACGACCGGGCCGCGTCGTTGAGACGCGAGCCGCCGCATCCGGGGCAGGGCATGAACCTGACGGCTCGGTCGACGAAGGCGCGCACGTGCGGCTGGAGCGACTCGCGATCCTTCTGCAGGAAGCCCTTCGTGATCTTCGGCACGAGCCCTTCGTAGGTCATGTTGATGTTCTGGATCTTGACCTTCGTCGGCTCCTTGTAGAGGAAGTCGGCCAGCTCCTGCTCGCTGAAGTCGGCGATCTTCTTCTCGGGATCGATGAGGCCCGACTCGGTGAAGCCGCGCACCATCCATCCGTCGACGCTGTAGCCCGGGATCGTGATGGCGCCTTCCGCGAGCGACTTGGACCGGTCGAAGAGCTCATCGAGATCGACGTCGCTGACCTCGCCGAGACCCTCGCACCGCGGGCACATGCCACCCGTGACCTCGAACGAGCGGCGCTCCTTGACGGTCTTGCCGCCCTTCTCGAACGTCACGGCGCCCGCGCCGCTCACCGACGGGATGTTGAAGGAGAACGCCTGCGGCGAGCCGACGTGCGGCTGCCCGAGTCGACTGAACAGGATGCGCAGCATCGCGTGCGCGTCGGTGGCGGTGCCGACCGTCGAGCGGGAGTTCGAACCCATGCGCTCCTGGTCGACGATGATCGCGGGGCTCACGTTCTCGAGCGCATCGACGTCGGGGCGGTTCAGCTGCCCCATGAACTGCTGCACGAACGTCGGGTACGTCTCGTTGATGAGGCGCTGCGACTCGCTGGCGATGGTGCCGAACACGAGAGAGGACTTGCCCGACCCGCTGACCCCGGTGAAGACCGTGAGCCGGCGCTTGGGGATCTCGACGCTGACGTTCTTGAGGTTGTTCTCGCGCGCCCCCACGACGCGGATGACTTCGTGGGAATCGGCGATGTGGCTCTCGGGTGCCATGGGATCCTCTCGGTCGGACGCGACGCTACATTGTGCACCCGATCCCGGACACCCTGCTTCCTCGATCCTGCTCGATCCGACGCGCTCGTCAGGCCCCGATGCTGCAGATTCGGGGTGCTACGCGGCCGCGTCTGCGGGCCGTTCGAGCACCGAGAAGTTGTCGCGGAAGACGCCGTCGGGGTCGACCTCGGCCTTGATCGCCCGCAGGCGCGCGAGCGTCGTGGGCGGGAACGCCTCGGCGATGCGCTCCGGACGGAGCGAGCTGTCGAAGCTCAGGTACATGCCGTCGCCGTGCTCGGCGACGGAAGCCCACGCCTTGTCCAGTCTCACCGGATCGCCGCCGAGCGCCACGACAGAGAAGTTTGCGGAACGATGGGCATACGCCGTCGCGTCCTCGGCGATATCCGCCACCGCCCCGCCGACCGCACGGAGCTGGAAGAACGGGACGGATCCGGAATCGAGCATCGCCTCGGCAGCGCGGGCGAACTCGGGAGTCACGTGCGCGAGCAGCGCCGACCGCGAATGCGGCTCGCCCGAGCCGTGCTGGGGCCCGAGGTCGGCGTTCGCCATGACCTGCGCGTAGGTGGTGAGCTGCACGGACTGCTGCACCAGAGGGCCGAGCTCGGCGAACGGCTGCAGTCGGGCGATGATCGTGTCGGGGTCGTCGGAGTCGACCAGCCCGTAGAGCTGCGCCACCTGCGGCTGACCCGGCCGACGGCCACCCATCAGCAGGAACGCGGTCGTGTCACGAGGCGACGCCTCCATCACACGGCCATATCCCTCGAGGAACTCCGCCACGTCGTCGACCTGGAACGCCAGCTGCGCCCACCCGACCTCGCCGATCTCGTCGACCTCGAACTCGAACGCGGTGACGATGCCGACGTTGGCGCCCGCACCGCGGACGGCCCAGAACAGCTCGGCGTTGGTCACGGCATCCGCCCGCACGATCGAACCATCGGCCAGCACGACCTCGGCCGCGCGCACGTGGTCGATCGTCAAGCCGTGCTCGCGGGCGAGGAAGCCGATGCCGCCCGCAGTCGCGAGGCCCCCGACACCCACCCCGCCGTAGTCGCCCGATGAGAGCGCCCAACCGTGCTCGCCGAGGACGGCGGCGACCTCCATCCACCGCGCGCCCGCGCCGACGCGTACGAGACGCCGCTGTTCGTCGAGGATCTCGATCGAGTCGAGGTGCCGCAGATCGATCACGATGCCGCCGTCGTTCGTCGAGCGACCCGAGATGCCGTGCCCTCCGCTTCGGACCGCGAGAGGAAGATCCGGATGCCGCCGCGCGAACGCGACCGCTTCGGCGACCTGGTCCGGCGAAGCGGGCTGGAGCACGATTCCGGGGCGGCCGCCGCGCATGTACGTGGCGCGCACGTCGCCGTAGCCGAAGTCGCCCGGCTCGACGGCGGCGAGTCCGACGGGCAGGTCGTCATAGGCGATGCCCTCACGGCGAGCCGCAAGCGCCGCCGCCGAACGGACGGGCGCGGCATGCGTCCCCTTCTCCCCGCGCTCGCGCGCCACGATCTCGCGCACCGCCGGGGCGACGTCTTCACCGAACGCACGCAGCAGATCGGGGTCGTCGCCCGCGAGGATGAAGGTGCCGATGCCGTCATCGAGGGCGAGACGCACCAGCCGCTCGGCGAACTCGGCCGGGTCGCTCGCGAGCACGCCGATGTTCAGCAGGCGACGGATCTCGCGCGGGTCGCGTCCCGCGCCCGCTGCCGCGGCGTCGATCGCGGCGTTGCCCTTCGCGAGATCGCCCGGCTGCATGTACGCGAGCGACGGCAGCCAGCCGTCGCCCTTGCGCCCGGTGAGGGCGAGCATGCGAGGCTTGTACGCGCCGATCAGGATCGGGATGCCGTGGGCCGGCTTCGGACCGCGCTTCGCGCCGTGCGCGGCGTGGTATCGACCGTCGGTGAAGACTCCGCGCTTCTCGCTCGTGTCCCACAGGTCGCGGATGAGGTCGATCGCCTCTTCGAGCGCGGTGACGGCCTGACCCGGCGTGAGCCGCGTACCACCCATCGCCTCGATCGCATCCCAGAATCCGCCGGCACCGAGGCCGAGGTCGAACCGGCCGCCCGAGAGCAGGTCGAGGCTCGCCGCCGCGCGCGCGACGACCGCCGGCGGGCGCAGCGGCACATTGAGGACGTTGGGGGCGATCCGGATGCGGTCGGTCCGAGCGGCCACGTAGGTCATGAGCGTCCAGGTGTCGAGGAATGACGGCTGGTACGGGTGATCCTGGAACGTGACGAGGTCGAGACCGGATGCCTCGGCCGCCTGACTCAGCAGCACCGGATTCTGCGGGCTCGCCGCCGAAGGAGTGACGAAGGCGCCGAATTCGAGGGGGTGTCCGTAGTCCACGATGTCCTTTCAGAGCGCGGCGACGAGCGCCGCATCGAAGCGGGGAGCGGGCCGGATACCCGCGAGGAGGATGTCGAGCAGCATCGAGCGATCGGCCGGACTCCCGAGCCGCACGGCATGCTCGATTCCGCACACGAGTCGTTGAAGCTGCGCGGCCGACAGGTCTGCGCGGACGACGCCGGCGCGCTGCGCGCGACGCAGCACCGCGTCGTAGCCGTCGAACACCTTGGCCCGCGCGACCGTGCACTCGCTGTCGACCTCGGGGTCGGCGCGGGCGAGGTCCGTCAGCACGGCTTCGAGACCGCCGTCGGCGAGGTGCAGCGTGAGCGCCGACTCGACGAATCGCCGCAGCGCCGTGTCGGGGTCGTCCTCGCGGGCCGCGGCGGCAGAGGCCTCCGTCAGTCGCGCGAGCGATTCGACGCTCAGAGCTTCGATCAGCGCACGCACGGTGGGGAAGTGGCGGTACACCGTGCCGATGCCCACCCCTGCGTCGCGCGCGACGTCGTTCAGGCGAAGGGTCCGCGCGTCGTGCGTGCGCGCGACGTCGAGGATGCGCTCGCGGCTGCGCACGGCGTCGGCTCGAGGGGTCACACGTCGATGCTACCGCATAAACGGATAACTCATCCGTTTATGCGGTGTCGCCCGCCAGCCAGCATCCGTCGACATGGTCGTCGACCATGCCGGACGACTGCATGAGCGCGTACATCGTGGTCGAGCCGACGAAGCGGAAGCCCCGCTTCCGCAGCGACTTGCTCATCGCATCGGACTCCGGCGTCGTCGCCGGCACGTCGGCGAAGGATGCCGGGCGCGGGCGCGCAGGCGGGGCGAACGACCACATGAAAGCATCGAACTCCCCGGGCTCCATCTCGAGGGCGAGCTGCGCGTTCGAGATCGTCGCGAGGATCTTCGCGCGATTGCGGATGATGCCGGCATCCGCCATCAGTCGCTCGACGTCGTCGGGGCCGAACCCGGCGATCGCCGCCGGATCGAAGCCCGCGAACACCTCGCGGAAGTGCGGGCGCTTGCGCAGGATCGTGATCCACGACAGCCCGGCCTGGAACCCCTCGAGGCACATCTTCTCGAACAGCGCGCGGTCGCCGTGGAGCGGGAAGCCCCACTCCTCATCGTGATAGCGGCGATACTCGGCATCATCACCGACCCACGCGCAGCGCGCGATGCCGTCGGGGCCGATCCGGAGGTCGCTCATGCCTTCGACCCTAGGCGCGGCATCCGACACCTCCACGGCATCACCGCGCCCCAGGTGACGTCGCCGTTGCCGAGGAGATCTCGACGTGCCGAGGAGATCTGGGCCCCGAACGCCCTCGCTTGGCCGGATCTCCTCGTTTCGATGAACGAAGAGCTTCTTCCAGATCCGGATGCCGGAAGGCGTACCCCGCGTCCTCGAGCCGGCCGGGAAGCACCCACCGGCTCTTGAGGATCAGCTCCGGCTCGGTGCGCAGCATCCACATCGCGGGTTCCAGCATCCATCGACAGGCGGGCAGACCGAAGGGCGCACGCACGATGTGACGCAGGGTGCGCATGAGCGTGCGGTTGTCGCTCGGATTCGGGCTCGCGAGATTCACCGGGCCCTCGATGTCGTCCCGGTCGCAGAGGAACCGCGCTGCGCCGACCACGTCGTCGATGTGGATCCAGCTGAATCTCTGGCGCCCTCGAGTGGCGTGGTGCGGCGCCAGGTCGCCCGTCGGCTGGGGCCCGATGCCCCGGTAGCGGCGATGCTGCGGCCACCATCCGTCGACGTGCGGTCCGCCGAGTCCCAGCCGGGCGAGCGTGAACAGCATCCGCGTCGCCGGCCCGTCACCCAGCACGATCGCCATCCGCAGCGCGACGCGGCGCGTGCCGGGCAGATCGCCGGCGAAGAACTCGCGCTCCCAGGCCTTCGCGACGTCGACGGAGAACCCCGCGCCGAGCTCGCCGTTCGCCTCGTCGTTCGGACGATCCATCGCGTGACGGTAGATCGTGGCCGTCGACGCGTTGAGCCACACCCGGGGTGGATGCCGCGCCTCGGCGACCGCATCGTGCAGCGCCCTGGTGGTCTCGACGCGCGAGCGGAGGATCTCGTCGCGGTTCGCGTCGATGTAGCGGCAGTTCACCGATTTTCCCGCGAGGTTGACGAGCACGTCGGCGCCGTCGACGAGCGTCGCGATCGCGGCGGGGTCATCCCACGTGACCGGTGCGGAGCGTCCGATCGTCTGCACGTCGTAGCCGTCGTCGGCGAACGCGTCCGTCAGCGCCCGCCCGATGAACCCGGATGCTCCGGCGATGACTGCGCGAGGTTTCTGAGCCACAGCATCCACCTTACTGAACATGTTCAGAAAAGGCTATGGTCGAGGAATGGAGACTCCGTCCGTCTACCAGAGAGTGCTCGGGGAGCGCTGGGCTGAGCTGGATCCGCGACTGCGCCCGTACTTCGGCGCGCCGCCGGATGGTCTTGAGGGTGTCGGGTCGGGCGTGTACGACATCGCGGGCTCACCGATGCCCGTCCTTCGGCCTCTGCTGGCGTGGATGGCCACGCGCGACATCCTCTTCCCGGAATTCGCCCGCGACGTCCCGTTCACCCTCCGCAACATCCCCCGCCGCGGCGGGTCGCTCGGCGCGGTGCGCACGTTCCGCTTCGCCGGCCGCACGAGGATCATGCGTGACGAGATGTCGGTCGTCGGAGGGGGCCTGGTCGATCGACTCGGCCGCCGCGGCGGGCTCGAGGTCGCACTCGACGTCGAGGTCCGCGACGGCGCCCTGCGTCTGACGTCCCGGCGGCTCGCGCTGCGGATGCGAGGCGTGCGCATCCCGCTTCCGCGGTTCGCGACGGTCACCGTCGACGAACGTGCGACGAATGCCGGTCAGCACGTCGACGTGCGGCTGCGCGCGCCGGTGATCGGCGAGTTCTTCCGCTACTCCGGCACGTTCTCGTACGAGTACGCGCCCGCGACTACTTCTTCTTGAGCGACTTCTCGGACACCGGCGCATCGCCCGACGCGGCGAGCGCGGCGAAGTACTCGCGCGCTTCGTCCTGCCGGTCCTGCTCGGCGCCCGAGGCGATCGGCGCGCGCACGTGCTCGGGGGCGAACCCGTAGGCGTCGACGAGGTCCTGGGCGTGCGGGCGCAGGCGCGCGGCGAGCCGGTCGATGTAACGGGTGACGGATGCCGCGCGCTGCGTCGAGAGCCGGCCGTTGATCATGTACCAGGCCAGGTGCTTCTCGATCAGGTGCAGCCCGAAAAGATCGCGCAGCCACGACAGCACCCGCCGGGAGCCTTCGTCGGAGACACGGTTGATCCCGTCGGTGAAGGCCTCCCACTGCAGCAGCTCGCCGTGGGCGCGTGCCGCCTCGATGAGCTCGGACTGGTTCTCGTTGAAGAGCGCCGCGGCCCGGTCCTTCGAGAGCTTGGATGCCGGGCGCAGGCGACCCGCGACATCCGACACCATCTGCTGCACACGACCCGCGAGCAGCTCGTGCTGCTGGTCTGCGCGCAGACCGAGCTCGACGGAGCGGGCCGTCGAGCCGAAGTCGGTGATCGCCTGACCGAACTGGCGCAGGCCTGCGCCGTGGAAGACCCTGCCCGCCGTCTGGCTCATCGCGTACTTGGCGAGCTTCGCGGCATCCGCTCCCCGGAACTGCTTCGCGTAGTCCGACAGCAGGCGCTTGCCCACGAGCTGCAGCAGCACGTTGTTGTCGCCCTCGAACGTGGCGTACACGTCGAGGTCCTGGTGCAGGCCGACGAGACGGTTCTCGGCGAGGAAGCCGGCGCCGCCGCAGGCTTCACGGGCCTCCTGGATCGTGGACAGCGCGTTCCACGTCGACAGCGGCTTGAGCGCCGCCGCGAGGGTCTCGAGGTTCTCGCGTTCGGCCGAGGTGTCGTTCGCGCCGGAGAACACCGCGTCGAAGGCGCGCAGCAGCTCGTCGTTGGCGAAGAACTGCGCGTAGTTCTGAGCCAGGAGCGGCAGAAGACGACGCTGGTGCTTCGCGTAGTCGAGCAGCACGACCTCGTTCGTGCCGGATCCCGAGTCGAACTGGCGGCGCTGGTTGGCGTAGGTCAGCGCGATGTGGAGGGCGAGCGCGGTGCCCGTGGTCGCGGCGCCGTCGAGCGAGACGCGCCCCTGCACGAGGGCGCCGAGCATCGTGAAGAAGCGGCGACCGGGGCTGTCGATGTCGCTCGTGTAGCTGCCGTCCGCGGCCACGTCGCCGTAGCGGTTCAGCAGGTTCTCGCGCGGCACGCGCACGTGGGTGAAGTGCAGACGACCGTTGTCGATGCCGTTGAGTCCGCCCTTGACGCCGTCGTCCTCGCCGCCGATTCCGGGGAGGAACTCACCGTCGTCGTCCCGGAGCGGAACGTAGAAGCAGTGCACGCCGTAGTTCACGCCGCCGGTGATCAGCTGGGCGAAGACCGTCGCCGCCTTGCCGTGCAGGGCCGCGTTGCCGAGGTAGTCCTTCCACGCACCCCGGAACGGCGTGTGGATGACGAACTCCTCGGTGCTCGGGTCGTAGGTCGCCGTCGTGCCGATGGCTGCGACATCCGATCCGTGGCCCGTCTCGGTCATGGCGAACGCGCCGGGGATCGAGACGTCGATGATGCCGGGCAACCACTGCCTGTGGTGCTTCTCGGTGCCGAGCTGGTAGACGGCCGAGCCGAACAGCCCCCACTGCACACCCGACTTGATCTGCAGGCTGGGGTCGGCCAGCACGAGCTCCATGAAGCCCGCGAGGTTGGCCCCGTTGTCGTTCAGGCCGCCGTACTCCTCGGGGAACGCGCGGTGCGACCCGCCGTGCTCGGCGAGCAGATGCAGCTGCGACAGTACGCGCTCGCGGTGCTCGGCCATCGGCATCCCGTCGACACGCCAGAACGCGGGATCCTTGATCATCTCGCGCGCCTCGCGGCGGGTGTCGGCCCATGTGCCGAGGAGCAGATCGGTGACGGCCGCGATGTCGATGCGGGGGTCGGATGCCTCGGCCGCCGAGTGCGCGGCGGTGGGCGCGCCGCCTGCGGGCGTGCGCCGGTTGACGGCGGGTTTCTTGGGACGGACAGCTGCGTCGGTCATAGCGGCACCCTTCGATGTGCGGGACTCGGATGTGCGGGGAGAGTCACTATCGACGGTAGGTGTCCCACAAGGAGGTGGGAACTCCATTAGACGAATCCCACAAGCGTTGCGGAGGGCGTCGTCGGGGCGCGTTGTGCGGTCCCGACATTCGCCTGTCGGAAGACGGCCGCACAATGGGTGCATGTCGTTCGACACCTCGCCGCTTGACCTGACCGGACGCGTGCCCGACGTCGACGAGCGGTTCGAGTCGCTCGACCTCTCGCGGTGGTGGCCCTTCTACAACCCGCACTGGTCGAGTCGGGATGCCACGGCCGCTCGCTACTCGGTCGGCTCGGGCCTCGAGCTGCGCATCGATCACGACACCCCGCCGTGGGCGCCGGCGCTCGACGGCGATCTGCGCGTCTCACATCTGCAGACGGGCCAGTTCTCCGGGCCGGTCGGCAGCGACCTCGGTCAGCACCGGTTCCGCGACGGACTCGTGGTGATCGAGCGACAGCCCGAGCACCGCGGATGGCTCGTGCGTCACGGCGTCATCGAGGTGCGGATGGCCGCCGTGCGGCATCCCGATGCCATGGTCGCGTTCTGGCCGATCGGCTTCGAGGATCAACCCGACGACTGCGGTGAGATCTGCATCGCCGAGATCTTCGGCAGCGAGCTCGACGACGACGGGGGCTGGGTCGGCATCGGCGTCAAGCGGCAGGGCGACCCCAGACTGACGACGGACTTCGAGAAGATCCGCGTCGACGGCGACCTGACGCAGATGCATGATTACGCCGTCGAGTGGTCGCCCGACCAGTTGCGCTTCTTCGTCGACAGGTCCTGGGTCAAGACCGTCGCCCAGCCGATCGACTACCCGGTGCAGTTCATGCTCGACGTCTACGAGTTCCCCCGCGGTGACGGCACGCGCGACACCGCGGCACTGCCGCACGTGCTGCGCGTCGAGCGGGTGCGCTCGTTCCCGCTCTTGTAACCCCGGCGCCGCACGGGCGGGGCGCGGCAGTGGCCGCCCGGGGTCAGAGGGTCAGGCCGTGCCCGAACCGGAAGAGCGGGTCGGCTGTGTCGAACGGCACGTCGGGGCGGGAGTCCACGATCGCGGCGGTCGACCGCGGAAGGTCGAAGGGCAGCCGGCCCCGCGACACGGCCGCACCGGTCAGCACGTCGAGCAGCGCCTCCGCGCTCGCACCCCAGTTGCCGGTCACGGCTACGGCGGCATCCACGATCGGCGCCAGGATCGCGGGGCGGTCGAGGAACACGTCCACGATCGTCGGCACCACGGCCGCGACGTCCTGCACGTGGGCGACGACGTCTGCGGCGAACTCGAGCGAGCCGGCGTGGAAGTGGTCCTCGAACGGCGTGCCCCGCAGGTCGTACGGCGCGTGCAGCCGGATGACCGCGGCATCCGCGTCTTCGGGACGCTCGACGACCGTGCCGTACCGCGCTGCCGTCTCGGCCTCGATCCCCTCGACATAGATCCGGATGCCGCGGGCGAGCGGCAGCACGGGGGAACCTGCATCCGTCGACGCGTTCGTCAGGATCGTGATCGACGCACGCTGCGCAGCCTCGCCCGCCGCCCGGAACTCGGCGCTGCCGACGATCGTGTCAGCTGCGTCGACGTCGACGAACGGGTCGTCGAAGAGGCCGAGGGTGAACTTCTCGCGCAGCAGACGCCGCACCGAGACGTCGAGCCGGGCTTCGTCGACGAGCCCGCGGTCCAGCGCCTCGAGCACGAGGTCGGGGCAGAACTCGCCGCCGAACTGGTCGACTCCGGCATCGAGGGCGGCCACGAGACGCTCGACCGGTGACAGGTGCTCGAGTCCCCATGCGCGGGCGGGGTAGGGGTGCCCCATGATCGGACGGTCGTTGATGACCCCCCAGTCAGCGCACACGATGCCGTCGAAGCCGTAGTGCTCACGCAGCAGGCCCGTGATCACGGACTTGTTGAAGGCGAAGCCGACCTCGGCGTGCTCAGTGCCGATCGGCATGCCGTAGTACGGCATGATCTGGCTGGTGCCGGCTTCGAAGGCCGCCTCGAACGGGATGAGGTGCAGGTCGAAGCGTCCTCCGGGATAGACCTGCTCGCGGCCGTAGTCGAAGTGCGGGTCCTCGCCGTCCTTCTGCGGCCCGCCGCCGGGGAAGTGCTTCGTCATCGTCGCGACAGAGCCGGCGCCCAGTTCATCGCCCTGGAACCCCCGGATGTACGCGGCGCCGAGCTCGGCGGTGAGCTGCGCGTCTTCTCCGAACGTCTGAAGCTGACGAGCCCAGCGCGGCTCGGTGGCGAGATCGACCTGAGGATGCAGGGCGACACGGATGCCGACGGCGGTGTACTCCCGGCGCGCGATGTCGGCGAAGCGCCGCACGAGGTCGGCGTCGCGGATCGCGGCGAGCCCGAGGGTCTCGGGCCACTTCGAGAACGGCCCCGAGAGGATCGCGGCTCCCGGGTTGTCGCTGAAGTGGTTGCGGGGATCGGTCGAGATCGACACCGGGATGCCGAGGCGCGTCTCTCGTGCACGCTGCTGCAGGGCGTTGTTCCAGCGGGCGATGTCACCGGCGGTGTCCTGCGCGCCGAACAGATTGAAGTGGGTGAGCTTCAGGTCGCCCAGGAACTCCTCGTTCGACGGCAGACCGAAGGCGGGTTGCGCGTCGGCGAGAGCGCCGCCGGGACCGGCGGTGATCATCGCGTGGAACAGCTGACCCGCCTTCTCAGCGGGCGTCATCTCGGCCAGCAGGAGCTCGAGACGCTCGTCGGCGGGGCGGGCGGAGTCGAACCAGGGGCGATCAGCGTCGTTGCTCATGCGGTCATCATAAACCGAGCGACCGCTAGGTTTTCAACCCCGCGTCAGGATTCTGCGGCGATGACCGCCAGAACCGCCTGTCCGTAGGCCTCGCGCTTCTTGGCTCCGATGCCGGTGACGCCGTCGAGGTCGGCCAAGCTCGCGGGCTTCGACTCGGCGAGGGCGCGCAGCGTGGCATCGCCGAAGACGATGTAGGCGGGCACCCCGAGCTCCTTCGCCGTCGCCGCCCGCCATGCGCGCAGCGCCTCGAACAGGCCGCGATCCCCCTCGCCGAGGGTGTCGGGCGCGTTCGTGCGCCGCATCCGCGCCGGCCCGCTGCTGCGACCGAGGACATCTCGACGCAACGGCACCGGCGTCTCACCGCGCAGAACTCCTGCAGCCGCATCGGCCAGCGCGAGCGTGCCGTAGTCGCCCTTGGCCACCAGGATCCCGCGCGCGAGAAGCTGGCGGATGACGCTGCGCCAGTCCTGCTCGCTCAGGTCGGCGCCGAGTCCGTAGGTCGACAGCGCGTCATGGCCCTGCTGGCGTACGCGCTCGGTCGTCGCGCCGCGGAGGATGTCGATGAGGTGGCCCGCACCGAATTCCTGGTTGCGCTCGCGCTTGAGTCGCACGATCGTCGACAGCAGCTTCTGCGCCGGGATGAGGCCGTCCCACGTCTCGGGCGCCTCGAGGCACGTGTCGCAGTTGCCGCACGGCGAGGACTGCTGCCCGAAGTAGGCGAGGAGGTTCTGACGACGGCATCCGATCGTCTCACTCAGCGCCAGCATGGCGTCGAGGTGCTGGCCGAGCCGGGTCTTGAACGCGCGGTCACCGGGACTCTGGTCGATCAGGCGCCGCTGCTGCACGACGTCGCCGAGCCCGTAGGCCATCCACACGACCGACGGCTCGCCGTCACGGCCGGCGCGCCCGGTCTCCTGGTAGTAGCCCTCGACCGACTTCGGCAGATCGATGTGCGCCACGAAGCGGACGTCGGGCTTGTCGATGCCCATGCCGAACGCGATGGTGGCGACCATGACCACGCCGTCGTCGCGCAGGAAGCGCGACTGGTTCGCGGAGCGCACCTCGGCAGGAAGCCCCGCGTGGTACGGCAGGGCGTCGATGCCCTGGCCGCGCAGGAACTCGGCCGTCTGCTCGACGGTCTTGCGGCTGAGGGCGTAGACGATGCCCGCCGAGCGCTCGGGCTGCGCACGGATGAACGCGACGAGCTGGCGCCGCGGATCGACCTTCGGGTCGATGCGGTACTGGATGTTGGGGCGGTCGAAGCTCGCGACGAAGTGCCGGGCGGTGGGCAGGCTCAGTCGGCGCGTGAGCTCTTCGTGGGTCTCGCGGGTGGCGGTGGCCGTGAGCGCCATGCGCGGAACACCGGGGAAGCGCTCGTCGAGATCGCCGAGCGCGAGGTAATCGGGACGGAAGTCGTGGCCCCACTGGGACACGCAGTGGGCCTCGTCGATCGCGATGACGCTGATTTTGCCGCGCTGCAGGAGCTTCGTGGTCGCCGGCGACGAGAGCCGCTCGGGGGCGACGTAGATGAGGTCGAGTTCGCCGGCGAGGTAGGCCTGCTCGACCGCGGCGCGCTCGGCGGGCGCCTGCGTGGAGTTGAGGAACGCCGCGCGCACGCCGTTCGCGAGCAGCGCGTCGACCTGGTCGTGCATGAGGGCGATGAGCGGGCTGACGACGAGACCGGTACCCGGACGCACGAGGGCGGGCAGCTGGTACGTGACGCTCTTGCCGCCGCCGGTGGGCATGAGCACGACGGCGTCGCCGCCGGCGACGACGTGCGCGACGATGTCGGCCTGCTCGCCGCGGAACGCGTCGTAACCGAAGACCTCGTGCAGCACGGCTCGGGGGTCGGCACCGGTGAACTCGCGATGCTGCGGAAGATCGACGGATGCCGCGGCCGACTGCTCCGGGTACGGCGGCTCCTCGAACTCGGGCGGAGGCGCGAATTCATCGGGATCCCACGCGAGGCCGGCGTACGGATCGTCGGGCAGCGGCGCGTCGAACACGTCCACAGGAGGAGCACTGTCGTCGCGGGGAGTCACCGGTCCAGCGTAACCAGCACTGCCGACGCGGGTACCCCGCGGGATCCCTCTGTGGACGGCATCCGGAACAGACGGCCTGTGGACGAGCCGATGCCGCGCGCCTAGAGGTGTGCGGGTCGTCGGAAGATCGTCCCACTCGGGTCCTCAGCCGTCACACCGGCATCATGTTCCCCATCCCATCCGACGACTCGACCACCTCCCGCGTCAGCACCACTTCGCCGCGAGCGTCGTCACGACGTTGAGGTTGCGGTTCGTCCCGACGCCGAGCAGCTTCGCCGCGCGCAGCGGATCGACCACGCCGTCCTCATAGCCGGCCCGCAGCAGCGCGTGCGCCGCACGACCGCGCACGACCATCTCGCCGAGGTCGCCCGACGTGGCCTCGACCTCTTCGATGACGGTTGCCGGGAGCTCATCCTTGAGTAGATACACGTAGTGGCGGGCCAGGCCCGGGCGCTCCGCCGACAGCGCCGACGCCTCGGCGGCGAGCGCGGCGAACTCCGCTGCCGAGAAGACGATCGTCGGCACCTCGAACCCGCGATCGGCCAGGAACGCCTTCTCGAGCGTCGCCTCGATCTTCGCGCGCGAGCGCATGGTCGAATCGAACCGCACGTTGCCGCTGTTGATGTGCGTCGCGATGTCGGTGAACCCGGCATCCGTCATGGCGCGCATGATGTCGCCCTTCGGGAACTTGCGGGTAGGCCCGAGGTTGACCGCACGGAGGAACGCGAGGTACGTGGTCACAGCCGGGCGACCTCGGTCACCCGCACGATCGCCGATCCCTCGTCGACGGATGCCGCGAGGTCGACCTCGGCTCGGATACGCCAGTCGTGATCGCCCTCGGGATCGTCGATCGTCTGGTCGACCCGCCATATGCCGTTGGCGGCATCCGTCTCGTCGATCGCGCACAGCCGCGGCGACCGCGCGGGTCCGCCGGTGAGGATCTGGTCGTGTTCGTCGTAGTAGGCGTCGAGCGCTGCGGGCCAGTCGACGTCGGGGTCGAGGGCGGTCAGCGCATCGTCGTCCTGCAGGGCGGCGAGCTGCACGCGACGGAACAGCTCGTTGCGTACGAGCACCGTGAACGCCCGGCGGTTCGTGAGGATCGACGGAGGGGCTGGCGGCACGACGGGAACCGTGGGGTCGTCGACGGGGTTGATGAGCGCGGTCCATTCGTCAACGAGCGACGAGTCGACCTGCCGCACGAGCTCGCCGAGCCATTCGATCAGATCGAGCACCTCGTCGGTGCGGGCCTCGGCCGGCACGGTCTGCCGCACGGCGCGATAGGCATCCGACAGGTAGCGCAGGACGAGACCCTCGCTTCGGGCGAGCTGGTAGAACGCGACGAACTCGCCGAACGACATCGCGCGCTCGTACATGTCGCGTACGACCGACTTGGGCGAAAGCTCGAAGTCCAGCACCCACGGCTGGCTCGACGCGAACACCTCGAACGACTGGGCCAGCAGCTCGGCGAGCGGCTTCGGATAGGTGACGTCTTCGAGCAGCGCCATGCGCTCGTCGTACTCGATGCCGTCGCGCTTCATCGCGGCGACGGCCTCGCCACGGGCCTTGTACTCCTGCTGCGAGAGGATCGCCCGCGGATCGTCGAGCGTGGCTTCGATGACGCTCATGACGTCGAGCGCGTAGTGGCCGGAGCCGACGCCGGAAGCGCCCTCCCCCGCGCGCGAACTTCGGTCAACCGCGCGTACTTCGGAGATTTCCGCCGTTTCGGTCCGAACTTCTTGCGGTTGACCGAAGTTCGTGACGTCGGCGCTCGCCGGGGCAGGGCTCGTGAGGTCGGCGCTCGCCGGGGCGGGGCTCGTGAGGGCCGGATCGGCCGGGGCCGGGCTCGAGAGGGCGCGGCGGCCGGTCTCCTCCGGGTCGAGCAGCTCGATCGCGGCGAGCGCGAACGGCGACAGCGGCTGGTTGAGGGCGAAGTTCGGCTGCAGATCGACGGTGAGACGGATGCCGTCGCCATCGGCCACGACGATCCCCGCCGCGACCAGGGTGCGGAAGATCGCGATCGCCCGCCGGGCGAGCTCGTACTTCCGGGCGCGAGGCTCGTGGTTGTCGAACACGAGCGTGCGGACGTTGCCGAAGACGTCGCCCCCGCGCCCGATGACGTTGATGAGCATCGCGGCGGTGAGCTGCAGGTGCGGGGTGAGCGGCTCGGGGACGGCGTCGATGAGTCGCTCGTACGAGCCCTCGCCCCAGTTGACGACGCCCTGCGGCGCCTTCTTGCGCACGATCTTCTTGCGTTTGGCGGCGTCGTCCCCGGCGCGCGCGAGCATGGCGGCGTTCTCGATCTCCCACTCGGGCGCCATGACGATGACGTTTCCGTGGGTGTCGTAGCCGGCGCGGCCGGCGCGCCCGGCGACCTGATGGAACTCGCGGGCGCTGAGCTGCCGCATCCGGGTGCCGTCGTATTTGGACAACGCCGTGATCATGACTGTGCGGATCGGCACGTTGATGCCGACCCCGAGGGTGTCGGTGCCGCAAATGACCCTGAGCAGGCCCCGCTGCGCGAGCGTCTCGACCAGGCGACGGTAGCGCGGCAGCATTCCGGCGTGGTGCACGCCGATGCCGGCTCGCACGAGTCGCGAGAGCGTCTTGCCGAAGGCCGTGGTGAAGCGGAATCCGCCGATCGCCTCGGCGATGGCGTCGCGCTGCTCGCGACTGGCGATCTTCGTGTTCACGAGCGCCTGGGCCCGCTCGAGGGCTGCGGCCTGCGCGAAGTGCACGATGTAGACGGGCGTCTCGCGTTCGTCGAGCAGCATCTCGAGCACTTCGTGAACCGGCCGCCGCTCGTAGGCGTAGTTCAGGGGCACGGGCCGGTCGACGCCGGTCACCAGCGCCGTGGGACGCCCGGTGCGGCGACCGAGGTCGTCGGCGATGCCGGTGACGTCACCGAGGGTGGCCGACATCAGCAGGAACTGCGCACGGTTCAGCATGAGCAGCGGGATCTGCCACGCCCATCCGCGATCGGGGTCGCCGTAGTAGTGGAACTCGTCCATCACGACCTGATCGACGTCTGCGTCAGCGCCCTGCCGCAGTGCGATGTTCGCCAGGATCTCAGCCGTGCAGCACACGATCCGCGCTTCGGGGTTGACCGAAGAGTCGCCCGTCACCATGCCGACGTTCTCGGCGCCGAAGATGTCGACGAGCGCGAAGAACTTCTCGCTCACGAGCGCCTTGATGGGTGCGGTGTAATACGTGCGTCCCCTACGGGCGAGGGATGCCGCATGCGCCGCGATCGCGACCAGCGACTTGCCGGTGCCGGTGGGCGTCGACAGCACGACGTTCGCGCCCGAGACGAGCTCCATCACCGCCTCGTCCTGCGCCGGGTAGAGCGTGAGCCCGCGGTCTGCGGACCACTGCACGAAGGCGTCGTAGACGGCATCCGGATCTCGGTTCTCACCGATCAGCTCGAGCAGGGTCACCCCCCGAGTCTGCCTGACCCGCACCGCGAGACGGCACCCGAGCCGCGAGACCGCGCGCAGAACCCGCACTCTCGCGATCGGGCCGGGCCCCCGGGAGACAGCGGCTCAGTGCTCGGGGAGGTGCAGTCGGGCCAGGTAGCGCTCGGTGCGCGCGGGCGGACGACGCCGGTCGGCGAGCGACACACCGACGACCACGGCGGTCGCGAGCGGGATCGTCCACGCCGCGGGATGCGCGAGCAGCGCGGCGACGAAGCCGGTGACGGGCAGCAGAGCGGATGCCACGAGCGCCGCGCCGCACGACACCGCGCCGCACACCATGCCCGCCACCGCCCCGCGGGCGGTGAGCCCGCGCCACCACACTCCGAGCAGCAGGACGGGGGTGAGTGAGGATGCCGCGAAGACGAACACCGTGCCGACGCTCGAGACCAGTCCCGACGGCACGGTGAACAGCGCGACCGCGAGGGGAACGACCGTGCAGAGCACGGCCGAGAGGCGGAACGAGCGCACCGATCCCGAGAAGACGTCCTGGCTCACGACGCCCGCGAGCGAGACGACGATCCCCGACGACGTCGCCAGGAAGGCCGCGAAGGCCCCCGCGACGAGAAGCGCCGTGAGCAGCTCGCCGATCAGCCCGGGGAACACCCGCGAGGGCAGGGCGAGCACCACCGTGTCGGCGAGTCCGGGAACCGCGAGATCGGGCGCGACAGCGCGTCCGATGAGCCCCATCGTGCTCGACACGGCGTAGAAGGCCCCGATCATCGCCACCACGATGACGGTCGTCGTGCGCGCCGAGACTCCGTCGGGGCTCGTGTAGAAGCGCACCAGGACGTGCGGCAGGCCGATCGTGCCGAGCAGGAGCGCCAGCAGCAGCGACCCCGTCGCGTAGGCGTCGACCGCCGAGGGGCCTTGGGCGACCGGGAAGACGAGCGACGGGTCGAACGACGGCTCACCGTCGGAGAGCGCGATCAGCAGGAACACGACCGGCAGGGCGAGCGCCGTGAGCTTCAGCCAGTACTGCATCGCCTGCACCGCGGTGACGGCCCGCATGCCACCCGCCGCGACGATGCCGGCTACCAGCACCGCCACCAGCACCGCACCCACCCACGGATCGACGTCCGCCACGACGCCGAGCGCGAGAGCGGCGCCGTGCAGCTGCGGCACGATATAGAGCCAGCCGATGACGAGCACGACCACGCTCGTCACCCGCCGCGCCGTGAGCGAGTCCAGACGCGCCTGGATGAAGTCGGGGATCGTGTACGCGCCGCTCCGTCGCAAGGGCGCCGCCACGAAGAGCAGCACGAGCAGGTATCCCGCGGCGTAGCCGATCGGAAACCAGAAGCCTTCGGCGCCCGACAGCAGCACGAGGCCGGCGAGACCCAGGAAGGTGCCCGCCGAAAGGTATTCGCCGCTGATCGCCGATGCGTTCCACACCGGGCGCACGCTCCGCGAGGCGACGAAGAAGTCGCTCGTCGTGCGGCTGATGCGCAGGCCGGCGAACCCGAGCACCACGGTCGCGACGACGAGCAGCGCGATCGCGATCGCGTCGAAGACGGGATTCACGCGTCGTCCGGCGCGGCGCTGAGCTCGCGGTACCGGCGCTCGTTGCGGCTCGCCGCACGGGCGAACACGATCGCGAAGAACAGGATGAGCGGGTAGTACCCGTACGCCTGCAGCAGCCACGACAGCGGGACGCCGAGCACCACGGGGTCATCGAGCCCCGCGACGACGAAGATCGCCGCCGTGAACGCCGCCGCGACGAGCAGGAATCCCAGCAGGCATCCGAACGCCAGTCGCAGCTGGCTGCGCACGAGCGAGCCGTCGAACACCGCCCCGGCTTCGCGGACGGGCGCACCCGGCAGGGCTATGCCCCGCGTCGAGGCGTCGGATGCCGGCGACCTCGTCACCCGCACGCGCCGGGGCGTCGACCCGCTCACGGATCGCTCCGCACCAACGCCTCACGCACCGACGGCATGAGCCTGCGACTCACCGGCAGCTCGATCTCGGCCAGCACGACCGATGGCGCCGCGCCGCTCAGTCGCACCTCGACCACGGCGTCTCGGTGCACGAGGTACGAGCGGTGCACTCGCACGAAACCGGCATCCGTCCACCGCTCTTCGAGCTCCGAGATCGGCGTGCGCACGAGATGGCCCCCCGATGCGGTCCACAGCCGCGAGTAGTCGCCCTGCGCGTGCACCCATCGCACATCGCTGCGCCGCAGCAGCCGGACGCTCTGACCCACCGTCACGGGGATCGTCTCGTCATCACGCGCGGCCTGCGTGTCGCCGGCGTCGACGATGCGGTCGACCGCGCGCTGCAGGCGCTCGCGCCGCACCGGCTTCAGCACGTAGTCGACCGCCCGCACGTCGAAGGCGTCGAGCGCCTTGGCGTCGTCGGCCGTGACGAAGACGATCGTCGGCGGATGCTCGCTGCGTGCGAGTGCGCGGGCGAGGTCGAGTCCCGACAGCCCCGGCATGTGGATATCGAGGAACGCGCCGGCGACCGGGTGCGCGTCGAGCACCCGCAGCGCCTCGGCGCCGTTGGCGGCCGTGTGCACGACGCCGATGCGGTCGTCGCGAGCGAGCAGCGCGACGAGTTCGGCGAGCGCGGGCGGCTCGTCGTCGGCGACGAGGAGATCGATCTTCGCACCCTCGCGCATCATGCCGACCAGGCTACCCACCGCTCGGGCATCAGCCGAGGCCCGTCTCGTGCTGCGGCTGCGATCGCGGAACCCTGAGCCGCACGAGGGTGCCGGCGCCGGGGTTCGTCTCGACGACCAGTCCCCCGCCGGGCCCGTAGAACTGCCGCAGCCGCGTGTCGACGTTGCGCAGCCCCACATGGGCGGCGGACGCGGGGCCGGACAGCAGCGCCGCTGCGACGGAAGGCTCCATGCCGACGCCGTCGTCCTCGATCGTGATCTCGGTGTGCGTGCCGTCGTCGTGCGACGCGATCGTGATGATCCCGCCGGATTCGCCGGGCTCGAGTCCGTGACGCACCGCGTTCTCGACGAGGGGCTGCACCGAGAGGAACGGGATGACCGTCGACAGCGTCTCGGGGGCGATGCGCAGCCGCACGTCGAGTCGGTCGCCGAACCGCGCACGCTCGAGCGTGAGATACGAGTGGATGCTGCCGAGTTCCTCCGCCAGCGTCGTGAACTCCCCCTGCCGCCGGAACGAATAGCGCGTGAAGTCCGCGAAGTCGAGCACCAGCTCGCGTGCCCGTTCCGGGTCGGTGCTGATGAACGACGCGATCGCGGTCAGGGCGTTGTAGATGAAGTGCGGGCTGATCTGAGCCCGCAGGGCGCGCAGCTGAGCCTCGGCGAGCGCCGTGCGCGATGCTTCGAGCTCTCCGAGGGCGAGCTGCGCGGCGCACCACGTCGCCACTTCGCCCGTGGCGCGCACGAGGGGTGCGCGCACCGGATCGTCGAAGGCGACCACCGCGCCCCATGTCTCCCCGTCGACGACGATCGGCGCCCCGACCGCCTCGAGATCGCCCGTGCGGCGTGCGGGGAACACCTGCCGCCGGCCGGTGGCACGCACCCGCTCCGCCACCCGCGCGGCCGAGGCCTGCAGCCCGTCGGCGGAGCCGTCGATCGCGACGTCGCCGTCCGGCCCGACGATCGCGACCGCCCGCGCGCGCAGCAGGCTGCGCAGGTGCCGCGCGGCGCGCGCCCGATCAGGCGCGTCGCGACCCCCGCGCAGAGCGGATGCCGCGAGCCCGACGACGTGCAGGGTGCGGTACTCGGCGCCCTCCGCCTCGCTGCCCAGGTCGCGGGCGCCGAAGGCGAACCGGCGGGCGAACACGAGCGCGAGGGTGAGCAGGGCTCCGGCGACGACGCCGATCACGCCGGCGAAGATCACCGCATCGGGCATGTCAGCAGCAGCGCGCGCCGGGATTGCGGTCCTGGTCGGCCATCTTCTCGCGCCAGAACTGCCGCTCGGTGAGGGGCTGCGCGCCGGGGTGGTGAGCGGCGAGATGGGTGACGTACGTGTCGTAGGCGCGGTCGCCCATCAGGGTGGTCATGTACCAGCGGATGCCGCGGCCCGCCCGCACCACGAGAGACCAGAGCCCCTCGCGGCGCGGCGCGGCCGCGGCATCCGTCGGATTCATGTCAGCCAGCATCGCACCGTCAGTGGCGCGATGTCACCTTCTGCTCGGACGCCGGCAGCGCGGCCCACTCCTTCTCGATGCGGCGCTCGGCCTTCGTCGTGAAGAAGCCCGACGGGGCGAACCGCCGCGACGGCTCGTACGGGTCTTCGTGCTGCTCGCCTTCGCCGCCGCGGCGGATGGCCTTCGTGGTCACGACGATCGACGACGCGATGACGATGAGCGCGAGGGTGACGAAGATGATCGACAGCGTGCCCTGGACCGCGGTGTTGCGGATGACGGCTTCGAGCACGTCCGGGGTTCCGAGGCTCTCGTCGCCGGATGCCTGCGCGGCGCGGTAGCGGGCGTTGTTCGCCCAGTACCCGATCGCCGGCACGGGCGAGAAGATCTTGTACATCGACGCCGTCACGGTGACGACCGCCGTGAAGGCGAGCGGCACCACGATGATCCACAGCCACTTCAGGTAGCTCTTGCCGCGCTTGGCGACGATCGCCAGCACGACCGCGAGCGCGATCGCCGCGAGCAGCTGGTTGGCGATGCCGAACAGCGGGAAGAACGTGTTGATGCCGCCGAGAGGATCGGTGACGCCGAGGATGAGGATCGCTCCCCAGCCGGCCACCATGACCGCCGTGCAGATCCACACGCCGGGACGCCAGGTGACGTCGCGGAACTTCGGGAGGAACGTGCCGATCGAGTCCTGCAGCATGAAGCGCGCGACACGGGTTCCGGCATCGACGGCCGTCAGGATGAACAGCGCCTCGAACATGATCGCGAAGTGGTACCAGAACGACATCAGCGCACCGCCGTCGATCGAGCTCATGATCTGCGCGATGCCCAGCGCCAGCGTCGGCGCGCCACCGGTGCGCGAGACGATACTCGGCTCGCCCACGGCATCCGCCGTCGACGTCAGCATCTCGGGCGTGAGCATCACGCCCTGCAGGCCCAGGTTGTTCACGAACGCGACGGCGCCCTCGACGGTGCCGCCCGTTGCGGCGGCCGGGGCGTTCATCGCGAAGTAGATGCCCTGGTCGATCGAGATCGCGGCGACCAGCGCCATGATCGCCACGAAGGACTCCATGAGCATGCCGCCGTAGCCGATGAAGCGGGTCTGGCGCTCCTTCTCGATGAGCTTCGGCGTCGTGCCCGAGGCGATCAGCGCGTGGAAGCCCGACAGGGCGCCGCACGCGATCGTGACGAACAGGAACGGGAAGAGAGGCCCTGCCCACACCGGGCCGAGTCCCGTCTCGGCGAAGACCGTGAAAGCGGGCACGGTGATCTCGGGGCGCACGAGCACGATCGCGCCCGCGAGCATCACGATGACGCCGATCTTCATGAAGGTCGAGAGGTAGTCGCGCGGCGCGAGCAGCAGCCACACCGGGAGAACCGCCGCGATGAAGCCGTAGATGATGATGCCCCACGCGATCGTGGTGCGGTCGAGCGTGAACGCCGCGGCACCCCACTCGGTGTCGGCGATCCAGCCGCCGGCGACGATCGCGAGCATCAGCAGCGCGAAGCCGATGATCGAGATCTCGGTGATGCGGCCCGGACGGATCCAGCGCAGGTAGCAGCCCATGAAGATCGCGATCGGGATCGTCATCGAGACGCTGAACACACCCCACGGGCTCTCGCCCAGGGCGTTGACCACAACGAGCGCGAGGATCGCGACGATGATGATCATGATGAGCAGCGACGCGATGATGGCCGCCGTGCCGCCGATGCGGCCGAGCTGGTCGCGCGCCATCTGCCCGATCGAGCGGCCGCCTCGGCGCATCGAGAAGTACAGCACGAGGTAGTCCTGCACCGCACCGGCGAAGATCACGCCGATGATGATCCAGATCGTTCCGGGGAGGAAGCCCATCTGGGCCGCGAGCACGGGACCCACGAGCGGGCCTGCGCCGGCGATCGCGGCGAAGTGGTGGCCGTACAGCACGCGACGGTCGGTGGGGACGTAGTCCTTGCCGTCCTGTTTGCGTTCCGCGGGCGTCGCCCGGGTGTCGTCGGGGCGGGTGATGAACTTCTGGATCACCTTCGAGTAGAAGCGGTACCCGATGAGGTAGGTGCACACCGATGCGAAGACGAACCAGATCGCGTTGACGGTCTCGCCGCGCACGAACGCGAGCATGACCCATGCGAGGCCGCCGAGCAGCGAGATACCGACCCACAGGAGGATCTTCGGAAGCGTCCAGCGCGATTCGCGCTCCGCTTCGGGGACTTCGACGGGGGGCAGCTCGGGATCCGGCGCGAGGGCCGACCGACCTTTCCGGGACGACGGGGGCTGACTGGTCATGCGGGTCTCCTCACGCGCGGCATTGTGCGTCTCGTCCACGCTAGGCACGCAGATGCCGGGCGGTGGATGCCGGGGGCCCGCGGTGCGGCGAACGGCGCGGTTCGCGCGACGAACGGCATCCGTCCCTCGCGGAACACCACCCGCCCCGCCTACGTTGGAGGCAGGCGACGAGAGGAAACCCCGATGACCGAACCGAGCGATGAGATCACCGTCACCCGCGACGATGCGGAGAGCCGCTATGAAGTCCGCGTGGGCGACGTGCTGGCGGGCTTCACCGAGTTCCGGGTGAACTCGCGCGGCTACTTCGTCTACGAGCACACCGAGATCGATCCGGCCTTCCGAGGACGCGGCCTCGCGGGCACGCTCGTCGAAGATGCGATGACGGATGCTGCGGCCCGCGGCGAGACCGTCGCGCCGCGGTGCCCGGTGGTCCTGAAGTACCTGCGCGACAACACCGTCGACGGGCTCGCCGTCGACTGGCCCCGCGACGTCTGACCGGGCGATGACCCGCCTGGACGACGACACAGCGGTGACCGAGGAGTCGTCCGCCTCCCTCCGCCGGACTCAGGGCTCGATCGGTCCGCGCGCCCTGCTCCTCGAGGCGCGGGACGTGCCCCTGGGCGGGGTGCGGGCGATGGATGTGCGCCGCGCACTGCCGCAGCGCGACCTGCCTCTCGTCGGAGCGTGGTGCTTCCTCGACAGGTTCGGCCCGCAGGACACCCTGATGCGGGTCGAGCCGCACCCCCACATCGGTCTGCAGACGGTGACCTGGCCGCTCGTCGGCGAGGTGCGGCACCGCGACTCGATCGGCAGCGACGTGGTCGTGCGCCGCGGAGCGCTCAACCTCATGACCAGCGGCGCGGGGATCTCGCACTCGGAGTATTCGGTCGGCGACGGGCCGATCCCGCTCGACGCCCTCCAGCTGTGGGTCGCTCTGCCCGAGGACCGCCGTCACGGCGGACCGGCGTTCGAGCGACACGAGGAGCTTCCGGTCGTGACCCTCGAGATCGAGGGGCGCGCGAACGTCGAGGCCGTCGTCGTGATGGGCGAGTTCGCCGGCGTGACCTCGCCCGCCACGGCGTACACGCCGATCGTCGGCGCCGAGGTGTTCCTCCCTGCCGGGGCCCGTGTCACCCTGCCGGTGAACGCTGACTGGGAGTACGCGATCGTCGGGGTCGATGGCGTGGTGGACGTCGCGGCATCGGTCGGCGAGACGACATCGGTCGGCACCGGCCACCTCCTCTACCTCGGCACCTCACGCGAGGGCATCGAGGTGCGCGCCGACAGCGACGCGACGATGTTCCTGATCGGCGGCGAGCCGTTCGCCGACGAGATCGTCATGTGGTGGAACTTCGTCGGCCGCTCCCACGACGAGATCGTCGAGGCGCGCGACGCGTGGGAGGCGGGTTCAGACCGGTTCGGACGCGTCGTGGACCACGGCGACGAGCGCATCCCCGCTCCTCCGCTGCCGGGCGTGCGCCTCACCCAGCGGCGCCGCCGGATCTGAGCCGTCCGCGACGGTCGCGCACGGACCGCCCGCTCCTCCCGCCGGTACGATCGGACCGTGCCCCGAACCCCGATCCTGACGACGCGCGTTCTGCTCGTCTGCGCGGCGATCGGTGTGGCGACGGGGCTCGTCGGCGGCATCGCCGGGTGGCTGACGATCCCGTTGCTCGCCTGGGCTCCGGTGCTCTACGGCCTCGTGCTGGGCGTGCACGTGCTCCCCGGCATCATCGCGCAGCAGACCTTGCGCCTGCCCTGGGTGGCGCTTGCCGCGCACGTGCTCGCCGCGCTCGTCTCGAGCGCCATGGCGCCGATCTACGCGATGCAGTTCCTCGGTACGGCGCTGCTGTTCGGCGGCATCCAGGAGATCGTCGCCGCGGCCGTGCGCTACCGCACGTGGGCCGCGTGGAGGTTCTTCATCTCAGCGGTCGTCATCGGCGCGATCGTCGCGATGGCGGTCTTCTTCGCAGCACACCTCGGGGCGTTGCCGCTGTGGGCCCAGATCCTCTATCTCGCGATCTCGGTGCTCGGACCCGTGGGATGGACGGCGGTCGGGCTCGGCGTCGGCGAAGGCCTGCGTCGAGCGGGTGTGGCACGCCTGCGCACACCAGCTTAGGGTCGGCTAAGTTAGGAGGTGCTCACCTCTCTTCCGAAGGCCTCCGTGACCGCTGCCGAGCGCGACCCCGCCGCCCCTGCGGCGCCTGTCGGAGTGCCGTCGGCGCGGGTGCGCGACCTCGCGATCATCCATGAGGGTGCGGATGCCGCGGCACCGGCTTCGGTGACTTTCGACGTGCAGCCGGGCGAGGTGGTGCTGCTGCTCGGCCCGAGCGGATCGGGCAAGTCGACTCTGACCCTCGCCCTCAACGGACTGATCCCGCATGCCGTGCCCGCCCATTTGTCCGGATCGGTCGAGGTCGCGGGCGTCGACACCATGCGGGCGACCGTCGCCGAACTGAGCATGCACGTGGCGATGGTCTTCCAAGACCCCGACGCGCAGCTCGTGACGGGCACGCTGCTCGACGAGGTCGCGTTCGGACCGGAGAACCTGCGGATGCCGGTGGCCGACGTGCTCGCCCGCGCCGAGGACGCGCTGCGCCGCGTGGGTCTCTGGGAACGTCGGGCCGAGAACCCCGACCGGCTGTCGGGTGGCGGCCGCCAGCGCCTCGCGATCGCGTGCGCCCTGGCGATGGGCGCGCCGCTGCTCGTCCTCGACGAGCCGACCGCCAACCTCGACCCGCGAGGGATCGACGAGGTCTACGCGGCGCTCGGCGAACTCGTCGCAGCCGGCGACCGGGCGATCCTCCTGGTCGAGCACAACCTCGATGCCGCCGTGTCGCTGGTGGACCGCGTCGTCGTCCTCGACCAGTCCGGTCGGGTCGTGGCCGACGGCGACGTCGACGCGGTGCTGCGCGAGCGAGCCGACGAGCTGCACGCGCTCGGCGTGTGGCTGCCGGTGTCGTCGCTGGCCGCGCTGCGCCTGCGCCGCGCCGGTCACGCCCTCGACCCCCTCCCGCTCACCCCCGCCGAACTGCACGCAGCGCTCGAAGCCGCGCCCCCGCCCCCGGTGGTCCCGGTGGTCCCGGTGGCCGAGCCGCACCCCGCGGTCGCTGAGCTTGTCGAAGCGCACCTGGTGATCCCGGTCGCTCAGCCGCACCCCCCGGTCGCTCAGCTTGTCGAAGCGCGTGCCTCGGACCCTTCGACAAGCTCAGGGACCGAGACTGGCCCCGGGACCGAGACGGACCTCCGACCCTCGGTGGCCGAGCCGCGCCCCCCGGTCGCTCAGCCGTACCCCCCGGTCGCTGAGCCTGCCGAAGCGCGCTCCGCGCCGCTGATCGCCGTGCGCGGCCTGACCGTGCGTCGCGGGCGCACCGAGGTGCTGCACGAGGTCGACCTCGACATCGGCGCGGGAGAGTTCGTCGCGATCGTGGGCGCGAACGGCGCGGGCAAGACCACCCTGCTGCAGGCGATCGCCGGGGTCGTGCCCCCGCCGCGCGGCACGGTGCGCATCGGCGGGATCGACGTCGGCCGCGCCGACATCCGTACGCTGTCCTCCCGCGTCGGGTTCGTCTTCCAGAATCCCGAGCACCAGTTCATCGCCCTCACGGTCTTCGACGAGATCGCCCACGGGCTCCGCCTGCAGCGCCTGCCCGAAGCCGAGGTGCGCGAGCGCACCGACGCCCTGCTCGGCCGGTTCGGACTTCGCGACAAGGCGCGCATCCATCCGTTCCTCCTGTCGGGCGGGCAGAAGCGCCGCCTCTCGGTCGGCACCGCGCTGGTCGCCGGGGCGCCGGTTCTGGCCCTGGACGAGCCGACCTTCGGGCAGGACCGCTCGCGTGCCGACGAACTGCTCGCGCTTCTGCGCGAACTCAACGACGGCGGCACGACCGTCATCGTGGTGACGCACGACATGCAGCTCGTCACCGAGTACGCCGATCGCACGATCGTCCTGGGCGGAGGCCGGATCCTGCGCGCCGCGCCCACCGCCGATGTCTTCGCCGACGACGCCCTCATCGATGCGGCCGGGCTCCGGCTGCCGCCGCTGCGTCGGGCGCTGAGCGGGCTGACGCGGCATCCGGAACTCGCCGGAATCTCGCGCCTGCACGACCTGCCCGACGGGACCCGCGCATGACCGCCGTCGCCTTCGACCCCTATGCCCCGCACGTCCCGGCATCGCGGGTGCGCTTCCTGTACGGCCTCAACCCGCTCGCGAAGCTGTTCGCGCCGCTTCCGGTGATCGTGCTCCTGGTCTTCGCGCGGGATGCCGCGACCCCCGCCGCGTTCATCCTCGCCGCGTACGCGCTGCTGCTCGTCGGTGTGCGGTTCACCGCGCGGCTCGCCGGCATCCTCCTGCTCGCGATCCCGCTCGCCGCTGTCGTCCTCGGGGCCGGTTTCGCGGTGTGGACCGATGCCGCGCTCGTGTCGGGCACCCCGGTGGCCTGGCGGATCGGCGGCTGGACGATGTACACCGGGGCTCTGGCCATCGGCGCGGGGACCGGGCTCCGCCTCGCGGCGATCCTGTCGCTGACCCTGGTCGCGGGACTCTCGACGACCGGCCCCGACCTCGTGCGCGCGAGCGTGCAGCAGCTGCGCGTGCCGTACCGCATCGGCTACACGGCCCTCGCCGCGTTCCGGTTCGTGCCGCGGTTCGGCCACGAACTCGACGTCATCCGTCAGGCGCACCGTGTGCGCGGATCGCACGGAGGACGCGGACCCTTCTCGGCCCTCGCCCGCTGGTTCGGCTACATCGTGCCGCTTCTGGCCGGCGCGATCAGGCACGCCGAGCGCGTCGCGCTGGCGATGGATGCCCGCGCCTTCGGCGCTCACCCCGCCCGTACCGAGCGCCACCTCGTGCCGTGGCGGGCGCGCGACACCATGTTCGTCCTGCTGTTCTGGGGATTCTCCACCGCCGTCCTGATCGTCCTGTTCCCGTGGGGGCTCGCGTGAGCGCGGCATCCCGTCGACCATCTGAGGAGAGCACATGGCCCAGTCCAGCCGTCTCGTGAAGCCCGCCGTGCAGGAGCTCCTGCACGCCACCGTGGTGCGCGCCGAACGCCTGTCGCCGCACTGGATGCGCGTTACGCTCGGCGGCGGCGAGCTCGACCGCTTCCGTCCGATGGGGTACGACCAGTGGTTCCGGCTGTTCCTGCCGCTCGGCGGCGACGAGGGTCTGGACCGGCTTCCCGCCAAGGCGAACAAGCTCTTCGGCTACCTCAAGTACCTGCGGATCCCTGACGGCGTGCGTCCCGTCATGCGCAACTACAGCGTGCGGAAGTACCGCGCGGCGACCGCCGACGCCGGCCCCGAGATCGACGTCGACTTCGTGCTGCACGGTTCTGCGGCGGACGGCACTGCCGGTCCGGCATCGCGCTGGGCCGAAACGTGCGCGGCAGGAGAGAGCGTCGTGATCATCGACGAAGGCCTCTCGTTCAACCCCGAGCGCGGCACCGAGCGGGTGCTCCTGGTCACCGACGAGACGGGGCTGCCTGCGGTCGCGTCGATCTGCGCCTCGATACCCGACACGGCGACCGGTCTGGCGATCATCGAGATCCCGGATGCCGCCGACGCGCTGGAGTTCCCGCATCCGACCGGCGTCGACGTCCGCTGGATCGTGCGGGACCACGCCGAGAAGCCGGGCGAGCCCGCCCTTGCGGCGCTCGAGGCGGTCGACCTCCCTGCTGCGCCGTTCCACGCCTACATCGCGGGCGAGCAGGCGCTGCCTACCGGCGCGCGCCGTCATCTCATCGAGCGGGGGGTGGAGAGGGACCGCATCAGCTTCTGCGGATATTGGCGGGTCGGAGCGGCATCCCCCACACCGAAGTCGCGGGTCGCGGCAACCGAGGCGCACTCATGAGTGCGCCGGCGAAGCGCGGCATGAGCGGCGTCTCTACCGCCTACCTGCTGACCTGCGCGGCGATCGGCGTCGCCGGAGGCATCGTGCTCATCGGCGCCTGGTTCCTGTCGTCCGTGCTCTTCCTCGCGGTCCCGCTGGTCTCGGTCTCGGTGGCGGGCATCTGGCTCATGCCGGCGGTCGTGGCGCTGCGTCTCATCCAGCGCCCCGGCGCCGGGCTTCTCGTCGGCCTCATCTCGGGGCTCGTGCTCGCGCCGTTCTTCACGATCAGCGCCGTCGGCACGACCCTGTTCTGGTCGCTCTTCCCCGAGCTGCCGTTCCTCGCGACGCTGTACCGACGCTGGAGCACCTGGCTGCACTACGGCGGCGCCCTCGTCGTCGGCATCGCGTACCCGATCCTCGCAGCCGCGTCGTTCAACCTGTGGACGATCCCGGTCGGCCTCCAGGTCGCGTTCTTCGCGGTCAACATCGCCTCGTGCCTCGCGGGCACCTGGCTCGGCATCCTGATCGCCGACCGGCTGCGCCGTGCCGGCGTCGCTCGCCTGGCCCGCCGCCGCACCGCTTGACACCCCCTCCTCCCGCGCGTCGCCGCGTCGCCGGTTGAGGTGGGAACGGCCGCCCGATACCGACCTCATCTGGCAACTCGGCGAAAAAGCGGCGACCACAGAGACGACGGATGCCGCCGACCCCGCGCGAGCGGAGGTGGCGGCATCCGGGAACAGCGTCAGCAGACGGGCGTCACCGCTTTCCGACGATCTGCCGGCTGACGAGGTCGCGCATGATCTCGTTCGTGCCGCCGTAGATGCGGTGCACGCGGGCGTCGAGGAACGCCCGGGCGATCGGGTACTCGGTGATGTACCCGTAGCCGCCGTGCAGCTGGACGCCGGTGTCGAGAAGCTCCCACTCGCGGTCGGTCGACCAGAACTTGACCTTCGCGGCCTCTTCGGCCGTGAGCTTCTGATCCTTGTAGAGCATCATCGCGCGGTCGTTGTACGCCCACATGACGTCGACGGTGGTCGCCATGTCGGCGAGCTTGAACCGCGTGTTCTGAAAGTCGGCGATCGGCTGCCCGAACGCCTCACGGCTGAGCACGTACTCGCGGGTCCAGACGAATGCCGCCTCACCGGCTGCGGCCGCAGCGACGCCGATCGACAGCCGCTCGAGAGGCAGGTTCATCATGAGCTGGATGAAGCCCTGACCTTCGGCGCCGCCGATCAGATTCTCTTCGGGCACGAAGACGTCGACGAACGACATCTCGGCGGTGTCCCACCCGTGGAAGCCCATCTTGTCGAGCTTCTTGCTGTGGTCGAAGCCCTCCATGCCGTCTTCGAGGATCAGCAGGCTGAACGCGTCGGGCCGGTTGCCCTCGCCCGTCTTGACGAACGTCACGACGATGTCGGCGGTCTTGCCGCTCGAGATGAACGTCTTCGCGCCGTTGACGATGTAGCCGCCGTCGACCTTCTTGGCCGTCGTCTTGATCCCGCGCAGGTCCGAGCCCGCGCCCGGCTCGGTCATCGCGAGGGCGCCGAGGATCTCGCCGGTCGCCATCCGGGGCAGCCACTTCTCCTTCTGCGCCTGCGTGCCCATGTGCACGATGTAGGGCACCGCCAGATCGTCCTGGATGCCGAGGGCACCGGCGAGCGAGCCCTGGCCTGCGCCGATGGTCTCCTCGAGCACGACCGCGCGGAAGCGGTAGTCCTGCAGCATGCCGGCGCCGCCGAACTCCTCGGGCACCGAGAGGCCGATGATGCCCGCCTCGCCCGCGGCGAGCATGGTCGCGCGGTCGATCTCACCGTCGGCATCCCACTGCTTGCGCTTGGCTTCGGTGGCGTGGCGCTTGATGAACTCCTTGACGACGTCGCGGAACGCCTCGTGGTCCTCGTCGTAGATGTCGCGCTCCATGGTGAGCCCGTCCTTTCGTGAGTCTCGGGCGGGGCTCGAAGGCCTCTTCGCCGCAGGCGAGCCTAGCGGCGACGCGACGCGAATGGGGATCCGTGTGACATTGCATCCCACGCCCGGCGGTACTGGGTACCGAGAATTTGTGGGATGCCTCCACTCGAGGTCAGTGGTAGTGCGGAGCCGCGGGCAGCCCGAAGAACTCCTCGAGGGTGTGCCATCCGCCGTCGTGGTACTCACGGGCGAGGTCGACGCCGATGTAGCGCAGGTGCCAGGGCTCGGAGAGGTACCCGGTCACCTCGGTGCCGCCGTCTTCGTAGCGCACGATCCAGCCGTACTCCCACGCGTGCTCGGCGATCCACGCGCCCTGAGGCGTGGCGGCGAGGTCGTCGATCGTCCCGCAGACCTCGGCGCAGGGCACGACGTCGGCGGCGAGGCCGGTCTGGTGCTCGCTGTGGCCGGGACGGGCGCTGACGAGGTCGGCGCCCTCTGCGCCGCGGCGGGCGACGTGACCGTCGTAGGTCAAGACCTGCGTCTCGTACGAGCGGAAGGCGCTGCCCACCCCGACGTCTCCGGCACCGGCGGCGCGTGCGGCCTCCACCATGGCCGACATGGATGCCGCGGCATCCTGTCGCAGCACACTGCCGTCGAGCGAGCGCACGCCCTCGGGCGCGACGAGTGTCGCCGGACTGTGGTCGACCGGCACCAGGGGAAGCGTCTTGTCGACGACGACCCATGCGCGTGCGGGGTCGGACAGGCTCAAACACGGGGCCGTGCCGCCGGCGACCGCCGCCCGGAACGCACCCGCGCCGCCCACCGCGGCGATCGTCGCCGCATCGTCTCCGGCCGCGAGGGCCGCGGTCACCGCTGGCTGGTCGCAGGTCGCGACGACGAACTGCGATGCGCCGGACGTCACGTCCGGGATGACCGTCTCGGCGGTCAGCGGCGTCGGAGCCGCCACCACCTGCGGAATCTCGACCCGCACCTCGGGCAACTCGACGGCCTCGGGCGCCTCGGCGACCACGGCGACGGGTTCGGGGGCGACAGTCGCGGTGAGGGCGGCCGCGGAGCCGACGACGAACAAGCCGGCGACGGCGATGCTGAGGCTCGCCCCGAGCCCGACGAGTCGGCCGGCTCGCGCGTGTCGCACCGGCGCGCGGTGGCGCGCGGGGCTCGTCGGCAGCAGCGGCTCGGCGCGGGGACGCACGGGCGTCGCGAGCGGCGGTGCGGCCGGTCGCAGGATCGCCCGGGTCGGCTCCGCCGGAGCCACCGTGACGGGGAGCGGCGCCGTGGCATCGGCGACAGGCTCTGGTGAGAAGTGAGCCTGTGCGACCGTCGCGGGTGTGGCCTGAGCAGGCGCGGTTGCGGCCTGAGCAGGCGCGGTCACCTCAGGCGCGACCGCCTGAATCACCGTCTCCGGGGCTTCCGGTTCCCGGACCGCCGGCGCCGGGAACGCAGCGACGGGTGCCACACTTTCCGGCTCGCCCGCCGGCATCGGCGCGTAGGTCACGGCGCGTGAGGATCGGCTCCGGAGCCTCAGCGACGGCGCCACCGAGGCGTGCAGTGCGTCGGCCATCGCGGCCGAAAGACGCTCGGAATCGGCGGTCACGGCGAACGTCCGTGTCGGCGCGACCACCGTCGGCAGCGCCTCCCGGAAAGCGCGGCGCGTCGTCGGCGCCTGGTTCGGGTCGACGGCGCGGCGAACGGCGCCATCGCGCATCAGACGTGCGGCGCGGCGGGAGTCGGGGGTCTCTCGCTGATCGGGCACTTGCCCCATTCTCCCCCGTCTCGGCCTGTTCCTCCAGTGGGGGCCGCACACGGCGCGCCAGGTTCGAACCGAGCGGGCGAGGACTTGACACAGTTTCGAAGTTATGTTCCCATGGAGTCATGAGATGGCAAGGGCAGGAGTTGGGCGTTCCGGATGCCGGAGCACTGCCGGGTCTCGAGCACCTCAGCGGTCTCGTGCAGTCGGTGACCACTCCCGATTTCGCCGGCATGACTTTCCACGAGGTTCTCGCCAAGACGGCCCTCAATCACGTCCCGGGTGCGTCGGCGATGCCGTTCGACTGGACGGTCAACCCGTACCGGGGCTGCAGTCATGCCTGCGTCTATTGCTTCGCCCGGGGCACGCACGAGTATCTGGAGCTCGATTCGGGGCGCGACTTCGACTCGCAGATCGTCGTGAAGGTCAACGTCGCTGAGGTACTGCGGCGCGAGCTCGCGCGAGGCTCGTGGAAGCAGGATCCCGTCATGCTGGGCACCAACACCGATCCGTATCAACGCGCCGAGGGTCGCTACCGGCTGATGCCGGGCATCGTGTCGGCTCTCACCGACACGGGCACCCCGTTCTCGATCCTCACGAAGGGCACGCTGCTGAGGCGCGACCTTCCGATGCTCGCCGAGGCCGCGGCATCCGTCCGCGTGTCGATCGCGACGTCGATCGCCGTCTTCGACGACGAACTCCAGAAGATCATCGAGCCGGGCACGCCCAGCGCTCAGGCGCGGTTCGACACGGTGCGTGCGGCGACGGATGCCGGGTTCCGCGTGACCGTGTTCCTCATGCCCCTGCTCCCCCACCTCACCGATTCAGTCGCCTCCATCGACGATGCCCTGCGGCGCATCAAGGCATCCGGAGCCGTGCGCGTCGTGTTCGGCGCACTCCACCTGCGACCGGGGGCGAAGCAGTGGTTCATGCGATGGCTCGCGGACGAGCATCCCGAACTCGTGTCGTCGTACCTCGGGCTCTATCCGGGAGTGTCGTCAGTCGCGCCGAAGGGCTATCGCACCTGGCTCGCGAAGCGCGTGCGCCCCCTGTTGCGGGCGCACCGGCTGGACGGCCACGACGAAGACGACCAGACGCGATCGTCGATGCCCGGACTCGCCTCTCGTGACCAGACCGCCGCGACCGTCATCACCACCTCGCGTGGTCGAGCTTCGACGAGCACGGCATCGGCACCAGCGATGCTCTTCTAGATCCGGATGCCGGCGATCGACGACGAAGGCTCCGTCCCCGACGGGGACGGAGCCTTCTGAGCGGTGCTCCGGTTACGCGTCGACGTTCGACAGCTGACGCCCGGCGAGCTCTTCGAGCAGGTCGTCGCCGAGGCCGACGTCTTCGAACGGGGCCTCGATCTCGGCGCGGTCGAGCATCTCGGTCATCTTGCGACGACGCTGACGCGTGATCAGCGTCACGACGGTGCCCGAGCGCCCCGCACGGCCGGTGCGACCCGAGCGGTGCAGGTAGGTCTTGTACTCGTCGGGCGCGTCGGCCTGGATGACCAGGTCGATGTCGTCGACGTGGATGCCGCGCGCCGCGACGTCCGTCGCTACGAGGACGTTGACGCGACCCGACGTGAGCCGGTCGAGGTTGCGCGAGCGCTTCGCCTGGTTGAGGTCGCCGTGCAGGGCGACGGCATTGATGCCGATGTCGTCGAACTGCTCGGCGAGCATCTCGGCATAGGCGCGCGTGCGGGCGAAGACGAGCGTCTTCCCTTCACGGTCGACGAGGGAGTTGAGGATCTCGGCCTTGTCGCGGTGCTCGATCACGAGGATGCGGTGATCGATCGTCGACGAGTCCTGGTCTTCGCCGGCGACCTCGTGCACGGCCGGCTCGACGAGGAACTCCTCGACGAGTGCGGCGACCTCGCGGTCGAGGGTCGCCGAGAAGAGGAGCTTCTGGCTGCCCGGCGCGGTCAGACGCAGGATGCGCTGCACGGGCTCGAGGAATCCGAGGTCGCACATGTGGTCGGCCTCATCGAGGACGACGATCTGGATGTCGGACAGATCGAGCTTGCCCTGCTTCACGAGGTCTTCGATGCGGCCGGGCGTGCCGATGATGATGTCGACGCCCTTCTTGAGTGCACCGACCTGACGACCCTGGGGCACACCACCGTAGATCTGTGTCGTGAACAGACCCACGCTGCGCGCGATGGGCTGGATCGTGCCGTCGATCTGCAGAGCGAGCTCGCGGGTCGGGGCGAGGATGAGGGCCTTCGGCGAGCGCCCGAACTCACGGCGCTTGCCCGCCTGCGAGCGCAGGATGCTCTCGACCAGCGGAGCGCCGAACGCGATCGTCTTGCCGGAGCCGGTGCGACCGCGGGCCAGGACGTCGCGACCCTCGAGGATCGCGGGGATCGTGGCGGCCTGGATCGGGAAGGGACTCTTCGCGCCCTGGTCGGCCAGCACCGCGACGATGTTCTCGCCGAGTCCGAGGTCGCCAAAGCTCACGCCGGCGATGTCCTCGGCCTGGACGGCCTCGGCCTGCAGTCGCTCGTGCACGACATCGACGCGGTTCTCGTGCGCCTTGTCGCGCACCGGAGTGGCGTTCTCCCCACGCCCCCTCCACGCATCGCTGGCGCGCTGCGCGGAGCCTCCGGGCGCGTGGGCCCAATCCGACCGCCCGGCACGGCTGCCCGAGTCGCGACGGGGCCGGTCATCGTCGCGGCGTGCCGGACGCTCATCCCGGTTGTATGCCGGACGGGCAGGACGCTCATCCCGGTTGTATGCCGGACGAGCCGGACGCTCATCCCGGTTGTATGCCGGACGAGCCGGACGCTCATCCCGGTTGTACGCGGGACGGGCCGGACGCTCATCGCGGTTGTACGCGGGACGGTCACCGTCGCGGCGAGCCGGACGCTCATCCCGGTCATATGCCGGGCGGGCAGGACGCTCACCCCGGTTGTATGCGGGACGCTCGCCACGGTTGAATGCCGGACGCGCCGAGCGGTCGTCGTCACGCCGAGCAGGACGTTCGTCCCGGTTGTATGCGGGACGCTCGCCGCGCGAGCGGTCGTCACGAGCCGGGCGTGCCGATGCTCCGCGGTCGTCGCGGCGGAACGACGGACGCGCGTCGCCGAACGTGCGGCGGTCGTCGCGGTCGACTCGATCCAGACGCGGAGCACGGTCGTCGCGCGCCGGACGGTCGGCGTAGGCCGGACGCGCCGGACGCTCGTCGCGGTTGTACCGAGGACGCTCGTCGCGAGCCGGACGCTCGCCCTGCGAATGGGTGCGGATACCGCGAGCTTCGTCACGACCGGCGCGCTCCTGCGAGGTCCAGCGCTTCTTGGCGGGGGCCTCGCCCGAATCGGGGCGGTGACCGCGGTGGCCGGCGCTCTTGCTGCCGGGCTTGGTCGCGGCCGGACGGCCGGTGGCGGCATCCGGACGCCGCTTGCGATCCTGGTACGACGTCTTCTCGCCGTAGCGCGGCTCGAAGTTCTTCGCGGCTCGTCCGCCGGCGGGCTTCTTGTTCTTGGGCATGGTGGATCCTTCTGGGTTCTCTTGCACGAGAACAGCGACCGCGGGCGTGCGCGGTCCGACCCGGACACTCTTCGGCCGGGGGCCATTCGCATGATGGTGATGTGCACCGAGCGGTGCTCACCATCGGCCCCTGAGACTCACAAACCCATCCGCACACGCGGTGTCCAGAGCCGACCCGAAGACCATATCGGGTCGGACTGGGAAATCGCCGTCCGCAGAACGCTCCGGATGCCGTAGCCTAAGGTTTGTCGGTGAGTTCCGTCACGCTGGGGAGTAACACAAGCCACCGGCGACACTCTCCACGGCGGACCCAACCCCGGGGGAGGGGTCGGGGGTTCCACGCCGTGGGTGGTTGCCGCTACCAACGGTGACACCATAATGAGCCTTTTAACCCCCGTATATGCCCCCCGGAGCACAATCCGAGAAGACGGTGCGCCGTCGAGGGCATCTCCCGCGACCCTGCGCGCCTC
>JASDDH010000027.1 GCA_030407505.1 Planococcus sp. APC 4015
ACGTCCTCCGGGTGTGCCGCTGTCCGACGCAATTCCTGCGCCAGGAGTGAGCGGCCCGGGGTTGCGAGGGCATCGAAGCTGCCGGCGAGGCGCATCTTCAGGCGCACTGTCTCGGTCGCCATGAACGCCTTCACATGACCCGGGGTGCGCGCCTCCTTCACCAGTCGCACCGACTTGCGGTGCGCTCGTCCGGTGATCGCGTCGATCGTCGCGTTCAGCTCATCCCGCGGCGCGATCACGCCGCTACGCGCGAGAGCGCGCGTGGCGCCAGCGCGGAGATCGAACGAACTGAACCTGCCGCCCGAGCGCGTGGACCGGTCATCCGCGTCCACGACCGCAGCGTCCGCAAGAAGGTCCAGGTCCAGGGTGTCGAGCGGAGTCGAGACGAGCGGAACCGGGGCACGGTCGAGGGCAAGCCGCGGGTCAAGAGTCGCAAGCTCTTCGCGGACGGTCGCCTCCCAGGAATGCTCGTCGAGGCTGGCAGGCTTGTTCGGGCGCGACATCGCCCACGCGCGCCGGTCGATCTGCTGAAGGACTCGGATGCTGGGGCTCGCCCCCTCGTGCTCGGCACTCCACTCCGCGATCAGCTGCGCCCGGTTCGCCTCGATCTGCGCCGACCGACGCGAGAAGGGCCGCACCACCCCCGCCAGTTCCGCAACCTCGCCGTCGCCATCGAGGGTGAACCCGTGGCGAGCGAGCGCAGCAACCCACTCCGGATCGGTCCGCGCGGCGAGATCACCTTCGGCGTTGATCAACGTGTGCAACTTCATCGCCACCCGCGAGTCGACGTTGGACCATTTGCCGTCGGCGCCGAGCACCTTCACGTTCAACCACAGGTGGCGGTGGGCGTGCGGGTCCAGCGCACGCGAGCGACGATGATCAAGCTCAACCACCTCGATGCGGGTGATGTCCTCCCGGACGAGCCCGCCATGACCGCGGCGAGCGTTCAACTCATCGAGCCAAGTGGTCAGGATCCGATCACGCAGGCGGTCCTGCAGAGACTCAAAAGCGGTCGCCAAATCCGCATACAGCAGCGCGGCGATACTGTACGACTTCGGGTGGTTCAGCGTCGCGTCAAGCAAGAGATCGGCATCCGCGCTAAGCCGCTGGGTTCCACGCTCCTCCCCCGTCACCGGATCGTAGCCGGTCAGCCACACCCGGAGGGCATCCGCGGACAGCTCATCGGCATGGATCGCACCCTCCTTCACCACGAAACGGGTGACGCTCGCATCGGCGGCATAGCTGTACGACTCAAGTGCGTCGGAGCCGGTCGAAACGTGCAGATGAGCGTCGCAGATCCCCTTCACGGCGTAGTCGATCGCACGCCGGACACCGCCTGATCCGGCGCCTCTCTTCCATCGCTGCATGCCTCCGCGCATGGCGCCAGGCTAAGACCTTATTCACGGACTGGCCAGGTATTTTTCACGTCTGGAGGTATGTGTAGCGGGATGCTTCAGGATGACGCCCGGCCTCCGCCCTCACCCAATGGTGCCTGCGTGCATCACTTTTTCTCTTTCCTTCTTCGGTGGAGAGGACGAGGGCAGGTAGGTAATCGGTGCGAGGAGTCGAGTGAGGACAGGGGGCGAAGCAGGGGAGCGGCGACGCGGATCATCCGAGGGGATATCGCGTGCGTTAGAGGCAGCTGAGCGGGCAGAGTGTCCGGGCGGGCTAAACGTGCATCCGGCTCCCACCACACGCAGCGAGCGGAGTCGATCTTCCTTGAGTGACCTCACAGGCGGCGAGGCACCTGTCCGGCGACATTCGATGGGGTGCGCGCCGGCCGACCGAATTGCGAACATCAACCCAGCCGCACTGAGGGTCGCTTCGCGCTCTGCTTTGTTGGTCGAATCCAACTGGCTGAGAAGTGAGGTCGGATGAATGGACGGCCCAACCTCAACGCGTTGCCGTTTCGAGCCTGCTGAGCCGGTCGGCTTGGAACTTTGCGAAGGCGGCGACCTCTTTTTCGAGGATGCGGCCGTCCGTCAAGACGCGCACCTGAACAACGAGATTGCCGCGCTGCAAGTCCCATACATAGGACCGCCAGCGCGCTCCTGGAGTCCCCTCGCGCACCCAGCCCACTGCAGCAACTTCGTCTGGAACATCGATAGCTGCTTGCGAGGTGATCTGCACGAGAGTCGTATCCAGCCCACCCGCCGACGGTACTTCGAGGTCCTGCCAGGGACACGCGGCCACCCGACCGTGCAGATCGCGCATGAACGTGCTCGCCTCTTCACTGGTTTCGAATTCGCGAGCCGCGATATCCATCGTCTCGTCACCGGTCTGCCACGTCTGCACCCAACTGATCGGGTCATCTGACGTGGCGTCAGGCCCAACGGCGAAGTACGGCGCATTGCCGGTGAAAAACGCGCACTGACCGTCACCACCCACTTCCAGCCACTGCTCGCCGACGTTCGGCGCAACAGCGGCCACGGTGCTCGGCTCGAACTCGCCCACACCGCGCAGCTCGCCGCCGATCGAAAGCTGGGACGCATCCTCGGCGGTCACCGCCATCGAATCTGCGGACTCCAGCCCGAGGCAGCGTTCGGGGCAGGCCAGCGGCGCCTTCGCGTCCGGCTGCTGCGCGGGGCCACTGAGGAACGGCTGGTCGGGACTGGTCTCGCTGACACTGTGTCCGATGTAGGCGACGATGCCCACAACGGCAAGAGCGGGAACGGCGAGGACTGTCACTGCGCCGAGCGCAATCAGCGCGCACGCCCACCACCGCAAGCCACCCTTCTTGGCCTGTCCAATGTCAGCAACGCTCTCGCTCATTTGAACATCATCGTTTAATGACGGGGCGGACACGAAGAACTCACGAACTAGCCCCTTACTTCACTCGTCACACGAGGCGCAGCACCCGACCCAGTCGCAGGCCAAAGCCAATTCGACACCACGACTTCGTCTCCCGCTACGTCCACGGCCAACCGCCACGAAAAGGAGCCCGCTAACCGACCGGCGTTCGGGCATGGGGTTGCTCGCGATCGGTCTCAGGGCTGGATGGCCGGCGGGGGTCGGAGTCGCGAGAAGATGGCGTTCGCGATGTGCTGTATCGACTCGCTGGCGTTTACTCGCAGTTGCACGTCCTCCCACGGCTCGAAGGAAGCGCGACGAATGCTGATGTCTTCCCAGCTCGGCTCGTGAACGTTCGCGAGGTTTCGGGTTCGACCTTCTAGCCGTCGGCGATGTTCTACCTCGTCATCCAGGGTGAGGAGAACGAAGATCAACGGGACGTCCGCGGTCGCTGCTGCGCGGCGCCAAGTATCGCGCGCGGGCTCGCTGTCGTTGACGGCATCGACCACGACGATGCGCCCCAGGTCGAGGTTCTGCTCGGCCGCGGCTCGCACGGCTTCGTACGCGGCGACGCCTGTCGCCCACGAACGCGCGAGTCCGGCGCCCAGAAGAGCATCCTCAACGGTGTCGATCGAGAGATGGACGGCTTCGGCGGCACGAGCAACCACGGCGGCGACAGCCGACTTGCCCGTGCCAGGAAGTCCGGAGATCACAACCAGCATGGGCCCATTCTCCGCCGCAGCGAACCACGGAGGAACGGCTCGAGCGAGTGTTGGCGCCGATCTCGACGAGCGAGCCGATGAGGACCGGGGTCGGAAGGCGCGGCGGAGCAACATCGTTTCCCAGAAGTACCGGCACTTGCACGCAATCGTTCTTACCGGAAACCAACGCTCGGTTGAGGACCCGTATCCGCGCGCGAAGCGCAGTGCGGCTGCGCGCAAAGAGACCCATCCATGTCAGGGGCGTGGGCTGACGGGTCGCGGGATCCAGCGGGGCCACACGCTACTCTGAGCGGCGTGGGAGCAGAATCCTCAGGTATGAGTCATTGGGCACTTCGACTGAGCCAGCGCGTAGACGAGTGGGAGCGAGATCTCGGCGCTGGCTCTCAACGCGTGGTTACCGGGGCCACCTTCCTCTTGGGCTCATCGGGGATCGTCGCGTCGCTCGCCGGCACGCTCGTACGAGGCCCGCTCGCATGGCTGACCGTGGCTGGCGCTCTTCTGCTGCTGGTTTCTATCGCGACGGGCTTGTTCGCCCTGATCAGCCCTCAGCAGAGGTGGTCATTTGAGCATCTCGGAGCGGCGATCACTTCCGATTGGGACGCCGAGGCGGAGGCCATCGATCTTGCGATCATCCAGTCCCGCATTGATGGACTGACCGATCGTGAGCGACAGCAGGCCCGGGCGCTCAATGCCATCCGAATCGGCATGATTGCCTTCGTAGTGGCGATTCTGCTCATAGTGGCGGGTCAGCTGATGTCCAGACTGGGCACAACCGTCGACGGGCCCACCCCCATCTATATCTGTTCCGATCCAACATGCTCGACGTGACAGACTTCTGAGTCCGCGTCGCCGAGGCCGGTCCGGTCAGGGAGGCAGGGACGGCGGAGTGAGGATGCCATTCGTGCACTGCGCGCAGGGCGACCGGCTTGCGAGCGACGCGACGCCTAGCTTCAGGGGACTTCGGGTACGTGGGGTCGGAAGCGTGCAGCGACCGGCGATGTGGATCTCAAACATCCACGGATGATTGCGTCGCTATCGACGGTGCCTCGGCCGACGCCGGATCGTTCGAGGTCTAGATCATCGTCGAGGTTGACGATGGGGTGGGTGACCGGCGGCCCGTCATGGCCGATCGTGTCGTGAGCCCACGCCGATAGCTGCCTCGCGGTGAGCGTGCCGTGCGCGTAGCGAAGGGCGTAACGGCGGACGGTGAGAATGGTCGCGTCGGACTCTGTCATCGAGGGGTAGTTCGGGTCCAGTGCGGTGAGCGTCTCATCGAGCAGCTGACCCAGTTCGAAAGGTCCGGTGGTCAGCGGAAGGCCGGCCAGCTCGCGAAGCGGTCCGTTGTCCAGCCCAGCAAGCAAGCCGGCCACGGCCGCGTCGACGGCGATCTTGGCTGCGGGCTCCCTCCTGGTCCAGAGCGGTCGGGCATAGGTCAACTCATCAAGTGCCGCCTCGCGCGGGCTTAACGCCGCGGCCTCGTCTGTGCCGGTTCGTGCTCCGCTGAGTTGAGCGAGAAGGTACCTGTTTCGGCGCCGGACGAGTCGCCGGAGATAGGGCACCAGAATCACCTTCTCGACGGCACGACCAAAGATGGGCGAGGACAGCGAGATCGTGTCCGACATCCGCGTGGCCTCACCCCGCTGTTCGAACAGGTGCTCATGCTCGAAGCTACGGAATGGTCCGCGAACTGGTCGGTCGACGAACCGGATCGGCCGGTCAAGCTCGGAAATCTCTGAGGTCATCGTGAACCAGACGCCGAAGTGGCGGGCGCGCCACGTCACCTTCTCACCCAAACCGATCGCTCCGGTAACAACGCCGTCGATCGCCTGCTCGCCAGCCTCCTTCATCGAGCCGAGATGCACGTCGACGTTCAGCGATAGGTCGAACAGCACGGCAGCATCGCATGCCGCCTCGGTGACGACCACGAAGCTACTGGGCATACCACCATCATCGCCCAGCACATCTCGCGCGCCCGGCGCCGCAAAGAATGACGGGTCAGGAGGTCGAAGACCGCCCGCTGGTGGACGGAAATGAGCCCGCTAACCGACCGACTTCCGGGCGAGCCGGGTCGGTCCAACTGAGAAGGGCCCGTGCTCGCAGCTACCATACCGGCCGAGGCGGGGGTTGGCGCACGGGACGTCTCCGTACTGGATACTCTCTCTTCCACACGACTCGCCTGTTTGCCAGAGCGACGACAGCAAGCGTTGGAGCACCTTGACCGAAGAGCCCACGACCAAACGGACATACAGCGGTCGCCAGCACGTCCCGGAGGACCACGGCCGCCACCGGCGGCACGCTCTCATCGCGGTAGCCGTGTTCGTACTTATGTTTTTCGGACTGCCCGCACTCATCCTCGTCGTGATCTTCATGGCGCCGACGGGTGAGCAGGGTGAGACCACCATCAACGTGGGCGGAGATCTGAGGGGCGACGGCTTCACCATCCGCAGCCAAGGAGCTGCCTGGAGCGATCCCGCCGAGGCCAGTTCCTGGATCGAACTGACGATCGATGGGCGTACCACTGGGCCTGAGATTCCATTGATCACAGCCCAGATCGGGACAGACGGGCCCAAGTGCAAAAGCGAGGAAGGTGCGTGGTGGCACCCCAGCCTCAGAAACTACGAAACGCAGACCTTCGTCGTTCTCCTCAGGTGTTCGCCTTTCGTACCCCTCTCACAGTTCCACGCCAACAAGCCTGCAACTATCGCCGACCACTGACGGAGGGTCCCGCTCCCATACGCGGTTGCCGACTGGCTACTACGCTCGCCCTATGGCAGCGCGGGTTTTGAAGCAAGGGGATGTTGTCCGTACACCGGGCGGACAAATGGGACGGGTCTTGCGACGGTCGAAGACAATCTTTCAATGGCTTGACTACACGCGATATGACCTCGACGGTGAGGCTGACGTCATTGTCTACACGATTCTTCTAGACGACGGCGAGGTGCGGCTGTACAGCTATGCCGCGCTCGCGGCGACCAATAACCCACCGGCATAGCGCGTGAGCCTACGTCGCGACGACGCCAAGCGACAGGCAGCACTGGGCGGTGTTGGGACTGCTGCAAACTTCCCCACGGCGTGGACTGATCGCACGTTGCCCCGCTAAGCGGGACCAACGTCGACGATCGCGTGACCATTCGCTCTAATGAACCGGCATCCGGGCTGACCGTGCGCCATCTAAGTGGATGGATGGGGCGTCATCTCTTTGGTGGACGCTTCCGGTCGGAGGCCGCGCCAGAAACTCCGAAGTACACCATCACTGCGAAGCCCAACAAGCCCGCCAGACTGAGGGCCCCGAAGAACGCAACAGTGGCGAAAGCTGGTAGATCGATCCAGCGGCCAAAGGAAATCCACTGGAGAAAGTCGCCGTCAGCAGACTGCCAAGAGGCGACCGTGGCCCCCGCGCAGACGACGCCCAAAGCCAAAGAGCCAAGCGCGGTCAGGATCACCGCCACCGCGCCGTCCTCTTTCGGCATGAACACCACGGCGTCAGGTTACGTCAAGCGCAGGACAGTCAATGCGCACCTGCGGTACGTATGCCGCGAGATTCCCGCACACGTGCGCTACTGATTCTTCTTTGTGGAGGACAGCCACAGTCCGCGGAACAACGCGACGAAGACAACGGCCATGCTGACTGCCCACAGCGCAAGGCCCAACACCTGCCAAGGTGGCGAGAGCAACATGAACCCGGCCATTCCCAACACTCAGGCCGCCAAGGCGATGACCTGGACCACAAGAAGCTGCTTGGCTGAGTTCCACATGCGGACGAGCCTAACGGGGCGGCGTTGCCACTCCGTGGCCAATCGCTGGCCACGCGCTCCCCCGTATCCACGCGGGAAGCCTCTGATTATCAAGAGAATGCGAGGCGTTCGACTTCGTGCAAGAATTCCGACGGATTGGCTTCGAGCCAGCATTGTGGATATCTATCCTCACGTCTGCGAAGCCCGCAAGCTCCTCTTCAGGATCCTGCGCCAAGGTCATGGTCGGTACATGGTGCGCACTTACGGCGCGAGCCAACTCCGTCTCGCGATCACGTTCCGCGTTCCGAAGAACGATGAACGTCGCGAGAAGCGCTCCGAGTGTAGCGATCGCCGCGAACGAATCCGCGGCGCTGCCCCAGACCCATTCGCCATAGCCGAAGAACTGTGCCGCGGAGTTCCACCAGTTGGCCCACCACCCCATCCCGTGAGCGTAGCGCCGCTCATTGCGCGGGTTTGCGACGAGCGTTCTCCTCGCGGTCACGCCCAATCATCAGGCCGACCTCGTTCAAACACGACGGTCGAGCGATCCTTCCGCGCGACCGACCTCCCGCTGCCGTGAAATGCCCACAGACGAACCACCCTAGGGGCGATCCCGACGCAGGCATGTCCAAATCTGGCGATACGGTCGGTCGCATGGATGCACTCTTGCCAGCGATCGTCGGCGCCCTCGCGCTCACCGGGATTCCTGTCGGCGCATGGCTCACTCGACGGTCTACTAAAGAGTCGCGAATTCTGCTCCGGATCGAGCGACTCAGCGCCGCGCACGCAGGAGTGCCAGCGTCGCCGCAACGGGATGCGCTTGGCCGGCGGATCCTCATCCTCGTGGAAGAACTCAACGACTGGATCGACGTACCGAAAGAGAACCTTAGGGTCCTTCAACGCATTATCTCGGGTGTGATCTTCGCGGTCGGTGTCGCTGGCGTCGTCGCCCTAACTGCGCAGGTATCCGACCGACGACCTACATCGTCGCCCAGGTAGCTGGCGGCTTCGTCATCGCGGTGCTGACCATTGGATCGTCGGCCTTGCTTGAGCGATGGGCCTCTCGACGGGCGGATTCGAGTAAGTCAGCCGCAATGAAAGCAGAGGAAGCCACTAGATTCGACGCCTTACGGCGGGGCGAGGCTCCACCGTTGGTCAGAGCCGCGCATAACGAGGAAACTGCGAAGTCCGCTCGCTGAACGACCGATGGCCGCGCGGTTAGTGTTCGTGCGCAGAGGAGAGTGAGTCGGGTCTGCACCCAGAACAGTCATCACGACCGCGCCCACGTCAGACCCCGTTCCTCCGGCCCTAGAAGGTTGAGAGGCTGGCCGTCTCATCCTGCCCACCGCGCACGAGACCGATTCTCGAGACTAGCTCGACTGAGTGCAGGGCTCTCCGTTCATAGCCAGCGCTTCTTGCGGAAGACGATGTAGAGGGCGACGCTGGTGGCGGCCATCAGGATGAGCGCCATGGGGTAGCCGAGGATCCAGTCGAGCTCGGGCATGTAGGTGAAGTTCATTCCGTAGACCGTCCCGACGAGGGTGGGTCCGAACAGGATCGCTGCCCATCCCGAGATCTTCTTCACTTGTTCGCTCTGGATCAGGGCGGTGTCGGTTTGCCTCTCGCTGACAAGGGTGGCGTTGACGGTTAGCGCGTTTCCCAGGAGCGCCCGGAACGTAGCGCCCCTGTCGGTGATGCGCAGGGCGTGGTCGTGCACATCGCGAAGGGAGCGTTGCAGCTCGATGTCGACGTGATACTTCGCGGCACCCTGCTGAAGTTGTTCCAGCATTTCGGGGAGCGGCTGTGCTGCGCGCTGCAAAGCGATCACTTCCCGGGAGAGTTCATAGATGCGTTGCGACAGGGATACGTTTCCGCGGAACAGGGCGTCTTCGATCTCGTCGATGTCGTTTTGGATGCCGACGGTGACGGGTTGGTACTCGTCGACGACCTCGTCCAGGATCGCGTAGAGGACCGCTTCGGGGCCAAGCGCGAGGAGTTCCGGCTGACCTTCGAGCCGATGTCGGACGCGGGCCAAGTCGGGGGATTCCGCGTGCCGGATGGTGACGACGAAGTTCGGACCCACGAACACGTGCAGCTCACCGAATTCGACCGTTTCGGTCTCGTCGATGTAGCGGGCGGGGCGGAGCACGGTGAACAGGATGTCGCCGTAGCGTTCCAACTTCGCCCGCTGGTGACCCGATAACGCGTCTTCTACTGCAAGGGGGTGCAGCGAGAACTCCACCGCAACCTGCTGGATCTCCTCCCGGGTGGGCCGGAACAGGCCGATCCAGGCCATCCCGCCGTGTGCACTCATGTGCTCGAAAGTGTCCTCCAAGCTGGTCGGATTCTCGATCCGGTGACCGGACACATAGACGGCGTTATCGACGATAGGCATCCCGCCAGTGTGCACTGCCACCGTCGGCTCGGGGCATCCTCCTAACGGATCGCATATGGTCGCTCGTTTCTTTGTGTGTGAGGTTGGCTAGGCTCTCGCGGTTCACTTGCCACAGCTGCCGTAGAAGCCGGGGTCCCCACCTTGGTCATCCGGCTTATCCGCGAGAACGACAGGATTCGGGAAGTGACGGGCGACGTGCGTGTGTGGCAGGGTGCCGTGGCAGGGGATCGCTATCAGGTCACCAGGCTGGATGTCCGCGGATAGCTTCACGTCCCGGTGCGTGGCGGGGTCGGTTTCGGTCAGCATCCGCGCTCTTCTGCGACGGTCGGTTGCGGCGCGGCCAATTATTCGGGCGGCCTCCATGATTGGTTCGCACACTCTCAAATCGGCGTCGACCCAGACGTCGGGACGTTGCAACATGCCGAGGCGGTCAACGTGAATGACGCGTGTGACCAGCACGGTCACGAAGGCCCGCCGCACCAGCGAGCTGGCGTCTGGGACTGACGTTTCCCCGATCCGCACCAACGGGGTCTGTCCGCCCCGCGCGGCGGCAGTCAGCGATGTCCCGCCGATGAGGATGTCGTCGGGCGTGTGCTCTGTGCCTCTCGGCCAGCTGAAGGCTTCGGTGCGCTGAACGGTCGTTGAGCTGGTGCTGCTGATGCTGTGCAGGATGGTCATCACTTCGAAGTCCTGGGATGGAAAGTGGCCAGACGGTTCCAGGCGGTGCGCCCGATCACGCACGCGCTTGCAACCACGCGTTGTCGAGAGTCTTCGACTGCGGAGTGACCGGTCGGGGACGGATGTCGTGGAGTGCGACGATGCCGGTGCAGGGGATGGCGAGCAGATCCCCGGCCTTGAGGTCAGCGGGTACCCAGGCCGGTCCGCGCCCGCGCGGGGAGCCGCTGTCCGCTCCGGCGAGGATCAGTGCAGGGCGCGATGGTGCGGTCGAGATCCGGCCGAGGAGTCGTGTCTCCTCCCACACCGCGGGCACATCAGCCATATCCGCGTCGATCAGGACGACGCGTTCCCCATCGTCGCTGTCAAACACGCCACTAACGGTCACCACAACCACGGATGCGTCCTGGCGCAGAGCTGTCTTGATGTGGCAACCGGGGACCAGCGCGTCAGCGGTGTGCACGCAGGGGCTGTCGCAGAGCTGCACCAGGCGGCGCAACGAGACCCCGGCTATGACCACGTCATCAGTGGTCATCTCGGTGTACTCCGGCCATCGACTGCGCTGGAACGGGTCGGGGATGCTGCGGCGTAGGGTCGGGAGGATCGCGGTCAGGGTCATCTCAGAATTCACAACTCTTCAGCACGTCAAGCGGAGAGAGAGGCGCCAGTCGGGCGGGGGTGGTTCGTGTCATGGACCAGTTCTAATCCTCGCTAGACACCCAGTCGCATGTTCTAACAGGACCCATGCGCTCAGAACCAACCGAGCGGACAACCTCTAGTCAGGTCCGCTGGAGAGGGTCAGCGGTTGGACTGCCACACTCGTTGCAGGCGACGCCGAGCTGATTCGACCGCCAGTTCCTGCGGATCGGAGGTCGCATGTCTGAATCGTCTATGAAGCGATACTCGCCGAGAACAAGGCAGGTGCGGGTCAGCAGGTGCGCCGGTGACCACCGCGCGTCCGTTCATGGATACCGAACAGGCAGTCTGGCCCGGGTGAGCGTGTGCGGTCACCCTCCGGCGCGACGCCCGCGACGCAAGCGCTCGACAGTCTCCCCCGCCGCGACCCCGACCAGGAGTATCGCGGTCGTGATCGACAGCCTGAGTGCGTCGAAGAACGGGACGGCGAATGCCACACCTGCGAGCAGAGCGAGAGCGATCAGACCGAACAGTTGAGCTCGCGACCAGCGGCCTTCGAGCACGTGACGGAAGAGCAGGGTGCCGGTGAGGAAGAGGATCGGGGCGCCCACGACCACGATCGTGCTGGCAAGACCGCGCTCATCGGGATGCGAGAGCATCTCTTTGTCGCCCACGCTCATCAGGACGATGCCCGCGATGATCGGGAGGTGCACCCAGGTGTAGGCGGTGCGGGCGAGCCTGGCCGGCTCGTCTGACGCCTCGATCGCCTCGGCGCCGACGCGCTCGCCATGATCGAAATAGATCCACCACGCGGCCGCGGCCGCGACGAACGCCGTCGCCAGCGAAGCAATCGATGACGCGGACGACTCCTTCTCAACGAAAGCGAAGCCGGTGACGAGCAATCCCTCACCAATGGCGATGAGCACGAACAGCGCCGTGCGCTCGGCGATATGCGGCCCAGACAGATCCCAGGATCGCAGCAGCACCTTCCCCCGGCCAGGGATCGGAAACCCCAGCACCGTGCCGAGCAGTTCGAGAGCCAGCGCCGCGGCCCAGAAGGGCAGCTGCCACGTGAGGGGCAACAGCGCGCCGACAATCCACAAGACACCACCGGCAACCGTCCATCCGAACACAAGAGCAAAATCGCGGGCCACTGCCCGGTCGTGACGGACCGTTGCCCACACGATGAAGCCCGTACGCCCAACCTGAAGGACGACATAGGCGATCGCGAATGCCCACGCACGGTCACCGAAAGCCTCAGCGATCGAGACGCTCATCACGAGCGCCACGAAAGCCAATGTGATAACTGCCCCGCGTACGGGAAGCTTCACGGGGTCGAGCCAATTGGTTACCCAAGTGGTCGACACCCACGCCCACCACAACGCGCACACCATAATGGCGCCTTCGAAAGCACCCAAAGACGTCTGGTTGTCATAGAGGTACGCGGACAACTGAGTCAACGCGAGGACAAACACCAGGTCGAAGAAGAGCTCGACGTACGTCACTCGATCTGCACGCGAAGAGTCCGTGGGACGCAGCACGTCGCGGGCCATCCCGAATGCCATGCCCTCATCCTGGCACTACCGCTCCAGCCCACGGCGAACGCTATCGCCTATCCATTGGCCCCCGCCCTGATAGTCCTGCCGCCGGAGGTCCGCTCCGGCGATCGCCGAATCTCCCGCGTTGATGGACCGGCTTCCGGACGCGCGCCGCGGGTGACATGGTGGCGATATGCAGATCATCGAGTGGTGGCCGGAACTGGACTCCGAAACACAAGGCTGGCTGATCGCCCACAACGGCGAGGCTCTCTCACCCGAGGTGCTCACCAAGATCGTGGCTGCCGGGGGATCCTTAACCTCGAACGCGTGGTGGGTCGGACAAGGCGGTCCAAAGGGCTTCTACCTCTCGGATGAGGCGGTCGACTGGATAGAGGCAACGGCGAACGGGGAGTCTGCCTAAACTCGTTCGCTCTGAACGACCGGTCAGCGCGCTCAACCTACGACCCGACGTGACGGCTTCCCCGATGTTGTGCTCAGGCTGCACCCTCTTCGCCACTCTGGTCATTGCTCATCCAGGCGAAGGCGGCGTCGACTGTCTCTTCGTCAGTCTGAAGAATTTGCAGGGAGGTACGGACGAGGGAGTAGAACTGGTCAACCCACGCGTTTGCAAGCTCGAGGTTGCCGCCGTAACTCAGCGAGAGACTGGGGATCAGATGCATCCCGTGGAGCACATTGAGGCAGGGTTCCATCGCATGTGTCTCAACTGACCACCATTCCGAGTGAGAGACACCGCTTGCAAGCGAGTACGCCTGACGGTAAAAGTCGAGCAGGCCTGCTTCTTCAGCCATCGCACGGATCGATTTGCCGTCCGCGAAGGTGTCTCGTGTGTCGACGATCCGGTGGTCGATCACCTCGTCGTTGTGGCTCAGTCGCTTGAGTTCATCGATACTCTCCACGAACCCGGCGGTCCTCGCCTCATCGGGTAGTTCATTCGAAATTCGCGAGTACAGTTTGGCCTTTCCGGCTCCGTACTCCTGGAACTGTCGATAGATGGCTGGGTCCTGCTGTGCCATCCAGTGAAGGTAGATTTTCACCTCCACCAACATGCGTCCGATATGCGCACCGTGCTCCAAGCACCAGAGATCTGGAACGCCCAGGACTGCAACTACATCGCGTCCGGCTCGAGCCACGAGCCCAGAAACTACCTCCTGGCGCGCACTCATGTAAAGGTTGGCTGGCGCGGTCTCCAGGGCCTCGACGAAGCTGCTCAGCACGTCCATGGTGAAGCGACGCAGGTGTTCACCACCCTCAGGCATCGGCGTCGGCTGGGCCATGACGTCGAGAGGAGACTCGACCTCCGACGGTTCGGCACCCGTCTCCTGGGCGACTTCAATCTCCCGCTTTCGAATGCAGTGCGAAGTCATCGAGTTCGTTCCCCAGAACATTCGTGCCCACTCGATGGCTTTGTCGAAGCGGTGCGGGTCGCCGATTTCAATCATCGTCCTATGCGCGCCCCATATTGCGCGCACGGCCGAGTCTGCTGCTGCGCGCTTGGACGGTTCAGTGGGGTAGTCCTTGAGCAGGTCGACGGTCTCGGGACTCGACCTGAACGTTCCTGCTTGAACTGTGCTCCACGTGCGGAGGCACTTCAAGAGCGCCTCGCGATGGCCGTCCTTCATGGCACCGAGGACTGCATCTCGAAGAAGATCCAGGTCTGATTGATGTGGCGGCGCAACCTCGACATCGCCGACAAGCCACCGGGCTGGGAGGAAGGGGTACGACGCCAGCGCACGCCGAACCGGTTCAGAAAGGAGTCCGCGACGGTTGGCTCGATCAACGACAATCGCGGATGCGTCGGGGTACTTCTCAGCGAGCGTCGCCAGATTGGTCAGTCGACCATCGAGGGTCTCTGCCACCCATTCGCTGTCGTTATGGTGAGCGAGGTCCGTCTGCACAGCCGCTTGCCACTGGACTAACTGACGCGCTCCGTCATTGCCGCGTTCGGCAAGGACGAGAGCGGGCCAAATGAGGTCGGGAAGATCGTCCTTAAGCCAGTTCCCGATGGTGAGCGCACCGGTTGCAGCGAGGGGAGTCTTATAGACGCGTCCTCTTCGCACGTGGTCTGTAAGCGGCCCTGAGCGCTGATTTGGCTTCGGCAAGTTCCCCACGGTGCGAACATATCTTGACGGTCAGACAAACCGACTCAATGGCGATTTAGCCGAGGATACGCGCGGCTAGGTGCCGCAGAGCACTCAACGCCACCGGCATCCGGACGTCTTGCCGAGCTAGGGCGGGTGATGTGCGTCGTTGTTTTGCGCATGTTGCGCCGCCGGATGTAGCCGTCGCTGGTCACCACGCATTGGTGGGACGGCCGCGTCTACTCTTCCTCAACCTCGAGGATCATCTCGTAATCCGCGAGCCATCCGATCGCCCGTGCAAGTCCGTGTAGCGTCCCGTCGCCAACTTCCCCTATTTGCCGCTCCACCTCTTTGGTGAGGCGCTGAGCACGCGAGGGGTCCGTTTCAGCCAATTGCGTGGCCAGTTCGGCTAGTACTTCCCGTGTACTCGGTGACGGCCCACCGGAGTTGCCGCGCAGCCGACGGCGCTCCTCGAAGTCGAGTTCGAGCATCGTGGTGAGGCGCTCCTCCTTGTCGGCCTTCTGCTGGGCGTACCTCGCTTCGGCCGCGAGCTTCACAGCCTCCGAACGCAACCTCGATGAATCGGCCTTCAAGTGTTCAATCTCCGCCAGCTCGCGGCCAGACACGGACGAAGTCGCCTCCTGCGCGGCCTCCCAGTCTGCGCGAGAACGTGCGGCCGCGTCCCGCGCGGCGTCAGCTTCTGCTCTCGCGAGTCGTCCCTCTTCCTTACTCTTCCGCGCTGCCGACAGATTCTTTACGACGACCGAGATGGGGACCAGCACGCCAACGGACGCTAGCGTCACGGAAACGACCACCTCGAACGGAGAGCCGTATCGGGCTCGCTCAATCCGCTGCGCATCAGTTCCAGTCGCGTACTCGCACACCCACGCAAGCGCGGATACCAGTTCGGCGTACTCACGGGCCGACAGATCGTCGGGGAGCTTTTGGTGTGCTCGAAGCACCCAAGAAGACACGCGCGTTCGCGCTGCGACGTCCGCCAGGCTCATGGTTGCCAGCGTATCGGCGCTGGACTGATGCACGTGACCGTAGGGGACTGATGCGCAATGCGTGAACGAATCCGGGAGCTGGATATTCGGCAAGCGGCCGGTTACCGTCAACCGCTCGCGCGCTCGTGGACCGGCTTGCGAACCGAAGCCGTGCCGCCGGCTCGCAGCGCCAGTGGCCAGTTGACCTGCTGCGTACGACTACGTGGCCAGGACCGACGGTCAACGTGCGTATGTAGGCTCGCCGGATGGAGTTTCTGCTGACAGTCACGCGAATCCTGGCGCTCTACGCCGTGCCGGCCGCCATCGTCTTCGTCCTGCTTTTCTTCACCGTGCGCGGTGCAGTCCTATCGGCCCTGCGGCGGCATGACACCGATCTACGGGCAGCGCGAGCGAGCGGAACCGGATCCCACCTAGACGCAGACGGCATGTAGCGAAACCGACCCTCCCGGACCAACACCACCTCACCCGCGGCTTCGTGCCGACTGTGCCTTCCTGCGCGGTGGCCGAGCCCGCGGTGGCAGAACCTGCGTTTCAATCAGTAGCGAACGCCAGTCCGCAGCTCATTTGTCCATGAAAGGTCGCACAGGGGATGATGCAAAGCGGGTCAGCGTGCACCCTCGTGCTCCCCATCGCGCAAACGCGCGAAAAGTGGTTCCAAAGTCGTGGGCCTGAGTAGAGTCTCGACATGAGCGCGACACACATTGAAGGCGAACCCGCGACGCTGGTTCGGGAGCGACGTGTCAGCCGCAGGTTGGTCCTGATCGCTGGCGTCGTTCTCATCCCGTTTGCGCTCGGGCTGGCACTCAACAGCTATGGCGCGCTCACCGCCGACGGGGCTGTGCGAATGGCATTCGCCACGGTAGCAGGACAGACGGTCGCGATCCTCAGCGCCATCACCGCCGTCATCGTCACCGTCAAGCAGAAACGTTCCTGGCAGTCCCTGATCCTCATGACGATCATTGCAGCAGTTATCGCGATTGCGGCGGTCGTCAGCATTGCCTCCGCCGGCGACCTACTCCTCGTGCGACTGGAGATGATCGCCGAAGTCGATCAGATCAACGGCTGACAAGTGCGCGGTTAACGACCGGCTTGCGGCCAGCGACGTTTGGCTCCATGACGTTCTGGCCCGCGGTTCAGTCGTCGTCGAGCACGCATCGAGACGTGACAGTCATGTGAATAAGGCCATCGATCGTTCCCGAATCTCGAATGCTCATCTTTTCGATCGGGAGGGTTTCGCTGTAGCGGATATCTTCTTGCATCGCTCGGTCAGGTAGGTAGCCCGCGGTGTCCCATGCGTGGAGGATTCGCGTGAGGGATTCCGCATTGTCTGCCGTTCGGAAGTCAAGTGTGAGACCAACCCGCGTCCCGTCGACTCCGCACACGATGCCCTGCACGGTTGCCGATTGCGCGGACACGGGTTGGCCTTCCGCGTCAACAGCAGATCCGACGGCAGCGGCAATCGACGCACGCACCATGTCTTGGACGTGCTTCTGCAACTCCTCGACCTCATACTCCGGAGGGTCCGGAGGCGTAGGTACAGGAGTACGCGCGCCGGCACTGATGCCGCAGGTGAGATCTCGACCGCTCAGCACAGGCAGGCTGAAGTCCGGGGCTCGGCCCGTCGACACCGGCGTAGCCGAAGGGTCATTCACGATGGAGTACCAGACTCGGTGAGTGTCACCCTCGCTGGTCACTGCGTAGGCGCCAACGCTGAAGGGGCGATAACCGTCGTCTCCGAGTGTTCGCTCGACGGGAGTCACGAAGACTCCGTCAGCTCGATAGACCGTCCCCCATCCAGCCAGCAAGAACGAGTCCTCCTCCACGACGTAGCCCGTTTCGCATCCCTCACTGACCAACGACACCACTGTCGCCGACGAGCCGATCCACGATACGAGTGCGGCCATGCAGGTTGCTGCGATAGCCACCAGACGGGCCGGAACCAGTAGAAGAAGCCAGATCCGAGGGACGGCGATCACACACAGCCCAATAGCAAGGGACATAAGGGCGGCGGTAATCGCCAGCCCGATGAGGCGCCGTGAACTGAATCCACCGATGAGCACCGATACCTCACCATCCGACACAGCAGAAATGGATACGAGCACGACGATCACAGCCGTCGCTGCTGCCAATACCGCCCCCGCGATCAAGAGCGCATTTCGGCGCACTCGAACCCCAGACGAACGAGGCTCGACGCCCGCCCCAATCAACACACGCACCGCCCAGAGTCACAGCCCGTCCGACGGTCGAGAATGATGATCAACCCCCCATTCCAGGGACGGCGTTCACAATCGTCGTGGATCCCGCCTCGCCACATGCGCGGATCAGATCGTTCTGGGCGCTTACGAACGCCGACTCGCGCACCCCGCCCTCGGCGACCGCGGCATTCGAGACGCGCCGCACCCAACTCGTCACCGCCGAGCCCGAGACCGGTGCATACTGCCACGCCTCGAGCAAAGCGGACTCGCGCGCCGACCACTCCGCGTCATCGATAACCCCAGCTTCAAACTCCCAAAGCGACCGTTCCGATAGACCCACGAGCGCACTCGCATAGCCACAATCCCAGTCCGCAGACAGATTGGGCTCCGAGACCTTGGATTCGCTCGCCGAGGCCGCCGGCGTTGCCCCAACATCCGCTGAGCCTTCCAAAGCAGGAACGCATGCGGCCGCTACGAAGGCAATTGATATCAGAACCGGAACAAGCGCGAAGCCGCGGCTCCTTCTAACGACACCCATCACATGAACCCCAAACAGTATCGATATTCAAGTCATATCTATCGATAAACGATAGTCTCGAGACAGTCCTGAGGCAAGGTCGACCCTTGAGGCCTGCGGATCGAGCGCTCGACAGCCGCCTCAGCCCGACATCGCGAAGCGGTCGTCACGCACCAGGAACGAATCATTCACTTCGCACAGCGGCCGACGCAAGACGCGAAGGTCCCGCACAAGACCATGCTTGCGAGCGTGCTCGTCTCAGTTCCCGCGCTCCGAATTGCGCCGTCGGTCACCTTTCCGACGCTGACTGGTCGCCTCTGTAGTTGTCGAACGGTCCCTCGACCGTCTAATCAGAGCCCACCTCCTCCCGAAGCCAAGCAACCAGGGCATTGCCCTCGGCGAGCCACGCGGCGCCGAGACCCTCGTCCGATCACCTCGGAACCCGATCACCTCAGTGCAGGTTCCAAACAACTCCCAGTACTCGAGACGGAGCCTCAGATCTTCAGAAGTCGGCAGCCCGGCTCGCTGCGCTCCCCACACGGGCAACGTCCGACCACACTCGGGCCAGAGAGTGAGACGCGTCGCGAAATGGGGGCAACCGCGCCTTTCGGGGGCCAAACGCCGAACGAGTGCACGATAGAGGACCGGCTTTCGAGCGCCCGCGATGGGCATCCGATGTCGTGGCCGCCAGGTAGTGTCGGGCTCTGGCATGATCGGTGAGCATTGGAGTGCTATGGAGTGGCAAAGGCTTTCCGTCCGGAGCGGCGCTACGGCACCGGATGCCCTGTACGAGGGAGTACCCGACCACCTACTGCATCCCCTCGATGAATGGCTGCGGAATGAGTTCGGGTGGCACGATAGCCAGGGAATGCACAACAGCTTCATGCAGACGCTGTCAGCTTCGTTGAGGATCCCTGTACGAGCCACATACGAGACAGGGGGCATTAGCGATCAGATTCTCAGCGCTCTCCACTCGGACCGCGACCTGTACCTCGATGCACTCGACGCAACCCTGTACCTTCGCACAGCACGGGCGGCCCCGCTCCGCCAGACGCTGCTGGTCGGAGGATCCGTCTGGACCGTCTCCGACGATGGGAAGAGCCTTCAGCGCCGTGTCGACGAGACCGCTGCCGCGGCCTTTCGCCAAGCTCTCGCACCTGGCGACAGCGCCAGCCATGAACTGACGGCCGCGTGGACCGCGGCGTTCGGTCGCACGCCTAATCCGTCCGATGCTTGGGATCATGCGATCAAGGCCGTTGAGGAGGTTCTGATCCCTCTAGTGATCCCGAAGGTAGCTAAGGCGAATTTGGGTGGGGTGGCCGGCGAACTCGCTGCGTCAAGCCGGTGGCAGTTGGCTCCGACCACTTCGAGTAGCTCTTCGGACGACGGATCAACGCTCGAGGCAATGCTTCGACTGATCTGGCCCAATCCGGATAGACACGGCGGGGGCGCGAAGCGCACACCCACGCAATCCGAGGTCGAGGTCGTTGTACACCTGGCGGTCGCGCTGGTAGAGATGGGTCGGAACGGCCGACTAACCAAGAAGTCCTAACCGACGCGACCGCGCGAGGCGGGCTGCTGTCCACCGACAACGACGACCGTCGCGCAGTCGATCCGTTTGCATACCGGCCTTCGCGCGCCTCGGCGGTCTCCTTCGTTCAGAATCGATGCCAGCCGAGTTATCCGAGGGCATCTGAGCAACCCGATCGGAACAGCATCAGCTGGCGATCGTCCTTCGTACCCACGAGTCGAGATCCTTCAGATGCTTCTTTCGATCTGGATGGAGAACGATCTGCGCCTCGCCCGACTCGTGGCGGCCAAGAACGAACTCGGCGAACGCGATCACGCCGGCCAGTCGGGGCTTGAGCACGAGCGCATCGACGGCGGACTTGATGGGGATGTTCGTGGCGGCTGCGTCGAGCTTCCTACGGTCGATGCCAGCCAATTCCGCAACTGCGTCAAGATAGAAGCTTCGATCGAACAGGTCCTCGAGGCCGAGTCCCGCAGGCAGCGAGCGAATCCGCGTCTTGGGCACCCCGGCCTCTTCGAGTTGACCTTTCCATGTGGCGCCGCCCGTGTCGCCATCGACGAGGTAGGCGACACGGCTTGCAACGAAGTCGAGTTTGGCCATATCGGCTTTGCTTGCAGTCGCTATGCCAGGCGACACCTGGTAGTCCAGTTCGGTCCTGTTCGTCGCCAACTTGATAAGTGTCGGAAGCAGCAGCATGTCTGAGACGCCCTCGGCAACCAGCGCGCTTCGAAGGCTGGAGAACGCCGCAGCGCCGGCACCCATCACGATGAGCAGAGGGTTGAATCCGACGTGCTCGTTCCGATCGAGCGACCAGAAGTCGTGTCGAATGATGGAATGACCCCTGTCGATTGGCTCCACGAAGCGGACGCCATTGCCTAAGTCAGCGGGCAGGCACGCTGGCGAATGAGTCGTGTAGATGACCTGCTCAACCGCCGAGAGGTCTTGGAGCATCCGGATCAGGTCCCCCTGCGCGTTTTGATGGAGGTGCTGCTCCGCCTCGTCGATGAGCAGAATGGGGGGCCGCTCGAAGTTCCCCGACTCAAGGAATGTGGCGAGTGCAACGAACGTCCGCAGTCCATCACTGCGTTCTGTGATGGCGATCCAGCCAGGAGATCCGTCGACGAGGTCTTTGACATCAATGCGAAGGAAGTCGTCGGTGACTTCGATACCAACTGTGATCTGCTCTTGATTCCACTTGTTCGTGAAGAAGCGCTTGAGCCGCTCGTTGGCTTCGTCTTTCAGGGTGCGAAGATGGCTCGGTTCGCCGAGTGCGGTCCGAATCTGTTCGAGCGGAAACTGGGCAAGTCGAAGAAGATTAGCGAGCGCCGGATCCGAATCGATACTCGGATCGCTGAGTTGGTACTCGGCGCGGAGCGACCGAAGGCTCTCCGTGAAGAGAACAAATGCGGGCAAGGTCGCTCCGATGCCCTGGTACACCAGAGTCTGGACGGGAACGCCAGGACGCGCCCAGTCGTAGTAGGTGCGAAATGCGGCGACGCGTGTTGCGAGCTTTTCGTTGTCGGCAAACTGCTCAGCGACGCCCGCGCTCACTCTGTCCCACACCTCGACGGACGGCTGACGGCCGTTTCCCTCGGCGAACGCGCTTATGGCGTCTAGATCGCCATCGCTGAAGGCCAGTTCGGAGCCTTCCGGTAGAGAACTTATCGAATCGTGCAGAGCAGTTCGAATCGCTGGCCACGCCTTGATCAAGTCACCCTTAACCTTCGGCGAGAGGGTCGGTGCGGGGTTGAATCTAAACTGTCGCTCGCCGCTGGCGAGTTTCGTGAACGCAAGGTGGCGGAGTTCATCAGCCTCTATTGGGAGAGCTCGGGCGAGCGTGCGCTGCCGGTCGTCTAGCGTGAACGAGAGCCGGACCACGGCCCGATCGGTGTCGAGTTCCTCCCCGCGCTGGGACCGGGTCGCGTCTGTCGCCGGTACCGGATTGTCCGACGTGAATAGCAGGAGCGCAGAAAGTATCGATGACTTGCCCGCCTCGTTCGGGCCAACGAACGCGACGGTCTTTCTGCCGACGTAGGTATCCGCGTTTAAAAGGCGGCGATAGCCAAACACCTCAACACGATCCAGCATCTGTCTCCCTCCGCCACGGCGCGTCCAGAGTATCGGTCGCGTCCGACTCGCTCGGGGAGAAGTCGACACTCTTGATCGTGTCACCCGCGCAGATTCTGACCACGGTCAGACGGGGTACTCTCCGTCACTCGTCGAGCGGACAGATCTCGTCGCTCGGGAAGACATCAGCCCGATGACACGCGCATTCGTGCACCGCCCGCAAGGGGACCCGCATGCGGGCATTCAACTGACTCGGTCGGCGCGAAGTCTCGGACGCCCAGGGTGCGGGAAATCGTGGCAGACCCTTGTGCCGATCGAAGTGGGGGCCACGTGATCTGGCCGACCAGGTTCAGTCCTGACCACTGCTCCGCTTGCGCCGTTGGTCCGATGCCTTGAGACCGATCAGGACGATGACCATAGCAATCGCTGTCAAGGCGCTCCCGATGGGCGAAGCCCAACTGTCAGTCTGACCGCGCGCGATCTCGCCGACGAAGAATGCGAAGACACATGAAGATGTGATGAGCACGACGACCGCCAGGATCCGAGTAACTCTGTTGCTCATTGGACGAGTATGCCCATTCTTGACAGCTTCAGAGACCGCCCAAGCGATTCGAAGAAGGATCGCCCGGTCGATTCCACGCCTCGAGAGCACCCACCTGCGACTCTATGTCCGCCACTTCGCCGCAGCGGGTGTCTCTGAATGGCTGCGGGGAGGCAGGGTGTCAGGTCGTGGAACCTGACCGCGCTCGCTTCCAGGGTGAGGGGATGATCCCGCGTGCGTGGTGGCTACAGCCTGGCCCTGCTAGTCGCTGCCTCACGGCAACCTTTGTCTGGCTGGCATTGTCTGGCCTCTCCATCACCGTGTTGTTCATGTCCTGGGGTGGTTCCTGGTGGACGCAACTCATCCAGGTCGCGACGATCCTGAGCTGGTGGACCTTGGTTGCGGTCTACTTCGCGAGCTATCGCGTCCACAAACGAGAAGAGACAGAGTCTGATCGCTAGGCCTTCGTCAGGGCGCGCACGACGAGCGATCTTCCTCGTCCGGTCATCTACGTGACAACAACCTGACCCAGAACCAACCCGACGAACACGGACTCCAGGTGGCCGGCATCCGCGCACTACGAAAGGTGACCCGCCTGATCCAAGATCACTTCGCGAGGGAGGACTGGCCGGCGGTCGGCGCGGAGCAGGAAGAGCCGACGATAGCGTGCGGGCATGAGCGTCTCTCGTCACCGGCGCAGTGTGCACCAATAGCGCCAAAGCCGGCGATCAGCTATTCGATCTCGCGACCGCTGAGGGTCCGGCCCGAACTGATCGAAACGCGTGACCGCGGACCGCGGCAGAAGTGGCTTTACCGGGCGAACAGATTGGGAGCCACCGCGATACCGATTGGATCGCTAAGAGTTGCCTCGGTCCTTCAGAAGGCTTAGCCACCCGAGTCCTGAACATGCCAGCCCGACGATGATGAATCCCCACATGACTATGTTGGAGAAGTCCTCGACAACCGTGATGTAGATCATGAGACCTGCAATCGCGAGCAGGCTGATGATCCCGAACACGAGACCGCGTGTGTTGATGCGCATAAGAGATTCCAGGGTGGGATCTTTCTCTCGACTGCGGGCGCTTCTCCCGCAGAACGGAGATTTGGCAGCAGTTGACCGCCACGTCGCCGCGTCCGAGCCAGGCTCGATCTACGTTCGGTGGAGGACCCGCTAACGCAACGGGTCTTGCTTGCCCGCAACGGCGCCGTGCTCCGCTTGAAGACGCGGCGTTTCGATTCTGCGCGGACCACAGTAGCGATGCCAACGATGGTGTTGGCAGCGAACGCGATGAGGCTGATCCAGAGGTAAAGCCGTTCAGGATGAATGGCGACGGCGATCGCGCTAATCGCAACCAGACATCCAGCGCCGAACAAGATCATGACGCCGATCAGTCGCTGACGATTGATTGCGATGCGCTGCTGAATCAGTGACGGAGCGTCTCCCACAGGGTTAGCCTCGCACAGCGACACCCTGTCTCTCTTCAACGTCGTCGGATCGCTGAGTCCCTGGCGCCGCATTCAGCGACCGGTCTGCGGGCGCAGCAGCTCGACGTGGGACAGGAATATCGCCCGATACGCTGAAGCATGAGAACGTTGCGTTCCCGTCGGCGAGTTCGAGCTTTGCGCAAACGTCAGCGCGCTTCCAATCAGTGGCTTGCTTTCCCCAGCACCACCATCGTCCTGCTGATCGTTAGCACTGGTGCTTTCGTGGGCGCTCATTCACTTGTCGCTCCGATTGTTGAGGATTTGCCCGCGACGAGAAAGACAGAAGACGCGGCGTTCATCATCAGCGTCGGCGAGACGCCTAGTCCCCTTGTTGAAATTGATGTGGAGTACCCCTTCTCTAGCCTCCAGGGGGACGACACATGTAACAGACCGATTACCGTGTCAATCCTTCTGGCGGGCCGAGCAGACACTCCGACATCAGCGACCATCTCAGGTCCGGCTGCTCTGACTGGCGCACGTCAGCCATATTCGACGCTACCGATTGATCAAGCTACGCAGCCGAGCAACGAAGCGCGGAATCGAGCTTGGGCGCAACGAATCAGTGTCGCGCGCCTCACTTCCCTTGAGAAACCGGCGCCAGTCGAACTTCTCGACGACGAAGCGATGATTGAAGGGATCGAGCCACCCGAAAGGGTCGTTGAGACGGAGTTCCGGGCGTCGCAGAATGTTGAGGGGCGTCAGGAGCTCGAAATCTGTGACGGTCAGGCGTGGAACACTCGGCACGGTGATCGGGTGGCGTTCCGGGCGCCGCAAATTGTCGTGCGTTCGGCGGCAGTCGCAACCGTAATTGAGGGGTGGGATTCTTCGAACGGCACAGTCCGGGGCTTTGGTGGCTTCGTGGACCCTGGCCAACTTCCTCGAGCTGACCCTGGTCTATGGGGCACGTCCTTGGCGCGCGTTTCGCTTACGGGCTTCGCCAACTGGGACGGCGTGCAACCAGGCTCGTCTATGGACCGTGCTCCCGTTGGTCCCGGTTCGCCGGGAGAAGCCGCCGTTCTGGTGAATGGCATGACGTTCGGACAGACCAGCGCCGGCTTTTACGCGGGAACCGTAGATGACGCGGGACGTGCGTGGCAGATCGCCGAGTACGAACTGATCGACGCGGACCTGATTGATTCCACGAGAGCACCAGCGAGTCAGTCAGCTCTCCTATGGTCGGGCGTCCTACTGGGGCTTGGGGCGGCAGCTCTGCTTGAACTTCTCCTGCTCCTATCCAGGCGGGAGCACCCGTTGCTTGACACAAGCTGGGCGCGCCGCGGGTCCTAGTTGGCTGTCCGCCTATCGCTCGCCAAGGGATCCGACTCCGACGATCGCGCGGCTGAGGGCGACCTCCGCTTGCAGTTCACCCCGGCGATACGATCCGAGAATGATTGATATGACGGAGTCGACGACGGTCGCTGCAATAGTCGGGGCCTTCGCCGCCGTCCTAGCGGCCCTCGTCGCGGTACTGGCGAGCGTACGGGCGAACTCGACTGCACGACGCAACGCCCTCGACGACGCCAAAGCTGAACGAATCCGGACTGCGGCAGTCGCGCTTCTTGATGCCGCTGGCCGCGGGCAAGGGGACGTCGCCGCACACGGCGAGGCGCGGATGGCCTACTACCGTCTCTTGATGGTCAGCTCGTCCGAGGAGGTTCAAAGAACCGCCCGCCGACTCATGCGCACCTCGTGGAACGTTGCTGAGGAATACTCAGGACGAACGCGAAAGCGCGCAAGACCGGTTCCGGACATGCCGGCATCTAAGGAGATTCGCCTCGCAATACGGCCAGTTGTTATCGCGGTACGCCGGGAAACCGGCCTGCTCCCCGAGATTGAACCTGAATTGAGCGACTGATCACGGAACTGACGATCGATCCCTCTGCGGAGTCGACCGATGCGGCGCCGAAAATCGGTTCCCCTGTGCCTGGCTGCCCTAGGGCGGGCGCGCCTAGCGCGATGCGAAGGCGGCGTCTCCTTCAGAAGACGGTGTATCCAGGCGCCCACCCCAGGAGGCAGAAGCCGAGAACGACCTGGGCGATTGCCACGAACGCCTGCAGCAAGACGAGCTTCATACCAGGCTTCCAGCCGCCGCGCCAGATCTCCGTCCGAGCCGTGGCGACCACACCCGCTGGCGCGAGACGCGCGAACGCACTCTCAGCGCGCGGAGAGATAAGTAGGGAAAAGCCCCTAACCAGCCCGCGCGTCGCTCCGAGAGCAGTCTCCGCAACGTACGCCTGAAACGCCAGTATGGTGACGCTCGTGAAGGCCATCCAACTAGCGATGGAGATCGCCGCGGATATCGCCGCCCCAACGAAGAATGCTCCAGCAAGCTTTTCGGCAAATCCATACCCGATGACGAGCGCGTTAGCGGCCACAAGGATGGCCCACATCTGGACTAGGAGCCCGACAAGGAACCTCACTGTCTCGATCGCAGCCTCCAGATCGCGACTGATGTTGTGGACCCGTTCAGCTTCTAACGCTGCTTCGCTCTTTTTGCCCATGGATGGAAGCTACTGGACCGAGCACACGACCGAAGTCAGAACATACTTCGCGTTCGGTCCAGCTGCGCTCCCAGAAGACGAGACGGCTCTCTACACAGACGTGTGAGCCCTGTGGCTGCTGAGTTCGGTCACCCGTGTCAGGCTGGGCTCGCCGTGCGCTCCAGGCCTCAAACGTCCTGCTTCGCGCGATTGACCGCGCGAACGGCGTTGACTCCCACGTACTCCACGAAAGCGCCGAACAAGAGGATCGGTAGCCAGGCTGCTGGTGAAGTGAACAAGGCGATCACACCCACGAATCCGACTGCGAGGATGATCCCGCCACCCCACACCAGGAACCAGGCAAGGAACTCAGACTTCGCCTTGAACGATCGCACGAGATCAAAGTACATCGGCCAGAGTGGTCAGCGACGCCCAGCTTCACGACCAGTGGCTGACCGACGCCACCGGACTGTCTCGCGCTCGTCCGGGGACCGGCCATCGGTCAGCGTTCATGTGAGCCGCAAACCACAGCGCCACGTCTGCGTCCAGGAATGAAGGTCGGCCCGCTGGCGGATCAGCTGCTCGGGCGACTCGTAACGGCTGATGAGAACGTCGAGGGCCTTGAGCGTCTGCTCGCGTCCTGCATCGTCGATGTGACCGGCCAGTCGGAGAAGCGTGAAGCCTGCACCGATAGTGATGGTTGCCGCATCCACCTGTCCTCCGGGAGCAGGAATCCCCGGCGACTCTTCTTCGTCAAGCTTCGCAACGAACTCGTCGAACGCGCTCTCTCCGATCAAGTCCGCGACCGTGGTGCTCGGGCTGAGCTCATCGCGACGCTCAGCCCACTCGTGCAGTAGGTCCGAGCCTTCGTCCGTCCCGAAGGGTGCGAACTCGTCGGCCGGGTCGTCGTAGATCGGATCTGTGAAATGGGCCGCGAAGGCCGGCGCCGCTTCGGGGAGCCCGTCGTTGTCCATGACTATGTCCTCCGCTGTCGAGGGCGCCTGATGCGCCTCGTGTGCAGCCGGCGCGTGACTCGCGCAGCCGCCGAGCATTACGACACCCGCGACCAGCACGATCCGCCAGCGCCTGCTCACCAGTGGATTTTGACACATGGTGACAGGCAACCCGACCGACAAACGTGGCACAAGACAGACTCTCGACGATGTACACGTGGCGGGTGCGCATCCTCAGTCGGTCGTCCGTGATCCTCTCGAAGAGGTTCCAACGACCAGCCAGTAGTTCGAACGCCAACCCAGTTGCGGGCATCCGATCAAATCAGCGAACGAACCCTCAGGCCGACACTCTGATCGATCGAGCGTTACTCGATCCCGATCCCGCAAGGCCGCAAGGCCGCAAGGCCGCAACGCTGTTCTGCGTGAAGATGGAGTCCGACCTTCACAGATGGGACTTCGATCAGTGGCCTCTCAGCGCTCGCGCACGCGGGACGAACTCGAGTCACTCCTTGCCGAGCAGGTTGAGTGGCTGGATTCATCAGCCCGACTGTTCGACGCAGGCAAGAAGCATGAAGCCAAGCGACTGTCCGTGACAATTCGAGTTCTGCTCCACGACACATCGATGTCGAAGAGCCTGCTGAGTCAACTGGATCTGAAGGATCGACTTCTCTTCCTCGACACCGCGGGGCCTGTGAATCGCAAGAACCTGCTGCCGCTTACCCCTCTGATCAGCTTTCGTATGACCCAGACGGAGGACGGGCCTGTCCCGTCCTACGAGCCGGTCTTCCTCGAAGGCCCTCGTCCTGAGTCCGGGCTGCGCGCGCTGCGTTTCGAAGATTGGTGGACGATGATGGTCCTTCGAGACGCCGCGATGGAGGAGTACAGTCGCCGGGACCTCGTCCTCTACCTCGCAAACAAGGTTGGTGGCGCGCACGTAGATCCCGCGTCTCAGGAGCGACTCGCCGCGCTCGCCCGGAGTGAAACCGTCGGCTTCAGTGTCGGTGACGGTCGAGTCGAACGGCGGATCGAGGAGGACCCCCTACTCCCCTACCTTCGACAGATTGCCTTCGAGGTGACCGAAGTGTTGCGGGTTCGACAGTGGATTCCTGGGATGGCTCCAAGCGCGTAGCCGGACCGGCAATCGATCGCTCTTTGCACCTCCGCGCGTCATGGGCGCAAGACGAGGGAAAGGTTGATTCGCGTCGCTGTTCAGGCGGACCGAGTACTCCAGTCAGCCAGTAGCGCACGGACCGTCACCTCGTACTGAGCACGATCGAAATGGAGCGAGAAGGCGGGTAGCTCCGACGTGCTGAGTTCTTCGGTGATGCCGCTTTGGTACGCGATATCGTGCCATTCGACGGTGTGTTCGGTGAACCGGACGTCAGCACTCACAGCGCCGCATGCGAGGTCTCCGCACTGTGGACAGAACAACAGACCTGCGCGGCCATCCGTGAACTGTACCCAAGGATCGAATGCAGACTCGTTCTCCAGCAGGAGCGCGCGGAGGCTCTCAACCACGAATCGATCACCCTTGTAAGCCTTGCTCATAAATGTGACCTCGTCGCAAGGGCGCCCATTTGGGAAGACCAATCGGTCCCGAAGCGGTTCCCCGTCGATTGTCCAATCAAGGATGTGAAGGGTCCAAGATTCGCCTCGCTCCGCTCTTCGGCGATAGCCGCGCGGCTTCGGATCCCAGCGCCGAAACTCGACCCACTGCGTGCCAAGAACCACTCGCGGGACGACGCTCTCGGACATGACCTCAGAGCTTAGCGAGCGAATTCGCGGTAGGAAGGCAGCAGGCGCCGACGCACAAGTGACCGCAACAACACCTGACGGATCCAACGTCGCTGCTCCACAAAGGCGAGCGTCGAGCGCGCGCTCAGGGACCCGCGCCCGTGCATCGCTCGACCGGTGCGCAGCTTCCGATGCGGCGCCCGTGCACCGCTCGACGGGAAGTGGCGGCGGCTACGCGAAGGTCGGCGTACTGCCTGCCGCCGATGAATAACTTTCCTCGTTCGGCGCGGTGACGCATCATGGGTTTGTGAAGCCTTGGATGTGGACTGCCCTTGGGTTCGTCGTGCTCTTAGTAGCCGGCGCCTTCATCGCCCAGCCGGGCTTCCGAACGGTGTTCGCGGGGGATCCATCCGGCTGGATCCTGGTAGGTGCGGCGGTCCTCGTCGCGCTGCCGGCGCTCTGGCTCATGGGAACCAAAGGAGTCGATCGCACGGGCAGATCCGATTGAAGCGGAAGTCAGCACGATTGAGGCGTTCCGCCCGCGTGGGAGAGGCTCTGCTCGACGGCTACCGCGTGCCTCCACTCAGCGAATCCCACTTGATACTTCGCCATGAGGCGTGGGACCTCCTCGCCGACATCGATCAATTGCAAGCGGATCTTGCGGGATCGCGGACTTGGGACCGGGGAGAGGACGGCAGAGCGCTACGCAGCGAGATGCGTCAGGCCTGCGAGACGCTCAGCATCCGCGCCGACGAGATCGGGCTGAAATCCGCTTCTGTTCGGCTTGTCGAGCTCGGCGAACTGTTCGATGATCCGGTTCTCTAGTCCATCCGGGTCATACTTTGAGCGCTAGGCGCGGTGCCCCGCGAGCTGATCATCATGCGTTTAGCGGTACAGGGCCGCAGCCGCGAAGACGCGACCAGACGCGGTCTCCGATATAGCGTCACAGCAGCTGTGCTGTCCCTTCGGAACTCTAGGCTGTGCGCATGGTCGCGCATTGCCGTAGGGATGCGTTGGTCCGGACGGATGAGATGGGGAGAGGTGATGGTGCGGGAGTTGGTGTGGACGGGGTTCGTATCGGCGGATGGAGTGATGGACTCGCCAGGTGGTGACGTCGAAGGACATCCGGCAGGTGGATGGGTGTTTCGTACCGAGTTCCTCCCAGAAGCGTTCGCGCTCAAAGGTGAAGAACTCGCGGAGACGACGGCGCTGATGTTCGGCCGGCGCAGCTACGAGGCGTTCGCGCCGGCCTGGTCGCAGTCTGCCGATCATGCGGACTATCAGGATCTGCCGAAGTACGTTGTCTCGACCACCCTGGACCAGGACGCTCTCATCGAGGGGTGGGGCGAGACCCGCATCCTCCGCAGCGCTGACGACGTCGCCGAACTGAAGTCGACCGAGGGCGGCGCGATCTTCATCCACGGCAGCGGCGAGCTCGCTCGGAGCCTCAGCACCGCCGGCCTCATCGACCGCTACAACCTGTTGGTGTTCCCGGTGCTGCTCAGCGAAGGCAAGAGCATCTTCAGCAGAGCATCTCAGGACGAACGGCGCCTGACCGTACGCGAGTCAGCGGTCTACGGCAACGGCGTGATGAAGGTCGTATACGACGTCACCAGCTGACACAGCCCTGCCCCGCGCGCAGGACGACCGGCTACCGTTCTGCCGGCGCAATCAACTCACGAGGTCGATCGGGGTGTGGATCGATTTCTTTATGTATAGGCGCGCTCGAACGATGGCGACCACGCCCGCAACGACGAGGAGGCTGGCGATGACGGCACCTGCGTACAAGAGAGTCAGGGAAAGCGCGTCCCTGTCATCGCGGAGGTTTGCTGCCGCGAAGAAGGGCATCAGCACGAGAGGGTAGGCGATCTCCGTGATCGTGCGGCGTTGACGCTGGCGTGCCCACGCCAGCACGACAGAGCCCGGCGCTGGCGAAACAGTCTGGCTACCGGAGACCTGAGAGCGAACAGCTTTACGTTGCTGGCGGTTGAGTTCACGGAGGAGGTTGGGTTCGCCGCGTCCCCACGCCCGGCTGCGGTATACCAGGGACATGACGAGCGCGCCGCCGGGTGCTGCCGTCATGAGCAATCCGAGCGGGGAGACGCTGGTGCTCGAGTTCGCGCCGGTCGTGTAAAGACCGGTGAGCCATACCCCGGCCGCGGCGGCGATCCCAACGACAGTCGTGATCAGCAACGCCACGAGGAGCTTCCGGTCTGGATCTTCACTAGGGACCTTCGCCGCGGCGGCGGCGACGTCCGACCATGTGTCGTCATCGATTGCCATGACTAGAGCATTCCGCAAAGAGCGTGAATCTGTGACTCGCGCGGAAGGCCAACCTGACCAACGATCCCCGCGCAGTCCCGGCAACCCGACAGCGTCAAGGATTCGCGGATCGGGTTTAGTGCCCTCAACGCGTGAGTCCTAGCGACAGGCGAAGTGATCATGTACCGAACGGTCGCGCAGGAATCCTTTCGTCGTCAATCAGTTGGCGTCTGCAGATCAGAGCTAGTTCGCTGTGGCCTCCGCCAGCTCGGCCGCGAGGTTACGAAGAGGAAGAGCCCCACCCATACGAGCGTGGCAAAGATGGTCCATCGCAACCAAGAATTGTCGGTCAGCAGAGAGATGAGTCCCCCCACGAGAAACGCCGCGCCTACGATCACGAACGTGACGAAGATCGCACGCTGTCCGCCATCGAGCTTGGACCAGGGTTTGCGCATACCTCAGTATCCCTCAAGGTCGATTCCGACGAGGGCGCGCCTAGCCGTTCGACGGATGGCCCGCTGCAGAATGCCTCCCGTGCACCGCGCGCTAGGCGACCGGCTTGCGGGCCGCCGTAAGTGGATCCTTGCCTCGCAGCTGCGCGTAACCCTAGCTACGGTGTGGTGATGAGCGAGACCAGGAACAGTCTGCGCGAAAAAGGTTTCCGCGGGCACGTCACCTGTGTCGAGCGCACCGGTGAGCTGTTGCAGGTCTACGCCTGCGTCGAAGGTGATCGCGCCGAAGCAGAGGAGAACCATTGACCGAGAGGAAGACGACCCCGCGGCAGTGGACCATCATCACCATCGTGCTCCTCGTCGTCGCGGCGACGGCAGCGGTCCTGCTACTCACCGGAGACACAGACGAGATGTTCGCAGAGCCATCCGGGCGGTACCCCTTTCTGACGCGTGGAGTTGTCCTCGTCCTGGCTATCGTCGTCCCAATCGGTGTCCTCGTCGGCATCGCAATTTCTGCGGCCATCAAGCGTGGGCGGTAGCGGGCGAAACGTCCTCGACGATCTTCAGCGCGCAGCTGCCCGGTCATCGATCCCTCAGCGTCTGCGCTCCCCGATCAGGGCGGCAGCCGCGACAGCGAACGAGCCAACCGAGAAGACCAGACCGAGGAACACCATTCCCGACCCCCATGCGACGGCCGCCCCCGCGGTAAAGCACGCCAGAAGTACCAGCGTTGCCCATATCGGGAACTTGGCTTGCATCGTCTCACTCACGCGGTGGACTCTACTTCCAGGAGCTGTCTCTCGAAGCGACCGGCCTGCGGAGGCTCTGGACCCGCGCATCGTGTCCTGAGCATTAAGACGAGTGTGACATTAAGCTCGGCCGCATGGAGGGTCTCAGGCTCAAGCTGGATCACAACGAAGCCCTTGTTCTATTCGATTGGCTCGCGCGCTTCAACAAAACCGGAGAAGCTACGTTCGTTGATCAGGCTGAACAACGTGTGCTGTCGAACATTGAGGCCGCCCTAGAAAGCGAGCTCATCGAGCCGTTCGATCCTGACTATGCCAGCATGGTCGCCGCTGCTCGCGCCAGGGTCCGCGACCTCGCGTCATAGGCCACCTCGGTCACCCTCAACACACTCGCTGCGTCCCTGCGACCCGCGCGGCTGACGTCCCGGCCCAAGCCGTCACGCCTGCGAAGCAACGAATTCGCTTCCGTCGAACACCCAACGGGATCTCGTGGGCCCTGCCTCGGCAGAGACCTCATTCTCAGTTCGACACGATTGCCCATTCACACACCAGATCTACTGATTCAGATGGCGCGATGACGGACCGGCTATCGCTCGCGTCGCGACCGCCTCGCTCAGGCGGGCCCGGCATGCGATGCCGTCAAACCCCGCGGCGCCTTTCCGTCGAGCGTTGACTATGCGCTCGTCTGGTGATGATGGGAGTGCGAGGCAGCGGCCGCTGCGCCACCCTATGCTCGTGTGGTGACGAAGCGGGTGCGATCGCGGCGAAGCGATGGCCCGGTTCCCGCATCGCTGTACTGGCGGATGTTCCGTCTGTCGCCGCTGATCATGTTCTTCGGTATGGCCGCCGGTGGCGTCTTTATCTTTCGATCGATCCTCGTGTGGGGCGTCGAAAGCAGCGACTATCGGTTCGGGGCGGACATTCCGATCTCGTGGGCGGTTCTCGTGCTGTGGGCAGGCTCAGTTGCCCTGCTGCTCAAGCCTCCGCAATCTGTTCTAGCGCGACCCGACAGCCCGGACCCGTCGCCGGCTCTGGTGTGGCCGCTGGGACGGCGATTTCGGTTGTGGACGGTTGTAGCTGCCCCTTTCTGCGGACCGCTCGCGGTACTGGCGCTAGCCTCCATTCCTGTCGCGCTTGGGTGGGATCCGGCGATCCCAGCTAACCTCTGGCTGGGGCTCCCAGTCGCGGTCGGGCTCACGCTGTTCACCGGCGCGCTGATCTGGATTGTGCTTCGTGGCGCACTGCACGGCGTCGAGCTGACTCCAACGCACCTGATCGCGCGTGGATACTTCACCACGCGCCGCTACAAGCGGCAAGAGATCGTCTCGATCAACGCAGTCCAGCTGCAGGGCTGGCCCAGCGTGCTGCTCACGACGTTGATGAACCGGGACGTCGAGCACACCCTGCAACTCTCGCTTCTAGACGGCTCCGAACCGATCCTGTTCGCCGCGAACTCGCATGAGCACGATGTACAGACCGGCGCGGACCTGGTAGGCGCTTGGCGACAGGAAGCTCACAACTCTTAGCGCCATTGCTCCCCAGGGAGCGTGCCGTGCGCGCCCAATGCGTGACTTGGCGCGAACGCATCGCTTACCGCGCGCTTGCAGACCATCCTGCGAGCACGTGGATGCCTTGCAGCTCGGGCGTGAGTCCCCTCATGCTGGGACAGTGCCACCCTCACCGAACGTGTACGACGCCGGCCGGCGAAGGCTCGCTCTCGATCAAGAGACCCACCGGCGAGAACAGGACGGCTGACAAGTGAGAGATCGTGGAGAGTTCGAAGCCACGCTCGTACACGTAGTTCCGCCTCCGTGGTACCTCGCGACCGCCGGGTTCGTTGTCGGGATCCTCGGTGGGAGTGCCGGTGACTTCTCGAGGCAACGACACCTTCACGTCGAGGTGTTCGAGGAGGGCAGGATCTATCGCGCCACGATTGGGGATGTGCCGAGAAGCTGGTCGCGGCCCCGCAGTTGGGAGGTTCCGGACGGGTGGGCATCCGCAGCTGAAACTTGACGCGCTGCGCGCGCTGAACCAGACCGCACGCGACCGCTTCAGCGGGACTGGCGCGAGCATACGACTCCCGGAGGCGGGCTGAGACCCCCGAACCTGCAGACCCACCCGCTTGCGATCGGCTGGGATGACGAGCGGACACCGGCCCCGAAGAATGTCGGGGCCGGTGGCTGGGCCACTATGGTTTCCATATGGGGGCGGACGCGGACGAGGCTATGCCCGCCCTCCTGACCGCGGGAATCATCATGATTGCGGTCGGGCTGATGCTGGCGACGTTTCCTGCCGGCTTTGCACTGGGTGTGGCCGTCGCGATTGCGGGAACCGTTCTCTTCGCAGTGGTAGCCATCCGCTGCTGGTCGGCGTGGAAGAGGCGCCCGAAGCGTGCCTCGACCGAGAAAGATCCCGACCGCTTCTGGAACGCAGAACATCGCCTCGGATCGCTGGCGGGTGCAGCCGCGGGTGTGTCAATCGGCTGGGGTGTGCTCGCGTTTCTCAGGCCCGAAGAAGATCGAGACGGCACCATCTTCATCTCGGCACCGATCCTGGTCGCATCCCTCATCGCCTACCTCCTCATGCGCGGACACAACAAACGCAAACGCGCCGCTGGCGACCATCGCATCGGGAGCGAAACGGACTAGGGAGCGTCGAGGCGGGTGGCTCGCATATCCATGACGGATGCGCCCTTACCGACGCAGCTAGGGAGTCGCAATATGTTGCGATGAATGAGATCAAGATCGGCTACGCCCGAGTGTCCACGATCGAGCAAGACCTCACTGCTCAACGGGAAGCTCTGGCAAGGCTAGGAGTCGATGAAGCTCACATCTTTGTGGATCACGGGATGACGGGCACGAACCGGGCTCGACCCGGTCTGCGAGAAGCTCTCGCGGCAGTCAGATCAGGAGACACCCTCGTCGTGACCAAGCTGGACCGCCTCGCACGCTCGCTCAAGGACGCGCGAGACATCGCCGACGAGCTCACCCGCAAGGGCGTCGCACTCAGCTTGGGAGCGAGCACCTACGATCCAACGGACCCCATCGGGCGGCTGTTGTTCAACGTGCTGGCGATGGTCGCCGAGTTCGAGTCCGACTTGATCCGAATGCGGACAAGGGAAGGAATGGCTATCGCCCGGGCAAAAGGGAGACTGAAGGGCAAGCAGCCGAAACTAACCCGAACACAGCGCGCGCACCTCTACGAATTGCTTGATGGCAAGTCCTACTCCCAAACCGAGATCGCCGAGCTGTTCGGAGTTTCCCGCGCGACGATCTACCGCGAGTCACAGCGGCGCGTCACCGAAGCGGTCCGGTGAAGCGATTCCGAGCTCCCGCCACAAAATGGAGGGAGCTCGGACGTTCGCGCGCTGACGCGACCGCCCGTGGCAGAGCATGGTCCGAGACTGCGCGCTAACCGACCGCCTATCGGGCGCGCGCTTCGGGTGGCATTGTGGCTATGTGCCGGTCAGCGAGACAGCGGGCGAAGTCGGTCCTCGCTAACGGGGAAGGACACGGCGTAGTAGATCTGATCTGCGTTCATGTCACCCCAATCATCCTTCTTCACCCGTATTGCAGCGGGAGACACCTCTGCGATCCGCACACGAAGCCACGAGCCATCGTCGAGCCGCAACTCGTGAGGATCGGCGAGGTAACCCAGGCCGAGAGCGTCAAGGGTCTCCTCCGCGACCATCCAGTCCACCGCACCGGTTCGCCGACGCCCCAACAGATCGATCGCGACGAAGCCGTCGTTGACAGGCTCCATCCATCCCACTCGTTCCCCGTCATCGGAACGGCGATGCTCGATCCAGTCATCCTCCACTCGTCAAAGATAACGATCAACCAGCCGAGGCCGTCTGCAAGTCCACCGGTCTACGGGCGACTAGTTGTGATGTCCAGGCAGGTTGTTGAGTCTGCTGATGGGTGGGCCGCCGATGGCGGAGTGGGTTCGGTGATGATTGTAGAAGTGCAGCCAACCGGGCAAGGCAGCGCGTCGTTCGGTCTCTGAGGAGTAGAAGCGGGCGTAGGCCCATCCGTCGGCGAGGGTGCGGTGCAGGCGCTCGATCTTCCCGTTGGTCTGCGGCCGGTAGGGGCGAGTTCGTTTGTGGCGGATCCCGAGCTGGGTGCAGGCGTCTTTCCAGGCGTGGGATCGGTAGGCCGAGCCGTTGTCGGAGAGCACGCGCTCGACGGTGACGCCGCGTTCAGCGAACCAGGTGACTGCGCGCTCGAGCACGCCGATCGCCGTGACGGCCTTCTCGTCTGCGCAGACCTCGATGTAGGCGACGCGGGAGTGGTCGTCGATCACGGTGTGCAGGAACGCGGTGCCGATGAGAGGGCGGTATTGGCGGCCGCGTTCCCCGGTTCGGACGGCTTGGTCGCGGGCGTTGGCTTTGCTCTGCTGGCGGCTGAGGAACTTGTGTCCGCCGCCGTCGGGGATGTTGCCGAACTTGGTGACGTCGACGTGGATAAGCGAACCCGGGTGCGGGTGCTCGTAGCGTCGGATCGGCTCGCCGGTGACGCGGTCGATATGGCTGAGCCGGTTGATCCGCGCGCGCACGAGCACCGCGTGAACTGTCGATGCCGGCAACCCTAGTTCGCCGCCGATCTGCACTGGTCCGAGCCGTCGCCGCCATCGCAACCTGACGATTCGTTTGACGACATCCGGTGGTGTTCTGGTCGGCATCGACCGCGGGCGACTGGAGCGATTCACCATCCCCGCGGCGCCCTCGGCCCGATATCGGGCCGCCCACTTTCGGGCAGTCACGGGCGAGACCATGAACATCTTGGCCGCGACGATCACCGGCCACCGATCATCGACGACGAGCCGCGCCAACCGAAGTCGAGCGCGCGGAGTCAGAGCAGCATTAGCGTGGGACACGAAGGCCTCCTGAGTGCGAGAGCGGTTCCTAGACAGCTCCACTCTCGCAACGGGAGGCCTTCACCCGTCAGCGAATCACACGCGATTCACACAACAACGTCCCTGGACATCACACCTAGTCCTTCGCGATCCGGCACGATTGTCGACATGAGCAGGCGAGACGACCCGACCGAAACGATGGTCAGCTGGGGACCGATCAGCGACCGGTCGCTGATGGTTCAAGAGTTCATAAGGAGTTGGACGCGGCGTTGGCCTTCTCTTCCGCCCGCGGACATGCGTGAGTCGCAAGCACTGGGAATCTCCCATCTGAGACTGCATAGCCTTCCGCAATCCAAACAGTTTCCGGACGTCGGCGTCGAGTATGCCGAATTGCTCCATCGCAGCTCGCTTACGCTGAAGCAACTTTTCCTGAGTTCGGGAAAGAACCTCTCCGAGCCCTTGCTCCTCGTGACGAGCAGCGCGTCGGGATCGTCTGACCCAACACCGAGAGACCAATGGCTGGAGCGACTCGTACCGTCCGCGCTGCTTTGCAGCGTCCGCACGGACTACGACCCCACCGACTCCGAGGAGATCTGGGCACACATGTACATCCGAGAAGTGCAACGAGATGACATCCAACTGACGTCAGCGCTCATCCTCGTCGCCGATGAGATCGCCTGGGGTGTGATGATTGCGCCTGCATCGGTCGACTGGGTCTACATGCCCTATGCCGGCGGCGCTGACATTCTCGGCGCCCCGGAGTCTGTGTTGGCGGATCTACGCGATTCCCATCCTGACTGGCTGCCGAGCCCCGAAGCAACAAAGTGGCGGAGCGCGGTCTACCCAGACACACCCGGCTGGGAATTCCGCGCGGCCGACATGCCGGAGGCGACCGCACGGCGGCTGGCCGAGGTCGCAGAAGCCGAGGACCTTCTACTTACAAACGGGATCGTGGTCGATCCGCGCAAGGAACTCACCATCGGGCTTGGGAGATCCGACGCCCAGTTGCTGCGCATCATTCTCACCAATGAACCCGGCGAGGTTTACGACTACTCCGTCGACCAGGTCATCCGCCTAACCCCAGCGGAAGCCGCGAATCGTCTGCATTGCCAGACCGCGCTGGACGGCGACATTGATGAGTTCCTGACGGGATACGGATACCGCCACCCCGTTGAAGCAGTCAATGGCGCAATACCCGGTCGACTCTGGGATCCAGAGTCCGACTACACCGGAATCCGAGACGCCGAAGACTCGAGTTCCTGACCATCGGCGAACCCAAGGCCGTCCTCTTCGCGGAAGAGCCGCAGGACGACGGGATTGCGAACGATCGCTTAGTCAATCCACAAGCCCGGGTCTTGATCGACGTCCTTGGGCCACGCGAGCCGGGAAGTCTGGAACGATCGCAGGAAGGAAGCCAGGGGGGGAGAGAGAGGCCATGCCAAGTGCGAAGAAGATCCGCAAGAAGGTGACCCGGGCGGTCGGGTCCGAACGCCTCATGCGGTTGCGCCGTGCCTCGCGGGAAAACCAGACGATCGACGGCTTCGCCGTCGCCGTCGGCGCCGAGTGGGCGCTCTTGCACCGCACCATGGATGGTGGATTCTTCGACGGACACGTCGCGATCAGGCTGGACGATATCGCCAGCGTCGACCGAGTCTCCAGTTTTGAGACCTCGTTCGCTCGCACCCAGCCCGAGTGGCCACCGGCAGCACCGGCCCGCGCAGCCGAGCTGGATCTCGACACCACGTCCGGAATGCTCGCCTCGCTCCTCCATCCCGGCGAGCTGTTCGGTATCGAGCGGAACAAGAAGTACGACGCCATATGGATCGGTGTTCCCGACGAACTCACTCGCCGCTGGCTGTACATGTGGGAAGTGAGCCCGGACGCGAGCTGGCACGCGCAGCCCAGCGGTTACCGCCTTCGCACCATCACGATGGTGAGGACCAACGACCACTACCAGCGGGGACTCACCGCAATCGCCGGCGCACCTCCGGTCGACCCTTCGTCCCCACCTTGGGGTTCGTTTCGCGAGCCAAAGAAGTGACAGCTCACCTTGCCACCGACCGGCCAATCTGAACGGCCGACATCTAGGGCTAGTCACCACAAGTCGAGACCGCTCGTCGTTCCGCTGCCTGGACATGTGTGACGATGCCTTTATGGCCGCGCTCTACTCGCTCGAAGAAGACGAGGAGATCCTGTGGGCGGGTCGGCCGGACCCTAGAAAGATGCTCACCGGATGGGATGGCTTCGTCGTTCCGTTGAGCATCTTCTGGACTGTGATGGGTATCAACATTGCCCTCAACGCACGGGGCGGGCCGGCAGTGGTCAGCGTCGTGATCGTTGCCGCCGCCGGGCTGTTTGTCATGTTTGGGCGATTCTTCGTCAAGGCGAAGCTGAAACAGCGAACACGGTACGTGCTGACCTCCCGGCGAGCATTCATCGAAGTGCCACGCAGAATAGCCACGTTCACGTTTGACCAGCCCGGAGTTCGGGTTCAGATTCTCGGTAGGGGTGCACACCGCACGCTGAAGTTCACGTCAGAGGACCCCCGATCCTACGGGCGGGCGGGCTCTGAATGGATTGTCAACACCGGGCTGGATTTCTTTTTAGTCCCTGGCCGGGACGCACGCTTCTCGTTCTACGACATCCCCCGAACCGACGATCTCGACACCACCGTCGAGAACCTGATCAATGAGAAGAAGATGTCCGAAGGCATCGCATAGGTCAACCCGCCCGTGGAGAACACCCCGCGCAGGCGGCCCGTACGTGGACTGACGTGCGAGCCGCTACTTCGCGACTGCGGGACGGGCGTGATCAACAGGTGCAGCCTGTCCAGGGCTGCTCCACACAACCGGAACATCCCGCATGACCAGTACATGGTCGAACACAGCAGACCCGGAGGGCAGCTCATCGAAGAAGCTCGACTCGACACGAGTCGCGCGGGCCGGCTCCACCCGCCAGGCATTCGTGTCGAGCCGAAGAGGCTCGAGCGTCCCGGCCCGAGTTGGCGACCAGCCCACAGCGTCCTTCCGGAAGAACTCGGATGCAGCCGACAGGTCGGCGAACAAGGAACTCTCGAAGGACTTCGACGGTACAACGTGGGCGTCGATGACGACCTGAAGGTCGGCTGCGTCGACGGTCACACTCACATCCGAGTCCGACTCAACTGATCTCACCCGGGCGTGCTCGTGGACACCGGGGAACACCCGCCCGCCTGCAACTCGGGCGAGTCGGGACGCGCTGTGGCGTCGCGGAATAAACACCCCCGTCTGCCGCCCGTCAGGCCCAATCCACTCGACAGCCACTCGATGCGCCGCGCTCTCGCTACGGTGACCGACCTTCGGCGCGAACCACGCCGGCCGAAAGTCCCCGAGACGGATCAGACAGACGCCCGCAACCGCGCTCCCGTCGACGATCTGTGGGCGAAGACCGTCAGGCAACAAACGCGCGATCACGGCGGGGTCGACCCGGTAGTTGACCAGGAGACGACGCTCGATCGTCGCCGCCATACGGGGAATCGTGATGGTCACATACGAATCCTAGAAGCTTCCCGGGTCGCCAAAGCGAGCTCGGTGCGATGAGGACTGGCAATCGCACACCGATGCGCTGGATGCGGTTGCTGGCACGAAGCCACTGGCGGTCTGAAGTGACGCAGTGCTCGACGCGCGCGATAGGTCGTAGGCGGGGCATCGGCTCGATAGGCGGCCTGCCCCGGCCGAAGCACCGGCGATGTCAATGTGGAGCACGCGCAGCGAAGCGAGCATGAACGACATTGACGTCGACGAGCGCAGGCTGAGGATGGGCCGTCGAGGCGACGGCCTGTCACGCAAGACCTCGTCAAACCGCTCCCCCGCGTGACAACAATTTGACAACATCCGTACGGATTTTGATGTTGTCGAGTGTTGCTCGCCACCCCAATAAACCGCGGAAAATCAACGATTTTCGACATTGCGCGACACGGCAAAACACCGCTGCGTGGGTTCGAGCCCCACGGGGCCCACGAATGCCGGAACACCTCCAGGTGTCCCGGCATTCTGCACGTCGGGAGTCAGGCGAGGTCGACCTCGTAGTGCACGAAGCCGGTGTCCGCTGCGACTTTGTCGTAGAGCACGCGCGCCGTCGCGTTGTGCGACTGGGTCAGCCAGTACACCTTGGACGCGCCGGCGTCCCTCGCCCAGTCGGTCACGGTGCCGATGAGCCGGCGGCCGACGCCGCCGCCTCTCACGTCCGGAACGACGTACAGGTCTTCGAGGTAGACGTACGGGCCGTCGCTCCACGTCGTCGGATGCGTGAACCAGTGCACGATGCCGACCGCGCGGCCGGCGGCATCCCGGGCGATCGCACCCTGGATCGGATGCCGTTCGTCCACGATCCGCGCGAACGTGAGCGCCGTCTGCTCACTCGGGATCTCGGACTCGTAGAACTCGAGGTAAGCCGCCCACAGCGCCAGCCAGTCGTCGCGGTCTGATTCTGTCAGCGGCAGGATGCTGGTCACGCCTCGAGGTTAGCCCTCGCGCACCATCTCGAGTTCGGTGCCGTTCGGGCCCGGCCATCTCGCCCCCGTCTCGACGAAACCGAGCCGCCGGTAGGCCGCCTGTGCGCGGATGTTGTCCTCGTGCACGTCGAGCAGCATCGACTCGCATCCGCGCGAACGCGCCCATTCGCCCGCTGCATCGACGAGGTCGGCGAGAACGCCCGTGCCGCGATGGTCGGGGGCGACGTACACCGCGACCAACAGCGAATGTCCGGCAGGGTGGACGCGGCCGAAGTCGTCGACGGACCCGACCTCGGGCAGGATCACCGTCACTGTGCCGACCCAGGCGCGGCCGACCTCGGCGATGAACTGGGCGGTGGTGTCACCGAGAGCGCCGCCCATCGCACGGTCGTCCCAGAACGACATCGGCTGACGCGAGGCCCGCTCGAACGTGCCCAGGAAGGCGATCGGGGCGACAGGGTCGCTCAGCGCCTCGAGCCGGATCGCCCGCACGCGGGCGGCATCCGTCGCGAAGACCCGCCGGATCTCGGGGGTTTCACGCACCGGACTCGGCGAGCTCGGCTCCCGCGTGCGCCAGTTCGGCGAGCGCCCGCGCGCTCGACTCCTCGGCGACGCCGACGACCAGGTCGGTGAGGATGCGCACGTGTCGTCCGTGCTCGATCGCGTCGAGCGCCGAAGCCCGCACGCAGTAGTCCGTGGCGATGCCGACGACATCGACGTCGACCACCCCGTGTTCGCGCAGGAGATCCGGCACGGCCTCGCCGTCGTCGGTGACACCCTCGAACAGGCTGTAGGCCGGCAGGCCCTGCCCCTTCTTCACGTGGTGGGTCACGGCATCCGTCTCGAACGCGGGATGGTATTCGGCGCCCGCCGAACCGCTCACGCAGTGCACGGGCCACGAATCCACGAAGTCGGGTTCGGGGTGGAAATGGCCGCCGTTGTCGTTGTGGCCGTCGTGCCAGTCGCGGGACGCGACGATGACCGCGTACTCGGCGGCGTGCGCGGCGAGGTGTCTCGAGATCGCCGCCGCGACGGCGTCGCCGCCTTGGACACCGAGCGCCCCGCCCTCGGTGAAATCGTTCTGGACGTCGACGATGAACAGCGCCTTTGTCATGGTCCGAGGGTACGCCGATCCTGCGCGGATGACCTGGTGCACGGCGACGGCGCCCGTCGCGGGAATCGTGTCAGCGGACGAACAGCACGACGAGCGAGAGAGTGGCCGACAGGACACCCAGCGCCGTGAACCCGATGGCCAGCCACGACAGCAGCCGAACGAGCGGCGACCCCTTGGTCAGCCGCATCCGGTCATGACGACCCAGCCGCACGAACACATCCGCCGTCTCGCGGCCCGCGAGCGCGTGCTCCTGCTCGTGCGTCAGGCGCGCGGCGCCGACGCGACCCTCATGGCCGAACCAGCGGGCGATGCGTCCGCCTGGATCGTCGGCGATCACGACCTGCGCGGGCACCCATGACCCGTCGGCGATGCGCACGACGAGCGCGAGAAGACCGAACAGCGCGGCGGCGCCGAAGCCCACCCACGTGAAGATCTCGAGGATCGCATCGATCGCCCGGTCGTTCACGCTCGCTGGGCTCCTCTGCGCATATGGAAAACGGCCGCTCTCGCGACCGCATCCGGATTCTGAGCCACCTAAGGGAATCGAACCCTTGACCTATTCATTACGAGTGAATCGCTCTGCCGTCTGAGCTAAGGTGGCGCGCTTCGCTTGCGCGTTGCACGATGAGCAATCTTACAGGGTCGGGGCGACACCCGCGAACACGGTCATGTCGTCGCTCACTCGCAGCGCAGATCGCCGTCGGGCACGACGTCATCGAGGAAGAACGACACCACCGCGTCGTCGACGCACGCGTTGCCCTTGTTGAAGCCCGTGTGACCCTCGCCCACCCGGGTGATGAGAACACCCGACGAGAGCTGCTCGGCCAGCGAGACCGACCACTCGTACGGGGTCGCCGGGTCGTTGGTCGTTCCGATCACGAGGATCGGCGCCGCGCCCTCGGCGGCGATGGGCTCGCGGACGCCGGTCGGCGCGTACGGCCACACCTCGCACGGGTCGGGGCCGGACCAGTAGGGGGCGATGGTCGGCGCCTGCTCGGCGATCAGCGCCTCGGACGCGGCGGCATCCGCCTCGGACGTGTCGGCGGGGTAGTCCATGCAGTTGTATGCGCGGAACGCCTCGGTCGAGTTGTCGAGGTACTCCCCCGCCTCGCGACCGTTGTAGAAGTCGGCGAGCACGAAGGCGACGTCGGGATTGCCCTCGAGGGTGTCGCTGAGGGCGCGCGTGAGGTAGCTCCACGAGTCCTGCGAGTAGAGCGCGGCCACGATCGCCGTCACAAGCGAGTCGGCTCCGAGCATGCGCCCGTCCGAACTCTGCAGCGGGGCGCGGTCGACGCTCGCCAAAAGCGTCGACAGGTCGCTCATGGCCTCATCGAGCGTGCCGCGGAACGGGCACGCGTTGTCGGCGAGGCAGCTCTCCATGTAGGCCCGAAGCGCTGATTCGAAGCCGACGGCCTGCGTGGTCGACACGTCGAGTCCCGACACAGACGGGTCGATCGCACCGTCGAGCACCAGGCGGCCCACCTTGTCGGGGTAGAGCTTGGCGTACGTGGCTCCGAGGAACGTGCCGTACGAGTACCCGAGGTAGTTGAGCTTCGGGTCGCCGAGCACCGCGCGGATGAGGTCCATGTCGCGAGCGGACTGATCGGTGGTGATGAACTCGAGGATGCCGTCGCTGTTGATCTCGCAGGCGTCGGCGAACTCCTCGTTGGCGGCGGTGAGCGCGGCCTCCCACTCGGCCGACCCGCGCTGACCGGGACGGATGTCGTAGAGGTAGGCGTCCATCTCGGCCGCGTCCAGGCAGGCGACGGCAGTGGACTCCCCCACACCGCGCGGATCGAATCCGATCACGTCGTAGCGGGCGGAGAGGTCGGCGCCCACCGCGAACGAGAGCGACTCGCGGATGAGGTCGACGCCGCTGCCGCCCGGACCGCCCGGGTTCGTCAGGAGCGAGCCGAGGGCGGCGCCCTCGGTCGCCCGATGGCGGATGACCGACAGCTCGATCTCGCCGGCGGTCGGATCCGCCCAGTCCAGCGGAGCCGTGACCATCGTGCAGTCGAATTCGCCCGCGCACGTCGTCCACTCGAGCTCCTGCTCGTAGAACGGGAGCAGGTCGCCGGAAACGCCGTCGGTGTCAGGGGCGACGCTCGACGACGGCCCGGAGGGAGACGTCTCGGGGATCATCGCGTAGAGGCATCCGGACAGGACGACGGATGCCGCCGCGACGCCCGCGACGGCAGCGAGGGCTCGGCGCAGACGCCGACCGGCGGAGGATGTGTGACTCACGGGGTCCTTCCGCTCGCGACGGTCACGAGCATGCTTTCGAGGGCCAGGGCGGGGGCGACGTTCTGTTCGAGGTTGCGACGCGTCTCGGCGATGCGATCGAGCACGACGAGCGTGCGGTCGGCCGGCCACGCCGCGGCGAGCCCGCGCAGCTCGGCGTCGAGTTCGAGGTTGATCAGGTCGGTGCGGCCGTACTGCAGCATGAGCACGTCGCGGAACATCGACTGCAGGTCGGTCAGGACCCGGTCGATGCCGTCGCGCAGACTGCGCGTCGCGCGTCGCTTCTGGTCGTCTTCGAGTGCCGACAGCTGCGACCGCACCGCCGGCGGCACGGCGCCGCCTTCGGGGATGCCCAGCGTGCGCAGCAGACTCGACCGCTCGGCCTCGTCGCGTTCGACGGTGAGGGTCTTGGCATCGTCGGTCGCGAGCTGCACGATGCGCCCCGCCACCTCGACGGCACCGCCCACGCCGCGCACCCCGAGCACCGCTCTCAGCGTCTCGTCGCGGCGCTCGCGCGCCGGCGCGTCGGTGGCCAGACGCTGCGCCATGCCGATGTGCCGTTGCGCGTGCCGGGCCGACTGCTCGGCGATCGCCGGATCGACCCCGGTGCGCTGGACGATGAGCCGCGCGACGTCGGCCACCTCGGGATCGCGCAGCCGCAGCGTGCGCACCCGAGACCGGATCGTCGGCAGCAGGTCGGCGTCGCTCGGTGCGCACAGCACCCACACGGTGCGCTCGGGCGGCTCTTCGAGTGCCTTCAGCAGCACGTTCGACGTGCGCTCGGACATGCGGTCGGCGTCTTCCATGACGATGACGCGGTATCGCCCGAGGGAAGGTGAGAAGTACGAGCGTTCGACGAGCGCCCTCGCCTCCTTGATCGAGATGATCACACCTTCGGTGCGGAGCGCCGCCAGATCGGGATGCGTGCCGGCGAGCACCTGACGCATCGCGTTGACGTCGTCGGGCTCGGCGATCAGCGCGGCCGCGAAAGCGTAGGCGAGTGTCGAGCGACCCGATCCCGGAGGGCCGGTGATGAGCCACGCATGGGTCATGTCGGCGGGGTGGGATGCCGCGGCCCGCAGCGCCGCGACGGCGTCGTCCTGCCCCCAGACGGCACCCCAGGGCACCGCGGCGTCGGAGCCCGCCGTCGCGGGGACCGCGGTCGTCGTGGCATCCATGCCGATCAGCCTAACCGCGGCCGGGGACGGCGGCCGGTCACGCCAGGAGGGCCTGGAGACGCGCGCGGACCGCGGCGGCGATCACCTCGGGATCGCGCGAGGCATCCAGCACGAGGAACCGCTCGGGCTCCGCCTCGGCGAGGGCGAGGAACTCGGCTCGCACGCGGGAATGGAACTCGCTCTTCTCCGCCTCGAGGCGGTCGAACGGCTTGTCGTCGGCGTCGAGACGCGCGCGCGCGGCATCCGGATCGAGATCGAGCAGCACCGTCAGATCGGGCAGGAGCCCGCCGGTGGCCCACAGCGAAAGGTCGCGCACCTCGTCGCGTCCGAGCACGCGCCCCGCGCCCTGGTAGGCGACCGACGAGTCGAGGTAGCGGTCCTGGAGCACGACCTCACCACGGTCGAGCGCCGGCCGGACGACCGTGTCGATGTGGTGCGCGCGATCGGCCGCGTACAGCAGAGCCTCAGCCCGGGGCGCGATGTCACCGCGGTGGTGCAGCACGATGTCGCGCACGAGCACGCCGACCTCGGTGCCCCCCGGTTCGCGCGTGCGCACGACCGTACGGCCCTGATCGACGAGCCAGCTCTCGAGGAGCGCCGACTGCGTCGTCTTGCCGACGCCGTCGCCGCCTTCCAGGGTGACGAACAGGCCCGTCGTTCCCTGAGCCTGCCGGAAGGTCACTTCTTCGCCGGCGCCTTGCGCGTGGTCGTGCGCTTGGCGGCGGTGCGCTTCGGGGCGGGGCCCTTGGCGCGCTTGTCGGCGAGCATCTGGACGGCGATCTCGAAGGTGATGTCGTCGGGCATCTGGCCGCGAGGGATCGTGACGTTGGTCACGCCGTCGGTCACGTATGCGCCGAACCGCCCGTCGCGGATGCGGATGGGCTTCTCGCTCACCGGGTCGTTCTCGAACTCCTTGAGCGCGCTGGACGGACGTCGGGCGCCGTACTTGGGAAGCTCGTAGATCGCGACAGCCTGGTCGAGCGTGATGTCGAAGATGAGCTGCTCGCTGTCGATCGTGCGCGAGTCGGTGCCCTTCTTGATGTACGGGCCGTAGGGACCGTTCTGCGCCGTGATGACCTCACCCGATTCAGGATGCGTTCCCACGAGGCGCGGAAGCGAGAGCAGCTGCATCGCCGTGTCGAAGTCGATCGTGTCGGGCGACATCGTCTTGAACAGCGACGCCCTGCGCGGTTTGGGCGGCTCGACCTTCTTGGCGCCCCGCTTCTTGGGAGCGGCCTTGACCTCGCCGGTCGCCTCGTCGACGGCGACCGCCTCTTCGGGGATCTCCTCTTCGAGGTAGGGGCCGTAGCGGCCGTCCTTGACGACGATCAGCCGGCCGTTCTCGGGGTTCTCGCCCAGCACGCGATTGCCGGCCACGGGCGCGTCGATGAGCTCCTGCGCCTTCTCGGGCGTCAACTCGTCGGGGGCGAGGTCGTCGGGCAGATTGACCCGGCGCGGATCGGCGTCGGGGTTCTCGGGGTCCACGACGTCGAGGTAGGGCCCGTAGCGACCGAAGCGCACCGTGGCGACATCCGAGATCTTGGTCGCATTCAGCTCGCGCGCATCGATCTCGCCGAGGTTGTCGACGACGTTGCGCAGACCCGCGTGCGATTCGGAGCCGAAGTAGAACTCCTGCAGCCACTCGGAGCGCTTCTGCTCCCCACGGGCGATGGCGTCGAGGTCGTCTTCGAGCGCCGCGGTGAAGTCGTAGTCGACGAGGTCGGCGAAGTGGCCCTCCAGCAGGCGCACGATGCTGAACGCGAGCCAGCTCGGAACGAGGGCCTGACCGCGCTTGGTGACGTAACCGCGGTCGAGGATCACGTCGATGATGCTCGCGAAGGTGGACGGACGGCCGATGCCCTTCTCTTCGAGCGCCTTGACCAGCGACGCCTCGGTGTAGCGGGGCTTGGGGCTCGTGGAGTGCCCCTTGGGCTCGACGTCCTTCAGGCGCAGCGTGTCGCCGACCGCCATGATCGGCAGCGACTGATCGTCGGCCTTGTCGGCGTCGGCGCGCTTCTCGTCGCGCCCCTCTTCATAGGCCTCGAGGAAGCCCTTGAAGGTGTAGACGGTTCCCGAGGCCGTGAACTCGAGCCGCTCCCCCTTCGCCTGCAGAGCGAGGGTCACGGTGGTCGTCTCGTACTTCGCGTCCGACATCTGGCTCGCGATCGTGCGCTTCCAGATGAGGTCGTAGAGGCGCTGCTCGTCGCGGTCGAGTTCCTTGGCGACGGACGCGGGGGTGCGGAAGTCCTCGCCCGAGGGACGGATCGCCTCGTGCGCCTCCTGGGCGTTCTTGCTGTTGCTTCGGTAGACGCGGGGATTGAGGGGCACGGCCTTCTCGCCGTACAGGTTGACGGCCTGCGCGCGCGCAGCCTGAACCGCCTGCGTCGACAGCGCCGTCGAGTCGGTTCGCATGTAGGTGATGAAGCCCTTCTCGTAGAGACGCTGGGCGACGCTCATGGCGTGCTTGGCGCTCATCGAGAGCTTGCGACCGGATTCCTGCTGCATCGTCGATGTGGTGAACGGCGGCTTGGGGCTGCGGGTGCCGGGCTTGGACTCGAGGTTCGCGACCTCGGCCTGACCGAGCGACGACACCGTCTCGGCGAGGGAGCGCGCGCGCTCCTCATCGAGGACGACGACGGCCTTCTTGAGCTGGCCGCGGTCGTCGTAGTCGGTGCCGCGGGCGAGCGGTGCTCCGTCGATGCGCGCCAGGCGCGTCGTGAAGCCGGACTCGGATTTGACGGCGAGCGCCTCGATGTCCCAGTAGGACGCAGAGATGAACGCGATGCGCTCGCGCTCCCGGTCGACCACGAGGCGGGTGGCGGCGGACTGGACGCGACCGGCCGAGGTGCCCTGCCCGACCTTGCGGCGCGTGACGTCCGAGACGTCCCAGCCGTAGAGGCGGTCGAGGATGCGGCGGGTCTCCTGCGCGTCGACGAGGGCGAGGTCGAGCTCGCGGGTGTTTTTGACCGCGGCCTGGATGGCGTCTTTCGTGATCTCGTGGAAGACCATGCGCTTGACGGGGACCTTGGGCTTGAGCGCCTCGAGCAGATGCCACGCGATGGCTTCGCCCTCGCGGTCCTCATCAGTGGCGAGCAGGAGCTCGTCGGCGTTCTTGAGGGCTCGCTTGAGCTCGGCGACCGTCTTCTTGCCGCGCTCGGACTCGACATAGAAGGGAGTGAACCCGTTCTCGATGTCGATCGAGTACTTTCCGACCGAGGTCTTCTTCAGCTCGGCGGGGATCGCCTTGCGGTCCGCGAGGTCGCGGATGTGCCCGACCGAGCTCAGCACCTCGTATCCGTCGCCGAGGTACCCCTGGATCGACCGCATCTTGGTCGGGGACTCGACGATCACGAGCTTCTTGCCATCTGCCAACGTGGGCGTCCTTTCGTACGTCGCAAACCATACACGCCGATGATCGGGTCCTCGCCGTGAGGTCGCCCGCGCCGAAGTCACGGCGGCGGCCCGGCGCGCGCCGACGCCGCGACCGTGAACACGCCGAACCGAGCCGACACGGTGACCGTCGCGATGAGCCCCTCGACGTCGCACGAGCCGAGTTCGGCGCCGACGGCGGCGGCGAGTTCGGCGGCTCGTCCGCAGGGCACGCCGCCGATCGCTCCGGATGCCGCATCCGCTGCCGCGAGAGCCGCGCCGTCGGCAGCCCCGGCCACGCGCTGGGCCACCACGGCGGCTGCACCGGCCGTGACGAGGCCGACCGCCAGCACCGCGGTGCAGCCGACGACGCCCACGGTGAGAAGGGCGCCCGCCATCAGCGGCCGTCACCCAGCGCGCACCCGGTCGCCGTCAGCGTCAGACCGACGAGCGCCGGAGCCGTTGCGGTGACGCAGACCATGTCGCCGCTGCGCGACACCTGTGTCGTCGCTCCTTCGACGGCCGCGGCGGCTGCCGAGTCTATCCGGGCGGCCGATTCGCCGCGCGACGCGAGTCGCGCGGCGTCGGCCGCGGCGTCCTGCAGTCGCACGTGCCGGGATGCCGCGCCGAGCGCACCCGCGCAGAGCAGGAGGACGAGAGCGACGGCCGGCAGGGCGATCGCGAACTCGGCGACCACGGCGCCGCGATCGCCCGCGAGCGCGCGACGGATCATGCGACTGTCAGAGCGCGACGCACGAGGTCTGTCAGGATGCCGCGCACTTCATCAGAACGCATGATCACGACCAGCAGGCCCGCGAAGGCGACGGCGGCCATCGTGGCGATCGCGTACTCCGCCGTCGCAGCGCCGGTGTCGCCGCCGAGCATGCGCGGGGCGCGGGATGCCGGAGGCTCGGCGAACAGGCGGGCGGCGCGGCGGCGGGTCAGGCGGGGAAGGGATGTGCGGCTCATGGCGTGCTCCTTTTCGATGGATGTGCGGGGTGGGACAGG